>NZ_JACBYE010000017.1 GCF_013415325.1 Sanguibacter inulinus | reverse complement strand
TTCATACGCCCAGCCCGCGCTGTCGTGCTCCCGGAGCGCACTGGGGTGTCGAGCGACACGCGTCGGTGACCATCGCCGGGCGCTCCTCCACCTCGCTCCCCAGCGGCCCCCCACTTCGCTCCACCCTGACGCCCAGATGGCCTCGGCGACGCCGCCGATGCCTTCTCGCCCCCTGATCCAGGTCGATTCGCCCGCTCTGCACGACTTTGCTCGGTGGTCGCGGCGCTTGAATGCCGCTGGACGCGCCACCAGCGCACCCGCGCGCGCCGCGCCCTCCACATCCCTCCACCGCTGTGACCTGTGCTGATGCCGCGTCAAGGGTGAATTTTCTGTGATTGCCGCCGCGTGGTGGAGGGAAGTGGAGTACGGTGGAGCCACTTGGAGCAGCCGGGGGAGGCGTCGCAGTGACTGAACTGTTCGGCGCGTCGTCCACACTGCTCCTCGGGACGTACACCCCTCGTCTGGACGACAAGGGACGGTTGCTCCTCCCCGCGAAGTTCCGCGGTCAGCTCGCCCCAGGGCTGGTCATGACACGTGGACAGGAGCGTTGCCTGTTCCTCTTGCCGATGGACGAGTTCCGTCGCATGTACGAGCAGATCCGACAGGCCCCGGTGACGAGCAAGCAGGCGCGCGACTACCTGCGTGTCTTCCTCTCCGGAGCCAGCGACGAGATGCCGGACAAGCAGGGCAGGATCTCGATCCCGGCGGCGCTGCGCGAGTATGCAGGGCTCGACCGGGAGGTCGCGGTGATCGGCGCAGGTACTCGCGTCGAGATCTGGGACGCAGCCGCGTGGGACACGTATCTGGCAGAGCAGGTCGCCGGGTACTCCGACACGGCCGAAGAGGTCGTGCCAGGCCTGAGGTTCTAGACGCACCACCGCTGGATGAGGCCTCCTCCCGCCCGGTCTGACGCACTTCCCCGGTGTCAGACGGTCGCGGAGGGAGACCTGATCCAGCAGGTGGGCACAGCAGCACATCACGACCGGCGGACGCCGGGCGCGCCGGACAGGTCGAGCACGACTCAGGACAGGAGGTCGCAGGGTGAGCGATCACGACACCGACGCCCCCGCTCCGGGCGACCCCGTCGACCGCGACGAGACGACTCTCTCAGAGACCACCGACATCGAGACCTCCCCCTCCGACCTGGCTGCCGGGGGAGCTGAGGCGCGTGAGACCTCGGACCGTCACCTCCCGGTCCTGCTCGACAGGTGCGTGGAGCTCCTCGCTCCGGCACTGTCGGCCCCGGGGGCCGTCTATGTCGACTGCACGCTCGGGATGGGCGGTCACACCGAGGCGATCCTCGAGAGGCTCCCCGAGGTCCGGGTCATCGGCATCGACCGCGACCCGCAGGCGCTCGAGCTCGCCGGTGCGCGGCTCGCTCGCTTCGGTGACAGGTTCACCGGGGTCCACGCGGTGTACGACGAGATCGGCGAGGTGATCGCCGCCCAGGGGCTCACCGGGGTGCAGGGGATCCTCATGGACCTGGGTGTCTCCTCCCTGCAGATCGACGAGCGGGAGCGCGGCTTCTCCTACGCCCAGGACGCCCCGCTCGACATGCGGATGGACTCGACGGCCTCGCTCACGGCAGCCGACGTCCTCAACACCTACAGCGAGCGTGACCTCACCCGGATCTTGCGGGAGTACGGCGAAGAGCGGTTCGCCTCGAAGATCGCCCGGTCGATCGTCGCCAAGCGTGACGCGAAGCCGTGGGAGCGCTCGGCGGACCTGGTCGACCTCGTCCGCGCGTGCATCCCGGCGGCGACGCGCAAGGGCCAGGGCAACCCGGCCAAGCGCACGTTCCAGGCGCTGCGCATCGAGGTGAACGGCGAGCTAGAGGTCCTCGAGCGCGCTCTGCCGGCCGCCGTCGAGGCTCTTGCCGTCGGCGGACGGATCGTCGTCGAGTCCTACCACTCGCTCGAAGACCGGCTGACGAAGCGGGAGCTCGGCCGTGGCGCTGTCTCGAGCGCGCCACACGACCTCCCGGTCGAGCCTGAGTCTCACAAGCCTTACCTCTCGCTGCTCACCCGTGGCGCCGAGGAGGCCGACGAGGCCGAGCTCGAGCGCAACCCGCGGTCTGCCTCGGTGCGGCTGCGCGCCGCAGAACGGCTCCGGCCGACACCCCCTCACATGAAGACCAGGACGGAGCGCTGACCATGAGCACTGCACAGTCTGGGGCGGCACGCGCCCTCCCGGCACGGGATCTCCCGGCACCGTCTCTGCCGAGGCCCTCCGAGCGTCTGAGGCTCGTCCAGGCACCTGCCCAGACGCGCAGCCGCGCACCCTTCGTCCTGCTCTGCATCGGGCTCCTCGCGGCGGCGCTGCTGGGCACCCTCGTGATGAACACCGTCATGAACAACGAGGCCTACGCAGCCCGGGACATCCAGATCGAGATCGCCCGGGAGGCGGAGATCGCCGACCAGCTCGGCGAGCAGATCGACGCGCTGTCCTCGCCCCAGGCCCTGGCCGCCCGTGCGACCGAGCTGGGCATGGTCCAGAGCCCCAACCCGGGTGTGCTGCGGCTCTCCGACCTCATGATCTTCGGTGGTGCGAGCGGCGCAGGAGCAGCGCAGTGACGCGGTCGAAGGACTCTGACGGGCGCGACGAGCCGCAGGGCTCTCGCGCCGCCCGACCGACCTCCAGGTCTGGTGCTGCACCACGCTCGGCTTCGCCACGCTCGTCGGCACCACGCTCGTCAGCACCGAGGTCTCCCCGGTCCGGCGCAGACACCGAGAAGACTCCGCGTGCCGCGGGGGCGACCTCCCGCGGGGCGGCGCGCACCGGTCGGGACGCCACGACCGGCCGGACGCAGGCAGGCACGGGTCGCACGCCAGCAGGCGCGGGCCGTCCGCAGGGCGCAGCAGGCCGTCCGACCGCACGCCCCACCTCTCCCGGTGCCAGCCGCAGTGCCAAGGACTCAGGTCAGGCTGACGGTTCGGCCAAGGCCACCTCCGCTGACCGTCCCGCCGCACGACCCGTCCGCGGTGCCCGCCCGGCCGCTCAGGCGGCTGGCTCGGGCACGCCGCGCCCGGCGAGGTCGTCCGACGGCGCTCCGCGCAGCGCAGGAGCGAGCCGCCCGGTGCGCGCCGCTGCGCCTGCGGCCCGGACCTCTGCGTCCGCCGGTCGCCCGGCTCGTGCTGCAGCACCCGCACGCACCCCACGCGGTGCCCGCGCTCGGATCGGCGCCGACCGCAGCCCTGCCCGACCTCGGGTCGGCGGCAGGCTCGACGCCGTCACGCAGCGCAGGCTCAGCCAGGCGCGTGTCGGCAACCCGCTGACGCGGGTGCGGGTGCTGTCGATCGCCGTGATCGCGACGCTCGCGCTCTTCTCCGGTCGTCTCGTCTACGTCCAGGCGTACCAGGGGGAGACTCTTGCGGCGCAGGCCCTCGAGGGGCGCATGAACACGACGACTATCCCGGCCGTCCGTGGTGAGATCACGGACGCCGACGGCAACGTGCTCGCCACCTCGGTCACGCGCTACGACGTGTTCGCCGACCAGGTCCTCATCGCCGACTGGACCCACACCGTCGACGGCGCGAGGGTCGGCGGACCCGTCGAGGCTGCCCGGCTGCTCGCACCGATCTTCGGAGAGCCCGAGGCCGAGCTCGCCGCCAAGCTCTCAGGCACGAGCAAGTACAAGATGCTCGAGCGTGACATGGCTCCCGAGACCTGGGACGCCATCAAAGAGCTCGGCATCTCGGGCATGTTCGCAGAGCAGGCTCCGCGCCGGTCCTACCCGGCGGGCACGACGGGTGGCAACCTCATCGGTTTTGTCGGTGCCGAGGGCACAGGCATGGCTGGCCTGGAGTACGCGCTCGACGAGCAGCTCGCCGGGGTCGCGGGCAGCCGGACCTACGAGCGTGGGCTCGGTGGGCACGCGATCCCGACAGGGGTCCAGTCCTCCAAGGCTGCTGTCCCCGGGACCGACGTGCGGACGACCCTGCGGATGGACCTCCAGTGGAAGGCCCAGGCCGCGATCGACGCGCAGGTCGCCAAGATGGGCGCGAGCGGTGGTTTTGTCGTCGTGATGGACGTCAAGACCGGAGAGATCTACGCCCTCGCAGACTCGGGCGCGATGGATCCCAACAAGCCGACGGGCTTCGGTGGCAGCAAGGCGATCTCGACGATCTTCGACCCGGGCTCGACGGCCAAGATCGTCACGATGGCTGCGGCCCTCGAGACGGGGGTCGCCACGCCGACCAGCCAGTACACCGTGCCGTACAACTACACGACCTCCAACGGGCAGACCTTCAAGGACTCCCACGAGCACGGCGACGAGCCCTGGACCCTCACGGGCATCCTCGCGGAGTCGTCGAACACCGGCACCGTCATGGTGGGCGAGCAGATCCCGAAGCAGGTCCGCCACGACTACCTCACCAAGTTCGGCTTCGGAGAGAAGACCGGCATCGAGCTCGCCGGCGAAGAGCGCGGGCTGCTCGCCGACGCCGACGCGTGGGACGGGAGGACGCAGTACACCGTCCTCTTCGGGCAGGGCATGGCAGCGACAGCCCTGCAGGCCACCAACGTCTTCGCGACCATGGCCAACGGCGGTGTCCGCAACACCCCGCACCTGGTGGCCGGGACCACGGGTGCCGACGGCGTCTACACGCCGAGCCCGCTGGCCGACCCGGTCCAGGCCGTCTCGCCCGAGACTGCCGGCACCGTGCTGAAGATGATGGAGTCCGCTGTCCTCGAGGGCACCGGTGGGAACGCAGAGATCGCCGGCTACAGGGTGGCCGGGAAGACCGGTACAGCCCAGATCCCTGGCGCCGACGGGAAGCTCGACGCCTACCTCGCCTCCTTCGTCGGTGTGGCGCCCGTCGACGACCCACGTCTGGCCGTCGGGGTGTTCATCGAGAACCCCACGGCCACGGAGTACGCGAAGTTCGGCGGGGTGTCCGCCGCCCCGGTGTTCTCCGACGTCACGTCCTTCGCGCTGCAGCAGCTCGGCGTGGTGCCCTCGGGCTCGACGCCCGAGCTCTATCCCACCACCTGGTGAACGGCGGGCACCGAGGCAGACCGCCCCGGTGCCCGGGACGTTCCCGCGATAGATTGGCCCCCATGACTTCCGCCCCCGGATCGCTGCGGCCTGCCTCCGTGCAGCCGCGAACTCTCGGCGACCTCGCCGTCGCCGTCTCGGGCTCGGTCGACCCGGCCGACCGCGACCTCCTCGTCACCGGCGTGGTCCTCGGCAGTGTCGACGCCCAGCCCGGCGACCTCTTCGTCGCCGTCCCCGGAGCCCGGTCGCACGGTGCCCGGTACGCGCAGGCGGCGCTCGACGCCGGTGCGGTCGCGGTGCTGACCGACGAGGCAGGTCTGGACCTCCTCCGCGCCGAGCAGACCGCCGTCGGGGAGCCCTCGCACCAGCGCCCCGTGCCTGTCGTCCTCCTCCCGACGGGCAGCGACCCGCAGCGGGCAGCGGGAGCGGCGGCGGCCTTCTTCTACGACCACCCCTCGACGGCGCTCACGAGCTTCGGCGTGACCGGGACGAACGGGAAGACCACCACGACCTACCTGCTCGACCACCTGCTGACCGCGCTCGGGCGCACCGTCGGGCTGGTCGGGACCGTCGAGACCCGCTCCGGTTCTCGGGTGCTCCCCAGCCGCCTGACCACACCCGACGCCGCGAGCCTGCAGGCTGTGCTCGCGACCATGCGCGAAGACGGGGTCGACGTCCTCGCGATGGAGGTCTCCTCGCACTCGATCAGCCAGCGCCGGGTCGACGGCCTGCACTTCGACGTCGTCGGCTTCACCAACCTCAGCCAGGACCACCTCGACTTCCACGGCGACCTCGACAGGTACTTCGCGGCCAAGGCCGAGCTCTTCACGGCCGAGCGCGCGCGCCGTGGTGTCGTGGTGCTCGACGACGAGTGGGGCCAGCGGCTGGCTGCCACCGCAGACATCCCCGTGGTGACCCTGAGCGTCGGACGGCGCGGGACCCCCGTGGGGGACTGGTCGGTCCGGGACGTCCAGGAGGGCCCTGCGGGTACGACCTTCACCGTCGCCCACAGCGACGGACGCAGCATGCGCGTCCGCACGACGCTGCCCGGGTCCTTCAACATCGCCAACGCCGCCCTCGCCCTCGTCATGGTGGTCGAGTCCGGCGTCGACGTGGGCACTGTCACAGCCGCCCTGGAGGCCGCCGGGGGGATGTCCCCGGCCGTCCCTGGCAGGATGGAGCAGGTTGCCGACCGCCCCCGTGTGGTCGTCGACTTCGCCCACAACCCTGATGCTCTCGCGCTCGCCCTCGAGGCGCTCCGGCCCACGACGGCCGGCCGCCTGGTGGTCGTGTTCGGAGCCACGGGGGAGCGGGACACGACCAAGCGTCCCGTCATGGGACGGATCGCGGTCGAGGGTGCTGACGTGGTCGTCGTGACCGACGACGACCCGCACGCCGAAGAGCCCGCAGGGATCCGGACGCAGGTGCTCGACGGTGCCCGCGAGGCCGCCGCGGCTGCCCTCCCGGGCCGCGACGTCGACGTCCTCGAGGCGGCCCCGCGCGCCCTCGCGATCCGTGCCGCAGTCCTGGCTGCTGACGACGAGGACACGGTCCTGGTCGCCGGGCGAGGCCACGAGGTGTGGCAGGAGATCGACGGGGTGGACCACCCGCTCGACGACAGGGTGGAAGCACGCGCAGCGGTCGCCGACCGCGCGCAGCGAACGACGAAGGAGCACAGCGAGTGATCGATCTGACTGCCGCAGAGGTCGCGGACCTCACGGGAGGGAGGCTCGCCGCCCCGCCCACGACGCGGGTCGACGGCCCCACCGTCATCGACTCCCGCACGGTGTCCGCAGGTGCGCTCTTCGTCGCTCTCGCCGGAGACACCTCCGACGGGCACGACCACGCCGCCGGGGCGGTCGCCGACGGTGCCGCGCTGGTCCTCGCCAGCCGTGAGCTCGACGGCGTGCCGTCCGTCGTCGTCGACGACGTGCCACGGGCACTCGGTCTGCTGGCTGCGGAGCACCTGCGTCGCCTGCGGGCGGACGGGGCGCTCCAGGTCGTCGCCGTGACAGGCTCGGTCGGCAAGACGACCACCAAAGACCTCCTCGGGCACGTCCTGTCGGCGAGCGGTCCGACGGTCATGCCCCGCGCCTCGTTCAACAACGAGATCGGCCTGCCGCTGACGGTCCTCCAGGCCGACGCGCAGACCCGTTACCTGGTCCTCGAAATGGGCGCCTCCGCCCCTGGGGACCTCACCTACCTCACCGGCATCGCACCGCCCGACGTCTCGATCGTGCTCGCGGTCGGTTCGGCGCACCTCGGCGGCTTCGGCGGGATCGAGGGCGTCGCGAGGGCGAAGTCCGAGATCGTCACCGGGCTCGCCCCCGGAGGCGTCGCCGTGCTCAACGCCGACGACCTGCGCGTGGTCGCCATGCGCGACCTCGCCCCAGGCCGGGTCGTCACCTTCGGCACCGTCCGCGACGCCGACCTGCGCGCGACCGACGTGACCATCGACAGGCTCGGCCGTGTCTCGTGCACAGTCGCCGCGGGGGAGCGGACCGAGCATCTCTCCCTGCGCCTGGTCGGCGAGCACCACCTCACCAACGCCCTCGCGACCCTCGCCGCGGCCGTCGAGCTCGGGGTCGACCTCACCGAGGCCGCCGCGCTGGTCGGCTCGTCCGACCCTGCGAGCCCGCACCGGATGGCCGTGACAGACCGCGCCGACGGCGTGACGATCATCGACGACTCCTACAACGCGAACCCGGACTCGATGCGCGCGGCTCTCAAGGCCCTCGCCGTCGTGGCCGGGCGCGACCGTCGTTCGGTCGCCGTGCTCGGCGAGATGCTCGAGCTCGGACCTGACTCGCGTGACCAGCACGACGAGATCGGGCGCCTCGTCGTCCGCCTCAACATCAAGCTCCTCGTCGTGGTCGGAGCCGGGGCCTCGGGCCTCGCCGACGGTGCGACCCAGGAAGGCTCGTGGGGCAAGGAGGTCGTCGAGGTCGAGGACGTCGCCGCCGCCGAGCGCTTCCTCGCCGACGAGCTGCGCTCCGGTGACGTCGTCCTCGTGAAGTCGTCCAACGGATCTGGTCTGTGGCGCCTGGGTGACTCCCTCACGGCGGTGACAGCATGATCGCCGTCCTCGCCTCCGTCTCCGTCTCGCTGCTCGTCGCGCTGCTCGGGACCCCGCTGTTCATCAAGCTGCTCGTCAAGCGCAACTACGGCCAGTTCATCCGTCAGGACGGGCCCACAGCCCACTTCACCAAGCGCGGGACGCCCACCATGGGCGGTGTCGTCATCATCGGTGCGACCCTCGCCGGCTGGGCGGCGGCGTCGATCGTCTCAGGACGCCTGCCCTCGGTCTCCTCGGTCTTGGTGATCTTCCTCATGACGGGCCTCGGCCTCGTCGGCTTCCTCGACGACTACATCAAGATCTCCCGTCAGCGCAGCCTCGGGCTGTCCGCGCGGTGGAAGATCGTCGGTCAGGGGATCGTCGGGATCACCTTCGCCGTGCTGGCCCTGCAGTTCCCCAACGCGAACCTGCGGACCCCGGCGTCCACGAGCGTGTCGTTCATCCGTGACACGAACATCGACCTCGCCTTCGCGGGGGTGACCCTCGGCCTCATCCTCTTCGTGCTCTGGGCCAACCTCATCATCACCGCGTGGTCCAACGCCGTGAACCTCACCGACGGTCTCGACGGCCTCGCGACGGGCGTCTCGCTCATCGTCTTCGGCGGCTACGTCATCGTCTCGATCTGGCAGCTCAACCAGAACTGCCAGTTCGCGGGCTCGGTCGGACCGCGCTGCTACGAGGTCCGTGACCCCCTCGACCTCGCGATCGTCGCGGCCGCGATCATGGGTGCGTGCTTCGGCTTCCTCTGGTGGAACGCGTCGCCAGCCCAGATCTTCATGGGCGACACGGGCTCCCTCGCCCTCGGAGGTGCGCTCGCCGGTCTGTCGATCCTCTCGCGCACCGAGCTGCTCGCGATCATCATGGGCGGCCTCTTCGTGCTCGTCGTCCTCTCGGACGTGATCCAGATCGGGTTCTTCAAGATGACCGGGAAGCGGGTCTTCAAGATGGCCCCGCTCCATCACCACTTCGAGCTGTCGGGGTGGGGTGAGGTGACGATCGTCATCAGGTTCTGGATCATCGCCGCGCTCTTCACCGCCCTCGGCCTCGGGATCTTCTACGCAGAGTGGGTCGTGGGTTGGGTCCGCTGACCGAGCTCGCGGTCCTCGTCGCCGGTCACGGCGTCACCGGCCGGGCCGTGGCCTCGGTGCTGCGCACCCGCGCCGCGCGCGTGGTCACGCTCGACGCAGGGGACCCCGAGGCCGACCTCGCGTCCATCGGCGCCGAGGAGGTCGCGTCCTTCGACGTCGTGGTCGCGTCCCCCGGGTGGCGACCGACCTCGCAGGTCTTCGTCGACGCGGCGGCGGCTGGTGTCCCGGTCTGGAGCGAGGTCGAGCTGGCCTGGCGCCTGCGCGTGCCGTCCGCGGCGACCGGTGAGCCCGCGCCGTGGCTCGCCCTCACCGGCACCAACGGCAAGACGACCACCGTCGAGATGCTGCTCTCGATCCTCGAGGCCGACGGCCGCGCGGCGGCAGCCGTCGGCAACGTCGGACGCCCGCTCGTCGAGGCCGTGGTCGACCCGTCGCTCGAGGTCCTCGCGATCGAGCTCTCGAGCTTCCAGCTCCACTTCACCACGTCCATGTCGCCGCTGGCCGGCGCGGTGCTCAACGTCGCACCCGACCACCTGGACTGGCACGGGACCTTCGAGGAGTATGCCGCGGCGAAGGGCAAGGTCTACCACCAGGCCCAGGTCGCCTGCGTCTACAACGTCGAGGACCCCCTCACCGAGCAGCTCGTGCGCGACGCCGACGTCGTCGAGGGAGCGCGCGCCGTCGGTGTGACCGTCGGCGCCCCGGGGCGCTCCGGGGTCGGTCTCGTCGAGGGCGTGCTGTGCGACAGGGCCTTCCACGTCCCCGCGGACGACCCGCGTCGCCACGACAGCGCCGCCGAGCTCGGGTCGCTCGACGACCTCGCGCACCTGGCCGGTCCCGACGGGGCTGTGCCCTCCCACGTCGTCTTCGACGCCCTCGCCGCCGCGGCGCTGGCACGCGCCTACGGTGTCGACGCGGGCTCGGTCCGGGAGGGGCTGCGAGGCTTCAGGCCGGGCGCGCACCGCATCGCGACGGTCGCGCAGGTCCCCGCCGCGGGCGGCGCCGGGACCGTGGCCTTCGTGGACGACTCCAAGGCCACCAACGCCCACGCCGCCTCGGCCTCCCTCGGCGGCTTCGCGCCCGGGACCGTCGTGTGGGTCGCCGGTGGTCTGGCCAAGGGGGCGACCTTCGACGAGCTCGTCCGCACACGTTCCGACAGGCTCCGTGCTGTCGTGCTCATCGGCGCCGACAGGAGCGCCCTCCTCGACGCGCTCGGTCGACACGCGGGCGACGTCCCCGTGGTCGAGGTCGATCCTGGTGACACTGGGACGGTGATGCAGCGCGCGGTAGAGACCGCTCACGGACTGGCCCGGCCGGGTGACACGGTGCTGCTCGCCCCTGCCTGCGCCTCGATGGACCAGTTCGCGTCCTACGCCGCGCGCGGCGACGCCTTCGCCGAGCAGACCCGGCTCCTCCTCGGGCGGGTCGGAGACGGGCGATGACCAGCCCGAGCATCGAGCGCAAGGGCCAGACCGCCTCGGCGGTCCCTCGTCAGACCCTGCGAGACTCGTGGGCCTCCCACTGGGACAGCGCGGTCACGAGCTACTACCTCATGGTCGGCGCGAGCGCCCTGCTGCTCGTGCTCGGTCTGGTCATGGTGCTCTCGAGCTCGTCCGTCGACTCGCTCGCGGCCGGGGACTCCCCGTACAAGGTGTTCCTCAACCAGGCGCAGTTCGCGCTCATGGGCCTGCCGCTGATGATCGTCGCCTCGCGGATCCGTCCCGGCGGCTACCGCCGGATCGCGTGGCCGGCGCTGGCTGTGGCGATCTTCCTCCAGCTGCTGATCTTCACGCCGCTCGCGGTCGGCACCAAGGGAAACCTCAACTGGATCAGCCTCGGCCCGGGCCTGACCATCCAGCCCTCAGAGTTCTCCAAGGTGGCCCTCGCCGTGTGGCTCGGTGTGGTGCTGGCACGCAAGCAGGACCTGCTGCACGACTGGAAGCACGTGGCGATCCCGGCCGGACCGGCCGTGGGTGTCGTCGTCGGTCTCGTGATGGTCGGCAAGGACCTCGGGACAGCCCTCATCTTCGTCCTGCTCGTCGCGGGAGCCCTGTTCGTCGCTGGCGTGCCGATGCGGATCTTCACGGTGCTCGCCGTCGTCACGGCTGGCCTGGTCGCGATCGCGGCGAGCACGAGCAACCGTGCGGGGCGCATCTTCGCGATCTTCGGCGGGGAGACCGCCGACCCCTCGGGCATCGGCTACCAGACCCAGCGCGGCCTCGAGGCGCTCGGGTCGGGGGGCTTCGCCGGGGTCGGCCTCGGCGCGAGCCGCGAGAAGTGGTCGTACCTGCCCGAGGCGCACAACGACTTCATCTTCGCGGTGATCGGCGAAGAGCTCGGTCTGCTCGGGACCCTGCTGGTGCTGCTGCTCTTCGCGATCCTCGGGATCGCGATGGTGCGCATCATCCGTCGCCACCCCGAACCGATGGTCAAGATCACCACCGCTGCCATCGGCTGCTGGATCATCGGCCAGGCCCTCATCAACATCGGCGTGGTCATCGGGCTCGTCCCGGTGATCGGGGTCCCGCTGCCGCTGGTCTCGGCCGGTGGTTCGGCCCTGATCGCCACGATGCTGGCCCTCGGCATCGTCATCTCCTTCGCGCGCGACGAGCCCGGTGCCCGTGAGGCTCTCGCCGCCAGGTCGAGCGTCGTCCGCCGCTCGATCGCCGTCGTGGGCGGAGCCACCTGGCGCCGCGGCGGACGACCGACCACCTCTGACGACAAGTGAGAAGCACGTGCTGAAGTCTGTCCTGCTGGCCGGCGGCGGAACCGCCGGCCATGTCAACCCCTTGCTCGCCGTGGCCGACGAGGTCGCGCGCACGAGCCCCGGGGTCTCCATCACCGTGCTCGGCACCCGTGAGGGCCTCGAGGCCGAGCTGGTCCCGAGCCGCGGCTACCCGCTCGCGGTCGTCCCGAAGGTCCCCCTGCCCCGCCGCCCGAGCGCGGCATGGTTCCGGCTGCCCGGACGTCTGCGCGCGGCCGTCAAGGCTGCTGGCGACGCGATCGACTCGAGCGGCGCGCAGGTGGTCGTCGGCTTCGGGGGCTACGTCTCGACCCCGGCCTACCTGGCTGCTCGGCGTCGTGGCGTGCCCGTGGTGATCCACGAGCAGAACGCCCGTCCCGGCCTCGCGAACCGGCTCGGTGCTCGCTGGGCACGCGCGGTGGCTGTGACCTTCCCCTCGACTGCGCTCCAGGGCGCCGTCGTCACCGGGCTGCCGCTGCGCCGCGAGATCGCCGCCCTGGTCGAGGAGCGGGCGGCCGACGCCGCAGCCTCGCGCCGCTCCGCGGCCGAGCGACTCGGCCTCGACCCGAGCATGCCGGTCCTGGTGGTCACGGGCGGGTCCCTCGGCGCGCAGCGCCTCAACGAGACCATCTCTGCCCTCGCGGCCGAGATCACGTCGGCCGGTGTCCAGGTGCTCCACCTGACGGGGCGAGGCAAGTCCGAGCCCGTCGAGGCGGCGGTCGCCGGCCTCGCCGTCGACGGGGTGCCCCGCTACCTGGTCCGGGAGTACCTCGACGAGATGCACCTGGCCTATGCCGTCGCGGACCTCGTGGTCTGCCGCTCGGGCGCCGGGACCGTCTGCGAGCTCGCGGCGCTCGGTCTGCCGGCCGTCTATGTCCCGCTCCCCGTCGGCAACGGGGAGCAGCGGCTCAACGCAGCCGCCGTCGTAGAGGCCGGAGGAGGGCTGCTGGTCGCCGACGCCGACCTCACGGCGCCGTGGGTCCGCGCCGAGGTGCTGCCGCTCGTGGCCGATCCCGCCGCCCTGTCGCGGATGGCCGCAGCCGCGGCCGGTGTGGGCGTCCCGGATGCCGCGGCGGCCGTCGTCGCCCTCGTCGAGCGCGCTGCCGAGGAGGGTGGACGATGAGTACGTCGAGCACAGAGGGTCTGACCGTCGCCGACCTCGGGACAGTGCACCTCGTCGGGATCGGCGGGGCCGGCATGTCGGTCGTCGCGCAGCTCCTCGCCGCCCGCGGTGCGCGTGTGCAGGGGACCGACGCCCGCCGCAGCGCTGTCACAGACGCCCTCGTGGCCTCAGGCATCCAGGTGTGGGTCGGCCACGACGCAGCGCACGTCGCAGGGGCGCAGACCCTGGTGCTCTCGAGCGCGGTCCGCCCTGACAACCCCGAGCTGGTCGCGGCACACGCTGCAGGCCTGAGGGTGCTGCACAGGTCGCAGGCCCTCGCGATCCTCATGTCGGGGTCCCGCGCCGTCGCGGTCGCAGGGGCGCACGGCAAGACGACCACCTCCGCGATGACCGCTGTCGTCCTGCGGGAGGCTGGTCTCGACCCCTCCTTCGCGATCGGCGGCTCGGTGCTGACCGAGACCGGCGCTGTCCCGGGTGGGCACTCGGGTTCCGGGGACGTCCTCGTCGCCGAGGCCGACGAGTCCGACGGCTCCTTCTTGGCCTACAGGCCCACGGTCGCCGTGGTGACCAACGTCGAGCCCGACCACCTCGACCACTACGGGACGCGCGAGGCCTTCGAGCAGGCCTTCGTCGAGTTCGCCGCGCACGTCGTGCCCGGTGGTGTCCTCGTGGCCTGCGCCGACGACGCCGGCGCTGCCGAGCTCGCGCGACGCCACGGCGCCGCAGGCGGAGCCGTCGTCACGTACGGGACCTCTGCAGGCTCGGACGCCCTCGTCTCCGGGTACAGGGTCGAAGACGACGGGACGAGCTCCTTCGAGGTGACGCTCGCCGGGAGGGCGGCCGACGCCGCCGCCGCGACCGGGGCTGCCTCGCTCACGGTCCGCCTCCGCGCGCCGGGTCTTCACAACGCGCTCAACGCCACGGCGGCGCTGCTCGTCGCGGTCCGCCTGGGTGTCGACCCGGCGGCAGCTGCTGCCGGGCTGTGGGCCTTCCGTGGCACAGGCCGCCGCTACGAGTCCCGTGGCACCGTCGGCGGCGTCCACGTGGTAGACGACTACGCGCACCACCCGACAGAGGTCGCCGCGCTGCTCCGCGCTGCTCGCGCCCTCGTGGGGGACGGACGGCTGCGCGTGCTGTTCCAGCCGCACCTGTTCTCCCGGACACGGATCTTCGCCCAGGAGTTCGCCGAGGCCCTCGACCTCGCCGACGACGTGGTCGTCTGCGACATCTATGCCGCCCGGGAAGACCCTGACCCCGCCGTCGGGCCCGGGCTGCTCGTCGAGCGGATGACCGGGACCGGTTCTGTCGTCGCCGACCGCACCGAGGGCGCCGCGACGCTCGCCGGACGGGCGCAGCCGGGGGACCTCGTGCTGACGGTCGGTGCCGGTGACGTCACGGAGATGGGTGCCGTGGTGCTCGACGTGCTGCGGACCCGGGTCGAGCAGGGCTCGCTCCCGGCGGAGGGCCCCGCGCAGGGCGCGCGCCCGGCCGAGGGAGCGGTGTGAGACCACCGTCGGCACCGCGTCCGCGTCCCCGGGCAGCCGGTGAGGAGCCCGACCGCGGCGCACCGGCCGGCAGCGTGGGAGACCGGGGAGCACAGGGCCGCCCCGTGACCAGCCGCCCGACCTCCGGCCGCGCGGCGCAGGGGAGCGAGAAGCGTCCCCCGAAGGCTGGCGGACCCGAGGCGCAGTCCCAGCAGCGCGGGCAGAGTCACGACGGCCCGGCGCAGGGGCGCGCTCCGCGACGGCGCCCCGCGGCTCCCGGTGCCTCCGGCACAGGCTCCCAGACCCAGGCCCGGACAGGGTCTGTGCGGGCGGCATCAGGTCAGCCGACCTCTGGTCGACCGTCGTCTGCTCGACCGGCGACAGGCCGGACCCCTCGGACCTCGGCACCGGCGTCAGGTGCGGGTACGTCGCGCCAGCCCACACCGCAGCCCACAGGCCGTTCGGTCTCGTCGACTGCCCGCCCGCGACCGTCGACAGACGGCTCGACGACGCGCCCGGGCCCTGTACCCCCTCCGCCGTCGACCGCGGGCGGACCGCCGACCGGGCGCACCCTGGTGCCGACGGGTCGCCGGGCAGGTTCGCGGGGTGCGCGCCCCGAGACCGGCTCTCAGGTCGCAGCACCAGTGTCCAGGCCCTCTCCGGTCGTCGGCGCCCCCAAGGTCGCCGTCCTCTCGACCGGGATGGCCGAGCGCCTCGCCGAGCAGAAGTCGATGCGACGGCACAGGCTCGTCCGCAAGGTCGCCGCGTGGACCGTCGGTGTCGCGCTGCTCCTCGGTGGGTCGTGGGTCCTCTTCGCGTCGTCGTTGTTCGCCTTCGACCCGGACCATCTCGTGGTCGAGGGGAGCGGCACGACAGTGGACATGGCGGCTGTCGTGGCCGTGGTCGCCCAGCACGAGGGCACCTCGCTCGCGCTGCTGAGCACCTCCGACGTGCACGACGAGGTCATGGGCGTCCAGAACATCCGTGACGTGTCCGTCGTGCGCCAGTGGCCGAGCGGTCTGTCGGTCCGGGTGGTGGCTCGTGAGCCTGTCGCGTCGGTCCCCGTCGAGGGTGGGTTCGCGCTGCTGGACCGTGACGCGGTGACGGTCTCGACGGTGCCAGAGGCACCTGCCGAGCTGCCCGTCATCACCATCCCGCTCACGGGTGACGACACGCGCACCCTCGACGCCGCGCTGGCCGTCCTCGAGTCCTTGCCGCCCGAGCTCTCGGCCGAGGTCGGCTCGATCGCCGCCCAGACCCAGGACGCCGTGACGCTCACGCTGCGCAGCGGCGTGGTCGTGGAGTGGGGTGCGTCGTCGGACTCGGCGCTCAAGGTGCAGGTGCTCGCGACGCTGCGCGGCAACGAGGTGAGCGCGGGGTCCCAGGTGTTCGACGTGTCGGCACCGACCTTCCCGATCACCCGGTGAGGTGGGTCCGCACGCGAGGCGAGCGGTGCCAGGACAGCGCAGGACAGGACCGCGGCTGCTCATGAACGGGTCGCCGCGGCCGAAGAGAGAAAGTATCTGCCCGACACGCGGGGTGGGTCGTTGATTCCGAGCGTGCCGCCCGCATAGCGTCACGCCTAGCACAACCTGACATAACTATAACCCTCTACTTGAGGGTGAAGGTTTAGGGTTCACAGATCGAGAGGCACGGACGTGACAACTCCGCAAAACTACCTAGCAGTGATCAAGGTGGTCGGCATCGGCGGCGGCGGAGTGAACGCCGTGAACCGGATGATCGAGGTCGGGCTCAAGGGTGTCGAGTTCATCGCCATCAACACCGACGCACAGGCGCTGCTGATGTCCGACGCGGACGTCAAGCTCGACGTCGGCCGCGAGCTCACCCGTGGGCTCGGCGCCGGAGCCGACCCCGAGGTCGGCAAGAAGGCTGCCGAAGACCACGAGGAAGAGATCGAGGACGTCCTGCGCGGCGCCGACATGGTGTTCGTGACGGCGGGCGAGGGTGGTGGCACCGGGACCGGTGGCGCACCCGTCGTCGCCCGGATCGCCCGCTCGCTCGGCGCGCTGACCGTCGGTGTCGTGACGCGCCCGTTCACCTTCGAGGGACGCCGCCGCGCGACCCAGGCGGAGTCCGGCATCGACGCGCTCCGCGCCGAGGTCGACACGCTCATCGTCATCCCGAACGACCGCCTGCTCTCCATGTCGGACCGCAACGTGTCGGCGCTCGACGCCTTCCACTCGGCCGACCAGGTCTTGCTCTCGGGTGTCCAGGGCATCACTGACCTCATCACCACACCGGGTCTGATCAACCTCGACTTCGCCGACGTGAAGTCGGTCATGCAGGGCGCGGGCAGCGCTCTCATGGGCATCGGCTCGGCACGCGGCGACGACCGCGCGGTCCAGGCTGCGGAGCTCGCGATCTCCTCGCCGCTCCTCGAGGCCAGCATCGACGGCGCGCACGGCGTGCTGCTGAGCATCCAGGGTGGTTCCGACCTCGGCCTCTTCGAGATCAACGAGGCCGCCCGCCTGGTGCACGAGGCCGCGCACCCCGAGGCGAACATCATCTTCGGTACGGTCATCGACGACGCCCTCGGCGACGAGGTCCGCGTCACGGTGATCGCCGCAGGCTTCGACGGCGGCTCGCCGCACGCCCGCAAGGACGTGCGTCAGCCCCAGGGCCAGCCTGCTGCCCAGCAGCACGCTCCGTCGCAGGCTGCGCCCGCGGCTGCCGAGCCCGTGCCCACGACGACGGGTGTGCACGCGCTCGCGCGCCCCGTGGTGCCGCTCGACTCCGGTTTCGACTCCTCGGACGCTGCGCCCGTGGACCCCTCGCAGCAGCAGCGCCCCGCCGCTGCGGCCCCGGCCTGGCAGCCCGAGCCCGGGGCGACGGGACCGGTCCCGGCCTACATGTCGACCGACCCTGACGCCGTGCAGCGCACGGGTCAGCTCGAGGTCCCCCGGATCTTCGAGGAGGAGCCGCCGCGTCGCCGCGTCGACGACCTCGACGTGCCGGACTTCCTCAAGTAGCACACCGCACCCCATGCAGCACGCACCACAGATCCCGGTGCTCGAGGTCGACCTCGGGCCCGGGATCCGTGCGTTCTTCACCACACGGGCCGGGGGAGTGTCGAGAGCACCCTGGGCGTCCCTCAACGTCGGCACGGCTGTGGGGGACGACTCTGCGCACGTGAGCCGCAACAGGGAGCTGGTCGACCGGGCCGCGGGCGCCCGCGTGACCTTCGTCTCGCAGGTCCACGGGCGGGCTGTCGCCGTGCTGCCCGGGAGCGGCAGCCCAGGCGTCCCGTCTGCTCCGGCCCTCGGAGCGTCGACCGAGGCCGACGCCCTCGTGTCGAGAGTGGTCGACGCCCCTGTCGGCGTCTACGTCGCCGACTGCGTGCCCGTCCTGCTGGCGGACCCCTCGTCGGGTGTCGTGGCGGCGGTCCACGCGGGCCGGCCGGGGGTCGAGCTCGGCGTGGTGGGCGAGGCTGTCGGGGCGATGGTCGCCGCCGGGGCCGACATCGCCTCGATCCGCGCGGCGGTCGGTCCGTCGGTGTGCGGCCGCTGCTACGAGGTGCCCGCGGACCTGCGCGAGCGCGTCGCGGCTGCGGCGCCCGCCACGTGGGCGACCACGGGCTGGGGCACCCCGGGCCTCGACCTGCCGCGCGGGGTCCTGGCCCAGCTCGCCGACGCCGGTGTCACGCAGGTGGTGCACGTGGACCGTTGCACCCGCACGGACGACGCGTTCTTCTCGCACCGCCGGGCGAGCGCAGACGGCCTGGCCACAGGCCGCTTCGCTGGTGTCGTCGGAGCCCGCAGGTCACAGACCTGAATGTGCTCTGTCGTCGGGCGTGTCGCGGACGCGGCTCCCGAGCGCTGGGATAGCGTGATTCCACCGTCAGCATCCGGGAGTCCCGGAGAAGGGCTGATCGGACTGACGCGGAACGGAGAGATGGCGATGGCTGGAGCGCTGCGCAAGACGATGCTGTACCTAGGCCTCGCAGACGATCGAGGCGAGGTCGAGCAGGAGCACTACGACGAGTACGACGACTACGACGAGGTAGGTGCGGACGTGGCTGAGGAGTACGAGGCCCAAGTGACCCCGATCAACCGTTCCGTCGCACGACGGGAGAGCCACGTGCAGGCCGTCGCCTCGTCCGAGCTCCGTCGCATCACGACCGTGCACCCCCGCTCCTACAACGACGCGCGCGTGATCGGCGAGGCCTTCCGCTCCGGCACCCCGGTGATCATCAACCTCTCCGACATGGACGACGCGGACGCCAAGCGCCTCGTGGACTTCTCGGCAGGTCTGATCTTCGGGCTGCGCGGCGCGATCGAGCGGGTGACCAGCAAGGTCTTCCTGCTCTCGCCCGAGCACGTCGAGGTGTCGGCTGGCCAGGAGCAGGCGCAGGAGAAGACCTCCGGCCCAGCCTTCTACAACCAGAGCTAGCACGTGATCTTCAACCTGCTGGCGCTCGTGTGCTTCCTGTACCTGCTGACCCTCTTCGGACGGGTCATCTTCTCGTGGGTGCAGGTGTTCTCCCGTGACTGGCGCCCCCGAGGGGTCGTGCTGGTCCTGGCGGAGGTGGTGTTCAGCCTCACCGACCCGCCCCTGCGCTTCTTGCGACGGTACATCCCGCCGCTCACGATCGGCCAGATCCGGCTAGACGTCGGCATGCTGATCCTCTTCTTCGGGGTCTCCTTCCTCTTGCAGCTCTTGCTCGTCCTGGGGGCGAGATGAGGGGATCTGCCCCGAGGAGGACGACGACTTCGTAACTGCTCCACCCCACCGGAGAGGGTCGCAGGGCGCGCGCACGAGCAATCGTCCGCTAGCGTGACCTGTGGCGGTCGGTGGATTGACCGAAAAGACCAGCGCGAGTACTAGAGGTGATGACGATGGTGGCACTGCTCACTGCAGATGACGTCCTGACGAAGAAGTTCCCGGCGACGAAGTTCCGAGAGGGGTACGACGTCGTCGAGGTCGACGACTTCCTCGACGAGGTCCTCACGACGCTCCGCGAGCTGTACGCAGAGAACGACGACCTCAAGGCGAAGCTCGAGGCGTCCGAGCGGCGCGTCGCGGAGCTCAGCCGCGCCAACGCGCAGCAGGCCTCCGAGCCCCGCCCGGTCTCGGTCGAGAAGGTTCCCGAGGAGCCCAAGCCGGCACCTGCGGCCGAGCCCGCCCCTGTCGCAGCCCCGGCCCTGGCGCCCCGCGAGCCCGAGATGGCCACCGGGATCATCCAGATGGCCCAGAAGCTGCACGACGACCACGTCCGTGCCGGCCAGGAGGAGGGTGACCGACTCATCGCCGAGGCGAAGAGCGAGGGCAACCGCATCGTCCGCGAGGCCGAGGAGACCTCCTCTCGCACGCTGTCCCAGCTCGAGCAGGAGCGTTCGCTCCTCGAGCGCAAGATCGACGAGCTGCGGATCTTCGAGCGCGACTACCGCACCCGTCTCAAGAGCTACCTGCAGAACCTGCTCGGCGACCTCGACAACCGTGGCAGCGCGCTCCCGAGCGGCGGCCCCTCTGGTCAGGACAAGCAGGGCATCTGACGCCCCTGCGCTCCGCGCCTGCACGACCGCACGGCCCTCAGCCGGTGCCCGCGATTCACCTCTCCGCGCAATGCGGCGTGGTGGATTGCGTGCACCGGCTGTGCCGATTAACCTCGGCTCACTTCTACGAAAGAGGCCGTGATGTCGATCCGAGACGCAATCAGCAACGCCCCCGCCAAGGACCAGTTCCCGACCCTCTCCGAGGACGTCAAGTCCTTCCCTGTCCGCGAGGGTGAGGAGCCTTGGACCGGCGCCGAGGTCGAGACGCTCGCTGACGACCTCATCGCCGAGAACGTGCGCCTGAGCGCCGAGCTCACGGCAGCGGACCAGGAGCTCTCCGAGCTGCTGCGCAACTCCGGTGACGGCGCCGGGGACGACCAGGCCGACTCTGGCTCGTCGGCCCTCGAGCGTGAGCAGGAGCTCACCCTCGTCAACAACACCCGCGACCTGCTCGCGCAGAACGCCCGGGCGCTCGCCCGTATCGGCGCGGGGACCTACGGTGCCTGCGAGTCGTGCGGCGAGGCGATCGGCAAGGCGCGTCTGCAGGCCTTCCCCCGCGCCACCCTCTGCGTCACCTGCAAGCAGCGCGAAGAGCGCCGTTGAGCGGGACGGCTCTTCGCACGGTCTGTGCCCGTGGGAGACTTCACGGGTGATCGATCAGGACGACAACACCGGACCAGACGACAGCATCTCGTCGGGGGGTGCGGCTGAGGCCGCACCAGCGCCCGCGACCCACCGGACAGGCAGGGTCCTCGCAGGGATCCTCGGTCTCGCCGCGGTCGTGCTGCTCGTCGACCAGCTCACCAAGATGTGGGCGCAGTCGGCCCTCGAGGTCGGCGCCATGCCGAAGCCGCTCATCGGCGAGCTGATCCAGCTGAGGTTGATCTACAACCCCGGCGCAGCGCTCTCGATCGCGAGCGGTCAGACGTGGATCCTCAGCCTGCTCTCCGCAGGCGTGGTCGTGTTCGTGATCGTCACGGCCCGCAAGATCCGCTCGACAGCCTGGGCCCTCGCGCTCGGGCTGGTCCTGGGAGGCGCGCTCGGCAACCTCGGGGACCGGTTGTTCCGCGAGCCCGGGTTCCTCACCGGGCACGTCGTCGACTTCATCGACTACGGGCCCTTCATCGGGAACGTCGCAGACATCGCGATCGTCGTCGCAGCGGTCCTCATCGGGTACCTGGCGCTGCGCGGCATCGGTCCGGACGGACGGCGGGGCGAGGACGACGTGGTCGCCGAGAAGACGGCGACGCCGGTGACCCCGACAGAGCCGGGGGACGAGCGATGACCACGCGCACCCTGCCCGTCCCGGACGGTCTGGTCGGCGAGCGGGTCGACGCCGCCCTCGCGCGGATGCTCGGTCTGTCGAGGACCGTCGCTGCCCAGATCGCCGCAGACGGCGGCGTCCGCGTCGACGGTCGTCAGGTCGGCAAGTCCGACAGGCTCACCCCGGACGCGTGGATCGAGGTCGACCTCCCGGACACGCCGGCTCAGGCCGGTCCCGTGGTCGTCGCGGAGCCCGTGCCGGGCATGAAGATCATGTACGACGACGACGACGTGGTGGTCATCGACAAGCCCGTCGGTGTCGCCGCGCACCCGTCGGTCGGCTGGACAGGGCCCACCGTGGTGGGTGCGCTGATCGCGGCCGGATACACGATCGCCACGTCAGGTGCCGCGGAGCGCCAGGGCATCGTCCACCGCCTGGACGTGGGGACCTCAGGTCTCATGGTCGTGGCGAAGAGCGAGCACGCGTACTCGGTGATGAAGCGCGCCTTCAAGGAGCGCACTGTCGAGAAGGTCTACCACGCGCTGGTCCAGGGGCACCCCGAGCCGACCACAGGGACCATCGACGCCCCGATCGGACGCCACCCGAACCACGACTACAAGTTCGCGGTCGTCGCCGACGGCAAGCCCTCGGTGACCCACTACGAGGTGCTCGAGATGCTCTCGGCCGCCTCCCTCGTCGAGGTGCACCTCGAGACCGGCCGCACCCACCAGATCCGTGTGCACTTCTCTGCGCTGCGCCACCCCTGCGTCGGCGACCTCACCTACGGCGCCGACCCGCGCCTCGCGGAGAAGGTCTCGTTGACACGCCAGTGGCTGCACGCGAAGCGGCTGGGCTTCGAGCACCCGTCGACGGGGGAGTGGGTCGAGGTCGTCAGTGAGTACCCGGACGACCTGGCCGCAGCCCTCGAGGTCGTCCGCGGGGCGTACCGGTGACCGCCGCCGACCAGACCCCTGACGCCCAGAGTCCTGCCGACCGGCCCGCCGGCGACCAGGTGCAGAGCGACAGGTCCGCACCCGGGCAGACCGCGGGCGGCGGAGCGACGCGAGACCGCAGCGCGCTGCGCGTGCTCACGGTGTCGTCCGAGGAGCAGCTCCAGGCCGCCTTCTCGATCCGCTTCGAGGTCTTCGTGGAGGAGCAGGGCGTGTCAGCCGACGCCGAGCTCGACGCGGCCGACCGCGCGCCGACCACCCAGCACGTGATCGTCGTGGACACGAGCGTCGAGCCGCCCGAGCCC
Organism: Sanguibacter inulinus; assembly: GCF_013415325.1. GTDB lineage: Bacteria > Actinomycetota > Actinomycetes > Actinomycetales > Cellulomonadaceae > Sanguibacter > Sanguibacter inulinus. Next base: position 50,467 of record NZ_JACBYE010000017.1, on the reverse strand, counting down.
GTGGGCACCGGCCGGCTCCTGACCGACGCCGAGCACCTTGACGCCCTCCACATCGGACGTCTCGCGGTGCGTGCACCGTGGCGCTCCTCGGGAGTCGGTGCTGTGCTCATGCGTGCCCTCGAGACCCTCGCTGCCGAGCGAACCCCTCGGGGTTCGCAGGTGCGGGTCGAGCTCAGCGCGCAGGAGCAGGCCATCGGCTTCTACCAGCGGCAGGGCTACGTCGTCGACGACTCGCACCGCTATCTCGACGAGAACATCTGGCACCGGGACGCCGTCAAGACCGTCGACGGCACAGCCTGATCCTGTCCAGCCCCCGGACGTGGGAGAAGTCCCACACCGGCCTCCGGCGAGTCGTCCGCCGAGGCGATCTAGACTCGTCGCATGTCGTCTGCGCCACCTCGTTCTGAGGACTTCGTCCACCTCCACGTGCACACCGAGTACTCGATGCTCGACGGGGCAGCCCGTCTCGGCGACCTCTTCGAGGAGACCAAGCGGGTCGGGCAGAGCGCGATCGCGACGACAGACCACGGATACCTCTTCGGGGCCTACGACTTCTGGAAGCAGGCGACCGACGCGGGCGTGAAGCCCATCATCGGCGTCGAGGCCTACGTGACCCCTGGCACGTCGCGCTTCGACAACACCCGTGTCCGGTGGGGCGACGCGAGCCAGGCGAGCGACGACGTGTCGGCTCGCGGTGCGTACACCCACCTGACGATGTGGGCCCGGAACAACGAGGGCATGCACAACCTCTTCAGGGCGAGCTCCCTCGCCTCGCTCGAGGGTCAGATGGGCAAGTGGCCCCGCATGGACCGCGACCTCCTCGAGCGCTACAGCGCCGGGATGATCGCGTCGACGGGCTGCCCCTCGGGCGAGGTCCAGACGCGTCTGCGCCTGGGGCACTACGACGAGGCCGTCAAGGCCGCAGGCGAGCTCCAGGACATCTTCGGCAAGGAGTACTTCTACGTCGAGCTCATGGACCACGGGCTCGACATCGAGACGCGTGTGTTCAAGGACCTGCTGCGCCTCGCCAAGGACATCGGGGCGCCGATCGTCGCGACGAACGACCTGCACTACGTCCGCCAGGAGGACAGCGGCTCGCAGGAGGCGCTGCTCGCCATCAACTCGGGCTCGACCCTGACAGACCCGGACCGCTTCAAGTTCGACGGCGACGGCTACTACGTCAAGTCTGCTGCCGAGATGCGCAGACTCTGGAAAGAGCTGCCCGAGGCCTGCGACAACACGCTCGTCATCGCCGAGCAGTGCGAGGTCTCCTTCAACACCGCGGCGAACTACATGCCGAACTTCCCCGCCCCCGAGGGCGAGGACGAGACCTCGTGGTTCATCAAGGAGGTCGAGACCGGGCTGCAGTACCGCTACCCGGACGGCATCCCGACCGAGGTGCGCGAGCGTGCTGACTTCGAGACCAAGGTCATCACCCAGATGGGCTTCCCGGGGTACTTCCTCGTGGTCGCCGACTTCATCAACTGGTCCAAGAACAACAACATCCGTGTCGGACCCGGTCGTGGTTCGGGTGCGGGTTCGATGGTCGCGTACGCCATGCGCATCACCGACCTCGACCCGCTCGTGCACGGGCTGATCTTCGAGCGCTTCCTCAACCCGGACCGTGTGTCCATGCCTGACTTCGACGTCGACTTCGACGAGCGTCGTCGCGGTGAGGTCATCCGGTACGTCACGGAGAAGTACGGCGAAGACCGCGTCGCGCAGATCGTCACCTACGGCACCATCAAGGCCAAGCAGGCGCTCAAGGACTCGAGCCGTCTGCTCGGTCTGCCCTACGCCATGGGCGACAAGCTCACCAAGGCGATGCCGCCGGCGATCATGGGCAAGGACATCAGCCTCACCGGGATCTTCGACCCGGCCGACAAGCGGTACAACGAGGCCGAAGAGTTCCGCCAGGTGCACGCCGCCGATCCCGAGGCGCAGCGCGTGGTCGAGCTCGCCAAGGGTATCGAGGGCCTGAAGCGCCAGTGGGGCGTCCACGCAGCCGGTGTCATCATGTCGAGCGAGCCGCTCATCGACATCATCCCGATCATGCGGCGCCTGCAGGACGGCGCCGTGATCACGCAGTTCGACTACCCGAAGTGCGAAGAGCTCGGGCTCATCAAGATGGACTTCCTGGGTCTGCGCAACCTCACGATCCTCGACGACGCGCTCGAGAACATCGTGATGAACGGCAAGGACCCCGTCGACCTCGAGGCGCTGACCCTCGACGACCCGAACACGTACGCGCTGCTGTCCCGCGGTGACACGCTCGGGGTGTTCCAGCTCGACGGCGGCGGCATGCGCACGCTGCTCAAGCTCATGCGTCCTGACAACTTCGAGGACATCTCGGCTGTCGGTGCGCTCTACCGCCCGGGTCCGATGGGTGCTAACTCGCACACCAACTACGCCCTGCGCAAGAACGGCCTGCAAGAGGTCGTGCCGATCCACCCTGAGCTCGAAGAGCCGCTCGCCGAGGTCCTGGGGACCACGCACGGGCTCATCGTGTACCAGGAGCAGGTCATGTCGATCGCGCAGATCGTCGCAGGCTTCTCGCTCGGCCAGGCAGACATCCTGCGTCGTGCGATGGGCAAGAAGAAGAAGTCCGAGCTGGACAAGCAGTTCGAGGGCTTCTCGGGCGGCATGATCGAGCGCGGCTACTCGATGGCCGCGGTCAAGGCGCTGTGGGACATCCTGCTGCCGTTCTCCGACTACGCCTTCAACAAGGCCCACTCGGCTGCCTACGGCGTCGTCTCGTACTGGACGGCCTATCTCAAGGCCAACTACCCGACCGAGTACATGGCCGCCCTGCTGACCAGCGTCCGCGACGACAAGGACAAGTCGGCGCTGTACCTCAACGAGTGCCGTCGCATGGGGATCACCGTGCTGCCGCCGGACGTCAACTCGTCGTCCGCCAACTTCACAGCCGTCGGCAAGGACATCCGCTTCGGGCTGACCGCTGTGCGCAACGTCGGCGCGAACGTCGTCGACGCGATCGTGGCCACCCGGGAGCAGAAGGAGGCCTTCACCTCCTTCACCGACTTCCTCGACAAGGTGCCTGCGGTCGTCTGCAACAAGCGGACCATCGAGTCGCTCATCAAGGCCGGGGCCTTCGACTCCCTCAACCACCCCCGCAGGGCGCTCCAGGTGGTCCACGAGCAGGCCGTCGACTCCGTGATCGGGGTCAAGCGCAAGGAGGCCGAGGGACAGTTCGACCTCTTCGCAGGCTTCGGCGACGAGGGCGACGACGGGATGTCCTTCAGCGTCGACATCCCTGATCTGCCCGACTGGGAGAAGAAGCAGCTGCTCGCCTTCGAGCGCGAGATGCTCGGTCTCTACGTCTCGGACCACCCGCTGTCCGGGCTCGAGCACGTGCTCCAGCAGGCGGCCGAGGTGTCGATCGCCAAGCTGCTGACCGACGAAGACCGCCCCGACGGGTCGACCGTGGTCATCGCCGGGCTCATCACCTCGCTCCAGCGCAAGATGTCCAAGCAGGGCAACCCGTGGGCCGCCGTGACGATCGAGGACCTCGACGGCGGTGTCGAGGTGATGTTCTTCGGCGAGACCTACATGGCCTACTCGACGATCCTCGCCGAGGACCAGGTCGTGGTGCTCCGCGGCCGGGTGCGCCGCCGGGACGACACGATGCAGCTCCAGGCCATGGAGGTCTCGCTGCCGGACATCTCGACGGGGTCGGACTCTCCGCTGATCATCACGATCCCGCGCAACCGCTGCCTCGAGCAGATCGTGGTCAAGCTGCGCGACGCTCTGAAGACCCACCCGGGTGATGCCCAGGTGCGGATCCACGTGACCGAGCCCGGCAAGACGACCGTGGTCCAGGCGCACGACCAGTACAGGGTCGCGAAGTCCTCGGCGCTGTCGGGTGAGCTCAAGGCGCTGCTCGGGCCGGCCTGCCTCACGGTGTAGGTGGAGGCGGCCGCCCCGAGCGAGAGAGGGCGGCCGCGAGGCCCGGGGTCGGCGACGGCGCTGCGGTGTGAGGTCGGTGTGACGTCGGTCGCCGACCGGGCGCTGGGCCCCGGGCGTGCCTAGACTCGCCAGGTGATCCACCTGACTCCTGAGCAGCACGTGTTCGTGACCGAGCGGCACCTCGCCACCCTGACCACCCTGCGGGCCGACGGCTCGCCCCACGTCGTCCCTGTGGGCTTCACCTGGGACCCCGATGCCGGCGTGGTCCGGATCATCACGAGCGGCACCACCGTCAAGGCGAAGAACGCCGGGCGGCCCGCCGCCGACGGCCGACCGTCACGCGCCGTGGTCTGCCAGGTCGAGGGTGGCCGGTGGATCACCCTCGAGGGCCCAGCCTCCGTGCTCACCGAGCCCGAGGAGGTCCTCGAGGCCGAGCAGCGCTACGCCCGCCGTTACAAGGTCCCGCGGGAGAACCCGGCCCGCGTGGTCGTCGTCATCACGCCGGACCGGGTCATGAGCTCGAGCTACATGGCGCGCTGAGCGCACCGGAGACCGGCTGCAGCCCGAGCGCCGGTCGCCTCACGCGGCCTCGAGCGCCCGGTCGCCTCAGGCGACGGTCGCGCTCGCACGGCCTGTGGGGGAGTCGACGACCACGACGTCGCCCTTGTGCAGCTGGCGTCCTCGGCGGGTGTCGACCTCGCCGTTGACCGAGACCTCTCCGTCGGCGACGAGCTCGCGCGCCTGCGCGCCCGACTCGGCGAGGTTCGCCAGCTTGAGGAACTGCCCGAGGCGGATGACGTCGTCGCTGATCTCTACGTGGTCCATGGGTCCATCTTCTCGCGACCAGGCCGGGCGGCGCACCACAGCCGGTGACCGCGTCTGTCAGCGCGCAGCAGACCAGCCTAGGATGGTCGGGTGATCAACAGACTCGACCTGCGTGGTCGTTCCCTCTCCGCCCGTGAGCTCGTCGAGGCTCTGCCCCGTGCCGAGGTCCGGGTCGAAGACGCCGCAGAGCGTGTGGCCCCGATCATCGCTGCAGTGCGCAGCCGCGGCGCCGACGAGCTCCGCGACCTCGCCGAGCGTTTCGACGGCGTGCGCCCGCACCACCTGCGTGTCCCGGCCGCAGCCTTCGAGAGCGCGCTCGCCGGGCTCGACCCGCTGGTCCGCGAGGCGATCGAAGAGACGATCTCGCGCGTGCGCACGGTCCACCGCGCCCAGCGACCCCAGGGCTTCGTCGTCGACCTCGCGCCCGGGGCGCAGGTCCGCCAGCGCTGGGTCCCCGTGGGCCGCGTGGGACTCTACGTCCCCGGTGGGCTCGCCGTGTACCCGTCGTCGGTCATCATGAACGTCGTGGCCGCGCAGGAGGCCGGTGTCCCGTCGCTCGCCGTCGCGAGCCCGCCCCAGCGCGAGAACGACGGACTGCCCCACCCCACGATCCTCGCGGCCTGCGCGCTGCTCGGCGTCGACGAGGTCTACGCCGTGGGTGGCGCGCAGGCTGTCGCGATGTTCGCCTACGGCGCGCGTGGCACCGAGGAGCAGGACGGCGCGACCCTCTGCGAGCCCGTCAACGTGGTCACCGGGCCCGGCAACGTCTACGTCGCGGCCGCCAAGCGGCTCGTCCGCGGGGTCGTCGGGATCGACGCCGAGGCTGGCACGACCGAGATCGCGATCCTCGCCGACAGCACGGCGCACCCGGACCACGTCGCGGCCGACCTCATCAGCCAGGCTGAGCACGACCCCGCCGCCGCCTCGGTCCTCGTCACGTCCTCGGTCGAGCTCGCGGGCGCTGTCGAGGCCCGCCTCAAGGACCGTGCCGAGGGCACCTGGCACTCCGACCGTGTCCTGCAGGCCCTCGCCGGTCCGCAGTCCGCCATCGTCCTCGTCGACTCGGTCGAGCAGGGGATCGAGGTGGTCGACGCCTACGGGGCCGAGCACCTCGAGATCCAGACGGCCGACGCGGCCGCTGTCGCGGAGCGCATCTCGAACGCCGGTGCGATCTTCGTCGGTGCGTACTCCCCGGTCGCCCTCGGCGACTACATGGCGGGGTCGAACCACGTCCTCCCCACGGGTGGGTGCGCCCACTTCGCGAGCGGGCTCGGGGTGCACAGCTTCGTCAAGGCCGTCCAGGTGGTCGAGTACACCGAGCAGGCGCTCGGGCAGATCTCCTCGAAGATCGTCGCCTTCGCCAACGCCGAAGACCTCCCGGCCCACGGTGAGGCCGTCCAGGTGAGGTTCTGAAGGACCAGAGGGGCGGACGTCACATCTGGACCGGGTGATTTCATCCGCGAGGCGACGCTCCGTCGCGCGGTCTGGGACGTACCGTGGAGAATGTCGTGCGCCGTGCACAGTCCGGCGTGGGGCGTTCCGTACCCTGACGTGCACGACCTTGCCGACCGAACGGCCAGGCAGGACGTCCTGCAGGCAGGTACGACGAACGAAGGGCTGTCCTGACATGGGCACAACAGGCCAGTACAGGGTCTGCGTGATCGAGGACGACCCCGACGTCCTCCTCTTCCTCACCACGGTCCTCGAGAAGCGCGCCGGTGCGACGGTGCTCGCGATCGCCGACCCTCGCGACCTCCCTGCCAGGCTCGACGACTTCGACCCCGACCTCGTCCTGACCGACATCGAGCTGCCCGGGGTGAGCGGTCTCGAGCTGCTCGCCAGGTTCCGTGCCGAGTCTCCGGACGTCCCCGTCGTCGTCATGACGGCCCACGCCTCGGTCGACTACGCGGTGACAGCGCTGCGCAACGACGCCGACGAGTTCCTCACCAAGCCGATCTCGGCCGCGCACCTCGTCGAGGTCGTCACCCGCATCGTCGAGGCGAGCCGGGTCCGACGTGCCGCTCAGCGGCCCACCGTCGTGCTCGCGATCGGCGCGCACCCGGACGACGTCGAGATCGGGGTAGGAGGCATCCTCTCGGCGCACCGGGCAGCCGGCGACACCGTCGTGGTGCTGACGCTGTCCCGCGGGTCTCGTGGCGGCGAGGTCAGCGACCGCCAGGACGAGTCGCTCCTGGCAGCCGAGCGCCTCGGAGCCCGCCTCTTCCTCGAAGACCTCGAAGACACCCGGATCAGCGCAGCCGACCCGACGGTGGGGATCATCGAGAGGGTCGTCGCCGAGGTCAGGCCGGACATCGTCTACACGCACAGCATCAACGACAGGCACCAGGACCACCGGGCGGTGCACTCGGCGGCCGTCGTCGCCACCCGCAGCGTGCGCACGGTCTGCTGCTTCCAGTCGCCGTCGGCGACCATCGACTTCCGACCGACCCGCTTCGTGCCGATCGACGGCTTCACCGACGCAAAGCTCGCGCTGCTCGCCAGCTACGGCTCGCAGGTCGACATCCGCGGCTACCTCGAGCCGGGCTTCGTCATCGCGACGGCGCGCTACTGGTCGAGGTTCGGCGGCGGCGACTACTGCGAGCCCCTCGAGGTCGTGCACGACACGGCCGACATCTCCCCGCTCTCCAGGACCGCTGCGACGCGGCTGTCCGACTCCCACGCAGGACGGACCGACACATGACCCGAGTACTCGTCACCGGAACCGGCGGGCCCGCAGGGGTCGCCGTCGTGCGCTCTCTGCTGCGCCGCAGCGACGTCGAGGTCTTCTCGGCCGACATGGACGGGTGGGCGAGCGGTCTGTACCTCGTCGACGCCGACCACCGCCGCATCGTGCCGCGCGGAGCGGCGGCGGACTTCGTCGACACCGTCCTGGGGATGTGCCGTGACGACGGCATCACCGTGCTGTTCCCGACAGTCGACGTCGAGCTCGAGGGCCTCGCCGCCCGCCGCACGGAGTTCGCCGCGCACGGGATCCAGATCGCTGCGCCGAGCTCCGAGACGCTCGCCAGCACTCTCGACAAGCATGCCCTCGCGACTGCCTGCGAGGGCGCCCTGCGCGTCCCGGCGACCGAGCTCCTCGACGCCGACGGCGTCGCAGCACCCTGGGACTTCCCGGTCATCGTCAAGCCCCGTCGTGGTGCCGGCTCCCGCGGGGTGCGCCTCGTCGACGACCGCGACGAGCTCGAGGACATCGGCACGGGCTCCGACCTCATCATCCAGGAGCACCTGCCCGGAGCCGAGTACTCGGTCGACGTGCTGGCCGCGCCCGACGGCCACGTGGTCGCCGCGGTCCCGCGCACCCGTGAGCGGGTGGACTCCGGTGTCTCGATCGCCGGGCGGACCGTCCGCGACCCCGAGCTCGTCGAGGCAGCCTCGGCCGCAGCACGCGCCGTCGGTCTCGTCGGCGTCGCCAACGTCCAGCTGCGTCGGGACAAGGACGGCGTGCCCGCCCTGCTCGAGATCAACCCTCGGTTCCCCGGGGCCATGCCGCTGACCATCGCGGCTGGCGTCGACATGCCCTCGCTGTACCTCGACCTGCTGCTCGGCAACCCTGTGCCCGAGCACGTCGACTTCGTCGAGCTCGCCAACGTGCGCTTCCTCGAGGACGTGTTCCTCCCCGTCGACGAGATCGTCTCCTCGGCCGTCTCGGGGCGTGACGAGGCGTGGGCGGAGCAGTGACCGACGGCCCCGCAGCAGCACGCAGCCCCCTGCCGTCGACCACTGTCGACGGGCACGTCCACTCGACCTTCTCCGACGACGCCGTGAGCACGGTCCACGAGAACCTCGCGGCCGCGCTGACCGTCGGGCTCACCGAGGTGACCTTCGTCGACCACGTGAGGTCGTCGACCGGATGGGTCCCCGAGATGGTCGCAGCCGTCCGCGCCCTCGACGTGCCTGACGGCCTCGTGGTCCGGTGCGGCGTCGAGACCAAGCTGCTCGACGTGGCGGGCCGGCTCGACCTTCCCACCGACGCCGTCGTGGGCCGCGGGGCTCTCGACGTCGTGCTGGTCGGCGACCACCAGTTCCCCGGGACCGACGGCCCGTGGTCGCCCACACAGACCCGAGAGCGGATCGCGGACGGCCTGAGCCCCGCCGACGCCGTCTCCCTGCTTGTCGAGGCGAGCATCGCCGCGATGACGACCCAGCCCGGCATCCAGCTCGCGCACTGGTTCTCGATCCTGCCGAAGGTGGGGCTCGACGAGTCCGACCTCAGCGACGAGCACCTGCGCGCCTGGGCCGCGGCCGCGCGCCAGACGGGCAGCACGATCGAGGTCAACGAGAAGTGGGCCTGCCCGGGTCCACGCTCGGTGCGTGCCGCCCTCGACGCCGGAGCCCGGCTGGTCGTCGCGACCGACAGCCACGACGCCCGCGACGTCGGACGGTACGTCCGTGTCCCGTCGATCCTCGAGGCCGCGGTCTCGGGCGAGACCTTGCCTGCTGAGACCTGGTCTGCTGAGACCTTGTCTGCTGAGACCCTGCCTGCGGAGACTCTGCCCGCTGAGCCCCTGCCTGCCACCGAGCCGTCGGCTGTGCCGTCGCGCCAGACCCCCGGGACGGCAGGCCCTCGTGCTTGACTCTTCGAGCGTGGCAGGGACGACCCTGACCTACGTGCTGCTCGTCCTCGTCGCCCTCGGCGCCCTGCCCATCATCGCGATGGGGTACCAGTTCGTGCTCATCCCCTTCCACGCCTTCCGCAACCACTACGCGAAGGCCGCGCCGTACCTGCCGCGCGTCGCGGTGGTCATCCCCGCCTGGAACGAGGGCGCTGTCGTCGGGACGTCGATCGACAACCTCATGGCCCTCGAGTACCCCGCTGACGCGCTCCGCGTCTACGTGGTCGACGACGCGAGCACCGACGACACCCCCGATGTCGTCCTGGCCAAGGCGCGGCAGTACCCCGGCCAGGTGTTCCACCTCCGCCGTGCGAAGGGCGGCGAGGGCAAGGCCCACACGCTCAACCACGGCATCGCGATCATCCTCGAGGACGACTGGATGGAGGCGTTGCTCATCATGGACGCCGACGTCGTCTACCTCCCGGACTCCCTGCGCAAGATGACCCGTCACCTCGCCGACGAGAAGGTCGGCGCCGTGACGGCGTACATCCGCGAGGGCAGCCTGAAGAAGAACTACCTCACCCGGTTCATCGCCCTCGAGTACGCGCTCTCGCAGGCTGCCTCCCGTCGCGCCCAGAACGTCATGGGGGCCGTGGCCTGCCTCGCGGGCGGCGCCCAGCTGCACTCGCGGGCGAACCTCGAGGAGCTCGGTGGTCGGATCGACACGAGCTCCCTCGCCGAGGACACCGTGACGACCTTCAAGACCCAGCTGGCCGGTCGCACGGTGGTCTTCGAGCCGCACGCCGTCGTGCTCGCCGAAGAGCCGCAGGCCGTGGCGGCGCTGTGGAAGCAGCGGCTGCGCTGGGGCAGGGGCAACGTCCACATCACCCGCATGTACCGCAAGCTCTGGTTCCGCAAGCAGGAGGGCAACCGCCTCGGCAGCCTCGACTTCGGTCTCGTCTGGTTCGGCGTGGCCTTCCAGCCCGTCGCCATGGTGCTGTCCTCGGTCGGGCTCGTCGGTCTGTACTTCCTCGAGAGCCCCGTGTCCGCCCAGGTGTTCCGCACCTTCTGGGCGCTGGCGGCGTGCACCTACATCTTCACGATGGTGGTGACCATCGCGCTCGACCCGGTGACAGGCCGCAAGACCCTGCGTGAGGCGATCTTCTTCCCAGGTCTGGTCTCGGTGGTCATCACCGTCGCGACCTTCTTCCCGGGACTCCTCGAAGACGACGTCCCGGCGCTCTTCGGTGTCGAGGTGAGCGAGGGGAGCCTGCGGGCCTGGACGCTGTTCGTCTACTCGTGGATCACGCTGTCGATGCTCGGGGCCTGGCTGATCAAGGTCGTCGACGGGACCCGGGCCGGGCGGTTCGTGTCGCCCGTCCTGGTCTACCTGGTGGGGTATGGTCCGATCTTGTGCGCGATCACCGTCGACTCGTACGTCAAGGAGCTCCGGCACGCCGACGCGTCGTGGGACAAGACCGAGAAGACAGGACGGATCCTCGCATGAACCGCTCGACCCGAGAAGAGCTCCAGCGAGAGATCGACCGGGACCGCCGCGCAGAGCGCATGATGGTCCCGTACGCCTTGCTCGCCGTCGCGGTGATCGCCGTGATCATGGTCGTCCGAGAGGTGTTCTTCGTATGAGTGCTCCAGCACGTGTGGTGATCGCCGACGACGACGCCGACATCCTCGGTCTGGTGTCCATCGCCGCTCGGCGCGCGGGCGTCGAGATCGTCGGGTCCTTCGACAACGGCGACGACGCCTGGCAGCGGATCGCGCAGGGTGACGTCGACCTGGCCGTCCTCGACATCTCGATGCCGGGGCTGACCGGGGTCGAGGTGGCCGAGCGCATCCGCGCCGACGCCTCCTTGTCCCAGGTCCGGATCATCATGGTCTCGGCCTCCGTGTACCTGCTCGAACGCCAGTCCGCGGTCCTGACCGGCGCCGACACCTTCGTGCGCAAGCCCTTCAGCCCGCGGACGCTGTCCGAGATCATCCGGTCCATGATCGGAGCACCAGGTGACGCTTGACCCGCTCTTCGGACGGGCCTCGGCTGGTCGATCAGGTCTGCTCCTCTACCAGCTCCCGACCTTGGCGGCGCTCGCGCTCGCACTGGTGACGCTCCCGCTCTCGGGAGCCCTCTCCGACACCACCATGGTGGTCTCCGGGGTCCTCGTGGTCGTAGCCATCTCCGTGGCGGCCGTGGTGCTGCCGTGGAAGACCTACGACGACCGTCTCGCCGTCCTCATCCCCATCGTCTCGCTCGTGGGCCTCGGCCTCGTGCGGTACGGGACCGGTGGGGTCGGTTCGCCGTACTCGGCGATGCTCTTCGTGCCCTTCGTGTGGATCGCGCTGGCGGCCGGGCGGGGCAGCGCGATCCTCGCGGCCCTCACCCTCGTCGCCACCTCTCAGGGGCCGGCCCTGCTGCTGACCGACTTCCAGCAGAGCGCCGACGTCGTCCGGGTGCTCTTCTCGCCTGTGGTCTACGGACTGGTCGCCCTCGTCATCAACGAGGTCGCCCGCAGGTTGCGGCTCCAGCTCGACGACGCGCGGGCGACCGTGGCGCAACGGGACTCTCTGCTCGTCGACGCCGTGCGCGCCTCGCAGGAGGCCCGTACGAACGAGACCCGAGCCAACGCGGTCAGCCGCCAGCTCTCCGGGCTCTGGGACGCCGTCACCGAGCAGGCGATCATCGGGACCGACCTGACCGGCCGCATCGACTCGTGGAACCCCGGAGCCTGCAAGATGCTCGGGGTCGCGCAGCACGAAGCCCTCGAGGCAGGTCTGGTCATCACCGACGTGCACGTCGCGGACGAGCTCCGCGAGCAGGTCGCCACGGTCGGGGACGCGACGCCTCTCGACGACGAGGCTGCCTTCGCGGTCCTCGTCCGCGACGTGGGGACGGGGTCCGCCGACGTGCGGGAGTGGACCTACGTCAGGCCCGACGGGTCTCAGCTGCCCGTCCAGGTCGCGGCGACGCAACGGATCGGGGACGACGACGACGTCGTCGGCTATCTCTTCGTGGCGACCGACATGACCAAGGCTCGTGAGTTCGAGCGTCTCAAGGACGAGTTCGTCGGCATGATCTCGCACGAGCTGCGCACACCGCTCAGCTCGATCTTGGGGTACCTCGAGCTGCTGCGCGACGAAGAAGACGGTCCGCTCACACCCGAGCAGACGCAGTACCTGGACGTCGCCGAGCGCAACGCGCAGCGGCTCCTGCGCCTGGTCGGAGACCTGCTGTTCACGGCTCAGGTCGAGGCTGGCCGGTTCCCGATCATCAACCAGAGCACCGAGCTCGAGGCTGTGCTGCGAGCCGCGGCCCAGACCTTCGAGCCTGTCGCCGCGGCTGCCTCGGTGCAGATGCGGGTGGTGATGGACGAGTCGGCGAGCACGGTGGTCCGCGGAGACGCGACCAGGCTCGGGCAGGCCGTCGACAACCTGCTCTCGAACGCCGTGAAGTTCTCCCCGGCGGGCGGTCTGGTGACGCTCTCGCTCGTCGTCCACGACCAGCGGGCGACCATCACCGTGCGCGACACGGGCATCGGCATCCCCGACACCGAGCTGGACCAGCTCTCGACGCGGTTCTTCCGAGCCTCGACGGCGACGTCGGCCTCGGTCCCCGGGATCGGTCTCGGGCTCGCGATCACCAAGGCGATCGTCGTCGCGCACCGCGGGCGGCTCGACGTGACGAGCGAGGTCGGCATCGGGACGGCGTTCACGGTCGACCTGCCCACGGTCGACGAGTAGGCACCCGGCCCGGCTCTCGGTGCCGGGATGAAGGTCCCGACCTGAGGGCGACGAGTCCACCTAGGCTCGTGGTCTGAGTCACACCGTGCTTCGGGGTGCAGGTCGGGACGCCGCTCGTGGGCTTGCCTGGAGCCACGTCGGGCACCTCACCGAAGGAGCCTGGACGTGCCCGAGACGATGAAGGCAGCTGTGGTCCGTCAGCTGGGAGCACCGCTCGTCGTGGAGGAGGTGCCCATCCCGGTCCCCGGGCCCTTCGAGGCCCTCGTCCAGGTCGACTACAGCGGGGTGTGCCACACCGACCTGCACGCAGCCCGTGGCGACTGGCCCGTGAAGCCGGTACCGCCCTTCATCCCGGGTCACGAGGGTTCGGGCCGCGTGGTCGAGCTGGGGCCGTCGGCGGCGGGTGTCCGTGTCGGTGACCGCATCGGCAACGCCTGGCTGGCGACAGCCTGCGGCGTCTGCAGGGACTGCCTGGGGGGCTGGGAGTCGCTCTGCGCCAGCCAGCAGAACTCGGGCTACTCCGTCGACGGGTCCTTCGCGGAGTACATGGTCGTCGACACGCGCTACGCGCCGCGCATCCCTGAGGGCGCGGACGCCGCAGGCATCACCGCGGTGCTCTGTGCCGGTGTCACCGTGTACAAGGGTCTCAAGGTCACCGGCGCGCGGCCGGGGGACTGGGTGGTGGTGTCGGGCATCGGCGGGCTCGGGCACATGGCGATCCAGTACGCGGCCGCCATGGGGTTCCGCGTGATCGCGGTGACCGGGACCGAGGCGAAGCGCCAGCGCGCTCTCGCGTACGGGGCCGAGCTGGTCGTCAACTACCGCGACGGCGACCCTGGCGAGGCTGTGCAGGACCTGGTCGGCGGTGCTCAGGCGGCTCTGGTCACGGCCGTGAGCGAGAAGACCTTCCCGCAGGCGCTGTCCATGCTGCGACCCGGTGGCACGGTGTCGCTGGTCGGGCTCCCGCCGGGCGACTTCCCGCTGTCGATCTTCGACACCGTCCTGCGCGGTCTGACCGTCCGCGGCTCGATCGTCGGCACGCGGCTCGACATGCTCGAGGCCGTCGACTTCTTCAGCCGGGGCGTCGTCTCGACGACCTTCGAGCGTCAGCCGATGGACGCGATCAACGACATCTTCGCCAGGATGACGACGGGCGCGATCGACGGGCGCGTCGTGCTGGACATGAGTCTGTGACCTGGTCGCTCGGGCACGACGACGCAGAGACGCCCGGCCAGCAGATCGTGGCCGGGCGTCTCGGTGCTCGCCTGACGGTGCTCCACTGACGGTGGTCCTCTGGCAGCCGCTCGAGCAGCGGCCAGACTGCCCTCTCAGGGGCCGGCGACAGGGTCGGGGGCCAGGCGAGCGGGTGGTTCAGGGACGAGCGGGTGGTCCAGCCGCACGTGGGTGGTTCAGCTGCGGACGCCGAGCGGGAGCACGTCCCGCTTCCACGTCTGATTGAGGACCCCGGCGAAAGAGTTGTACCAGGCCGTCCCGGCGGTCAGCAGACCGAAGAAGCCGGCGACGTGCGTCACGCTCTCGGCCTGGGCGAAGGCGCCGACCGTGAGCAGCGCGAAGGTGATCGACAGGGGCACGAACACGCTCATGAGCCCGACCGAGATCTTCAGCGTCACGACGGTCATGTAGAGGGTGAAGATCGTCCAGGCGAGGAGGAACACTCCTGTGGCCTGGTGGGCCGTGTCTGCCGGGAGGCCTGGGACGACGAACTTCACGTAGGCCGCGAAGGACATCCAGAACGCTCCGTAGGAGGAGAACGCCAGGGCGCCGAAGGTGTTGTTCTTGACGAGCTCCCACATGCCGGCGAGCAGCTGGACGAGCCCGCCGTAGAAGAGCGCGAGAGGCAGGACGACAGGCTCGAGGCTCGAGTCGAGGAGTCCGGCGTTGAAGATCGAGAGCACGAAGGTGGTGAGCGCGAAGCCGGCGAGGCCGAGCGGCCCCGGGTCGGCGATCAGACGCAGGGCAGGGGTGGGCGTCGAGGACGTCATGAAGATCTTCTCCAGGCCCGGTCGCGGAGACCGGGTGTGGTGGTGGCGCGGTCGGGACGGACCGGAGGGACGGCCTGTCCGAGACAGGGCGTCGCAAGTTTCCAGGTCAGGTGCCGCACGGACCTAGGACTAAGGTCACAGGATCGGTCCTCGGAGGGCTGTTCGTGACGGACGACGCACTCGGTGGGCCTGGCCGGTCGAACCCCGCCTGGACGAGATTCGTGCACGCATCCATCCCGCCCGCACCTGCCCGGTCGGGTGGGTGCGGGCGGGGCTGGTCGTCGCCGGGCTACTGCTGGGCGAGGACGAAGGGCAGGACCGCACCTGCGCCGGCCTGGCGCAGCAGACGGCCAGCCACGGCCAGCGTCCACCCGGAGGCTACACGGTCGTCGACGAGCAGGATCGACCGTCCTGCCAGGCCTGCGCTCGCTGCGGGTGTCAGGTCGAGGCCGAGGCGCTGCGCCACCCCGGCGAGGCGCATGGCGGAGTTCACGTCGTGGCGGGGTGGGGCTTCGTGGCCGCCGAGAGGTCCCACGAATCCGACGAAGGGCTTGTCCAGGTACTTCGCGAGCCCGCGGGCGAGGTGCTCGACGAGCACGGGTCGCGTCGTCGACCGCACGCAGACGACCCCGTCGACCTGGAGCCCGTCCCACGCGTCGAGGACCTGCGCCGCGGCGCGTCGGAGGTGGACGGGGACCTCGCCGTCCGGGGTCGTGGACGCGAAGAGCTCACGGAGGGGCTGCGACCAGCCGAGCCCGTCGAGGCGCGCCACCGCCCGGCCCGGCTCGGTCTTCTCGGCGGGGGAGATCTTGCCCTTGAGGTCGATGCCGAGGGTCGCCATCCCTGTGGGCCACATGCTGCGGGGCTCGACGACGACCCCAGGGACGTCCATGGCCTTGCGGGCCTGTGCCACGTGCTCGGTCGTCGGGGCGGCGGGCAGCGTCGAGCCACCGCAGTTGTCGCAGCGGCCGCACCGCTCGTCGGGACGGAGGTCTGGGTCGTCGAGGGTGCGGCGCAGGAAGGCCATCCGGCAGCCGTCGGTCGACTCGTAGTCGAGCATGGTGCGCTGCTCGGCGAGGCGGGCCTGCTCGACGCGGGCGTAGCGGTCGGCCTCGTAGGTCCAGCCCTGGCCCGTCGCCTCCCACCCGCCCTTGACCCGCTTGACTGCTCCGTCGACGTCGAGGACCTTGAGCATCATCTCCAGACGCGACCGGGTGAGGTCGACCTGTGTCTCGAGGGCCTGCGCCGACTGCGTGCCCCCCCGGGACAGGGCGTCGAGCGTGGCACGGACCTGGTCTTCTCGGGGGAAGGCCAGCGAGCCGAAGTACTCCCAGATCCGCTGGTCTTCCTCACCGGGGAGGAGCACGACGAGCGCGCTGTCGACTCCACGGCCGGCTCGACCGACCTGCTGGTAGTAGGCGATCGGCGAGCTGGGGGCGCCGAGGTGCACGACAAAGCCGAGGTCGGGCTTGTCGAAGCCCATGCCCAGGGCTGAGGTCGCGACGAGCGCCTTGACGCGGTTGGCCTTGAGGTCCGCCTCGAGGGACTCCCGCTCGGTCGGGTCGGTGCGTCCCGTGTAGGCCGCGACGGGCAGGCCCGCAGCCTTGAGCTGCGCGGCGACCTGCTCGGCGACCGACACGGTGAGGCAGTAGACGATGCCGGAGCCCTCGGTCGAGCGCAGGGCCTCGAGGAGCCACGCGACACGGGTCGGCTGGTCGCCGAGGCGGAGCACGTTGAGGTGCAGGGACTCGCGGTCCAGACCGCCGCGGAGCACGAGGACCTCGCTGCGGCCCGCACCCTCTCCGGTGATCTCGAGCTGTTCGGCGACGTCCTGGGTCACGCGTGCGTTGGCCGTGGCCGTCGTGGCGAGCACGGGGATGCCCTCGGGGAGCTCGGCGAGCAGGGTCCGGATGCGGCGGTAGTCAGGTCGGAAGTCGTGGCCCCAGTCGGAGACGCAGTGAGCCTCGTCGATGACCACGAGACCTGCGTCCGCGGCAAGGCGGGGGAGCACCTCGTCGCGGAAGCCCGGGTTGTTGAGCCGCTCGGGCGAGCAGAGAAGGACGTCGATGTCTCCGTTGCTGATCTGCTCGTGGATCTGGTCCCACTCGGTGACGTTGGCCGAGTTGATGGTCGCCGCACGGACACCGGCGCGCCCGGCCGCGGCGATCTGGTCACGCATCAGCGCGAGCAGCGGCGAGATGATGATGGTCGGCCCTGAACCTCGTGCGCGGAGCAGGGAGGTCGCGACGAAGTACACCGCGGACTTTCCCCACCCGGTGCGCTGCACCACGAGGGCTCGGCGCTGCTCGGCCACGAGAGCGTGGATCGCCGTCCACTGGTCGTCGCGCAGGACAGCGTCGTCGCGGCCCACGAGACGGCGCAGCGCAGCCTCGGCCTCGGGGCGCAGGTCCTCGTCGGCCCCCGGGCGGACCCGGACCGCGGCGGGGCGGGCTGGTGCTGCCGGGGCCGCCACACGCTCGCCACGCGCACCCGACGTCCGGCGTCCGTCCACCGGGTCGAGACGTCCGGCCGAGGCCGCGGCCATCTCTTCGCCCCAGGCGTCGTCGACAGGCTCGTCGAAGAAGGGGACGTCCTTGTAAGGGTCCTCGCCGTAGGGGTCGTCGTTCGTGCGTGCCGCGGGTGCAGCCTGCGTGGTGGCCGTCGCCTCGTCGGTGCCGGGGGTCCTGCGGTCGGCCATGGGGTGGTCTGTCGTCTCTCTCGCGTCGGTCGGGGCGTGCGGGCTGTGCTCTGCGGTCGAGCGCTGCTCTGCGGACCGGGTCTGTGCGAGACCAGGCTCGGACGGCGAGCTGTGCACGGGGGTCGGCTCGGTGACGGGCGCGGTGACGGGTGCGGTGTCGGTCTCCGGTTCGGGGGCGGTGACAGTCTCGGGAGCAGGCTGCATCTCCTCGTCGTCCTCGTCCTCGTCGAACATCTCGTCGTCTTCGTCGTCTTCGTCGTCCTCGAGGAGCGGCACTGCGCCCGGCTCCGCGGGCTGTCCGGTGAAGGTCTCGTCCTCGTCGGGCTCGGGGGCGAACCCCGGCGTCTGCCACGCCGGGGCCGGCTCTGGCGTCGTGGTCGGCTGTGCTGCCGGCGCGACGTCGTCCGGGGTGCCCGAGACCAGACGGCGGGCGTCCATCGAGGACGTGCCCCACGCCGGGCCGTCGTCGACGACGGCCCGGCGGCGGGGCGTCGACGGCAGCTTGGACCAGTCGGGCTCGACCCCCCAGCGCTTGGGGCCCTTGGGCTTGAAAGGCAGGGGAGACGACGCCGGGATGCCGCTCTCGGGCATCGAGACGAGGTCCGGGCTGTCGTCGGCCGGGGTGGTGTCGCCGTCGGAGGTCATGCAGCAAGCCTAAGGACTTCTGCGCGAGCGTGTGACAGCCGAGAGCGGCGCTGTGGACAGGTCGACCTCGCGTGGTCCTGTGGACGACCGGTGCGTCGGAGACCGAAGAGGTGCCCCCTGTGGACACCGGCGTCTGAGTCCCGTGATCCTTCCTAGAATGGTCCTGTGACTCCACGAGCCGACACCCCGATCACGTTGCCTCTGCGCCCCGACCTCGCCGGCGAGGTGCCCTACGGCGCGCCCCAGATCGACGTCCCGCACCTGCTCAACGTCAACGAGAACCCCTACCCGCCCGGTCCGCAGGTCGTCGCGACACTCGCGGAGTACGTGTCTGCTGCGGCGTCGACGCTCAACCGCTACCCGGACCGGGACTTCCCGGCGCTGCGGTCCGACCTCGCGGACTACCTGGCGCAGGAGTCTGGCGTGCGCGTCGCCACCGAGCAGGTCTGGGCCGCGAACGGCTCCAACGAGGTCATGCTGCACCTCATGCAGGCCTTCGGCGGTCCAGGGCGCACGGCGCTGTCCTTCGCGCCCACCTATTCCATGTACCCCGAGTACGCGCGCGACACCCACACCCGCTGGGTTGCCGGACGTCGAGAAGAAGACTTCACGCTCGACCCCGAGGTCGCGGTCGCGACACTGCGCGAGCACACGCCCTCGATCGTGATCCTCACCAGCCCGAACAACCCGACGGGCACCGCGATGCCCTTCTCGACCATCGAGGCGGTCTGCGAGGCTGCGCTCGAGCTCGACGTGGACGGCTCGCCCGCCGTGGTCGTGGTCGACGAGGCGTACGCGGAGTTCCGCCGGGCCGGTGTGCCCTCGGCCCTCGAGCTGCTCGAGCGCTACCCCAACCTCGCCGTGAGCCGCACCATGTCCAAGGCCTTCGCCCTGGCAGGGGCACGGGTCGGATACCTGGCCGGCTCGACCGACCTCGTCGACGCCCTGCGCATCGTCCGGCTGCCCTACCACCTGTCAGCAGTGACGCAGGCCACGGCCCGCGCCGCCCTCGCGCACGCGCCAGCGCTGCTCGCCCAGGTAGATTCGCTCAGGACCGAGCGTGACGCCACGGTCGCGTGGTTGCGTGCTCAGACCCTCGACGGGCGGCCTCTCCAGGCCGCCGAGTCGGACTCGAACTTCGTGCTCTTCGGCACGTTCGACGACCGGCACGCCGTGTGGCAGGGTCTTCTCGACCGAGGCGTCCTCATCCGGGAGACCGGGCCCGAGGGCTGGCTCCGGGTGTCGATCGGCACACCGCAGGACATGATCGCGTTCAAGAACGCACTGGTGGAGGTGGCAGGGCTGTGAACGCTGCACAGGGGACGCGTCGTGGACGCGTCGAACGGACCACGAGCGAGTCGAGCGTCCTCGTCGAGATCGACCTCGACGGTACGGGCCGCACCGACATCTCGACGTCGGTGCCCTTCTACGACCACATGCTCACGGCGCTCGGCAAGCACTCGCTCATCGACCTCACGGTCAAGGCGACCGGTGACACCCACATCGACGCCCACCACACCGTCGAAGACACCGCGATCGCCTTCGGTGAGGCGCTCCGGATCGCCCTCGGTGACAAGTCCGGCATCGGCCGCTTCGGCGACGCCCTCGTGCCGCTCGACGAGGCGCTCGCCCAGGCTGTCGTCGACGTCTCCGGTCGCCCGTACCTCGTGCACACGGGGGAGCCTGCAGGGCAGGAGTACCACCTCATCGGCGGGCACTTCACGGGCTCGCTGACCCGTCACGTGCTCGAGTCGATCGCGCACCACGCCGGGATCTGCATCCACATGCGGGTCCTCGCCGGCCGCGACCCGCACCACATCGTCGAGGCGCAGTTCAAGGCACTCGCCCGAGCCCTGCGCGCAGCCGTCGAGCCGGACCCGCGCGTCGAGGGCATCCCGTCGACCAAGGGAGCACTGTGAGCAGCCCCGACCAGGGCGCCGTGAGCGTCGCCGCCATCCTCACGCAGGTCGCGACAGCCGACGCGCTCGCTGCGGCCTGCGCGATGGGCAAGCACGTCGTCGACGCCGTCCCGTCGCCCATCGGCGCCTACGCGGTCCTGCGCGACCCGTCGGGCGACCGTCCGGCAGAGCTCGCGCGCTCGGTCTCAGGTCTCGTCAAGACAGTCCCGCTCATCCTCTTCGAGGTCACCGACGGGCACATCGCCGCGAGCCAGTGGCAGGCCGGCGTCCGTGGAGAAGACCTCCCGGCAGCCCTCGTGCTCGACGGTGCACCCCACGAGTTCGAAGACGTCCTCCTCGGGGCGGTCGCGGCCGCAGACGTGGAGGGCGCGGTGTCCAGCAAGGGCATCTCGCGGTGGAAGGCTGCCCGCAGCCTCGCCGCGACGGGCCGAGCCCGCGGGAGGCGCTGAGATGGCTGGCAGACCTACGGTCGTCGTCCTCGACTACGGCTTCGGCAACGTCCGCTCGGCCGTCCGCGCCCTCGAGCGGGTCGGCGCAGCCGTCGAGCTCACCGCCGACCCGAAGGTCGCCTCGGTCGCCGACGGACTCGTCGTCCCCGGGGTCGGTGCCTTCGCAGCTGTCATGGACGGCCTCGCCAAGGTCCGCGGAGGGCAGATCGTCGAGCGTCGTCTCTCTGGAGGGCGCCCGGTGCTGGGCATCTGCGTCGGGATGCAGATCATGTTCGACGCGGGCGAAGAGCACGGTGAGCACACCGAGGGCCTCGCGCAGTGGCCCGGCGTCGTCGACAGGCTCGAGGCGCCCGTGGTCCCGCACATGGGGTGGGACACCGTCGAGCCCCCCGCAGGCTCGGTGCTCTTCGACGGTATCGAGGACGAACGCTTCTACTTCGTCCACTCCTACGCCGCCCGGAGCTTCGACCTCGGTGCAGGCGAGCCCGTCGACGCCCGCTTCAAGCCGCCGCAGGTCACCTGGTCCGACCACGGTGGCAGGTTCGTCGCCGCGGTCGAGAACGGACCGCTCTCGGCCACCCAGTTCCACCCCGAGAAGTCGGGCGACGCCGGGGCGCAGCTGCTGCGCAACTGGCTCGGCTCGCTCTGACCTGCTCGGCCGCCCGCAGACGTCGCTCGACGGTCTCCGCACTCGCGGGGCGGTCGCCGCGTCAACCTGGCGCCGACACCGTCTGTGCGGTGGTACCGCGCCCTGCACACCCCTGAAGCATCCACGACCACCGGTCCCGAGAGGATCTCCACCATGACTGACCGTCTCGTACTCCTGCCCGCCGTCGACGTCGCCGAGGGGCAGGCCGTCAGGCTCGTCCAGGGGGAGGCCGGGTCGGAGACGTCCTACGGCGACCCGCTGACGGCTGCGCTCGACTGGCAGTCGGGTGGCGCCGAGTGGGTGCACCTCGTCGACCTCGACGCGGCCTTCGGGCGCGGCTCGAACGCAGAGCTCCTCGCCGACGTCGTGGGGCGCCTCGACATCAAGGTCGAGCTCTCGGGAGGCATCCGCGACGACGCCTCGCTCGAGCGCGCACTCGCGACAGGCTGCTCCCGCGTCAACCTCGGGACGGCTGCGCTCGAGAACCCCGAGTGGACCGCCCGGGTGATCGCCGAGCACGGCGACGCGATCGCTGTCGGTCTCGACGTGCGCGGCACCACGCTCGCCGCGCGTGGCTGGACGCAGGAGGGCGGCGACCTCTGGGAGGTCCTGGCCCGCCTCGACGAGGCTGGCTGCGCACGCTACGTGGTGACCGACGTGACCAAGGACGGGACGCTGCGCGGACCGAACCTCGAGCTGCTGCGCGACGTCGCCGCCCGGACGTCGGCCCCCGTCGTCGCCTCCGGCGGCATCTCGAGCCTCGACGACCTGGTCGCGCTCCGCGAGCTCGTCGGCTCGGGCGTCGAGGGCACGATCGTCGGCAAGGCACTGTACGCGGGTGCGTTCACGCTGCCGCAGGCGCTCGACGTCGCAGGCCGTCCGTGACCACTCCCGTCCCCGGACCGGCCCACGACGGGGGCCGTGACGGGCACGCGCGCCACGAGCACGACGCCACGACTGCCCACGAGGGCGACGGGGCGACTGCCCACGAGGGCCACGGTGCGACTGCCCACGAGGGCCACGGTGCGACCGAGCAGCACGGAGCATCCGAGGGCGCAGGGCGGGCGCTGCCCGGTGCCTCGCCCTTCGCCGGGGACGACGGCACAGCCGACCCCGAGCTCGCGAGGCTGCTCGTCGAGCACACTGAGGGACGGGCTCCGCTGACCGCAGTCGTGGCTCGCCTCGCCCAGGTCCGGGTGCTCATCCCGATCATGGCCGAGGTCGACGCCGAAGGCACCACGGCCGACGGTCTGAAGGTCGACAAAGAAGCCTCGGCAGGTGTCGTCGCGCTCCAGTCGCCCGACGGGCGTCGCGCGCTCCCCGTGTTCTCCTCGGTCGCGGCGATGGCCGCCTGGCACCCGCGTGCCCGCCCCGTGCCCGCCGACGCCGTCCGTGCCGCGCTCTCGGCTGTCAGCGAGGAGTGGGCTCTCCTCGTGGTCGACCCCGCAGGCCCGGCGAGCGCCCTCGTCCCACGCCCGGCCGTCTGGGCCGTCGCGCGGGGGCAGGTCTGGGAGCCCGCCGTCGTCGACGGGGTCGTCGACCCGCTCGTGGCGCAGGCGATCACGGGTGCCCTCGAAGGGATTCCCTCGGTCGTCCGGGTCCGGGCAGAGCCGGGCCGGTCCAAGGAGGTGGCTGTCGTCCTCGCGATCGACCCAGGCCTGACCCGTGCTCAGCTCGACGCCGTGCTCGCGCAGGTCAACGCCGCGCTCGGGGCCGACGAGACCGTCGGAGAGCGGGTCGACTCCCTCGAGCTGCGGATCGGTCGCGCCTCCTGAACCTGTGTGCGCAGCAGACCAGCAGCTCACGGGCCTGCAGCGTTCGAGGTCAGCAGGCCAGCGGTTCTTGGGCCTCGAAGCCGCTGTCGTCAGCGAGGAGGTCCTGCAGGGTGCTGACGGGTACCAGGTAGCTCAGGCCGTCGCTGCTCTTGGCGTAGACGATGCCGATCACCTTGCCCTCGGAGTCGAGGGCGGCCGACCCGGAGCTGCCCGGCTCGACGCTCGCGTCGGTCAGGAGCACCTGCCCGAGCGTGACGTTGAGCGGGTCAGAGGTGTACTCGATCACCGTGCCCTTGGTGACGGTGAGCGCGCCGCCGTTGGGGTAGCCGACCACTGTCACGGCGTCCCCAGGCTCGGGGTCTGTCGGCGCGAGGTCCGGGTAGGTTGCGAGGTCTTCGGCGGTCCTGATGACCGCGAGGTCGGCCAGCGCCGCGCTCTGCGACGCCGTGACGCTGACGTCTCGTCCGTCATAGGTGCTCAGCTGGAGGTCCTGGTTGCCCTCCACCACGTGCTTGTTCGTGATGAGCACACGCTCGTCGATCGCGAACCCTGTCCCGCGGATCACGCCCTCGCACCCGACGTTGCGGACCCGGACCGCCATGCGCTGAGCGGCGTCGAACCCGTCGGGGGACAAGAAGCCTGTCTCGTCCGGGAGGCTGCCGGCGCCGCGCGTCGGGACGACAGACTCGGGCATGGGGCCGGGGAGCTCGGGCACGGTCCCGCAGCCGGCCACCAAGAACCCGCAGAGGACCCCTGTCACGAGCGCACGGCGCGTCGCTGATCGGCGCGTCACGGCTGCGACAGGTCCTGCTGGAGCGCCGTGTAGCTGTCGACGGCGGTCGTGCAGATGCTGTTGGTGTCGTCGGTCGCCTGCTGCAGGATCTCCGGCGTCGTCGAGTCTGGCGCGGCGAGATAGCCGAGCAGGGTGCTCTGTGCTGTCACGCAGTCGCCCATCTTCGACGACACGTCGACGGCGGCCTCGGCCACGGCCTGGATGTCGGAGGCGATGATGCGCTGCGTCTCGCGGTCGTCGCCGACCTGTGCCTTCTCGTCGGCGAGCTCGGTGATGCGCTGCTGGGCTGTCGTCAGCTGGTCGCGCGTGCTCGTGAGGTCGCTGGTGATGCCCTCAAGGTCTGTCGTGAGGTCTGCGACCTGCTGGCCGAGGTCGCGCGACTGCGCCTCCCACTCACCGGAGCGTTCGCTCCACTGGTTCGACAGCACGGCGAGATATCCGCCACCGGCGAGCGCGGCGACGAGCGCGACCGAGAGCAGCACGATCGCGACGCGGCGTCGGCGGTCTCTGCGGTCGAGGTGGTGGCCGTGCTCGTGCCCGGGATCCTTGCGCTCTGCGGTCTTGTCCTCGGGAGAGGTCGGCTCACCGGCGTCCGCCCCACCACGGCTCGCGCCTGCGGTGCTCGCGAGGGGGGTCGGGGTGTCGTCCGTGTCGTCCGTGGCGTCCGTGGCGTCCGTGGCGTCCTGGTCGACGTCGCCGGTGCTGGTCGGTGCCGTGGGGGAGGGCCACCGGACGGCGGGCGGGAAGGACGGCGGGACGGCGCCGTCGTCCTCGGGTCCGCCCGGGCTGCCGGTCAACTGACCGCCCCGGTGAAGCTCTCACCCGGTCCCTCGCCCGGGGCGTCCGGGTAGACGGAGGCCTCGCGGAAGGCGAGCTGGAGGCTGCGGAGCCCGTCGCGCAGCGACCTGGCGTGCTGGTTCCCGATGTCGGGGGCGGCTGTGGTGACGAGCGCGGCCAGGGCGTTGATGAGCTTGCGGGCCTCGTCGAGGTCGAGGTGGTCGGCGGCACCAGGCTCGGCGGCGAGCCCGCACTTCACGGCGGCAGCGCTCATGAGGTGGACGGCGGCGGTGGTGATCACCTCGACGGCGGCGACGTCGGCGATGTCTCTCGTGGCCTGAGGCGCGAGGTCGTCGACGGAGTGTGCTTCGTGGGTGTGCTCGTCGGTCATGTGACTAGTGTCCACGAGGTCGGGCCCGGCTGGCGACCTGCCTGGTCGCCACGAGACTCACCACGGGCCCAGGACCGTGAGGTCCTGGGCCCGTGGTCGAGCCGTCGGGGTCGGTGTCAGCGTGCTGCCACCGGGACGGCGTCAGGCGTGGTCGGCACCGATGCCGATCGGCTCGGCCGACTCGTTGGCCGACTCGATCGAGC
Organism: Sanguibacter inulinus; assembly: GCF_013415325.1. Taxonomy (GTDB): domain Bacteria; phylum Actinomycetota; class Actinomycetes; order Actinomycetales; family Cellulomonadaceae; genus Sanguibacter; species Sanguibacter inulinus. The sequence continues at coordinate 25,089 of NZ_JACBYE010000017.1, read as the reverse complement.
CGACCTTCTCACGGAGCGTGGCGCCGAGGGCGGCGTCGACGTTGGTCCAGTACCAGAAGAAGCGCTCACGGACGCGGTCGACAGTGATGCCAGAACCCTGCCCGACGAGGGTCTCGACGAAGCGAGCCTTCGCCGCGTCGTCGAAGACGTGGCGGTAGAGCGTCCCGGCCTGGCCGAAGTCGTCGTCCTCGCTGTGCAGGGTGGCTGCGGAGCGGACGAGCTCGCCGTCGCTCTCCCACGACCCTGTCGCGGCGCGGGCGGGGTCGGCCACAGGGCCGCCGAAGGAGTTCGGCGCGTAGACCGGGTCGGACGCGGCCTTGAAGCCGTGGCGCTGCGACCCGTCCTGCGAGTAGTTGTGCACAGGAGCCTTCGGGGCGTTGACCGGGATCTGGTTGTAGTTCGTCCCGACCCTGTACCGCTGGGCATCCGGGTAGGAGAACACGCGGGCCATGAGCATCTTGTCCGGGCTGATGTCGATGCCGGGGACGGTGTTCGCGGGGGAGAATGCCGCCTGCTCGATCTCCGCGAAGAAGTTCTCCGGGTTGCGGTTCAGCGTGTGGGTCCCGACCTTGATGAGCGGGTAGTCCGCGTGCGGCCAGACCTTCGTGAGGTCGAAGGGGTTGAAGCGGTACGTCTTGGCGTCCTCGTACGGCATGACCTGGACGTGGACGTCCCAGGACGGGTGGTTCCCGGCCTCGATGGCCTCGTAGAGGTCCCGGCGGTAGTAGTCGGCGTCGGCTCCGGCGATCTGCTCGGCCTCCGCGCTCTGCATCTCGATGTTCCCCTGGTTCGAGGTGAAGTGGTACTTGACCCAGAACCGCTCACCGGCGGCGTTGATCCACTGGTAGGTGTGCGAGCCGAAGCCGGGCATCTCGCGCCAGGAGCGGGGGAGGCCGCGGTCGCCCATGAGGTAGGTGACCTGGTGCGCAGACTCGGGGGAGAGGGTCCAGAAGTCCCACTGCATGTCGCCGTCGCGCAGGCCAGAGCCGGGGAGGCGCTTCTGCGAGTGGATGAAGTCCGGGAACTTGATGCCGTCGCGGATGAAGAACACCGGGGTGTTGTTGCCGACGATGTCGTAGTTGCCCTCGGAGGTGTAGAACTTCACCGAGAACCCGCGGACGTCGCGCCACGTGTCGGGGCTGCCCTGCTCGCCGGCCACGCTCGAGAAGCGCTGGAGCGTCTCGGTCACGGTGCCGGGCTGGAACACGGCGGCCGAGGTGTACGCCGACACGTCACCGGTGACCTCGAAGGAGCCGAAGGCGCCGCCGCCCTTGGCGTGGACGATGCGCTCCGGGATGCGCTCACGGTTGAACTGCGCGAGCTTCTCGACGAGGTAGCGGTCGTGCAGGACGGCTGCGCCGTCGGGCCCTGCGGTGAGCGAGTGCTCGTCGCTGGCGATCGGGGTTCCGGTCTGGGAGGTGGTGAAGCGGTCTGTCATGGGGGCTTCCTTCTCTTCGGGGTGCGGCGAGTCGTGCGTCAGGAGGTGTGGGGGACCGGCTGGGGATCGTCGACCAGCGGGTCAGTCGGGTTCAGGCGGGAGACGCGGGGCTGCGCAGGCAGTCTCCGCACGTGCCCCAGAACACGACCTCTGCTTCGTCGATGACGAAGCCGTGGTCGTTCGAGGGCACCAGGCACGGCGCGTGGCCGACCGAGCAGTCGACGTCCGCCACGCTGCCGCAGCTGCGGCAGACCACGTGGTGGTGGTTGTCACCGACCCGCCGCTCGTAGCGCGCGGGGTGGCCGGCCGGTTCGATCCTGTGGAGCAGACCGGCTGAGGTGAGCGCCGCGAGGACGTCGTACACGGCCTGCGTGGAGGCTGTGCCCAGGGTCGCGCGGACCCGGGCCAAGATCGCGTCGGTGGTCGAGTGAGGTGCCTGTGCGACGGCGTCGAGCACCGCGAGACGTGTCGCCGTGACACGCAGACCGTGGCTGCGCAGCAGCTGGTCACCCTCGGTCGTGAGCTCGGAGATCGTCATGGGCTCCATGAAAGCAGGTTTTCTGGAATCATTCCAGTACTGGATCGTCTCCAGGCTCGCTCGGCGCAGGACGGCTCCGAGTGACCCTGTGCAGAGGTTTTCTGCGGTGGTTCCATGACGGGCGACCTGGTGGTAGTGTTGGCCGCTGACCGACCGGACGAGTATCGAACGGTCTCGGAGTCTCGCTCAGAGCACTCAGAGATCCGTACGACGAACGCCCGGTGCACAAGTGGAGCCACTCCCACCTGAGTCTCGACAGACCGGATCGTGCCCAGCACGATCGCAGCGACAGAGTCCGGGTTCTGGTCCGAACGGCGAGCAGCACCTCGGTGCAGCGCGCCGTAGCGTCGCCCGACCGTCTCTCGACGGACCGTGCGACCCGGACGTCCAGGCCTCCACCCTGTGCTCAGGGATGGGGGCCTTTCCCGTTCCTGACGAGCTTCCGACAAGTTTCAAGGAGCATCACATCAGCGAGCCTCGCATCAACGACCGGATCCGCGTCCCCGAGGTCCGACTCGTCGGCCCAGGTGGAGAGCAGGTCGGGGTCGTACGCATTGAGGTCGCCCTGAGCCTTGCACAGGACGCTGACCTGGACCTCGTCGAGGTCGCCCCCGACGCACGCCCGCCGGTGTGCAAGCTCATGGACTACGGCAAGTTCAAGTACGAGTCGGACATGAAGGCTCGTGAGGCTCGCCGGAACCAGGCCAACACGGTTCTCAAGGAGATCCGTTTCCGCCTGAAGATCGACCCGCACGACTACGGCACCAAGAGGGGCCACGTCGAGCGCTTCCTCGCTGCGGGCGACAAGGTCAAGGTCATGATCATGTTCCGCGGTCGTGAGCAGTCTCGCCCCGAGATGGGTGTCCGTCTGCTCCAGCGCCTGGCAGAAGACGTCCAGGAGCTCGGCTTCATCGAGAGCATGCCCAAGCAGGATGGTCGCAACATGATCATGGTGCTCGGGCCGACCAAGAAGAAGGCCGAGGCCAAGAACGAGCAGCGTCGGCGCGCCGAGGAAGAGTCGCCTCGTGCGGCCCGTCCTGCCCGCGTCGAGGAGCCTGCCGACCCGTCGGCCTCCGAAGACTTCGAGGCGCAGGTCGCAGCAGCCACCGAGGCTGTCGCCGCCGCACCGAAGGCTGCTCCGGTCCAGGCCCCGGCTCCTGCACAGTCTCCCGCCGCCGCAGCACCGGCTCCGGCCAAGGCTGCTCCGGCTGCGAAGCCTGCAGCGGAGTCCAAGCCTGCCGCAGCCCCGAAGCCCGCCGCGGCCGCCAAGCCTGCTGCAGCCCCCAAGCCTGCAGCCACCCCGAAGCCTGTGGCCAAGCCCGCCACGCCGAAGCCGCCTGCGGCTCGGCCGGCAGCCCCCAGGCCGAGCGCCAAGCCTGCTCCTCAGAAGAGCGAGTGACGCTGCACGACCACCTGGCCTGGTCCCGGACGCTGTCCAGGACCTGACCGAGGCGGAGCCCACCGGCTCTGACCAGACCGACGTCGAGTGTTGAACCTGACACCTGACCAGACCCGAGGAGAAACGGCAGCCATGCCGAAGAACAAGACGCACTCCGGCGCGAAGAAGCGGTTCCGCATCACCGGTAGTGGAAAGGTCATGCGCGAGCAGGCCAACAAGCGCCACCTGCTCGAGCACAAGTCGAGCCGACGCAAGCGCCGCCTGTCTGGCGACCTGGTCGTCAGCGCCGCCGACGTCAAGAAGATCAAGAAGCTGCTCGGCAAGTGACCTCCGGCGGGCCCAGGCTCGCTGACAGACCTCATTTCCAGCACCCAACTGCAAGGAGCATCACGTGGCACGCGTGAAGCGGGCGGTCAACGCCCACAAGAAGCGTCGGACAATTCTCGAGCGCGCCAGCGGTTACCGCGGCCAGCGCTCACGTCTCTACAGGAAGGCGAAGGAGCAGGTCACCCACTCCCTCACCTACTCCTACCGCGACCGCAAGAAGCGCAAGGGCGACTTCCGTCGTCTCTGGATCCAGCGCATCAACGCTGCGGCCCGCGCCGAGGGCATGACGTACAACCGTTTCATCCAGGGCCTCAAGGCTGCTGAGATCCTCGTGGACCGTCGCGTCCTCGCTGAGCTCGCCGTCTCCGACGTCGCCGCGTTCAACGCACTCGTCAAGCTCGCCAAGGCCGCTCTGCCGGCCGACGTCAACGCGCCCAAGGTCGCGGCCTGACGCCTGTCGTGATTGGCGCCGTGCTGCTGCACGGCGCCTCACAGACACCTCAGACGCCCAGACGATGACCGAGATCTCCAGCACCCGCAGCGATCGGGTGAAGATGGTCCGGTCCTTGTCTGGGCGTTCTGCGCGTTCACGCACCGGACGGTTCCTGGTCGAGGGACCGCAGGGTGTCCGCGAGGCCGTCCGCTACAGCCCGCAGTCCGTCCGCGACGTCTACCTCACGGCAGAGTCGCGCGACAGGTACCGCGAGATCGTGGCCGACGCCGAGGCGGCGCGCGTGTACTTCCACGTCACGACGCCCGAGGTGCTCGAGGCCATGAGCCCGGACGCCCAGGGCGTCCTGGCGGTCCTCGACCTCCCCGACCCGGGTGACGGCCCTGCGGCCGCGCTCGAGCTGGCGCTCGCGCAGAGCCCGCGGCTGGTCGCCGTGCTCTCGAACGTGCGCGACCCCGGCAACGCCGGAGCGGTCATCCGCGCGGCCGACGCTGCCGGAGCCGACCTCGTGGTCCTCACCACGAACAGCGTCGACATCCACAGCCCCAAGGTGGTCCGCTCGACCGCCGGGTCGCTCTTCCACCTCCCCGTCGTCACGGGCGTCCCGCTCGACGAGGCCGTCGCGGCGCTCGGCCTCGGGGGTCTGCAGACCCTCGCGGCCGACGGCGTCGGCGCCCACGACCTCGACGACCTGCTCGACGTCGCAGGGGACGCCCCCGAGGGTGTCCCCGACCTGCGCGCACCCTCTGCCTGGATCTTCGGCAACGAGGCCTGGGGTCTCACCGAGGCCGAGCGTGGCCTCGCCGACGCCGTGGTGCGTGTCCCCATCCGGGGTCGCGCCGAGTCGCTCAACCTGGCGACCGCCGCGACCGTCTGTCTGTACGCGAGCTCGCGCGCCCAGCGCTAGCCCTCGCGTCCCAACGCTAGGAATCCCATGCCGGCCGTCCAGGCTCCCCTCGGGCACGGTCTCCGTGTCCGCCACCTCACCATGATGGGCCTCGGCTCGGCGATCGGTGCCGGGCTGTTCCTCGGGACGGGCGTCGGGATCGCCGCCGCCGGGCCAGCGGTCCTGGTGTCGTACGTCGTGGCCGGTGCGCTCGTCGTGCTGCTCATGCGCATGCTCGCGGAGATGGCCTCGGCCGTCCCGTCGAGCGGGGCGTTCTCCACGTACGCGGAGGTCGGCATCGGCCGGTGGGCCGGCTTCACCGTCGGCTGGGTGTACTGGTTCATGCTCGTCATGGTCCTGGGGGTCGAGATCACCGGTGCCTCCCAGATCGTCTCCGGGTGGTTCCCGGGCATCCCGCAGTGGGTCGTGGCGCTCGTCTTCGTGACCTTCTTCGCGGTCGTGAACCTCTCGGGGGTCCGGCGCTTCGGAGAGTTCGAGTTCTGGTTCGCGACCATCAAGGTCGTCGCGATCGTCGGCTTCCTCGTCGTGGGGGCGCTCGTCCTCACCGGGGTGATCGACGTCGGTCAGCCCGTGGGCATCCAGGCGATGCTCAGCGACGGCGGCTTCGCGCCCAACGGCGTCGCAGGCATCGCGGCAGGTCTGCTCGCGGTGCTCTTCGCCTTCGGCGGGATCGAGATCGTCACGATCGCCGCGGCGGAGTCCGAGGACCCGGCCCGGTCGATCGCCCGCGCAGCCGCGAGCGTCGTGTGGCGCATCCTCTTCTTCTACATCGGCTCCGTCACGGTGATGATCCTCGTCATGCCGTGGAGCTCGCCCGAGCTCGTCGCCGGTCCCTTCGTCTCGGTCCTCGACATCGCCGGGGTGCCCGGCGCGGGCAGGGTGATGGAGGCGGTCGTGGTCATCGCGCTGCTCTCGGCCTTCAACGCCAACGTCTACGGCACGTCTCGCATGGTCTTCTCGCTGTCGCAGCGTGGCGACGGCCCTCGGTACTTCACGGGTGTCAGCCGACGTGGTGTGCCGAACCGCGCCGTCTGGACCTCGATCGTCTTCGGTCTCGTCTCGGTCGGTCTCAACGCGTGGCTGCCCGACCAGATCCTCGGCATCCTGCTCAACGCCGTCGGCGCGACCCTGCTCGGGATCTGGGCCTTCATCGCCGTCTCCCAGCTGCGGCTGCGGCCACGGCTCGAGCGCGAGGGCACCCTGACGCTGAAGATGTGGGCCTTCCCGTTCCTCACCTGGGCGACCCTCGCGGCGCTGGCCGCGATCGTGGTGCTCATGCTCTTCGACGACACCGCCCGCCAGCAGCTCCTGGCCACCTCCGGGCTGTTCCTGCTCGTCGTGGGCGTGTACCTCGTCCGTGAGCAGGTCCGTCGCCGCCGCGGCGCAGACGCCTGAGACTAAGATCGACGCGGGTCTACCCGACCGCGACGACCCGTACGACCGAGCCCGGAAGGCACGTATGTCCACCCCTGACCCCGCAGCGCAGGCTGCACCCACGGCGAGCACCACGGCCATCTCACCGCTCGACGCCGACGCTGTCTCGGCAGCCGTCGACGCGGCCCTGCAGGCCGTGGCCGGCGCCGACAGCCTCGACGCGCTGCGCGCCGTCCGCACAGCCGTGACCGGCGACCGCAGCCCGATCGCCCTGGCCAACCGTGAGATCGGCGGCCTCCAGGGCCCCGACAAGGCGACCGCCGGCAAGATCCTCGGCCCCGCCCGCGGCCGGATCAACCAGGCGCTGTCCGCCCGCCAGGTCGAGCTCGAGGCCGAGCGTGACGCCCGGGTGCTCGTCGAGGAGGCCGTCGACGTGACGCTCCCCGTCGACCGTCGTCTGGAGGGTGCTCGCCACCCCCTCGAGCTCATCCAGGAGCGCGTCGCCGACTTCTTCGTCTCCATGGGGTGGGAGATCGCCGAGGGGCCCGAGGTCGAGGCCGAGTGGTTCAACTTCGACGCCCTCAACTTCGGCCCGGACCACCCGGCCCGCCAGATGCAGGACACCTTCTTCGCCCGGACCCCCGGGGTCGAGGACGGCGACTCTGGTCTCGTGCTGCGCACCCACACCTCGCCGGTCCAGGCCCGCACGCTGCTCGAGCGCGAGCTCCCGCTGTACATCGCCTGCCCCGGCAAGGTGTTCCGCACCGACGAGCTCGACGCGACGCACACGCCGGTCTTCCACCAGGTCGAGGGTCTTGCCGTCGACAAGGGCCTGACGATGGCGCACCTGCTCGGCACGCTCGACCACTTCGCGAAGGCGATGTTCGGACCTGACGCCAAGACGCGTCTGCGTCCTTCGTTCTTCCCCTTCACCGAGCCGAGCGCCGAGATGGACCTGTGGTTCCCGCAGAAGAAGGGCGGCGCAGGCTGGATCGAGTGGGGCGGCTGCGGCATGGTCAACCCCAACGTGCTCCTCGCGGCGGGCATCGACCCGCAGGAGTACACAGGCTTCGCCTTCGGCATGGGCATCGAGCGCACGCTCATGCTCCGTCACGGCATCGCCGACATGCACGACATGGTGGAGGGCGACGTCCGCTTCTCCCAGCACTTCGGAATGGACCTCTGATGCCCCTGATCCCCCTGTCCTGGCTCGGTGAGCACGTCGAGCTGCCCGCCGGTCTGACAGCTGAGCAGCTCGCGGCCGACCTCGTGCGCGTCGGGCTCGAAGAAGAAGAGGTCCACGGCGCGGCGGTGACCGGGCCCCTGGTCGTCGGACGGGTGCTCTCGCTCGTCAAGGAGCCTCAGAAGAACGGCAAGGTCATCAACTGGTGCCAGGTCGACGTCGGGGCGCACAACACCCTCGACGACGACGGTCAGCCCACGGTCCCGCGCGGGATCATCTGCGGTGCGCACAACTTCGTCGAGGGTGACCTCGTCGTCGCTGCGCTGCCCGGGACCGTCCTTCCTGGCCCGTTCCCGATCGCGGCCCGCAAGACCTACGGCCATGTGTCCGACGGGATGATCTGCTCGACGAGCGAGCTCGGTCTCGGGGAAGGCGGTGACGGGATCATCGTCCTCGACCCGGCCGTGCACCCTGACGTCGAGCCGGGGACCGACGCCGCCGCGCTGCTCGGTCTCGGGGACGAGGTCCTCGAGATCAACGTGACCCCCGACCGCGGCTACTGCTTCTCGATGCGCGGTGTCGCGCGCGAGTACGCGCACTCGACCGGAGCCGCCTTCAGCGACCCGGGTCTGGCGACCGCAGAGCTGCCCGCCGCGACCGCCGACGGGTTCGAGGTGGTCGTCGAGGACGACGCCCCGGTCCACGGCGTCCCCGGCTGCGACCGCTTCGTCACGCGTGTCGTGCGCGGGATCGACCCGACGGCGCCGTCTCCGGCCTGGATGCAGCGCCGGCTCACGCAGGCGGGCATGCGACCCATCTCGCTCGCTGTCGACGTGACCAACTACGTCATGCTCGACCTCGGTCAGCCCCTGCACGCCTACGACCTCTCGACGCTGGTCGCGCCCGTCGTGGTGCGCAGGGCTACCGCGGGGGAGCGGCTCGTGACCCTCGACGGCACAGACCGCGTGCTCGACGTCGAGGACCTTCTCATCACCGACAGCGCTGGCGGTCGTGGGGCACGCGTCCTCGGTCTCGCGGGTGTCATGGGCGGGGCGGAGACCGAGGTCTCCGGCACGACCACGGACGTGCTCGTCGAGGCTGCGCACTTCGACCAGGTCTCGGTCGCCCGCACAGCACGTCGGCACAGGCTGCCGAGCGAGGCCGCGAAGCGTTTCGAGCGCGGCGTGGACCCGAGGCTCGCGGACGTGGCGGCCCAGCGGGTCGTCGACCTCCTCGTCGAGCACGGGGGTGGCACGGCCGACCCGGCCGTCAGCGACCTCGACGTCGTGGCCCCCCGTCCGGCGCTCCAGATGCTCCTGTCAGAGCCTGAGCGCCTCGTCGGCGTGCCCTACACGCGTGACCAGGTGGTCGGCACCCTCGAGCAGATCGGGTGCACGGTGACCGAGGTCGACGCAGCGGCAGGTCTGCTCTCCGTCGAGGTGCCGTCCTGGCGGCCCGACCTCGTCGGTGCTGCTGAGCTCGTCGAAGAGGTCGCGCGCCTGGTCGGCTACGACCAGATCCCGTCGATCCTCCCCGTCGCCCCGGCCGGTCGTGGTCTCACCCGCGGTCAGCGCGCGCGCCGCTCGGTGGCGCGCGGGCTCGCCGAGAGCGGTCTCGTCGAGGTGCTCAGCTATCCCTTCGTCGGGCAGAACCAGCTCGACGAGCTCGGTCTCGCCGCTGACGACGAGCGTCGCACCATGCTGACCCTGGTCAACCCGATGTCGGCCGAGAAGGGGCAGATGCGGTCGTCGCTCCTGGTGACCCTGCTCGACACCGCGCGACGGAACGTCGCCCGCGGGCGCACCGACCTCGCGCTCTTCGAGCTCGGGCTCGTCACGCTCCCCGTGGTCGGGGCCCCGGCTGCTCCGGCGCTCCCGGTCGGGCAGCGTCCGAGCGACGAGGAGCTGGCAGCGGTCGCTGCGGCCGTCCCCGCCCAGCCCCGGTTCGTCGCCGGTGTGCTGGCCGGCTCCATCGAGCTCTCGGGCTGGTGGGGTGCAGGCCGGGCAGCCGACTGGACCGACGCCGTCGCGGCGGTCCGGCTCGTCGCGGACCGGGTGGGCGCCCACGTCGACCTCGTCTCGACGAACGACCGGGCACCCTGGCACCCGGGTCGGTGCGCAGCGGTGACCCTCGCGGACGGGGCAGTCGTCGGCTATGCCGGTGAGCTGCACCCGAAGGTCCTCGAGCAGCTGTCGCTGCCCGCCAGGACCGTCGCCTTCGAGCTCGACCTCGACGCGCTCGTCGCGGCAGCGCCGACCGAGCCCCGCCAGGCGGCCCCGGTCTCGACCTTCCCGCTCGCCAAGGAAGACCTCGCGCTCGTGGTCGACGCCGAGGTGCCGGCGCAGGACGTCTTCGACGCCGTGCGCGACGGTGCTGGAGAGCTCCTCGAAGACCTGCGTCTCTTCGACGTGTTCACAGGTGACCAGCTCGGGGAGGGCAAGAAGTCCCTCGCCTTCTCGCTGCGGCTGCGTGCGCAGGACCGCACGCTCACGGCGCAGGACGCCGTCGCCGTCCGTGAGGCGGCTGTCGCGTCGGCCGCCGCACGGGTCGGGGCCGAGCTGCGCGCCTGACAGCGGCTCTGCCCACCACGCACGAGAGCCGACCACGTACGAGGGCTGACCCCGCACGCGGCCGGTGACGACACGAGGGCCGGTACCTCAGGAGCGATCCTGGGGTACCGGCCCTCGTGCGTGGTCTGACAAGGCTGGGGCGTGAGTCGTGCGCCAGGTGTGGGTGGCTCAGTCGCGGGCGAGACCTCGGCCCGTGGCTGGCTACGGCAGGCTCAGACTGTCCCGTCCTGCACGTAGCTGCAGTCGTAGCCCGGCGGGAGCCAGCGGAAGGTGGTCGTCACCTCGGAGATGCTCATGCCCGCGGGGCGCTGCGCGTAGCACTCCTGCTTCGACTGGTCCATGCCGACCTTGGCGTACCACGCGGCGCCGACAGCCGTGCTGAGCACGACGAGGACTGTCAGGGCGATCCTCGCCCCGCGCGACGGACCGGGCTCGGATCTCTCGTAGCCGCCGTCGGCCCAGGAATGGTTCATGCGACGAGCCTAGCCGGGCGCTCGGAGCACGCTCGGCCCGACCCGGCCGTCGCTCGTCCGTGGGTGTCGTGGTCGCCGTGGCTGCCGTGGAGACAGCTCGCCCTGGTCACGGGACCAGCAGCACCTTCCCCGTCGTGCGTCGGCCCTCGAGCGCACGGTGCGCCTCGGCCGCCTCGGCGAGAGGGTACGTGTGCTCGACCCGCACGTCGAGGGTCCCGGCCCGCACGGCGTCGAAGAGCTCGCCGGCACGGAGCACGAGCTCCTCACGGGTCGCGACGTAGTCGCCGAGGGTCGGGCGGGTGACGAAGAGCGAGCCGCCTGCGTTGAGCCGCTGGAGGTCGACGGGCGGCACCTGGCCGGACGACCCGCCGAAGAGCACGAGCATGCCGCGTCGGCGCAGCGAGGCGAGCGAGGCGTCGAAGGTGTCCTTGCCGACGGAGTCGTAGACGACGTGGACGCCCGCACCGTCGGTGAGCTCGCGGACGCGGGCCGGCAGCTCGGTCGTGAGGTCGGTCATCTCGCGGTAGTTGACGACCTCGCTCGCCCCGGCGGCCCGTGACAGCGCAGCCTTCTCCTCGGTGGAGACCGTCGTCAGGACACGCGCCCCGCGGGCCGCCGCGAGCTGGGTGAGGAGCAGGCCGACCCCGCCGGCTCCAGCGTGGACGAGGGCGGTGTCGCCCGGGCCGAGCGGGTACGTCGAGGTCGCCAGGTAGTGGGCGGTCATGCCCTGGAGGGGGAGGGCTGCGGCGACCTGGAGGTCGACGTCGCCGGGGACGGGCAGCGTCCGGGCCGCCGGGACGACGACCAGCTCGGCGTAGGACGAGGGCGCGTCGGACCAGGCGACGTGGTCGCCCACGGCGACGTCGGAGACCTCTGACCCGACAGCCTCGACGACGCCGGACCCCTCGGACCCGAGGATGCTCGGGTAGTCGATGCTGTAGACGCCCGAGCGCCTGTAGGTGTCGATGAAGTTCACGCCCGCAGCGGCCACCCGGACGAGGACGTCGTGAGGTCCCGGGGACGGGACGTCCACGGTGTCGTGACGCAGGACCTCGGGCCCGCCGGCGGCGGTCGCGACGACGGCGTGCATGGTCTGGTTCTCGGGGTGCTGCTCGGGCGTCATGGTGCTCCTCGCTCGGATCGGGTGTGGCTGCGCGTCAGGCGTCCTGGACCGGGCCGATGCCCTGCTCGTGGAGCCAGCGCAGCGCGGCGGTGGTCCACTCTTCGACCGTACCGCTGCCCGGCGCGAGGCCGAGGCCGTGACGACCTGTCGGGTAGACGTGCAGCTCGTACGGCACGCCGTGCTCGCCGAGGGCTGCGGCGAGGCCGAGGCTGTGGCTGACCGGCACGGTCTCGTCGTCCGCGGTGTGCCACAGGAATGCTGGGCCCGTCGAGGCGTCGACGCGCTCTTCGGTGCTCAGGGCGCTCGCGAGCCCGGCGTCGTCGGCGTGCTCGCCCAGCAGGTTCTCGCGGGAGCCGACGTGCGGGGTCCGCACGAGCGAGGTCACGGGGTAGCACAGGACCGCGGCGTCGGGGCGGGAGACGGTCAGTCCTGGTGCGGCGGCAGCCTGGACGCGGGCGACGTCGTCGTCGGTCGCGGTGAGCACGGTGCCTGCGAGGTGGCCCCCGGCGCTGAAGCCGAGGACGGCGACAGGACCGGTGATCTCGCCGTGCACGCCGGCGCGGAGCTCGGCGAGGGCGGTGAGCACCTGGTCGAGGGCTGTGGGATAGCGCTCGGGGGCGATCGCGTAGTCGAGATAGCCGCTCGCGACTCCGTGGCTGGAGAGCCACGCGACGACGTCGACGGACTCGTGCTCGGCGCGGTGGGCGTAGCCGCCCCCGGCCAGGACGAGGACAAAACCTCGGTGGTCGACGTCGGGGCGGGGTGCGAGGGTGAGGGGTGCGGCAGTCATCGTCCCAGCGTAGAGGTCTGTACCGAGGGCGGCTGTATCAACTCACAGTCTTGTGTATTGTTATGCACATGACGTTCACCGTGGCAGTTGCCGGAGCCAGCGGGTATGCCGGGGGAGAGACGCTCCGTCTCCTCGCCGGGCACCCTGAGCTCACCGTCGGGGCGGTCACCGCCCACTCCAACGCGGGCACCCTGCTCGGCGCTCACCACCCGCACCTGCGATCCCTCGCGCACCGCGAGCTGCTGCCGACGGCCGTCGAGCACCTGCTGGGCCACGACGTCGTCGTCCTCGCCCTCCCGCACGGCGCCTCCGGCGCGATCGCCGCCCAGCTGCCCGACGACGTGCTCGTCGTCGACCTCGGCGCAGACCACCGCCTCGTGGACCCCGCCGCGTGGGAGGAGTTCTACGGCTCCGAGCACGCCGGGACGTGGACCTACGGTCTGCCTGAGCTGCTGCGCGTCTCGACCGTGGACAGCCAGGTCGAGTACACCAAGCAGCGCGAGCTGCTCGCCTCGACCCGGCGGATCGCCGTCCCGGGGTGCAACGTCACCGCCGTGACGCTCGGCCTCCAGCCCGGGGTCGCCGCAGGCCTGCTGAGCACCGACGACCTCGTCGCCGTCCTCGCGGTCGGGTACTCGGGCGCCGGGAAGAGCCTCAAGACGCACCTGCTCGCCTCCGAGGCCCTCGGGTCTGCGCAGCCCTACGCCGTCGGCGGCACGCACCGGCACATCCCGGAGATCGTGCAGAACCTCCAGGTCGCCGGGGCCGGCGACGTGACGATCTCCTTCACGCCGGTCCTCGTGCCCATGTCCCGTGGCATCCTCGCGACAGCCACCGCCCGCCTCGCCGGCGGCGCCGAGGGCACCACCCTCGAGCAGCTGCGGTCCGCGTGGTCCGACGCCTACGAGGGTGAGCCCTTCGTCGAGCTGCTCCCCGAGGGGCAGTGGCCCACGACAGCCATGACGGCCGGGTCGAACACAGCCCTCGTGCAGGTGGCCCTCGACCGGCGCGCCGGTCGCGTCGTGACCGTGACCTCGATCGACAACCTCGTCAAGGGCACCGCAGGCGGCGCCGTCCAGTCGATCAACACAGCGCTCGGCCTCCCGCAGGTCCTGGGCCTGACCACCGAAGGAGTCGCACCGTGAGCGTCACCGCAGCACAGGGCTTCCGGGCCGCTGGGACCGCCGCCGGCCTCAAGTCGACGGGCAAGCCCGACGTCGCCCTCGTCGTCAACGACGGCCCGCTCGACGTCGCCGCCGCGGTCTTCACCTCCAACCGCGTGGTCGCCGCCCCGGTCACCTGGTCCCGCCAGGTCGTCGCCGACGGCCGCGCGAGCGCCGTCGTCCTCAACTCGGGCGGCGCCAACGCGTGCACAGGACCCGAGGGCTTCCTCGACACGCACCGCACCGCCGAGCACACCGCTGAAGCCCTCGGCATCTCCGCAGGGGACACGATCGTCTGCTCGACAGGACTCATCGGTGTCCGCCTGCCCATGGACAAGCTGCTCCCGGGCGTCGACGCCGCAGTCACCGCGCTCAGCACCGACGGCGGGACCGACGCGGCGCACGCGATCATGACGACAGACACCGTCGCCAAGACCGCCGTCGTCACCGTCGAGACAGCGACAGGGACCTGGACCGTCGGCGGGATGGCCAAGGGGGCTGGCATGCTCGCACCCGGCCTGGCGACCATGCTCTCGGTCATCACGACCGACGCCGCCGTCGACGCCGCGACGGCCGACGCCGCCCTGCGCGCCGCGACCACGGCGACCTTCGACCGCGTCGACTCCGACGGCTGCATGTCGACCAACGACACCGTCGTGCTGCTCGCCTCCGGTGCCAGCGGGCAGACGCCGACCCTCGACGAGCTCGCCGCAGCCGTCACCGAGGTGAGCGCCTCGCTCTCCCGCCAGCTCGTCGCCGACGCCGAGGGTGCCAGCCACGACATCGCCGTCGAGATCGTCGGCGCGCACTCCGAGGACGCTGCCGTCGCGGTGGCCCGGGCCGTGACCCGCTCCAACCTCTTCAAGGCAGCCGTCTTCGGCAACGACCCCAACTGGGGCCGTGTCCTCTCGGCCGTCGGCACCGTCCCCGAGTCTGTCGCCAGCTTCGACGCCACGACCCTCGACGTGTCGATCAACGGCGTCCAGGTGTGCCGCGCCGGGGGAGTGGGCGAGGACCGCGACCTCGTCGACCTCGCCGCCCAGCGCGAGGTCCGGGTGCTCGTCGACCTGCACGCAGGCGACGCCACCGCCACGGTCTGGACCAACGACCTCACGCACGACTACGTCCACGAGAACAGCGCGTACTCCTCATGAGCGACCAGACCCCCAGCGCACCCGACGCCCCGCTCGACCTCAGCGGGATCGACGTCGGCGAAGACCTCAGCCCCTCCCAGAAGGCCGAGGTCCTCCTCGAAGCCCTCCCGTGGCTGCGCCAGTTCCACGGCGCCCTCGTCGTCGTCAAGTACGGCGGCAACGCCATGATCGACGACACGCTCAAGGCCGCCTTCGCCGAAGACATGGTCTTCCTGCGCCAGGTCGGCCTGCGGCCGGTCATCGTCCACGGCGGCGGACCGCAGATCTCCGAGATGCTCGGACGCCTGGGCATCGAGAGCGAGTTCCGCGGCGGGCTGCGCGTCACCACGCCCGAGGCCATGGACGTCGTCCGCATGGTGCTCACCGGCAAGGTCTCCCGCGAGCTCGTCGGGCTGCTCAACGCCCACGGCCCGCACGCCGTCGGGCTCTCCGGCGAAGACGGCGGGTTGCTCCGTGCCCGCCGCCGTCACGCGACAGTCGACGGTGAGGCCGTCGACGTCGGGCTCGTCGGGGACGTCGTCGACGTGGACCCGCGCGCCGTCCAGGACCTCCTCGACGCCGGGCGCATCCCGGTGGTCTCGACGGTCGCCCCCGACATCCTCGACCCCACCCAGGTGCTCAACGTCAACGCGGACACGGCCGCCGCCGCGCTCGCGGTCGCACTGCGCGCCCGCAAGCTCATCGTGCTGACCGACGTCGAGGGCCTCTACACCTCGTGGCCGGACCGCACGTCCCTCGTCAGCCAGATCACGGCCTCCGCGCTCGACACCCTGCTGCCATCTCTCGAGTCCGGCATGGTGCCGAAGATGGAAGCCTGCCTGCGTGCCGTCCGCGGGGGAGTGCGCGAGGCCCACGTGATCGACGGCCGGGTCGCGCACTCGGTCCTCATGGAGGTCTTCACCACCCGCGGGATCGGCACCATGGTCGTCCCCGACAGCGACGGCAGGCTCAACCCGCCGACCATCTCGGCGCCGGCCAGCAGCTCCAGCACCACCACCCCCACGACAGACGGAGACCCGCAGTGAACGCCCTCGACCCCCGCAGCGACACGACCGCAGACCTCACAGGTCCCGGCAGCGGCGCCGAGTGGACGTCTCGCTACTCGGGGGCCGTCATGGACACCTTCGGCCCGCCCCAGCGCGTGCTGGTCCGCGGTGAGGGTGCCTACGTGTGGGATGCCGACGGTCGCCGGTACCTCGACCTCCTCGGCGGGATCGCCGTGAACTCCCTCGGCCACGCGCACCCGACGCTCACCGCGGCGATCAGCGCACAGCTCGGCACGATCGGCCACGTCTCGAACTTCTTCGGCACCCCGACCCAGATCGCGCTCGCAGAACGGCTGCTCGAGCTCGCCGCAGCCCCCGAGGGGTCGCGCGTCTTCTTCTCCAACTCCGGGACCGAGGCGAACGAGGCGGCCTTCAAGATGGCTCGCCGCACCGGGCGCCCGCGGATCCTCGCGCTCGAGGGGTCTTTCCACGGTCGCAGCATGGGGGCGCTCGCCCTCACGTCGAAGGCCGCGTACCGCGAGCCCTTCGAGCCCTTGCCCGGCGGGGTCGAGTTCTTGCCCTTCGGTGACCTCGACGCCCTCGAGGCGGCCTTCGCCGGCGACCCCGTCACGAGCGACGTCGCCGCGCTGTTCCTCGAGCCGATCCAGGGCGAGGCCGGTGTCCGGCCGGTCTCCGCGTCCTACCTGCAGCGCGCCCGCGAGCTCACCCGTGAGCACGGAGCGCTGATGATCCTCGACGAGGTGCAGACCGGCATGGGCCGGACAGGCTCGTGGCTCGCCCACCAGCTCCCGCAGCTCGGCGGCGGGATCGTCCCCGACGTCGTCACGCTCGCCAAGGGTCTCGGCGGAGGGTTCCCGATCGGTGCCGTCGTCGCCTACGGTCACGGACCAGCGGCGCTGCTCGGACGCGGCCAGCACGGGACGACCTTCGGCGGCAACCCTGTCGCGTCCGCCGCGGCACTCGCGACCATCGGCGTGATCGAGCGTGACGGCCTGCTCGCCTCGGTGACGGCTGTCGGCGACCACCTGCGGAGCCGGCTCGCCGAGACCGGGCACCCGCTCGTGGTCGGGACGCGCGGCGAAGGCCTGCTCGTCGGCATCGAGCTCGCGGCGCCGGTGTCGGCCGACGTGGCCTCCCGCGCCCTCGACGCGGGCTTCATCGTCAACCCTGTCACGCCGACGGCGCTGCGCCTGGCGCCCCCGCTGATCCTCACCCGCGAGCAGGTGGACGACTTCGTCGCCTTCCTCGAAGGGCTGCCTGCTGAGCTCGCCCTGCCCACCGACCCCGCCGACCTCACCACGGAGGCCTGACGATGACCGCCCAGACGATCCGCCACATGCTGCGCGACGACGACCTCAGCCCTGCCGAGCAGGCCGAGGTCCTCGAGCTCGCGCTGCGGCTGCGCGCCGACAGGCACCTCGAGAAGCCCCTCGCGGGCCCGCAGGCCGTCGCGGTGATCTTCGACAAGCCCACGCTGCGCACCCAGGTCTCCTTCGCGACAGGCATCGCCGAGCTCGGGGGCTACCCTCTCGTCCTCGACGGCAACCTCGCGCAGATCGGTGTGCGGGAGTCGATCTCCGACACCGCCCGCGTCCTGGGACGCCAGGTCTCGATGATCGTGTGGCGCACCCACGCGCAGTCGCGCATCGACGAGATGGCAGCGGTCGCCGGGGTCCCCGTGGTCAATGCGCTCACCGACGACTTCCACCCGTGCCAGATCCTCGCCGACCTCGTGACGATCGCCCAGCATCGCGGCGGGGTCGCGGCCCTGGCCGGTCAGACCCTCGCCTACGTCGGCGACGGCGCGAACAACATGGCGCACTCCTACCTCCTCGGAGGAGTCACAGCCGGCATGCACGTGCGGGTCGGCACACCCGAGGGGTACCTGCCTGACGCCGAGATCCTCGCGGCCGCGGCGGCGATCGCGGAGCAGACAGGCGGGTCCGTCACCGTCACCTCCGACGCGGCCGCAGCCGTCGCCGGCGCTGACGCCGTGGCGACCGACACCTGGGTCTCGATGGGCGACGAGGCCACCGCCGCCGAGCGCGCCGAGCCCTTCGTGCCCTACAGGCTCGACGCCGCGCTGCTCGCCCACGCGGCGCCCGACGCGCTCGTCCTGCACTGCCTCCCGGCCTACCGCGGCAAGGAGATCACCGCCGAGGTGATCGACGGGCCGCAGTCGGTCGTCTGGGACGAGGCGGAGAACCGGCTGCACGCGCAGAAGGCGCTCATGACGTGGCTCCTGGGGCGGTCATGACCTTCGCCGCCGTCCCCGTCGGGAGCGTGCCGGCCACCAAGGCGGCACGGCACGCGCGCATCGTGCACCTGCTCGCCCGCGAGCAGATCCACTCCCAGGCGGAGCTCGCCAAGGCGCTCGCCGCCGACGGCCTGCACGTGACGCAGGCGACGCTCTCGCGCGACCTCATCGAGCTGCGGGCCGAGAAGGTGCGCACCTCGTCCGGGGTGCTCGTCTACGCGATCCCCGGCGAGGGTGGCGACCGTACCGTGCAGACCACGGCCGACGCCGAGTTCCTCGCCGCCAGGCTCTCCAGGCTCTGCGGGGAGCTCCTCGTCTCGGCCGAGGCGTCCGGGAACCTCGTGGTGCTGCGCACCCCGCCCGGCGCCGCCCAGTACCTCGCCTCGGCGATCGACCACTCGGTGTTCACAGGTGTGCTCGGCACGATCGCCGGAGACGACACGGTCCTCGTGATCGCCCGTGACGTGAGCGGCGGCGACGAGCTCGCCGCCCGTTTCGTCGGGCTCGCGAGCGACAGCACCTGACCCCGAGACCACGGCTCGACCGGACCACCGGCCGAACCCGCCGTCCGCCAGACGACCACCCGACCAGCGGTGGCCTCGACGGATGACAGACTTTGTCCCTCACCATCTTGAGAAAGTGAAGTGCCATGACAGAACGCGTCGTGCTCGCCTATTCCGGCGGCCTGGACACCTCCGTCGCCATCGGCTGGATCGCCGAGCGCACAGGAGCCGAGGTCATCGCGGTGGCCGTCGACGTCGGCCAGGGCGGTGAAGACCTCGAGGTCATCCGTCAGCGCGCCCTCGACTGCGGCGCCGTCGAGGCGTACGTCGCGGACGCCCGGGACGAGTTCGCCGAGGAGTACTGCATGCCGGCGCTGCGCGCCAACGGCCTGTACCTCGACCGCTACCCGCTGGTCTCGGCGATCTCCCGCCCGATCATCGTCAAGCACCTCGTGCGTGCCGCCCGCCAGTTCGACGCGCAGACCGTCGCCCACGGCTGCACCGGCAAGGGCAACGACCAGGTCCGCTTCGAGGTGGGCATCACCTCCCTCGCCCCGGACCTCAAGTGCCTCGCACCCGTCCGTGACCTCGCGCTGACCCGCGAGAAGGCCATCGCCTACGCGGAGCAGCACAAGCTCCCGATCGCGACGACCAAGCACAACCCCTTCTCGATCGACCAGAACGTGTGGGGCCGCGCCGTCGAGACCGGGTTCCTCGAGGACATCTGGAACGGTCCGACCAAGGACGTCTACAGCTACACGGACGACCCGACCTTCCCGCCGGTCGCCGACGAGGTCGTCATCACCTTCGACCAGGGCATCCCCGTGGCCCTCGACGGTGTCGCCGTGACGCCGCTCCAGGCGATCCAGGAGATGAACCGTCGCGCCGGCGCCCAGGGCGTGGGCCGCATCGACATCGTCGAAGACCGTCTGGTGGGCATCAAGTCCCGTGAGATCTACGAGGCCCCCGGCGCGATGGCCCTCATCGCCGCGCACCAGGAGCTCGAGAACGTCACCGTCGAGCGCGAGCAGGCCCGCTTCAAGCGGACCGTCGAGCAGCGCTGGACCGAGCTGGTCTACGACGGCATGTGGTTCTCGCCGCTCAAGAAGTCCCTCGAGACCTTCATCGACGACACCCAGCGCTACGTGTCGGGCGACATCCGCATGGTCCTGCACGGTGGCCGCGCGACGGTCACCGGCCGCCGCTCCGAGGCGAGCCTCTACGACTTCAACCTCGCCACCTACGACGAGGGCGACTCCTTCGACCAGTCGCAGGCGCGTGGCTTCATCGAGATCTTCGGCCTCACCGCCAAGCTCTCGGCAGCCCGCGACGTGAAGTTCGGCAACGGCGTGGACCTCACCGGTGCCGACCTCCCCGGGTCGAAGGCCTGAGATGACGGACCTCACTCCGTCGGACCCCTTGTCGACCTCCTCTGAGCCCGCAGCCGTCGAGGCGGCTGCGGGCACGCAGGTCGGTGCGACCGGCGCGGCGCCCGTGAGCCTGTGGGGCGGCCGGTTCGCCGGCGGCCCCTCCCAGGCGCTCGCTGCGCTCTCGCAGTCGACGCACTTCGACTGGCGGCTCGCCCAGCATGACATCGAGGGCTCGAGGGCCCACGCGCGGGTCCTGCACTCGGCAGGTCTGCTGTCCGAGGACGAGCTCACGGCGATGCTCGAGGCGCTCGACGTCCTCTCGGCCGACGTGGCGTCGGGGGACTTCCTCCCGCTGCTCGCCGACGAAGACGTGCACACCGCGCTCGAGCGCGGTCTCATCGAGCGAGCCGGCAGCGAGCTCGGGGGCAAGCTCCGCGCCGGCCGGTCGCGCAACGACCAGATCGCGACGCTCGTGCGCATGTACCTGCGCGAGGAGGCCAAGGTGATCGGCGGGCTGGTGCTCGACGTCGCCGACGCCCTCGTCGAGCAGGCTGCCGCGCACCCGGACGCCGCGATGCCCGGTCGCACGCACCTCCAGCACGCTCAGCCTGTGCTGCTCGCGCACCACCTGCTCGCGCACGTGTGGCCCTTGCTGCGCGACGTCGACAGGTTCATCGACTGGGACGTGCGTGCTGCGCGCTCGCCCTACGGGTCGGGTGCCCTGGCCGGGTCGTCCCTCGGGCTCGACCCCGAGGCCGTCGCCGCCGACCTCGGCTTCGACGGAGCGGTCGAGAACTCGATCGACGGGACCGCGAGCCGCGACGTCGTCGCCGAGTTCGCCTTCGTCTCGGCGATGCTCGGCATCGACCTCTCGAGGTTCGCCGAGGAGATCATCGTCTGGAACACGAAGGAGTTCGGCTTCGTCCGTCTGGACGACGCCTACTCGACCGGGTCCAGCATCATGCCGCAGAAGAAGAACCCGGACATCGCCGAGCTCGCGCGCGGCAAGGCCGGGCGTCTGGTCGGTGACCTCACGGGGCTGCTGACGACCCTCAAGGGCCTCCCGCTCGCGTACAACCGCGACCTGCAAGAGGACAAGGAGCCGGTGTTCGACCAGGTCGACACCCTCACGGTGCTCCTGCCGGCCTTCGCCGGGATGGTCTCGACGCTCACCTTCGACACCGGTCGCATGGCCGAGCTCGCCCCGCAGGGCTTCTCGCTCGCGACAGACATCGCCGAGTGGCTGGTCCGCCAGGGTGTCCCGTTCCGGGTGGCCCACGAGGTCGCGGGTGCCTGCGTCCGGGTGTGCGAAGACCGCGGGATCGAGCTGTGGGACCTCAGCGACGCCGACCTGGCGGAGATCTCCGAGCACCTGACGCCAGGTGTCCGCGAGGTGCTGACGGTCGAGGGCTCCTTGCGCTCGCGCGACGCCGCGGGCGGGACCGCGCCGGTCCGCGTGGCGGAGCAGCTCGAGGCCGCGAAGGTCCAGATCGCCGAGTACAGGTTCTGGGTCAACGGCTGAGCAGTCCTCTCTGGAGGACGCAGCGACCAGCACCAGCACAGCACGCACCGAGTGCACGGCACGCACGACAGGTACGACGGACGGGGACGGCATGAGCACGAACGACGGACAGCGCTCATGACCGTCCCCGCCGACGTCCTGGACCTGATCCTCGAGGTCGTCGCCGAGGCCACGGCAGGTCTGGGCGGCATGCGCCTGGTCTGCGTCGACGGGCCTGCAGGCTCCGGCAAGACGACCCTCGCGGACCAGCTCGGCCGGGCGCTGCCCGCCCAGGTCATCCACATGGACGACCTCTACCCAGGGTGGACCGGGCTCGCCGAAGGTGCCCAGAAGCTGCACGAGTGGGTCCTCGAGCCGCTGGCCCACGGGGTCCCGGGTCGGTACCGCAGGTACGACTGGCCGCTGGGCCTGTACGCCGAGCGGCACACCGTGCCGCTCGCAGACACCCTCGTGGTCGAGGGCTGCAACTCCGCAGCACTCACGACCGCGCCCTACTCGCCGGTGATCATCTGGGTCGAGGCTGACGACGACGTGCGCCTCGAGCGCGGCATGCTCCGCGACGGTGACGGCGCGCGGGACCAGTGGACCACCTGGATGGTCGAAGAACGCCGTCTCTACGCGGAGCACCGGACGGCCGAGCGGAGCCACGTCCGGCTCGACGGTTCCGGGAACATCACCGGGCTCGGACCGACGGAGCCTGCGTGAGCGCCGCGGTCTCCCCGGCACAGCACGAGCCAGACCTCGCGTGGTTCGCACGACCTGTCCTCGACGTCGCAGCCGACCTGCTCGGCGCCCACCTCACGCACAGCGCGCCCGAGGGGTCTGTGACGCTCCGGCTGACCGAGGTCGAGGCGTACGGCGGCCTCGACGACCCGGGCTCGCACGCGGCGCGCGGTGTGACCCTGCGGAACCGGTCGATGGCCCTGCCGGGCGGGCACCTCTACGCCTACAGGCACCTGGGGCTGCACACCTGCCTCAACGTCGTCGCGGGACCTGAGGGCTCTCCGTCTGCGGTGCTCCTGCGGGGAGCCGAGGTGATCGACGGGGAGCCGCTCGCACTGGCCCGACGGACAGAGCGCGGAGTCGCCAAGACTGCGCGCGACCTGGCCCGCGGTCCGGCCCGGCTCGCGGTCGCGCTGGGGGTCGGGGTCGACCACGACGGCGTGGACCTGCTCGAGCGTGGAGGCTGTCTCACGCTCGCTGTCTGCGGGTCGCAGCCGACAGGGGTACCGGCCGACGCATCCGTCGACCTGCCGGGTGCGGTGATGCGAGGTCCGCGGGTCGGTGTCAGCGGACTTGGTGGGGATGGAGAGCTCTTCCCCTGGAGGCTCTGGCTCGCCGGGGAGCCGACGGTCTCCGCCTACAGGGCGGTGTCCCCGCGTCGACGCTGAAGAGGGCAGAATGGTCGGGCCAACCCCTAGACGAGGAGCAGCAGTGACCAACGTTCTCGATGAGCTCACCTGGCGTGGGCTGATCAGCCAGACCACCGACATGGACGCGCTCCGCGAAGCGCTCGACGGCGGCCCGGTCACGTATTACTGCGGCTTCGACCCGACAGCACCGAGCCTGCACCACGGACACCTCGTCCAGCTCCTCCTGCTCCGCCACCTGCAGCTCGCCGGGCACAGCCCCATCGCGCTCGTGGGCGGGGCGACCGGGCTGATCGGTGATCCGCGGATGTCGGGGGAGCGGGTCCTCAACTCCCGGGAGATCGTCGCCGAGTGGGTCGAGCGTCTGCGCTCGCAGATCTCGCGATTCCTCGACTTCGACGGTGACAACCCCGCGCAGATGGTCAACAACCTCGACTGGACGGGTGAGCTGACAGCGATCGACTTCCTGCGGGACATCGGCAAGCACTACAGGCTGGGCACGATGCTGGCCAAGGACACCGTCGCGCGCCGGCTCGAGAGCAGCGAGGGTCTGTCCTTCACGGAGTTCAGCTACCAGATCCTCCAGGGGATCGACTACCTCGAGCTCAACCGTCGTCACGGCTGCACGCTGCAGACCGGCGGCAACGACCAGTGGGGCAACCTGCTGTCGGGGGTCGAGCTCATCCGCAAGTCCGAGCAGCGCTCGGTCCACGCGCTCACGACACCGCTCATCACCAAGGCCGACGGCACGAAGTTCGGCAAGTCCGAGGGCGGGGCCGTGTGGCTCGACCCGGAGATGATGAGCCCGTACGCCTTCTACCAGTTCTGGCTCAACTCGGACGACGCCGACGTGGTGCGGTTCTTGAAGATCTTCACGTTCCGTACGGCTGAGGAGATCGACGAGCTCGCGGCCGCCGTCGCCGAGCGGCCTGCGGCCCGTGAGGCTCAGCGTGCACTGGCCGGCGACGTCACCACACTGGTCCACGGTGCTGGCGCGACCGAGGCTGCGATCGCGGCGAGCCAGGCGCTCTTCGGACGTGGGGAGCTGTCGAGCCTCGACGAGCAGACGCTCGTGGCGGCGGTCGCCGAGCTGCCCGAGACCGACGGGGCGCCCGGGGACCTGATCGTCGACCTGGTGGTCGCGGCTGGTCTGGTCGCCTCGAAGGGCGCCGCTCGTCGGGCCGTCGCGGAGGGCGGGGTCTACGTCAACAACGCGAAGGTCGTCGGAGACGACGCCGTGCTCTCCGCGTCGGACCTCCTGCACGGAAGCGCCGCTGTGCTGCGCCGCGGGAAGAAGACGCTCGGGGTCGTCAAGGCGCGCGCCTGACCTGACCTGACCTGACCTGACCTTGTCGTGCCGTCGGCCCCCGTCCTGCCTGGACGGGGGCCGATCTGCATCCAGGCGGTGTGCGGCAGACCGGAGAGTGACTGCGGTCACCGGGAGCGGGCTTGACGCTCGTGTTCACACCACCGTAATGTTCTGGACGTCAGCCCGACTGGGAGACACAGACACCACTGCGAAGCTCTTCGGAGCCGGCGCGAAGTGGCTGGTCCCGGGGTTCGGCATCCTCTGCATGAAGGCTTCGCGGGTTCGCCTGCGCCTGGTAGTGTGGAGGGCCTGGTTCGGACGGTGGTGACACTGTCTGGCTGCGGTTCGGACGGCTCGGAAGAGTGGTTCGAGGGGCCGCGAAGATCAGGTAGTCTTCACCAGGCCCGCTTGACCGGGTTAACGCGCTGGGAACGGCGGGTTGACGCAGGGAAGCGAGTCGGGTAAGTTTGAACGGTTGCCTCACGCCAGACGCTCAGTAATGAGTGAACGGGTGATGCGCGTCCGCTCCTTGAGAACTCAACAGTGTGCTTAATAGTCAATGCCAAGACCCCTTGTCTTGGATTGGTGCTCGGCTTTACGGTCGGGGCTGGTCTGATGGCAAGGTTTATTTGGTATGAATTGAAAACGCAAGTTTTCGGTTTGTAGCCTTGATTAATCAAGTTCTCTCTTTGCAGGGAGGCTTGCTTCGTATGGTTGTTAACTGGTTTCGACTGGTTGATAGCAAACATTTACGGAGAGTTTGATCCTGGCTCAGGACGAACGCTGGCGGCGTGCTTAACACATGCAAGTCGAACGGTGACATCAGAGCTTGCTCTGGTTGATCAGTGGCGAACGGGTGAG
>NZ_JACBYE010000016.1 GCF_013415325.1 Sanguibacter inulinus | reverse complement strand
GGGTCGGGGTGCCCGAGGGGTCGTCTGCGCCTGTGGACATGCGGTCAGCCTATCGTGCCGTTATTATTTCAGCATCAAATAACTTCACGAAAGAAGAGAGTGCTTCATGACCACGACACGACGAGTCCTCGTCTCCGGAGCCAGCATCGCTGGCCCCGCTCTCGCCTGGTGGATGCAGCGCTACGGCTGGGAGACCGTCGTCGTCGAGCGCGCTGACGAGCTGCGGACCGCAGGTCAGAACATCGACGTCCGAGGTGCCGGCCGCGAGGTCGCCCGGAAGATGGGCCTCGAAGACGCTATCCGGGCTGCAGGTACCGGCGAGCTCGGGACCCGGTTCGTCGGTCGGGACGGGCGCACCCGGGCCGAGCTGCCCGCAGGCACCGGAGACACCGACGGGGCGACCGCCGAGCTCGAGATCCTCCGTGGCGAGCTCGCCCGGATCCTCGTCGACCACAGCCGTGAGACGACCGACTACAGGTTCGGCACGACCATCGCGGCGCTCGACGACCGCGCGGACGGGATCGACGTCACCTTCGCCGACGGCCGCGAGGAGACCTTCGACGTGGTGGTGGCGGCTGACGGCATGCGCTCCCGCACCCGTCGGCTCGTCGTCGGAGACGCCGCCCAGATCCAGCCGAAGGGCATGTACACCGCCTACCTGACCATCCCCAGGGTCGCCTCCGACACCGACTGGTGGCGCTGGTACTCCGCCCCGGGCGGTCGGTCGGTCACGCTGCGCCCCGACAACCTCGGCACGATCCGCGCGACGCTGTCCTTCCTCTCGCCGCCGCGCGGCTACGAAGACCTCGACGACGCCGCGCAGCGCGACCTGCTGTGCCGGCTCTTCGCCGACGCCGGCTGGGAGACGCCCCGGGTGCTCGACGGGCTGCGGCACGCCGAGGAGTACTACTTCGAGCAGGTGGGGCAGGTGCACTCACCCATCTGGCACCACGGGCGTGCGGCCCTCGTCGGAGACGCGGCCTACTGCGCGTCGCCCGTGAGCGGCATGGGCACGAGCCTCGGGCTCACCGGCGCCTACGTGCTGGCCGGAGAGCTCGCCTCGCACATCCACCACCGCGACGCCTTCGCCGGCTACGAGCGGATCATGCGCCCGTACGTCGACCAGGCGCAAGACCTCCCGCCGGGGACGCCGCGGCTGGCGAACCCGCGGACCCGGGCCGGCGTCGCCGCGCTCCACGGCGTGCTCGCGCTCGCGGCCACACCCGTGGCGCGGTCGGTCGGCGCACGGCTGTTCCGTCCGCCGGCCGACCGCATCGAGCTTCCCGACTACACGCACCTGGAGCGTGCAGGGGCCTGACGTCAGAACAGCGCGATCTTGTCGGGCTGCGGGAAGATCTCGTCGAGCTCGGCGAGGTCCTCGCTCGTCAACGGGTGCACCGCGGCAGCGTTCTGCTCGATCTGCTCGGGGCGCGTGGCCCCGGCGATGACCGACGAGACGACGGGCTGCGCGGCGAGCCACGAGAACGCGACCTGCACCTCCGTGAGGTCGCGCTCGGCGGCGAAGGCAGAGTACCTCTCGAGGGCCTCCCACGGCGCGGACTCGAGCAGCCCGGGCTTGGAGTGCGTCAGACGACCGTCGGCAGGGCCGCCCTCGCGGCTGTACTTGCCGGTGAGCAGACCGTTGGCGAGCGGGAAGTACGGCAGCACCCCAAGCCCGAAGGCCTCGGCGGCGGGCACGACCTCGAGCTCGGCCCGGCGGTCGATGATGTTGTAGTGGTTCTGGCTCGACACGAAGCGCTCGGTGCCGAGCTGTCGGGCGAGCAGCTCGGCCTCGGCGATCTGCCACCCCGCCCGGTTCGAGTGCCCGATGTACCGGACCTTGCCGCTCGTCACGAGGGAGTCGAGCGCGGAGAGCGTCTCCTCGACGGGCGTGCCGGGGTCGGGGGTGTGGAACTGGTACAGGTCGATGTAGTCGGTGCCCAGGCGACGCAGCGACGCCTCGACCGAGGCGAGGATGTAGCGGCGTGAGCCGCGCGCACCGTGGTCGGGGCCGTTGGCACCGCGGACGTCAATGCCGAACTTGGTCGCGACGACGGCCTCGTCGCGTCGGCTGCCGAGGGCCTTCCCGAGGAACTCCTCGGAGCGCCCGGGCTCTGCGCCGTACACGTCGGCGACGTCGAACAGGGTGATCCCTGCGTCGAGGGCGGCGGTGACGACGGCCGTGCTCCCCTCGAGGGTCTCGGTCGCGCAGTGCTGGCGGCCGAGGTTGTTGCAGCCGAGCCCGACGACAGAGACGGTCAGTCCGGAGCGGCCCAGGTGGCGGTGGTCGATCGAAGAGGTCATGCCCTCGAACGTACGCCGTGAGCAGCCACGGGACCACAGCGCGACTGCGCGTCGGCCACAGCGAGACCCTGCGTCGGCTGCGCCACGACCGCGCACAGACTGCGCCGCGACGGCGCGAGGACGGTGGTAGGAGCAGGTCGCGACGATCGAGCCACGGTGCTGCGACCAACCTCACCCACGATCTGGTCCCACCATCCGAGAACAATGTCTCAGAAGCGTCACGGTCCCCCTACCGTCGTACACATGACACAGCACAGCGCGGAGCGCACCGGAGCGCCGACCGAGTCCGACCGTCAGGCGCCCACAGGTGCCCACGGCAGCGAGCAGTCCCGCGAGTCCGAGTCCTACACGCACGGCCACCACGAGTCGGTCCTGCGCTCGCACAGGTCTCGCACCGCCGCGAACTCTGCGGCGCACCTGGTCCCGCTGCTGCGCAAGGACATGACGCTCCTCGACGTCGGCTGCGGACCGGGCACCGTGACCGTCGACCTCGCCCGCACCGTGGGACGGGTCGTCGGCGTGGACGCCGCGACAGCTGTCCTCGACAGCGCGCGCGAGCTCGCCGAGTCCTCGGGCGTCGAGAACGTGAGCTTCGAGTACGCCAACGCCTACGAGCTGCCCTTCGACGACGACTCCTTCGACGTGGTCCACGCCCACCAGCTGCTCCAGCACCTGTCGGACCCCATCGCCGCGATCCGCGAGATGCGCCGCGTGACCAAGCCCGGCGGGATCGTCGCCGCCCGCGACGCCGACTACAGCGCCATGACCTGGTACCCGGAGTCCGACGGCCTCACGGAGTGGAACGCGCTCTACCACGAGGTCACCGCCGCCTACGGCTACCAGGCCGACGCCGGCCGCCGCCTGCTCAGCTGGTTCCAGGAGGCCGGCTTCACCCCCGAGGCCCTCACAGGGTCGGCGGGTGTGTGGTGCTACGCCTCCCCAGAGTCGCGCGAGTGGTGGGGCGGGCTGTGGGCCGAGCGCTGCATCGAGTCCAACTTCGCCGTCCAGGCCAAGGAGGCCGGGCTGGCCGACGACGTCGCCCTCGAGCAGCTCGCGCACGAGTGGCAGCGCTGGGCCGCGCAGCCCGACGGCTGGTTCTCGGTCCTCAACGGCGAGATCCTGGCCCGGGCCTGAGGAGCCTGTCAGGGGCTGAGTCGACTGAGCCCGCTCCCGGGCCCGACCAGCCCACGACGTCGACATGCCACTGCGGCACGAATGCCGCCGTCTCTCCCGTGATGCCCCGAAAAGGTGCATACTCGTCTCGAGCGGACAGCTCGCGGACGACAGGGCAGTCCTGCCCGACCCCACGGCGTGGGGCCTGGAGGGCCGCCCGGACACGGCACCCGCAGACCAGGACCACGACGGAGAGTGACCATGCGCAACGAGGTACAGCTGATCGCCTACGCAGACAGGCTCGGTGGCGACCTCGCCGCTCTGGCACGCGTGGTGCGGGAGGACTTCGCCGGTGCCTTCGGCGGCGTGCACGTCCTGCCGTTCTTCACGCCCTTCGACGGCGCCGACGCAGGCTTCGACCCCGTCGACCACACGGCCGTCGACCCGCGCCTGGGCACGTGGGACGACGTCCGAGACCTGTCGCGGACCCACGACACCGTCGTCGACCTCATCGTCAACCACGTCTCGGCAGACTCTGCGGCCTTCCAGGACGTCCGCGCCCGAGGGGACGAGTCGCCCGCCGCGTCGATGTTCCTCACGATGTCCTCGGTGTTCCCCGACGGCGCCACCGAGGAGGACCTCGCCCGGATCTACAGGCCCAGGCCCGGGCTGCCGTTCACGCCGGTGCGGCTCGGCGACAGGCTGCGGTACGTGTGGACGACCTTCACCCCGCAGCAGGTCGACATCGACGTGCGGTCCGAGCCCGGGGCCGCCTACCTCGCCGCGGTGCTGGACGCCGTCGCCTCGGCGGGAGTCAGTCTGGTGCGGCTCGACGCCGTCGGCTATGCGGTCAAGACGCCCGGCACCACGTCGTTCATGACCCCGGAGACCTTCGCGTTCATCGAAGAGTTCACGGCCGCAGCCCGCAGCCGCGGGGTCGACGTGCTCGTCGAGGTGCACTCGCACTACGAGCGTCAGGTCGAGATCGGCCGCTCGGTCGACCTCGTCTACGACTTCGCCCTGCCGCCGCTCGTGCTGCACGCGCTCTACACGGGCGACCCGGACGCTCTCGTCGACTGGCTCCGGGCCAGGCCCCGCAACGCCGTGACGGTCCTGGACACCCACGACGGGATCGGCGTGATCGACGTCGGGCCCGACCAGACCGTCGGTCCCGGTGAGGCCGAGCGGCCCGGGCTGCTCACCCCGGCGCAGATCGACGAGCTGGTCGAGGGGATCCATGCCCGGACTCTCGGCGCCTCGGAGGCGGCGACAGGCGCCGCCGCCTCGAACCTCGACCTCTACCAGGTGAACTCGACCTTCTACGACGCGCTGGGCCGGGACGACGTCCGCTACCTCGCGGCGCGGGTGATCCAGCTCTGCACCCCCGGGATCCCGCAGGTCTACTACGTGGGTGCGCTCGCCGGGCACAACGACGTCGAGCTGCTCGAGCGGACGGGCGTGGGGCGTGACGTCAACAGGCACTCGTACACGGCCGACGAGGTCAGCGCCGCGCTCGACCGCCCCGTCGTGCGAGCGCTGCTCGACCTCTGCCGCTTCCGCAACGCGCTGCCGGCCTTCGACGGGGACGTCGAGGTCTCGTCGGAGGGGTCTGTGCTACGGCTCGTCAGGCGTGGTGTGCAGGTGCCCGACGCCGTGGCTCGGCTCGAGGTCGACCTGTCGAGCGGGGCGGTGCAGCTCGAGTGGGACGGCCCGTCAGGATCTGGTCGCACGGAGGACCTCCTCGCCGACGCGCCGGTGACCGGACCGCGCTGAGTGTCGGACCTGGACCTGGTTCGAACCAGGTGTCCAGGTCTAGGACCCGGGCCAGGCCCGGACCTGAGCCCGGCTGTGGACCTGAACCGCGCTCTCGCCTCGACCTCGACCTGGACCTGGCGAGGACGACAGCGTGCTCCAGCGATAAGGTGACGTCGTGCGTATCGCGAGATTCACCACAGGTGACGACCCCCGCTTCGGCTTTGTCCAGACCGAGAACGGCAAGGACTTCCTCGCCGTCGTCAACGGAGACCCGCTCTACATGCCGGTCACGCCCACGGGCGAGCGCATCGAGATCGGCGACGGCGTGCGCCTGCTCGCCCCCGTGATCCCGCGCTCCAAGATCATCGGTGTGGGCCGTAACTACGCGGACCACGCCAAGGAGATGGGCAACGAGGTTCCGACGAGCCCGCTGCTGTTCTTCAAGCCGAACACCGCGGTGATCGGCCCGGACGACCCGATCGTGCTGCCTGACTTCACCTCCGAGGCCAGCTACGAGTCCGAGCTCGCCGTGGTCATCGGCCGCATCACCAAGGACGTCACGCCCGAGCGCGCGCTCGACCACGTGCTCGGCTACACCGTCGCCAACGACGTGACCGCCCGCGACGCCCAGCGGACCGACGGCCAGTGGGCCCGTGCCAAAGGCTTCGACACCTCGTGCCCGATCGGCCCGTGGATCGAGACCGAGCTCGACACCGAGGCGCTCGGTGTCTCGTCGCGTGTCAACGGTGAGACCCGTCAGGACGGCAACACCCGCGACCTCGTCTTCGACATCGCCTTCCTCGTCTCGTACATCTCCGAGGCCTTCACGCTGCTCCCCGGTGACCTCATCCTCACCGGGACGCCCGCCGGCGTGGGCCCGATCGTCGAGGGTGACCGCGTCGAGTGCGAGGTCGAGGGCATCGGCGTGCTGAGCAACCCCGTCGTCCGCCGAGGCGTGTGAGCTACCAGCCGGCGGCGCCAGGGCCGCAGGGGGCCACCTTCAGCTACGCGCCGAAGCGGGTGACCGGGCTGCTCGTTGGCGCGGCGCTCGTCGGGCTCGGCACGGCGGTGATGCTCGTGCTTCTGGCGCTCGGCCGCGGTGTCGAGCCCCAGCCTGTGCCGCTGCGCGTCGTCTTCGGCGTCGTGGGGGCTGTGCTCGCGGTCGGTGCCCTGTGGCTGCTGGTGACAGCGCGCCGGCCGCGTCAGCTGGGTGTCGACGTGGGTCCCGCCGGGATCGACGTCGGCGTCGGGCGCGAGACCATCCAACTCCCGTGGTCGCAGATCGCGGCGGTGCGGTTCCGCGTCTACCTCGACAGGGCCGTCACCCCGCTCGACCTCGTCGACCGCCAGTCCTATCCGCGCCTCGAGATCGCCTTCCGCGACCCCGACGCGGCCGAGAGGGCGCTCCCGGCCTTGCGGCGGCTCCGTTCGACGGGGACGACTGCCGAGGGCTACACGCACGGCATCGACGTGGGGACCGGACCGTTTCTCCCGCGGGCCGGGATCGAGCGTCACCTCCCCGAGCTCCAGCAGGCCTTGGCCACGGCGGCCGGTCCGCTCTACCGCGGGGCGAGCGTCGAGAAGCGCTGGTTCGGGAGCCGACGGCGCTGACGGCAGGGCAGTCCTACCGCCCTGGACGAGCCTGCCTCGGCCGAGGACTGGGTAGGCTGGGACCGTCGCCACGCGACCCCAGCTCCCCGATCTGAAACCCAGGTGTGTACGTGTCCGTCGAGACCACCCCCGCAGCCGTCGCCACGCCCACCGGCAGCGACGTCCGCGTCCGCTTCTGCCCGTCGCCGACAGGGACCCCGCACGTCGGGCTGATCCGCACGGCGCTGTTCAACTGGGCCTACGCGCGGCACACCGGCGGGACCTTCGTGTTCCGCATCGAGGACACCGACGCCGAGCGAGACTCCGAGGAGAGCTACGCCCAGCTCCTCGACGCGCTGCGCTGGCTCGGCCTCGACTGGGACGAGGGCATCGAGGTCGGCGGCCCGCACGAGCCCTACCGCCAGTCGCAGCGCGGGGACATCTACCAGGACGTCATCCGCCGTCTCGTCGAGGGCGGCTACGCCTACGAGTCCTTCACGACCCCCGAGGAGACCGAGGCGCGCAACGTCGCCGCCGGCCGCCCGAAGGTCATGGGATACGACGGCTTCGACCGTGACCTCACCGACGAGCAGAAGGCCGCCTTCCGCGCCGAGGGCCGCGAGCCCGTGCTCCGTCTGCGCATGCCCGACGAGGACGTGACCTTCACCGACCTCGTCCGTGGCGACGTGACCTTCAAGGCCGGGACCGTGCCCGACTTCGTCATCGTCCGCGCCAACGGCCAGCCGCTCTACACGCTGGTCAACCCCGTCGACGACGCGCTCATGGAGATCACGCACGTGCTCCGCGGCGAGGACCTGCTGTCCTCCACGCCCCGCCAGGTCGTGCTGTACCGCGCCCTGCTCGAGATCGGCGTCGCGAAGGTCATGCCGGCCTTCGGCCACCTGCCGTACGTCATGGGCGAGGGCAACAAGAAGCTGTCGAAGCGCGACCCCGAGTCGAACCTGTTCCTGCACCGCGAGCGCGGGTTCACGCCCGAGGGTCTGCTCAACTACCTCGCGCTGCTCGGCTGGAGCATCGCGGCCGACAACGACATCTTCACGGTCGACGAGCTCGTCGCCGCCTTCGACATCGCCGACGTGCTGCCCAACCCGGCGCGCTTCGACGTCAAGAAGGCCGAGGCGATCAACGCCACGCACCTGCGCCGCCTCGACGGCGACGACTTCCGCGGGCGCCTCGTCCCGTACCTGCACGCTGCGGGCCTCGTCCCGGCCGACTCGTACGCGGACCTCGCCCCCGAGGTCCAGGCGCTGCTCGACGCGGGTGCCCCGCTCGTCCAGGAGCGCATGACGCTGCTCGGCGAGGCCCCGGGCATGCTCGGCTTCCTCTTCGTGGCCGACGACGCCGTGGTGGTCGAGGAGGCTGCACGCTCCGCGCTGCGCGAGGAGGCCGCCGAGGTCCTCGACCGCTCGATCGCGACGCTCGAGGCCCTCGAGGACTTCAGCCCGACGTCCCAGCAGGACGCCCTCAAGGCCGAGCTCGTCGAGGCGATGGGCGTCAAGCCGAAGTTCGCCTTCGCCCCGCTGCGCGTCGCGATCACGGGTCGCCGTGTGTCGCCGCCGCTCTTCGAGTCGATGGAGATCCTCGGCAAGGAGCGTTCCCTCGTCCGCCTGCGGGCGCTGCGGGCCTCTCTGTGACGGGTGACCCGGGCGTGACCGGGGTGGCATCCTCGACGGGCGCCCTCGCTGGTGCTGCCGTCGCCACGGGCGAGCGCGCGCCGGAGAGCGTGCTGGCCACGACCGGCCAGGTCGTCTTCGACGGTCGCGGAGCCCTCGACGGCGTCCTCTTCGACATCGACGACACCCTGGTCAACACGCGCGCGGCTTTCGGCGCGGCGATGGACGGGATCGCCCGGGTCTACCTCTCGCACCTGCCGGAAGACCGTCTCGGGGAGGTCTTGGCGCTCTGGCGCCGTGACCCGGACGGTCACTACCGCGCCTACACCCGCGGAGAGATCTCCCTCGAGGAGCAGCGGCGCCTGCGGGCCAACCAGCTCCAGACGGCCTTCGGGGCCGAGCCGCTCACCGAGGACGAGTTCGTCGCCTGGGACGAGGTCTTCGAGGCCTCGTACAGGGCCGGCTGGGTGGCTCACGAGGACGCCCTCGAGACCGTCGCGGCGGTGTCGTCCCTCGGCCTGCGGGTCGGGGCGCTGTCGAACGCGACGACCGAGCACCAGCTGCCCAAGCTCGAGGCGACGGGGCTCGGGCACGTCCCGATGCTCGTCGGCCTCGACACCCTCGGCTTCGGCAAGCCCGACCCTCGGGTGTTCCTCGAGGCCTGCACGCGCCTCGGGACGGACCCGTCGCGGACCCTGTACGTCGGCGACGAGCTCGACCTCGACGCTCGCGCCGCTGTCCGGGCCGGGCTCTACGGTGCCTGGCTCGACCGCCCGGGCACCCGGCGTGGGGGAGTGCACCAGGAAGACCCGGCCGCGGCCTCGGCCGACGGTGTCGTGGTCCTGGCGGGCCTCGACCAGCTGACGGGGTACCTGACGGAAGGCTGACCTGGCCCGCGCAGCACAGGCAGCACAGGCAGCACAGGCAGCGCAGACCAGGCGGCCTGATGCGGGTTGCGGCCCGTCGAGAGGGTGTCCCCGTCGGACGGCGGCGGACGGCGTGGTCCGGCAGACCTCGGCAGGTGGTGTCCGGCGAGGTCCCGCCCGTCAGGCCCGGGCGGAGACCAGTGCCGCGATCCTGCGGACCGGTGCGGGCATCTCGGCGCCGTCGCGCCACACCATGCGCAGGCGCCGGGTGAGGTCGAGCTCGGGGACGTCGAGGCGCACGAGGGTCCCGCGCTCGACGTCGTCGGCGACGGCCAGCTCGGAGAGCACCGTGACCGAGTCGGAGATGCGGACGCTCGCGACGAGCGCGGCCGTCGAGCCCAGGCTCGGCAGGTGGTCGGGCAGGCGTGACCCGGCTCGGGCGAGGGCCCGTTCGAGGATGTCCCGGGTGCCCGAGCCGGACTCGCGGACGACCAAGCGTGCGGCGAGCAGCTCGTCGACGCTCACGCTGTGCCCGCGACGCCGGGCCCACGGGTGCTGTCGTCCGACGACCACGGCGAGGCTGTCCCGCTGCACGGTCCGGCTGCGCAGTCCGCGCCGCACCGTCGAGCCCTCGACGAAGCCGAGGTCTGCGGCTCCTGAGAGCACCAGGTCCATGACGTCCTGGGAGTTGCGGACGATGAGCTCGACCTCAGGCCTCCCGCGGTCTTCGGCTGCGGTCAGGCGTGCCAGCCATCGTGGGACGAGGTGCTCGGCGATCGTCATGCTCGCCGCGACCCGGACCCTGTGCGCAGGACCCTCGCGCAGTGCTGCTGCGGCCCTCTCGAGAGCGTCCGAGGCGTCGAGCACGGTCCGTGCCCACACAGCGACGGCACGGCCCTCCTCGGTGAGGTGGCTGCCGCGGGTGGACCGGGCCACGATCTCGAGGCCGAGCGCCCTCTCGAGCCTGCGGAGCGTCGACGACGCGCTCGGCTGCGAGATGCCGAGGGAGCGGGCGGCCGCGCTGATCGAGCCATGGGTGTCGGTCGCGACGAGCACGTCGAGAGCGGCGAGAGAGGTGCGCGGGGTCGGAGCGGTGTGTTCCACCCGTCGATCCTACGGCCGGCCATAGCCTCGGGCTATGTCGCGACAGGGAAGCGGGTATTCCGTCAGGCGGGTCGACCGCGCAGGGTGGATCGTGTGACCTCACCACGTGACCGTTCAGCACCCGGGCGCATGCGCCGCCCGACTCTCCCGCCCGACCTGCGCCCGACCCGCCGTGCCGCAGTCGTCCCGACGCTCCCTGGGCTCCTGCTGGTCGCTGGTGCTGCTGCCGCGAGCCTGGTGCTCGCCGACCTGCTCGTCTCGGCGACCGGGGCTGCAGTGTCTCCGCTCGTCGTCGCCCTGGGGATCGGCGCTGTGCTCGGGACGCTGCGCGCCGTGCCGCGGGCTGCTGCACCCGGGGTGGCGTGGGCTGGCAAGCACGTGCTGCGTGCCGGGATCGTGCTCCTCGGGCTCCAGCTCTCGCTCGGCCAGCTCGCGGGGCTCGGGTGGCGCGGGGTCACCGTCGTGCTCGTCACCGTGGTCTGCACCTTCCTGCTCACGCTCCGGCTCGGGCGCTGGATGGGTGTCGACCCGCTCACCCGCCTCTACGTCGCGACGGGGTTCTCGATCTGCGGTGCGGCCGCGATCGCCGCGATGAGCGCGACCGTCGGCGGCGCGCGAGGGCCGGCTGGCCGAGCCGTCCCCGGGAGAGGGACCACGGAGCCCGGGGCGACGGTCGACGGCGACCCAGGCCCGGACGTGCCAGGCGACGGGGACGCCGTCGGCACTGCGCTCGCACTCGTGACGCTCTACGGGACCCTCGCCGTGCTCGTCCTGCCCTGGGTCGTCTCGGCGCTGGGTCTCTCGGACGCGCAGGCCGGCCTCTTCATCGGGTCGAGCGTCCAGGAGGTCGGTCAGGTCGTCGCCGCTGCCGGTGCGGTCTCTGCGCCCGCCCTCGCTGCAGCGACCGTCGCGAAGCTCGCGCGCGTCGTGCTGCTCGCGCCGCTCACCGCGCTGGTCGCGGCGCACGGTCGGCGGACCGCTCGTGCTGTCCACGGGTCAGTCCGCGGCTGCGACGACGGCACGGCTGACGGACCTGCCGGGACTGTCGACGGACCTGCCGGGACGGACCGTGGACCTGCCGCAGCAGGCGCGCGCCGCGCGGCCCCTCTCGTCCCGGCCTTCGTGCTGGCCTTCCTGGGTGCCGTCCTCGTGAGGTCGACCGGGGTGCTGCCCGACGCGCTGCTGTCCGCGGCAGACGTCCTCCAGCGGGTGCTGCTCACGGCGGCGATGGTCGCGCTCGGCACGAGCGTCGACCTGCGCAGGCTGGTCCGCAGCGGCGGACGGTCCCTCGGTCTCGGTGCTGTCGCGACAGTCGTGGCGGCCGGGGTCGCGCTGCTCGGGACGCTGCTCCTCGCATGATCTAGGGCGACGAGGCCCGCACGATCGCCTGCCGTGAGCGACACCGTCTGTGGAGAGGGACGCAGTCTGCTGAGGCCAGGGCCGGACGGTCAGGAGCGCGGCCGACGACGGTGCGCTCTGGCGAGCGGGCCCGCAGCGTCGAGAGGGCGACAGCTCACCGGGCCGAGTGACGGCCTTCCACGACCAGGACGATCTCGTCGGTCTCGACGCTCAGGTACGCCGAGGCGTGCCAGTACGGGGTGCTCAAGGCGTTGTCGAGCGCGACGCTCGACTCCAGCTCTCCTGTCGGCACGTCGCCCGCGAGGTCGTCGACGACCTCGGGGGAGCGGGTCGCCGGAGCCGTGCTGTACGCGGACGCGAGGTCAGCGGCGCGGCCCTCGGGCAGCGTCACCACGGCGTCCATCCACGTGGGCACGGGCTCGTCCGCGGCCTTCTGCCCGTTCATCCAGCCGCTGTACCAGACGGCGGTCCGCCCGATCGCGAGAGCAGGCATGCGCTCGGTGAGCGAGGTGATGTCCGTCCTGCGGACGCCGTCGCCAGCCTTCTCCGCCGACGAGGCCGTCTGCAGGGTCACCCACAGGCTGCCAGCCGTCACGACGGCCAGCGCGAGCGACAGGACGACGAGGCGCCGGCCCGCGGGCACGGCCCAGCGACGCCCGGGCGTCTCGTCGGTCGGGGCGGGCTGCGTGGTGGTGGCGCGGGTCTGGTCCATGGGCTCTCGGGTCGGAGGGGCCGCGGTCGCTCGGCGACGTCGCGGGCTGCGTCGACCCACCAATCTACCAACGCGGCGAGGCTGTGACCCGTCTTTTCTGGTACGTGAGCACCACTGTCCTGGTCACACCTCGTCACACCTGGCCTCACCTGGACTCAGCGCACGCTCGAGTCCCAGCGCCACCGAGACCGGCGGGGCACGCCCGGCAGCGCGATGCGACCTGTGCACCACAGGAGCGACGCCTCGGGACGGGTCGCCGGCGCCTCGTCGAAGAGCCTGCCCACGGCGCGCTCGGCGGGTCCGGCCGGGAGTGCGTGCGCTCGCCCCGGTCCGATGTCGACACCGAGCCCCTGGGCGACGTCGTAGCCGTGGACGAGGATCTCGACCACGCCCATCGCCGCGAAGCCCGTCGGGTCCGAGACCCCGTGCGGGTGGAAGGCACGAGCGTCCGGACCCGCTGTGCTCACCTGGGTCGCCAGCAGCGCGGCGAGCGCCTGGACCGTGGTGGCGAGCCCCTGCGTGCCTGCGGTCGCGGCGACGCGGACCACGTCGTCGCCGCCGTCGGCGGCCGTGAGCGGCAGATAGTCGTCAGGAGCCTGCGCGGCGAGCTGGAGTGCGTAGGCGAGCATGTCGTCGCCGACGTGCTCGGCCGTGCGCCAGCACGACCACTCGACGTCGCCCGCAGGGACGTCGAGCTCTTCGGTGGTGGCGGTGAGCAGGAGGTCGGTGAACCATCGCGCGGAGTCGAGGATGTCCTGCGCGTCGCTGGTCCGGGTGCTGGTGATGGCGTCCATGGCCACGACCGTGCCACGGAAGCGTGGAGCGGTCTATCGGAATGCCTCGCGCTGTCGTGCGCGGGTCGGGTGGTCGTGCCTGGCTCGCGTCGTGGTGTCGTGTCTGGTGGGTGCGCTCGGTGCGCTCGGTGCGGTGGGTGTGGTCGGTGCCGAGGGTGACGCAGGTCTCGGAGGTCTCTGGCGTGCGTGGCTGAGCGCGATACTCGGTCCAGAGCCGTCTGCTCGACGTCCACGACGCGCGCAGGACGAGCGTGGGAAGGCGCGAACCGCGGGAAACCGGGGCTCGTGCGGAGCGCTGAGGTGGCGGTTTGGCGTTACCCCTGAGGTCGGGTAATGTTCTGGATCGGCGGAGCCCACGGGGACAGAACGCGAGAGCGGGATGTCAGACCGGGTCACTTCTCCAGTGGGCTATGGTGTAATTGGCAACACATCGGTTTCTGGTACCGACATTCTAGGTTCGAGTCCTGGTAGCCCAGCGCAGATTTCGATCACATGATCGGGTGTCACAAGCACTCAGAACATGCGGTAGAGTTCTCACTCGGAAGTACAGACGCCGGTCGCAAGACCTGCGGAAACGCTTCTTAGGCCCCCATCGTCTAGCGGCCTAGGACGCCGCCCTCTCACGGCGGTAACACGGGTTCAAATCCCGTTGGGGGTACAACGCAAGGCCCGGTCAGGGAAACCTGACCGGGCCTTTGTCGTTCTCGGGGTCGGCTGTCGACACGCTCACGCCGCCGTCGCTCGAGGAGGAGGGTGCGAGCTGCGTCTGCAGGTGTGACCGTCGCCACGGCCTCACCCGTTCGACATCTGGTGCTGCGCTCGCTGACCGAGGTCGCACGCCTGGGACCCAGGTCGTACCGACATCACCCAGGTCGCACCGTTGCGGCGCGAGGTGTCCTGCAGGGGCGCGTCCTGGCGTGCCTGTGCGACCTCGTGTGCTGGGGTGCGACCTGGCGAGAGGAAGGCGACCACGTGCGGCCGGGTGCGACCTCGCGGAGGTGTGTGCGACCTCGGCGCTCGGATGCCACCTGGAGGGAGAGCGTGCGCCCCCGGACGCACCGAGGCCCGGCGCGCTGTGCGGGCCGGGCCTCAGGTGCAGGGGGAGGAGGGGGAGGGGGCGGTGCTACTCGCCGGAGCGGCGCAGGACCTCGGTGAGGCGGTTCGCGGCGGCGACCACGGATCCTGCGTGCAGGCGTCCGGGCTGGCGGCTCAGGCGCTCGACCGGACCCGAGATCGAGACCGCGGCGACGATGCGACCCGACGGTCCGCGGACCGGGGCGGAGACCGACGCGACGCCGACCTCGCGCTCGGAGACCGACTGGGCCCACCCGCGACGACGGACACCGGACAAGATGGTCGCGGTGAACTTGGCGCCCTGGAGACCGCGGTGCAGGCGGTCTGGCTCCTCCCACGCGAGGAGGATCTGCGCGGCCGAGCCAGCGTGCATGGTCAGGGTCGCGCCCACGGGGATCGAGTCGCGCAGACCGACAGGACGCTCGGCGGCCGCGACGCAGATGCGCTGGTCGCCCTGGCGGCGGTACAGCTGGGCGCTCTCGCCCGTGTGGTCGCGCAGCGCGGTGAGCACGGGGTTCGCGGCGGCGAGCAGGCGGTCTTCGCCGGCGGCCGTGGCGAGCTCGTTGAGGCGGGGTCCGAGGACGAACCTGCCCTGCATGTCGCGGGTGACCAGACGGTGGTGCTCGAGCGCCACGGCGAGGCGATGAGCGGTGGGGCGGGCCAGCCGGGTGGCTGCGACGAGCTGTGCGAGGGTGGCCGGGCCTGCCTCGAGAGCACCCAAAACGGATGCTGCCTTGTCGAGCACTCCGACTCCGCTAGAATTGTCCATAGGTCGATATTGCAGTCTCGCAGGCTGAGATGCAAGCGGCCTGACCGAAAGCCCCCAAAGACGCACGCGTCACCCGGCCGGTGCAGACCGGCGCGACGTGAGCACGAGAGGAACTGTGATGGCCGGCACGCTGGCGGAGAAGGTTTGGGACGCCCATCTGGTGCGTCGAGGAAGCGATGGAGCGCCTGACCTCCTCTACA
This sequence comes from Sanguibacter inulinus, assembly GCF_013415325.1. GTDB lineage: Bacteria > Actinomycetota > Actinomycetes > Actinomycetales > Cellulomonadaceae > Sanguibacter > Sanguibacter inulinus. Next base: position 57,789 of record NZ_JACBYE010000016.1, on the reverse strand, counting down.
TCGACCTGCACCTCGTCCACGAGGTCACGAGCCCGCAGGCCTTCGAGGGTCTGCGTCTCGCCGGGCGTCCGGTCCGTCGCCCGGACCTCACGATCGCGACCGAGGACCACAACACCCCGACGCTGAACATCGACCTGCCGATCGCGGACCTCACGAGCCGCACGCAGATCCAGACCCTGCGCAACAACGCGAAGGAGTTCGGCGTCCGCATCCACTCGCTCGGCGACGCCGACCAGGGGATCGTGCACGTGGTCGGCCCCCAGCTCGGTCTGACCATGCCGGGTCTCACCGTCGTCTGCGGGGACTCGCACACCTCGACGCACGGTGCTTTTGGTGCCCTCGCCTTCGGCATCGGCACGAGCGAGGTCGAGCACGTCCTCGCCACGCAGACCCTCCCGCTCGCACCGTTCAAGACGATGGCGATCACCGTGAACGGCTCGCTGCCCGAGGGCAGCACGGCGAAGGACATCATCCTCGCGGTCATCGCGAAGATCGGCACCGGCGGCGGGCAGGGCTACGTGCTCGAGTACCGCGGCGAGGCCATCCGGTCGCTCTCGATGGAGGGCCGCATGACCATCTGCAACATGTCGATCGAGGCGGGCGCCCGCGCCGGCATGATCGCCCCCGACGAGACCACCTTCGAGTACCTCAAGGGCCGCCCCCACGCCCCCGAGGGCGCCGACTGGGACGCTGCCGTCGAGTACTGGAAGACCCTGCGCACCGACGACGACGCGACCTTCGACACAGAGGTGATCCTCGAGGCCGCCGACCTCGAGCCCTTCGTCACCTGGGGCACGAACCCCGGCCAGGGCCTCCCGCTCTCGGCCAACGTGCCGGTCCCGTCCGAGATCGCCGACGAGAACGAGCGCGTCACCGCCGAGCGCGCGATCGAGTACATGGGTCTCAACCCCGGGACCCCGCTGCGCGACATCGCGATCGACACGGTGTTCATCGGCTCGTGCACCAACGGGCGCATCGAAGACCTGCGTGCCGTCGCCGAGATCATCGAGGGCAAGAAGAAGGCCGACACGCTCCGCGTGCTCGTCGTCCCCGGCTCGGCGCGCGTGCGCCTGCAGGCCGAGGCCGAGGGCCTGGACAAGGTGTTCCTCGACTTCGGTGCGGAGTGGCGCAACGCCGGCTGCTCGATGTGCCTGGGCATGAACCCGGACCAGCTGGCACCCGGAGAGCGCTCTGCGTCGACCTCCAACCGCAACTTCGAGGGTCGTCAGGGCAAGGGCGGACGCACGCACCTCGTCTCGCCGCTCGTCGCGGCAGCCACCGCGATCCGCGGGACGCTGTCCTCGCCGTCCGACCTCGCCCAGGACGCGGCCGGCGCCGACGCCCTGCAGCCCGCCTGACCGCCCCGAAGGTTTCTGGAGTCATCATGGAGAAGTTCGCAACGCACACAGGTGTGGGCGTCCCGCTGCGCCGCAGCAACGTCGACACCGACCAGATCATCCCCGCCGTCTACCTCAAGCGCGTGACCCGCACGGGCTTCGAGGACGCGCTCTTCGCTGCCTGGCGCGGTGACGAGTCCTTCGTCCTCAACCAGCCCGCGTACTCGAGCGGCTCCGTCCTCGTGGCCGGTCCGGACTTCGGCACGGGCTCGTCGCGTGAGCACGCCGTGTGGGCACTCAAGGACTACGGCTTCAAGGCCGTGCTGTCCGCGCGCTTCGCCGACATCTTCCGCGGCAACTCCGGCAAGCAGGGTCTGCTCGCCGCGCAGCTCGCCCAGGAAGACATCGAGCTGCTCTGGAAGGTCCTCGAGACCAAGCCGGGCACCGAGGTGACCGTCAACCTGGTCGACCGCACGGCGTCTGCCGACGACGTGGTCGTGCCCTTCCAGGTCGACGACTACACCCGCTGGCGCCTCATGGAGGGCCTCGACGACATCGGCCTGACCCTCCAGCACGAGGCCGAGATCACCGAGTTCGAGGCGTCCCGCGCCGCGTGGCGTCCGAAGACGCTGCCGGCCAAGCACCTGCCGCCCGTCGAGATCGAGGCGGCTCGTCCCGTCTCCTGACGAGAGCCGCGGGCGAGCGCCCGGACGATCACCACGGAGGGGTCACCTGGAGGAACAGGTGGCCCCTCCGTCGTGTTGCACGACGTGGGCGCTGTGCACCGCCGTGCCCCGCGGCCCCGGCGCGCGCGACGGATCGCCAGGCGGACCGTCAGACGCAGCGTCCGGTTGAGTGAAGACACCGTGCATGTCCACCGCTCCGTTAGGAGCAGTGCCGAACGATAGGCGACCATAGCGTCATGACAGATCTGCTCTCCGTCGACGGCGGGAACCCGCTGAACGGCACCATCACCGTGCGCGGTGCGAAGAACTTCGTCTCCAAGGCCATGGTCGCCTCGCTCCTGGGCGAGGGCCCGAGCGAGCTGCGCAACGTGCCCGAGATCCGCGACGTCAAGGTCGTCTCCGGTCTCCTCGAGCTGCACGGTGTCTCGGTCGACTACGACGTACCCGCAGGCGTGCTGCGCCTCGACCCGAGCAACGTCGAGTCCGCCCACGTGGCCGACATCGACGCGCACGCCGGGTCGAGCCGGATCCCCATCCTCTTCTGCGGCCCGCTGCTGCACAGGCTCGGCGAGGCCTTCATCCCCGACCTCGGCGGCTGCCGCATCGGTGACAGGCCGATCAACTACCACCTCGACATCCTGCGGCAGTTCGGCGCCCAGGTGGACAAGCGCGAGCAGGGTATCCACCTCACCGCCCCGAACGGTCTGCGCGGCACCAAGATCTCGCTGCCCTACCCGAGCGTGGGGGCGACCGAGCAGCTGCTGCTCACCGCCGTGCGCGCGGAGGGCATCACCGAGCTCTCGAACGCGGCCATCGAGCCCGAGATCATGGACCTCATCAACGTCCTGCAGAAGATGGGCGCGATCATCTCGGTCGACACCGACCGCGTGATCCGCATCGAGGGCGTCGCCAAGCTGTCTGGCTACCGCCACACAGCCCTCGGAGACCGTATCGAGGCGTCGTCGTGGGCCTCGGCCGCGCTCGCCACGCAGGGTGACATCTTCGTCAAGGGCGCGACGCAGCCCGAGATGACGGCCTTCCTCAACACCTTCCGCAAGGTCGGCGGCGAGTTCGAGGTCGAGGACGACGGCATCCGGTTCTACCACCCGGGCGGCGAGCTCAAGTCGATCGTCCTCGAGACCGACGTGCACCCCGGGTTCATGACCGACTGGCAGCAGCCGCTCGTCGTGGCGCTCACCCAGGCCACCGGGCTGTCGATCGTTCACGAGACGGTCTACGAGAACCGTTTCGGCTTCACCGACGCCCTGCGGGGCATGGGCGCCAACATCCAGGTGTACAAGGAGTGCCTCGGCGGGCGGCCGTGCCGCTTCGGCCAGCGCAACTTCTACCACTCCGCCGTGATCTCCGGTCCGACCCCGCTCGCCGCGGCCGAGATCGAGGTCCCCGACCTCCGTGGAGGCTTCAGCCACCTCATCGCCGCGCTCGCCGCGAAGGGCACCTCCAAGGTCCGTGGCATCACGCTCATCGACCGTGGCTACGAGCGCTTCACCGAGAAGCTCGAGGCCCTCGGCGCGGAGTTCTCCCGCAGCTGACCGAGGCAGCCTCGCGACGCTCTGGCTGACCGACCCGGCCTGGCGCCGCTCGGGTGCCACCGCGCACGACGCCCCGCACCGTCCCTCGACGGTCGCGGGGCGTCGTGCGTCTGATGCCGGGTCGGCCCTGGGCCTTGGGCCCTGGTGGCCTCAAGCCCTCGCGGCATCGTGTCCGCGTGTCCGCGTGAACGCGTGAACGCGTGTCCGCGTGAACGCGTGAACGCGCGACCGCGTGCGGGACGCAGCCGACCCCTGGCGGTAGCCTTGCCCGGTGACATCTGAGTCGAGCACGTCCACAGGCAGTGGCAGGTCCTTCACGTACAGGTTGGCCGCCGGGATCCTCAAGCCCGTCCTGGTGGCGATGGGCGTCAAGGACTGGCAGGGCACCGAGCACCTGCCGACGACAGGCGGATACCTCGCCGTGGCCAACCACATCACGAATCTCGACCCCCTGACCTTCGCGCACTTCCTCTACGACTCGTCCCGCCCGCCGCGGATCCTCGCGAAGGCGTCCCTGTGGAAGGTCCCCGTGCTCAAGGGTGTCCTGGTCCGCACAGGCATGATCCCCGTGCACCGGGGGACCGCAGGAGCCGCGTCCTCGCTCGCCGACGCGGTCCGCCAGCTCGAGTCGGGGGAGTGCGTCGCCGTGTTCCCCGAGGGAACCCTCACCCGCGACCCGGACCTGTGGCCGATGGTCGGCAAGACCGGGGCGGCCCGCCTCGCGCTCAGCAGCGGCGTCCCGGTGATCCCGGTCGCCCAGTGGGGACCGCAGCTGATCCTCCCGCAGTACTCCAAGCGTCTGCACCCCTTCCCGCGCAAGAAGGTCTCGGTCCACGCTGGACCGCCTGTCGACCTCTCCGACCTCCTCGACCGCCCCCAGGACGCCGCCGTCCTCACGGAGGCCACCGAGCGCATCATGGCCGCCATCACGGCCCTGCTCGAGGAGATCCGCGGCGAGAAGGCCCCTGCAGTCCGCTACGACATGCGCAAGGCGGCCCGCGCCCAGCAGGCCGCTGCCGCTGCTTCGGCGGAGGTCCCGGCTGGGGAGCCCGACATGGACGCCGCTCCGGGGACGGTCGCGGACGCTGAGCAGGCCACGAGCGAGCTCGTCCCAGACCTCGAGCCGACGGGAGGCACCTTGCCCGTCGAGGGGACCGGCCGCAGCACCGGTCCTGGCGACGAGCCGGTCGACGGCACCTCCGACGTCTCCGAGCCCGACCAGCCCACGACCGACGAGGGACGCAGGTGATCGCCGCGGTCCTCGGCTCGGGTGCCTGGGGGACCACCTTCGCGCAGGTGCTCGCCGACGCGGGCTGCACGGTGCGTCTGTGGGGCCGCAACGCCGACGTCGCGCAGCAGATCACGACCGAGCACGTCAACGGGAAGTACCTGCCGGGCGTCGTGCTGCCCGAGTCGATCTCCGCGACGACAGACGTCGCCGCGGCCCTCGAAGGGGTCGACCTCGTGGTCGTCGCCATCCCGTCGCAGAGCGCTCGCGCGACCCTCGAACCCCTGCGCGACCTCGTGCCGCCGACCGCCGTCGCGGTCTCCCTCATGAAGGGCGTCGAGCTCAGCACAGACCGTCGCATGAGCGAGGTGGTCGCCGAGGCCCTCGCGATCGACGCCAGCCGGGTCGCCGTCGTCTCTGGGCCCAACCTCGCAGGCGAGATCGCGCGTCGTCAGCCGACGGCGACGGTCGTGTCCTCCTCCGACCCGCAGACCGCGGCGCTCGTCGCGAAGGCCTGCTCCTCCGGCTACTTCAGGCCGTACACCAACGCCGACGTCGTCGGTGTCGAGCTCTGCGGCGCTGTCAAGAACGTCATCGCGCTCGCCGTGGGCATGGCCCAGGGCCGCGGCTTCGGCTACAACACCACGGCGACGGTCATCACGCGTGGCCTCGCCGAGATCAGCCGCCTGGGCCTCGCGCTCGGAGCCGACGCGGAGACCTTCCCCGGGCTCGCCGGGATGGGCGACCTCATGGCGACGTGCGCCTCACCCTCGTCACGCAACCACACGCTCGGCAAGCACGTGGGCCAGGGCATGACCCTCGACGACGCGATCACCGCGACGGGCGGGACCGCCGAGGGTGTGAAGTCGTGCCGCTCGGTGCTCGAGCTCGCCCGGTCTGTCGGTGTCGAGATGCCGATCACCGAGGCCGTCGTCGGGGTGCTGCACGGTGGTCTGCCCGTGGACGACATCGCCCGCGGGCTGCTCGCACGCCCCCAGCGCTCCGAGGGCGTGCGCGGAGACGCGTGACTGCTGCAGGCTCGTGACCCACCAGCTCGTAGCCGACCACGCTGTCCCGGCGGCTGAGCTCCGACGGCGGCAGGCTCGTGACCGAGCAGGAGCCGCGGCTGGTGCCCTGCGCGCACAGCCGCCGCAGGGACCAGCCGCCGAGGCCGTTCAGGCTCCGGTGACGAGGCGCAGCGCACGGTCCAGGTCGGCCCAGAGGTCCTCGACGTCTTCGATCCCGACGCTCAGGCGGAGCAGGTCCTCCGGGACCGTCAGGGACTCGGTCGAGAAGCGGCGGCGACGCTCGAGGGTCGACTCGACCCCACCGAGGCTCGTCGCGGGGACCCACAGGTCGAGGGCGTCGACCACAGCATCGGCCGCCTCGATACCGCCGACGGGCCGCAGACCGATGATCGCGCCGTAGCCGTCCATGACCCGGGTCGCGACCTCGTGGCCCGGGTCGTCCGGCAGGGACGGGTGCCGGACCTGCGCGACGCCCGGGTGCGCGGAGAGGCGCAGGGCGATCTCGGCGGCGTTCGCCTGGGCACGCTCGACCCGCAGCGCGAGGGTGCGCATGCCGCGCAGCGCGAGCCACACCTCCCACGGGCCGGCGATCGCACCGTGCAGCGTGCGGTAGGCACGCACCGAGCGCTCCAGGTGCTCCGAGCTGGTGACGACGGCCCCGAGGACCACGTCGGAGTGTCCGGCGAGGTACTTGGTCACCGAGTGCACCACGAGATCGGCGCCAGACTCGAGCGGCCGCTGGACCAGCGGCGTCGCGAAGGTGTTGTCGACCGCGACGAGAGCCCCGGCGCGGTGGGCCGCGTCGACGAGGACCGGCAGGTCGGCGACCTCGAGCATGGGGTTGGTCGGAGACTCGATCCACACGAGGTCGGCCCCGGCGAAGGCAGCGGCCGATGCCTCGGTGTCCGCGATGTCGACCCGACGGACCGTGACCCTGTGCCGCTGCGCCATGTCGTCGACAAACCCGAGGGTCACCTGGTACGCGTGCTGCGGGACGACGACCGTGCCGCCGTCCGGGACCATCGCGAGGACCGAGGCGATCGCCGCCATGCCGGAGGCGAAGACCACACCGCTCTGCGTGGCCCCCTCGAGCTGGGCGAGAGCGTCCTCGAAGGGCTCCCAGGTCTCGGTGCCGGACCGGGTGTAGAGCTTGTCCTCGGGGGAGGGGACGCCGGCCGAGACGTAGGTCGAGGACAGCACGACAGGGGGGTTGACGGGCCCGCCCTGGACCCGGGGCGGGCGCCCGGCCGTGACGGCGACCGTCGCGGGTGAGACCGGGCCGTGGCCGGTGCGGGGAGAGGTGGGCTCAGGGGTCGTCGACGCGTCGTCCATGCGTCCGAGACTAAGCCGTCACCTCCGGTAAAGTCGCACGCGATGGCTACAGTCTCAGAATCCCAGACTCCCACCCCTGCTCTCGGCGCGGTGGCCCCGGTCGCACCCGGCGAGACCGTCGGCCGCCCTCGCGTGGTCCTGCTCTTCGGCGGACGCTCCGGAGAGCACGTCATCTCGTGCGCGACAGCTGCCGGCGTCATGCGGGCGATCGACCGCGACCGTTTCGACGTGGTCCCGGTCGGCATCACGCGCACCGGTCAGTGGGTGCTCGTCGAGGACGACCCCGACCGCTGGGCCATCACCGAGGGCCGTCTGCCCGAGGTCGACGCGACGGGCACCGAGGTGCTGCTGCCGCTCGCCGTGGGGCAGAACGCCCTGCGCGTCCTCGAGGCCGGTGAGATGCCACGCATCCTCGGAGACGTCGACGTCGTCTTCCCGCTGCTGCACGGGCCCTTCGGCGAGGACGGCACCCTCCAGGGCATGCTCGAGCTCGCCGACGTCCGCTACGTCGGTGCAGGCGTCCTCGCCTCGGCCGTCGGCATGGACAAGCACTTCATGAAGCTCGTGCTCGCCGGGCAGGGGCTTCCCGTCGGGCCGTACACGGTGATCGCACCGGGTGAGTGGGACCGTGACGAGCAGGGTGCGACAGCCCGAGTCGCAGACCTCGGGCTGCCGGTCTTCGTCAAGCCTGCCCGTGCCGGGTCGAGCCTGGGCATCAGCAAGGTCGACGACCTCGCCGACCTGCCTGCGGCCGTCGCGGAGGCGTGTCGGCACGACCCGAAGGTGATCGTCGAGGCCGGGATCGTCGGCCGCGAGATCGAGTGCGCCGTCCTCGGTGGACGCCGCGGCGAGCGTGCCCGCGCCTCGCTGCCCGGTGAGATCCAGGTGACCGACGAGGCTCACGCCTTCTACGACTTCGAGGCCAAGTACCTCAGCGAGCAGAGCGTCGAGCTCAGCTGCCCGGCGGACCTCAGCCCTGAGCTCGTGGCCCAGGTCCAGGACGTCGCGATCCGCACCTTCGAGGCGGTGTCCGGTGAGGGGCTGTCTAGGGTCGACGTGTTCGTCACGGAGGCCGGCGAGGTCATCGTCAACGAGATCAACACGATGCCCGGCTTCACGCCCTTCTCGATGTACCCGCGGATGTGGGAGAAGAGCGGGATCGGCTACGCGGACCTCATCACCGAGCTCGTCGAGCTCGCCCTCGAGCGCGAGACCGGCCTGCGCTGACTGTCAGCGGTCGGCCGCCTGTGTGCTGACCGACGGCCTGCTGTGTGCAGACCGGCAGCCTGTCTGCTGACCGACGGCCGGGGTGGTCGGCCGACTGTCGAGATCGTGACTTCGGAGCGAGATCGTGACCTGCAAGGGTCGATCTCGCTCCGAAATCACGATCTCGCTGCCGCTTGTCGGGCGGGGGTCAGCGGCAGGCGTGGGAGGTGGTGGGGATCTCGGAGACGGCTCGGGCGACGTCGATGAGCGACGCGGTCGGCTGGCTGCCGCCGAGCTCTGTGGGCACCTGGACGGAGACTGCGGGCTCGCGGCCGTAGGTGGTGAAGGTCCAGCCGTTGTCGTCCTGGGTGGTGATCCAGTCGAAGGTGCCGAGCCCGGGGATGCCGGGGTCGACCGACTGGCAGTCCTGCGTGGTCGGGGCCGGCGGCTCGACGCCGCAGCGCAGCGTGATCGCGCGTCCGGGCTCGCCCCACGCCGCCGTCGCCTGGCTCGACGCCCGCACCTTGCTCTGGCCACCGACCTCGTCAGGGAGCATGAGCACGACGGTCGCGCAGATCGGCTCCGCGGCGTCGACGCCTGCGGGGACGTTGATCGTCGGGGTGCAGGCGGTCAGGCCTACCGTCACGGCGACCACGCCCAGCGACGCCGCGACCGTGCGCCGGGCTGCTCGCGCCGACGGGCGGCGGACCACAGGCGTCAGAGGCGCGGGTGAGGGGCTTGGCAGGCCGGAGAGGCGGTGGCGGAGACTCGTGAGCACCCCGACACTCTAGTGCCGCTGCCTGGACGTCAGCCCGGGAGCCGGCCTGGGCTAGGGTGGCCGCGTGAGTGATTCTGAGCGTGTCTGCGACCTGGCCGAGGAGCAGCTGCTCGCGCGGATCTTCCCTCTGCTGCCCGCGACCGCCGCGACCCTGGTGGGCCCCGGCGACGACGCTGCGGTGATCTCCGCACCTGACGGACGCTTCGTCGTCTCGACGGACGTCCTCGTCCAGGACCGCCACTTCATCCGTGACTGGTCGACGGGCTACGACGTCGGGTGGCGCGCCGCCGTGCAGAACCTCGCCGACATCGCCGCGATGGGCGCCCGGCCCACCTCCCTGGTGGTCTCGCTCGTGCTGCCCCGCACCGAAGAGGTGCAGTGGGTGCTCGACCTCGCGCGCGGGCTCGCCGAGGCGTGCGCCCCCTACGGCGCGGGCGTCGTCGGGGGAGACCTGTCGAGCGGCGACGCGATCGTCGTCGCCGTGACGGTCCACGGCGACCTCGACGGTGGGGACCCTGTGCTGCGGTCCGGTGCACGGCCGGGCGACGTCGTCGCGCACGCTGGGGTCCTCGGGCGGTCCGCCGCCGGGCTGGACCTGCTGACGGACGCCGAGGAGACCGCCGCCTACCCCGACCTCGTCGCCGCCTACCTGCGCCCCGACCCACCGATCGGATCGGGGACCCGAGCCCGTCTCGCGGGGGCGACCGCCATGCTCGACGTCTCGGACGGGCTCCTGCGCGACGGCGGACGGATCGCCCGGGCCAGCGGGGTCGTCCTCGACCTCGACGCACCGTCGCGCGCCCTGGAGTTCGACCTCGCCGCCCTGGCGCAGGCCGGCCGCGTGCTCGACGTGGACCCGTCGCGCTGGGTCCTGACAGGCGGAGAAGACCACGGGCTGCTCGCGACCTTCCCGCCTGATGCCGAGCTGCCCTCAGAGTTCCGGCTGATCGGCCGGGTCGTGGCTGCGACAGCCGACCGGTCACCGTCTGTCACCGTGCAGGGAACCGCGCCCGAGGGCGACGAGGGCTGGGACCACTTCGCGGGGCACGGGCACCCGCGAGACTGACCCGCAGGAATCCTGACCTGGAGATCCGGAGACCTGAGAGGCGGGGCGCGTCGTGCCTCGAGAGTGCAGGCCGAGGCGTCGGTCGTCGGGCTGTCAGCGCCGGCGGTAGCGCACCTCGGTGAGCGGGGCGCCGCCGATCTCCTCGATCTTCTCGACCCCGTCCGGCTCGAAGCCGTGGCGCCTGTAGAAGCGACGGGCCCGTTCGTTGTCGGCGAGGACCCACAGGGTGACGTCGGAGTCCGCGGGGACCCCGTCGAGGACCGCTCGCAGGAGGTCGCGCGCGACGCCACGCCCCCAGGTCTCGGGGTCGAGGTAGATCGAGTAGAGCTGGAGGTCGCCCGGCTCGGCGTCCTCGTCGCTCGCGGGCCCCAGGTGCGCGAAGCCCACGGTCCTCTGGTCGAGGACGGAGACCAGGGTCCGACCCGCGGGTCTGTCGAGGAGCTCGACCCACCACTGCTCTCGGGCGTCGACGTCGAGGCCTTCGAGATAGGCGGTCGGGACGATCCCCGCGTAGGCCTCGCGCCAGGAGGCGACGTGGATGCGGGCGATCGCCGGGGCGTCGGCCGCTGTGGCCGGACGGATGGTCAGGTCGTCACGCTCGATGTCCATGCCAGCCAGGGTCGCACGTCACCTGCGTCAGGGCCAAGGGTTTCGGCGGTCCAACACCGACAGCCCGCCGGACCGAGGTCCGACGGGCTGTGCGAGAGAACTTCCGCGAGGGGAGTCTCAGATGTGACGCGTGACCTTGCCTGCCTTGAGGCAAGAGGTGCACACGTTGAGGCGCTTGGGAGCGCCGTTGACGATTGCGCGAACACGCTGGATGTTCGGGTTCCAGCGGCGCTTCGTGCGCACGTGCGAGTGCGAGATGCTGTGCCCGAAGCTCGGGCTCTTTGCGCAGACGTCGCAGTTGGCAGCCACGGTCTCTCCTGATCGTCATGCACGCCGCTGTGCGGCGACTTCAATGGTCTGTGGATGCGGAGCCGCAGTGAACCCGCGCCGAGGCCTCGAGAGGTCTGCGGGAGGGTGGTGTCGCGGTTCGCGCATGCCCTGGTGTGTGCGGGCAACCTCGATAGAGTAGCCGATCCTCGACGCGCTACCCAAATTGCCTGCGGACGCAGGAGCACGCACGGCTCCCAGGGGGTTCCCGCGTGCTCTGCCGGGATCGGCTGCGAGAGCCGGTCCCTGAGGTCCCGGCCTGTGTGGCACGAGACGATGTGCGCCATCATATGACGTCGGACGGTCGAGAGGGGAGAGGGCGTGGGCACGAGAGGCAGTGGTGCTGACGAGCTCCGCGACCCCGCCGACGACGGCGCCAGCCCTCGCGACCCCGCTGGCGACGACGGCCCTGCTGGGCCGGTCGCCCCTCTGGGCTCAGACCGTCCAGGTGACGTCGTCGGTCTCGAGGTCGTGCTGCGGTGGGCGGACGGGGCAGCCGAGGTCCTCGAACGTGCTCGTCCCGTGCTCGACCGGGCCAACGTCTTCCCCGTGCCCGACGCCGACACCGGGACCAACCTCGCCGCCACCCTCCGTGCGGCTCGCGACGCAGCAGTCGCCTCGGCCGCGTCGGACGCGCCGTCAGCAGACCGGGTCCTGCACGCCTTCGCCCGGGGTGCTCTCGTGGGCGCGCGGGGCAGCTCTGGTGTGATCTTGAGCGAGTTCCTCCGTGGTCTTGCCGGGGCGGCGCCGTCCAGCACCGGGTCGGCGGGCACGGTGACCGACGCGACCCGTCTGGCCCGCGCGATCGACCGCGGGGCGCGACGCGCTGTCGCGGCTGTGGTCGACCCTCGCCCGGGCACCATGCTCACTGCGGCGCGCGGTGCGGCGGACGCGGCCCTCGAGGCGGCTGCGGGTGGTGGAGACCTCGTCCAGACCGTCGAGAGCGCACGTACTGGGGCGTCGCAGGCGCTCCGTCGGAGCGTCGACGAGCTGGACGTCCTGCGCGCGGCCGGGGTGCTCGACGCCGGGGCCTACGGCTTCGTGCTCCTCCTCGACGCCCTCGCCGCAGCTCTCGGTCCGGACCTGGAGAGCGCGGCCGACCGCGTGTCGGTGGGGCACGGCACGATCGTGCTCATGGACTCTCTGGCCGTCGCCGACGCCCCGGCGGGGTCAGGGACCTCAGCCGGCACGGGCAGCGACACGGGCGCTCGACCACCCGGGGGCGACGACCTCCACGGATCCCGGACGTCTCCTGACGACCACGAGCGCGACGGCCGCCCCGGTGAGTGCGTGGGCCACGGGAACCGGGAGATCAAGAGCAACCACACGAACCACGGCGAGCACCACGCCGTCGACGGCGAGTTCGAGCTCATGTGCGTCGTCCGTCACGCTGTGCGACGTACGCCGACGCAGGCCTCCGGAGACCCTGAGGGTGCGGCAGCTGCTCTCGAGCGCCCATCCGGCAGTGTCGACAGCCTCGGCGTCTCCGACGGCATCGACGGTCTCGACGTCTCCGACGCGCTCGCCGCTGTGGCCCCGGCGCTGCGGTCCGGGCTCCAGCAGGTCGGAGACTCTGTCGTCGTGGTCGGCGGCGCAGACCACGAGGTCGCGGACGTGTCCGGGGACCTCCACGGCCTCTGGCAGGTCCACGTCCACACCGACCATCCCCTCGAGGCCCTCCGTGTGCTGGAGCGCTGGGACGTCGGCCCGGTCGTCGTCCGCTGCCTGTCCCACCAGGTCTCCGCCGTCTCGACCCGTGCCGCTGGGGCCTCCGCGCCCGTGGGTGTCGTGGCGTGCACGGCCTCGCCGGGACTGGTCATGGACCTCGCCCGGTCGGGGGCCGTCGTGGTGCTGCGCGGCGACGGCGAGATCGAGCGCTCGGACCTCCTGAGGGCCGTGCACGAGACCGACGCCGAGCACGTCGTCGTGCTGCCGGCCGACGAGCAGACCCTGGCCGTGGCCCGCACCCTGGCCGATCTCTCGCACCCGCAGACGACCGTGGTCGACTCGACGAGCGACCTGCACGTGGTGGCCGCCCTGTCCGCCTGGGTCGTCGGCACCACAGCACCGTCGGCCGACCTGGCTGCGGCGCTCGCCCCCGTCGTCGACGCCGTCGGCGCTGTCCGGGCCGTCCGGCTCGACGCCTCGCGGCCCACGGGGGTGCTCGACGGGATCGACAGGCTCCTCAGCGCCTCCGCAGCACCTGGCCCTGCTGCTGGTGGGGCAGCCACCGGTCCTGACCGTGCCCCGGTTGCGACGGACCGCGCGACCGACGTCGCGTCCTCGCCAGCCCTGACCGTCCTCACCGTCCTCGTCGGGGACCTCGTCCCCGGGCAGGTGGTCGACGACCTCGTCTCCCGCGCCGAGCACCTCGTGCCCGGTGTCGAGGTCGTCGTGCTGCCCTCAGGCCGCCGGTCGACAGCCCTCGTGATCGGAGCAGAGCAGCAGTGAGCATCGACAGCCCCTTCAGCCTCGACGAACGCCTCGACAGGCTCCTCGGGAAGCGCCCCGCGGCGCCGCTCGCGAAGCTCGGCCTGGAGACCACCGGCGACCTGCTCCGTCACTACCCGCGGCGCTACGCCGATCCCGGCACGATGACCGAGATCTCGATCCTCGTGGTCGGGGAGCACGTGACGGTCGTCGCCGAGGTCGTCAGCGCGACGGTCCGCGAGATGCGCAGCCGCGGCGGGGCGATGCTCCAGGCCGTGGTCTCTGACGGCACCGACAGGCTCTCCCTCACGTTCTTCGCCAAGCACAAGGGTGCGCTGCGCACCCACGAGGCGCGCCTCAAGCCCGGCCGCACCGGGTTGTTCACAGGCGTCGTCTCCGAGTACCGCAACGAGCGCCAGCTGACCCACCCCGACTACCTGCTGCACGGGGTCGACGTCGACAGCGCGGAAGCCGGGCTGGTCGAGGCCAGCCTGCTCACCCCGATCTACCCGGCCAGCGCCGCCATGCCGACGTGGAAGCTCCACCAGACTGTCCGGACAGTCCTCGACCCGTTGACCCCTGCGGACATCCCCGACCCGATCCCCGCCGAGGTGCTCGAGCGTCGCGGGCTGGAGAGCCTGCACCAGGCCTTCCGTGACATCCACGTCCCGGCCGAAGAGCAGGAGTGGCGTCGCGGGCAGAAGAGGCTGCGCTACGAAGAGGCCTTCGTCCTGCAGACCGCGCTCGCGCTGCGCCGCTCCGAGGCCGCTGCGCTCGAGGCGACAGCCCGGCCGCTGACCACCGACGGCCCCTCGCTGCTGAGCGACTTCGACGCCTCGTTGCCGTTCACGCTCACCGACGGCCAGCGGGAGGTCGGCGCGGAGATCGCGGCCGAGCTCGCTGCCCCGCACCCCATGCAGCGGTTGCTCCAGGGTGAGGTCGGCTCCGGCAAGACCGTGGTCGCCCTGCGGGCCATGCTCCAGGTGGTCGACGCCGGTGGACAGGCCGCGCTCCTGGCCCCGACCGAGGTCCTCGCGGCCCAGCACGCCCGGACGCTCTCCGGTCTGCTCGGCGACCTCGCGGCCGGCGGCATGCTCGGCGGTGCCTCGCACGGCACCCGTGTCGCCCTCGTCACCGGGTCCCAGCCTGCCGCCGTCAAGAAGAAGAACCTGCTCGACGCCGCGTCGGGCGCGGCCGGGATCGTCGTGGGCACCCACGCGCTGCTCAGCGCCGGCGTCCAGTTCGCCGAGCTCGGGCTCGTCGTCGTCGACGAGCAGCACCGCTTCGGGGTCGAGCAGCGCGACATGCTGCGCGCCAAGGCCCGCACGGTCCCGCACCTGCTCGTCATGACCGCGACGCCGATCCCTCGCACCGTGGCCATGACGGTCTTCGGGGACCTCGAGACCTCGACGCTGCGCGAGATCCCGGCCGGCCGCTCGGGGATCACCACGCACGTCGTCCCGGCGCAGAAGCCGGCCTGGATCGCCAGGACCTGGGCGAAGGTCCGGGAGGAGATCGACGCCGGGCGGCAGGCGTACGTGGTGTGCCCGCGCATCACAGGCGACACCGACGAGGCCGACGGGGCTGACGAGCCGGGGTCCGACGACGGGACGCTCGGCCTCGACGTGCCAGCCGGCGCGTCTGGCACGGGAGCGCCCGCCGCGCCCCCCACGTCGAACCGCCGCCCCCTGCGCGCGGTCCTCGAGGTGGCCGAGGAGCTCGCCGACCTCGAGGTGCTCCGCGGTGTGCGGATCGGGATCCTGCACGGCCAGATGCCCCCTGCCGAGAAAGAGGCGGCGATGGCCGCCTTCACCGCCGGTGACGTGGACCTGCTCGTCTCGACGACGGTGATTGAGGTCGGGGTCGACGTGCCTCGCGCGACAGCGATGGTCGTGCTCGACGCCGACCGCTTCGGGCTGTCCCAGCTGCACCAGCTGCGTGGCCGGGTCGGTCGAGGGGCCGACGCAGGTCTGTGCTTCCTCGTCTCGGAGATGGCCGAGGCAGCGCCGGCGAGCACCCGCCTCAAGACTCTTGCCTCGACGACCGACGGCTTCGAGCTCGCTGCGGCGGACCTCGAGATGCGCAGCGAGGGCGACGTCCTCGGAGCCGCGCAGTCCGGCCGGTCGACCTCGCTCCAGCTGCTGCGTGTGGTGCGGGACACGGCAGTGATCGAGCAGGCGCGCGAAGACGCTGCGACCCTCGTCGCTGCCGACCCGACCCTCGCCGGTCATCCCTTGCTGCTCGCCGAGATCACCGAGCGGGTCACGGGGGAGCGGGCCGAGTACCTCGACAGGTCGTGAGGCGCCCCGCCCTCGCAGAGCCCGCCGGACCGCTCGGGCCGCTCGGAACGCTTGAACCGTTCGGACCGCTCGGACGGTCGGGCTCTGCGAGACCGGCTCGGACCGCGCTCGCGGCCCGCGCGGCTGCGGCTGGCCCGACCACGGCTCGGTGATCGCTACGCTGGTCCGGTGACTCGGATCGTGGCAGGGCTCGTCGGCGGCAGGAGCCTCGCCGTCCCACCGAAGGGCACGCGCCCCACGAGCGACAAGGTGCGCGAGGCGATCTTCTCCAGGCTCGAGCACTACGAGGTGCTCGACGGCGCGCGCGTGCTGGATCTGTGCGCGGGGTCGGGGGCGCTCGGTCTCGAGGCCGCCAGCCGCGGGGCCTCGACCGTCGTGCTCGTCGAGGCGGGCCGGGTTGCCGCCCAGGTGTGCCAGAAGAACGTCGACTCCCTCGGGCTCCCCGGGGTGCGGGTGGTCACGGACCGCGCCGAGCGCTTCGTCGCGCAGCCGCCCACCCAGCCGTGGGATCTCGTGTTCCTCGACCCGCCGTACGACATGAGCGACGACGACGTCGCCGCTCTGCTCCTCGCCCTCGAGGGGCACGTGTCGGACGACGCGGTGATCGTGGTCGAGCGGTCGTCACGCACCCCCGAGCCGACCTGGCCGGCGTCGTGGAGGCTCATCGTCACCAAGCCCTATGGCGAGACGCTGGTGCACTACGCCGAGCCCGTCGGGGCAGGCGAGGACGACGGCGCGCAGACCGCCGGCATCTCCTAGGCCGGCACCTGGCTCAGGAGTCGTCGCCGTCCTGGATCGGCGCAACCTCGGTGGCCCACGCCATCCCGACCGGGACGCTCGCGAGGTCCGTTGGGTCGACGAGCCCGACCGTCGGGCCGCTCACAGAGTCCAGCAGCGCCCGGGTGTCGGCGTCGTCACGCAGCGACTCCTCGGAGCCGACGAGGTACGCCTCGAGGAACGTACGGAGCGGACCGGCCACCACGGCTGTCGGCGCGTCGACGGGGCCCTCGGCGACGGCCTCGGGCGCGACGTGCAGCGTGGTGAGGAGCAGCGCAGGGACGCGAGCACCGGCAGCCCCCAGCCCGGGCTGGAAGTACGGCACCGCGAGCACCCGCGCCCCGTGGCGGGCGTAGAAGCGCAGCCGTGCTGCCGGGTCCCCGTGCGCCTCGCTGGCCTCGTGGTGGTCCGGGTGCTCGACCTCGGCGAGCAGCAGGCCGGGGGCGGACTCGGCCACCCACGTCTGGACCGCGGCATCGAGCAGCGCGCCGCCGATGCCGCCGCCGCGCTGCCCCGGGGCGATCGCGAGGTAGACCAGCAGCATCACGTCGCCGGGTACTCCGGAGCCCGCGGCAACGGCACCGGCCACGATCCGGCCGTCGCGCCGGACGCCGAGCGCACGGGTGCGGCCGCTCGTGCAGCCCTCCACGAGCGACTCGAGGCTCTCGAGCTCTTCGGACGGGAAGGACGGGCTCAGCACACCGGTGTGGAGCTCTTCCAGGTCGGCGGCGGTGACCAACGGCTCGAGGTCGACCCCAGGTCGGGCGGAGGACGCCGGGCGGGTACCTGGACCGTCCGTCGTCGAGGGAGCGGGGTCAGGGGCCGGCTGCTCGTTCTCGGACGTCATGGCTCAATCATGGGACACGAGGTGGGGGTGTACTACCGTGAGCGGGTGACTCTTGCCGTCTGCCCGGGATCCTTCGACCCGATCACCCTGGGGCACCTGGACGTCGTCCGTCGGGCGACGCTGCTCTTCGACGAGGTCGTGGTCGGCGTCGCCCGCAACGCCTCGAAGTCGGCGCTGCTCGACGTCGACTCGCGTGTCGCTCTCGCCCGCGCTGCGTGCGCTCACCTGCCCTCCGTCCGGGTGGTCGAGGTGCCGGGGCTCCTGGTCGACCTCTGCCGCGAGCTGGGCGCCGTCGCCGTCGTCAAAGGGCTGCGCGGGGGAGCGGACTACGACGCCGAGCAGCCGATGGCGCTCATGAACCGCCACCTCTCGGGCGTCGAGTCGGTGTTCCTCACCGCAGACCCGCGCTACGCCCACATCGCCTCGTCGATGGTCAAGGACGTCGCCCGTCACGGCGGGCAGGTCGACGACCTCGTCCCGCCGGGTGTCGCAGACGCCGTGCGACGAGCCCTCGGTGTCGTCTCGACCGGCGCGCAGCCCGGCTCGCCAGCCACACCTCTTCCCGGCGGGGTCACCCCTCCCGGCCCCGCCGACCACCCGAACCAAGGAGCCTCATGAGCCCGCAGGACGACCACGAGACCTTCGTCGAGGGGGAGAGCGCCGGTGTGCCCGCGATCCTCGACGCGCTGACCGACCTCGTCGAGCGCGCCCGGACGATGCCGATGTCGTCGTCGGTCCTCGTCAACCGGAACGAGGCTCTCGACCTCCTCGACGAGCTCCGCGAGGCGCTGCCGACCCAGCTGACCCGTGCCGACGAGGTGCTCTCCGACGCCGACCAGGTGCTCAACGACGCCCACGCGCAGGCCGAAGAGCTCATCGAGACGGCTCGTCGTCGCGCCGCCGAGCTCGTCGCCTCCGAGCAGGTGGTGCTGCAGGGCCAGGTCCAGGCCCGCGAGCTCGTCGCCGAGGCCGAGGCGACCGCGGCCAAGCTGCGCCGCGAGGCGGACGACTACTGCGACCGTCGGCTCGCCGAGTTCGAGATCGACCTGGGCAAGGTCCTCGCCCAGGTGCACGCGGGCCGCGACAGGCTCGCCGAGCGTCTCGACGAGGCAGGCCAGCCGCAGGACCAGAGGTAGGCAGGGCGGCACGTCCGCCCTGGCGGGCGCCCGCTGCGGCGACGGCTGCTGCTCGCCACGAGGGTGAGAAGGGTCTCACCGTTCGCCGCAGGTCCCGCTCTCCAGGGGTCTGGGCACAGCCCTCGATGGCGTAGTATTGTCTGTTGGCCCTGCCGGTGACGGTGGGGCTGCTGATCCCCGGCTCACGTCGGTGGCCAGCCGACGATCCCAGCACCCACCACCTTCGGACACACCGTGGAGCACCTCATCACTCTCGATCCTCGTTCGCCTCTCGTTCTCGACACTCGTGAGCTCAGCAGGCGTCCTGGCTCGATGCGTGAGGTCACGCTCACGGTCCCGGCGCCGGTGGACCTCGGGACTGTCGTCATCGGGATCCCCGAAGGTAGCGACATCAGCCTCGACCTGAGGCTCGAAGCCGTGATGGAGGGTGTCCTGGTCTCCGGAACCGTCGCAGGCCAGTCGGTCGGCGAGTGCGTCCGGTGCCTGGACGAGGTGGTCGACGACGTCGACTTCTCCGTCACGGAGCTGTTCGTGTACCCCGAGCGTGCCAAGGCCGCCGAGGACGCGGGCGACGACGACGAAGAAGAAGAAGTGCACGAGCTCGAGGACGATATGATCGACCTCGAACCCGTGCTTAGGGATTCGGTGGTGCTTGCACTACCATTCCAACCGTTGTGTTCGCCCGACTGCCCGGGGCTGTGCTCCGAGTGCGGTGCCCACCTGGCGGACGATCCTGATCACCAGCACGAACTGCTCGACCCCCGGTGGTCGACACTCAAGAGCATTATCGACGAGACGAAAGAGAGCTAGCCGTGGCTGTTCCGAAGCGCAAGATGTCGCGCAGCAACACCCGTGCGCGCCGTTCGCAGTGGAAGACGACCGCCGCGAACCTCACCACGTGCCCGCAGTGCAAGGGCGACAAGCTGTCGCACGCTGCGTGCCCGACGTGCGGCACCTACAAGGGTCGTCAGTACGCCGAGGCGCTGCGCACCGAGCACGCTAACTGATTCGCCGGCGCTGCTGGCGTCACGAGTCGGTCGAAGGAGAAGTTCCGGTGGCATCACACGCACGTCGTCAGGTCTCACCGGCTTCTAGCCTTCTCGAGGAGCTCGGGGTCCATCTGGACCCCGAGCTCCTCGTGCTTTCCCTGACGCACAGGTCTTTCGCCCACGAGGCTGGAGGCATCCCGACCAACGAGCGCCTCGAGTTCCTCGGGGACGCCGTGCTCGGCCTGGTCTCGGCCGAGGCGCTGTTCGAGCGTCACCCAGACCGCCCCGAGGGCGACCTCGCCAAGATGCGTGCGGCCTCCGTGTCGCAGCGCGCCCTCGCGGCCGTGGCCCGCAGGCTGTCCCTCGGCGACTACATCTTGCTCGGCAAGGGGGAGTCGCAGACCCGCGGCTTCGACAAGGACTCGATCTTGTCGGACACCGTGGAGTCACTCATCGGCGCCGTCTACCTGAGCCACGGGCTCGAAGAGGCCCGCAGCTTTGTCCACAGGCTCCTGGACAGCACCCTCGACGCCGCCGCCGACCTCGGTGCCGGCCTCGACTGGAAGACCTCGCTCCAGGAGGCCGCCGCCGAGCACGAGGTCGGCGCCCCCGAGTACACGAGCGAGGGCGAAGGGCCCGACCACGCCCGCCTGTTCACCGCGCACGTGATCATCGACGGCACAGTCATGGGCACGGGCCAGGGCACGGCCAAGAAGCACGCCGAGCAGATCGCCGCGCAGCAGGCGTACGCAGCCCTCACCGGTCGCTGAGCCCTGTGCGCGTAGACGTCGTCGCCGAGGCGCACCGTGCCTGAGCTCCCCGAGGTCGAGACCGTCCGCGACGGTCTCGCCCGCCACGTGCTGGGCGCGCGCGTCGACCGTGCCGAGGTCCGCCGCGACTACAGCGTCCGCAGGCACGAGGGCGGACCCGTCGACTTCGCAGCCCGCCTGCCCGGCCGGCGCCTCGTCGAGGCGGCACGGCGCGGCAAGTACCTGTGGCTCACCCTCGACGAGCCCGGCCTCGCGCTCCTGGGCCACCTCGGCATGAGCGGTCAGCTGCTCGTGCGCTCGGGGGACACCCTGGCCACCGAGTCGAGCCACCTCAGGGTGCGCCTCCACCTCACCGCAGCCGACGGTGAGCCGCTCGCCCTCGACTTCGTCGACCAGCGGACCTTCGGCCACCTCAGCGTCGCCGAGCTCACCAGCACCCCCGACGGCCTCCCCGGAGGTCTGGGCACCGACATGCCGCTCGTGCCCGAGCCCGTCAGCCACATCGCCCGCGACCTGCTCGACCCCGCCGTCGCCGAGGGGACACCCGGCCGGGCGGCGCTCGTCGACAGGATCCGTGGCCGGCGCACGGGGATCAAGCGAGCCCTGCTCGACCAGACCGTCGTCTCCGGGATCGGGAACATCTACGCCGACGAGGCGCTGTGGCGCGCCTCGACGCACTACGCCCGCGGGACCGCCGGGATGTCGCGCGCGCAGGCAGGTGCGGTGCTCGCTGCGGCAGAGCAGGTGATGCGCGAGGCGCTCAGCCAGGGCGGGACCAGCTTCGACGCCCTCTACGTCAACGTCAACGGCGCGTCGGGCTACTTCGACAGGTCGTTGGCGGCCTACGGACAGGCCGGGAAGCCGTGCCGACGCTGCGGCGCGACGATCCGACGGGACGAGTTCATGAACCGTTCGTCCTTCAGCTGTCCGGTCTGCCAGCCACGGCCGCGCAGTGCCACCCGCTGACGGGCTTCACCTGGGAGCCCTGTGGGACTAGGGTGCTCAGGCGGGCCTCACGTCAGGAAGATGGCGACCGCAGCCTGGACGCAGCGGCGCGTCTGGGCGGCGGAGGAGCAGCACACGTGCCGCGCGGCCCGACAGGGGCGTGTCGCGCAGCCCGACGGGGGCACAGGACGAGACGAAGGAATGCCATATGGGTGCGTGGAGCAGCGAGCCGTTCGGCAACGACGGAGCAGGGGACCTCGTCGCTGACATCCAGCACGGGGAGTTCAGCTTCGAAGGGCTCGGATGGGCCTTCGAGGACGACTACCTCGAGGTGGACGGCGGTCAGTACGCGATCGCTCTCGTCGAGATCGCCCTCGTGGTGCAGGGGACAGAGCCCGCGCACCCGGCTCTCGCGGACGTGGACCTGTCGAAGGTCGCCCCGCTGTTCACCGAGGACAAGATCCGGTGGATCGTCGAGATGGCAGACCGCGCCCTGACCGACAGCGAGTCCTCGGAGCTCTACGAGCTCTGGGAAGAGGCCGGCAGCCTCGACGAGTGGCGCACGCCCTCCGTCGAGTCCCTCGACCGTCTGCGCGCGACCCTCGCCTGAGCCCTGAGCTGCCGGTCTGAGGCGGCATCCGTCCTCGGCTGCGGGGCTCCCGGGCCGCGGGGCCCGGTGGACCACTGATCCCGGGGCTCCTGCGCGGCAGGCGCGCCGCTCGGCCGGTCAGCGCGAGACGACGTTCCGGAGCTCGTCGCCAGACCGGAACGCTGCGAGGTTCTCGGACACCAGACGTCCGGCGCCCTGAGGACGGCCACCCGCGGCGTGCGGTGTGATGACGACGTTCGGGGTCGTCCAGAGCGAAGAGTCCGCTGGGAGCGGTTCGACAGCGGTGACGTCGAGCGCAGCCCCGCCGAGCGTGCCGGCACGCAGGACCGTCTCGAGCGCGACCTCGTCGAGCGTCGAGCCACGGCCGACGTTGACCACCCACGCGTGCGGGGGCAGCGCGTCGAAGACCTCCTGGGAGATCACCTTCTCGGTGGCGGGTGTCGCGGGGAGGATCGCGACCAGCAGGTCGGTCTCGGCGAGGCGTGCGGGGAGGTCGTCCTCGGTGATGACCGGGAAGCCGTTGCGCTCCCCGGTGGTCGTGGCGACCCCGACGACGTCTGCGCCCAGCATGCTCAGCAGCGGTGCCAGGGCCTGGCCGATCGAGCCGAAGCCCCAGACTGTCACCGAGGCGCCGGCCAGGGTGCCCAGGCCCGGGTACGTCGACCTGTCGGCCGACTGCGAACCGCCGAGCTCCTCTGCCCACCGGGAGTCCCGCTGGGCGTCGAGCATGAGGTCGAGGCGCCGGGCTGCCGTCAGCGCGAGGGCGAGCGTGTGCTCGGAGACCGGGCCGTCGTGGAGCGAGCGGCCCGAGGTGATGACGACGTCCGGGGCGAAGCCTGCGGCGACGACAGCGTCCGGGCCGGCGGCGAGCGCCTGCACCCAGCGCACAGAGGTGAGGCGGTCCGCTGCGTCGGCGAGCTGGTCGGCCGGGTTGCCCCACACGACGAGCGCGTCGGCGTCGGTGTGCTCCTGCGGCACGGGGAGCGTCGGGTCGTAGGAGACGTGCTCGACGCCGTCGACGGTCTCGTCGAGGGGGAGGTCGAGGCTGATGCTGGTGGGGAGGAGGATCTTCATGCCTCCACTGTGCCAAAGATCCAGACCAGCGCCCGACGGGCCCCTGGGGTGAGCCTCGGCGAGGGCTCGCGACGCCGGAGGACGGTCCGGTGCAGCCCTGTCAGGTCCGGGTGGTCTGTCCTCAGGGAAGGCCGCTGCTCTCCGACCAGATCTCCCGCCGCGTCCACCGGTCTGGTGGGGTGCCGCCCGGATAGGATGTGGTCGTGGACACGACACGCGAGACCCCCCAGCCCGACGACAAGATCAGCGTCATGATCGTCGACGACCACGAGGTGGTCCGACGAGGGATCGCCGAGGTCATCGACCGCTCCGAGGGGATGAGCGTGGTCGCCGAGGCCGGCAGCGTCGCCGAGGGTGTGCGACGGGCGAGCCTGGTCCACCCGCAGGTGATGCTCGTCGACCTGCAGCTGCCCGACGGCACGGGGATCGACCTCATGCGTGCGGTCCGTGCGACCCAGCCCGACACCCGTGCGATCGTCCTCACCTCCTTCGACGACGACTCCGCGCTCGCTGCGGCTCTCGAGGTCGGCGCAGCCGCCTACGTGCTCAAGAGCGTGCGCGGCGCGGAGATCGCCGACGTCGTCCGTGCGGTCGCCGCCGGGCGGGTGCTGCTCGACGAGCGCACCATCACACGCCGCCGGCGTGAGCACGACGACCCCACCGAAGACCTCACCCCGAGCGAGGTGCGCGTCGTCGACCTCATCGGCGAAGGGCTGTCGAACCGCGAGATCGCAGAGCGACTGAGCATCGCCGAGAAGACCGTCAAGAACCACATCACCTCGCTCCTGGCCAAGATGGGCCTGCAGCGTCGCACCCAGGTCGCCGCCTGGGTCGCAGCCCGCAAGCACCACGCCTGGGCGCAGGACTCCACCAACCGCTGACACGACGACGCCCGCCCGGGAGCCGAGAGGCTCCTGGGCGGGCGTCGTCGTGTGCGGTACTCCACCGCTGTCCCGGCCGGTGGCGGCTCGGCGATCCCGCGTGACCGTCGGTCACCAACCACCGGCCGCCCTGGTCCCGGAGGCGCCCTGCGGTCAGCCCCGCTCGGTGAGCGGTGCCGACCACGTGAGGATGGTCCCGCGGCCGCTGTCGGAGTTCTCGAGGCTCGACGAGCCGCCGTGCTGGCGGGCGCGGGCGGCGACGTTCCAGGTGCCGGACTTGCGGCCCGTGGGGGCGCCGAGCCCGACGCCGTCGTCCTCGACCTCGACGGTCACGTCGCCGGGGCCGAGCTCGAGGGTGCTCACCGTGACGCGGACCGACACCGACGAGGCCTGGGCGTGCCGGGCCGCGTTGGCGAGGCCCTCGCGGACCACGGCGAGGATGTCGTCGGCCAAGGACTGCACGACGAGCTGGTCGACGATCTCCTCGTCGTCGTCGATCGCACCGAGGCTGCGGTCGTTGAGCGAGATGACCAGCGACGGTGCGAAGCCGAGCCCCGTGCGGGCGAGCGACGCCTCGCGGCGCAGCCTCTCGACGAGCCCTGTCGCGGCGTCGGGGTCGCGCAGGGAGTGCACGATCGACCGGATCTCACGGACCGAGTTGTCGACGTTGTCGAGGGCTTCGTCGAGGATCGCGATGAGCCCGGCCTTGTCGAGGCCGCGCGCGGCCCGGCGGCGCACGGTCTCGAGCTGCATGCCCGTCGCGAAGAGCTGCTGGATCGCGAGGTCGTGCAGGTCGCGCGCGATGCGCTCGCGCTCCTCGACGAGCTTCGACAGGCCCTGCGCCTGGCGAGCCTCGGCGAGCACGAGGGCGAGTGCGGCCTGGTCGGCGAAGGTCGAGGCGCGCTCGAGGTCTTTGCCGATGAAGGCCTCCTGGCCTACCTTGCGCAGCAGCACGAGGACACCGACGGGCTTCTCGGCCGTGCCCATGGGGGCGTAGAGCGCGGGGCCGTACTTCTGCATCGGGGGCAGCTGGAGATTGCGGGCGAGCGACAGCGACGGCACCAGGCGGCCCTTGCCGGTCCGCAGCGCCGTCCAGGACAGCCCGCCGTGCGGCATGGTCAGACCGAGGAGCTCGTCGGCGTTCCAGCCGCGGACGATCTCCATGACGAGCTCACCACCCAGACCCGGCAGCACAAGGCACGCGGCGTCGGCCTCGGCGATCTCGCGGGCCACCGAGACGATGTGCTCGAGGACGTCTTCTTCCGGCGCACCGGACAGGAGCATCGTGGTGATGTGCGCGCCTGCGCTCAGCCACCGTTCTCGTTCGACAGCGTCTGCCTCACCTGGTCGCACCATGGCTCCTCGTGGTCTCGTCGGTCCCGTGCTCGCGGTCTACTGTCGCACGGTATCCGTGCTGCGTGACCAGGAGCGATGCGTGCGTGCCTCGCGCGACGACACCCCCGGCGTCGAGCAGCACGACCTCGTCTGCCGCCGCCAGCGCAGAGAGCCTGTGGGTCGCGACGACGACCCCGCGAGGCTGCGCGGAGTCCCGCCCGGCGCGCAGGAGGTCGGTGACGAGCTCGTCGGCCGTCGCGGGGTCGAGGTGCTCGGCGGGTTCGTCGACCAGCAGATAGGTGGCGGGGGAGCACAGCGCGCGGGCGAGCAGCAGACGCCGTCGCTCGCCGCCCGAGATGGTCGCCCCGTCGGCCCCGAGCCGGGTGTGGACCCCGTCCGGCAGCCCGCCCAGCCAGGACCCGAGCCCAGCCCGTCCGAGCGCGTCGACAGCCTGCTGCTCGTCGACGTCACCGCGCGCGACGCGCAGGTTCTCCAGGATCGTCGTGCTGAACACGTGGGCGTCTTCGGTCGTGAGCACGACGTGGTGGGCGATCTCCTCGTGCGGCAGGCCGGCTGCAGGCTTCCCGTCGAGCGTGAGACTGCCCGCGCGCGCCGCGACCAGGCCGGCGAGCGTGAGGAGGGTCGTCGTCTTGCCGGTCCCGCTCGGGCCCACGAGCGCGACCGACCGCCCTGGGCGGAGGTCGAGGTCGAGGCCCTGGACGACGGGGGCAGCACCAGGCCAGCCGCAGGAGAGGTCGCGGGCGACCAGAGACGACGCGGTGGCTGCGGACGTCGTCCCGGGGCGGGTCGACGTCGTGCTCGTCGCCTCGGCCGCGGACGGCCTGGGCGTGGTCGTGCCGGGGACCGTCGCGCCGGTGGTCTTGGGCGCTGCGGCGTCCGAGGGTGCGGCTTCGGCGGAGTCCAGCAGCGCCATGATCCTCGTGGCGGCCTGACGGGACCTGTGCAGCTGGATGGCTGCGGCAGGCAGCGTCTGGGTGATCTCGAAGACGGCGAGCGGCGTGAGCACCACGACCGCGAGCTGGACCGGGCCGAGGGTCCCCGCAGCGACCGAGGGGATCGCGAGGAACAGGGTGGCGACGACGGCCAGCCCGACCGCGAGCGTGCCGATCCCGGCGGCCAGCCCCGAGGTCCGGGCTCCCACGTCGGTCGCCTCAGCGAGCCGGCGGTCCGCTGCGGCGAGCGCCTCGGTGCGGGAGGTCAGCGTGCCAGAGACTGTGAGGGGCGCGGCGCCGTCGACGATCTCGAGGGCGAGGGACGCCATGTCGGACCTGGCCTGGGCAGTGCGCTGCTCGGTCGTCGAGGCACCGCGGGCCGCGAGCCACGGGCCGACGATCCCCGAGAGCACGAGGCAGGCGGCCAGCGCCGCGGCGGCGCCGAGGTGGAACACCCCGACGAAGGCGACCGAGCCGACCCCGAGCACGAGAGCGACACCGGCGGGCAGCAGCGCCCGGACCACCACGTCGCCGACGGCGTCGACGTCCGCTCCGACCCGGGCGAGCAGGTCCCCGCGCCGCAGCGAGGCGACGGCGTCGAGACGCCCGCCCGCGAGCGAGGCGTAGATGCGGGTGCGCAGCGAGGCCATGCCGCGCAGCGCGACGGTGTGGGAGGCGAGCCGCTCGAGGTACCTGAACAGACCGCGCGAGATGCCGAAGGCGCGGACCGCGACAGTACCGACGGTGAGCGTCATCACCGGTGGCATCTGCGAGGCGTACGAGATGAGCCAGGCGGACACCGCGGCCAGGGCGATCGCGCTGCCGAGGGCGAGGACCCCGAGCAGCAGGGCGAGGGCCGTACGGCGGGTGTCGACCTCGAGCAGCCTCACGGCACGGCGGAGCGGGTCGGTCGTGCGGCTCATGCGAGGGCCTCGTCACGGGTGCGGGGGGCGGAGGCGACCTCGACGACGTCGTCGGCGAGCTCGACGAGACTCGGCCTGTGGGCGACCACGACGACGGTCCGGCCGGCGTCACGCAGCGCGGCGAGCGAGGCGAGGACCTGGTCCTCGGCGAGGGCGTCGAGGTGGGCCGTGGGCTCGTCGAGCACGACGAGAGGCTCTTCTCCGAGGAGGGCGGCTGTCAGGGCCACACGCTGCCGCTGGCCGACGCTCAGTCCCACCCCGCCCTGGCCGAGCACGGTGTCGAGCCCGTCGGGCAGCGTGCTGACGACGGTGTCGAGCCCGGTGAGCCGCATCGCGCGGGTCACGGCCTCGGAGGCCGGGGCGCCGACGCTCGCCGTCCGCTCGGCCTCCGCGACGCCGAGCGCCTCGCGGAGCGTGCCGGGGGGCAGGGTGCTGCGCTGGGGGAGCCAGGCC
Organism: Sanguibacter inulinus; assembly: GCF_013415325.1. Classification (GTDB taxonomy): domain Bacteria; phylum Actinomycetota; class Actinomycetes; order Actinomycetales; family Cellulomonadaceae; genus Sanguibacter; species Sanguibacter inulinus. Next base: position 30,216 of record NZ_JACBYE010000016.1, on the reverse strand, counting down.
ACCTGGCTCCACCAGGTGGAGAGGTCGACGTCCGCCAGGTCGGTCCCGTCGACACGGACGGACCCGGAGTCGGGGGAGACGAGACCGAGCAGCGCGAGCACCGTGGTCGTCTTGCCGCTGCCGCTCGGACCCGTCAGCGCGACCATCCGGCCCGGCCGGATCGTCAGGCTGAGGCCTGCGGGTGCGCGGAGGTCACGTCCCGGGGCGTCGACACCGAGACCGTCGACCGTGATCGTCGCCCTCGCGAGGTCAGGTGCAGCGACTGTGCCCTGCGGACGGAGCGGCTCCTCGATCACGTCGAAGGCCTTCTGCGCTGCGGTGATGCCGTCGGTCGACGCGTGGAACTGCACACCGATCTGCCGGATCGGCAGATAGACCTCCGGGGCGAGGACCAGCACGGCGAGCGCCGTCTCGAGCCCGACCTCGCCGTAGACGAGCCGCAGCCCGACGCCGACGGCGACGAGCGCGACCGACAGCGTCGTGAGCAGCTCGAGGACCATGCCGGAGAGGAAGGCCACCCGCAGCGTGCTCATGGTGGACCGGGTGTAGGCGTCACCGAGCTCGCGGACCCGGGCGACGGGCCCGCGCTCGCGGCCGAAGGCCCGCAAGGTCGGGAGCCCTGCGAGGAGGTCGAGCACCTGCGCGCCGAGCCGCTGCATGACCGCGAGCCGGCGCTCGGAGTACGACTGCGTGAGCTGACCGACCAGGATCATGAAGACCGGCACGAGCGGGATGGTCACGATGATGATGAGCGCGGAGATCCAGTCGAGGCCGAGGACCACCACGAGGGTCGCCGGCGTCACCGTCACGGCGAGCAGCAGCTGGGGCAGGTACCGCACCAGGTAGGGCTCGAGGTCGTCGAGCCCGCGGGTCGCGAGGGTGACGGTGTCGACGCCCCGTCCTGTCGAGAGCCAGCGGGGGCCGAGCGCTGCGGCGTGCGCGAGCACCTGACCGCGCAGGCTCGTCACCACGCGGGTGGCCGCCCTGTGCGCGTAGCGCTCCTGCAGGCCGGTGACCACAGCGCGCGCCACGACGACGCCTGCGAGCCACCGGAGGTGGCCCGAGACGTCGTCGAGGGTCGCCCCGGCCGAGACGACCGGGGCGAGCGTCGCAGCGATGAGCAGAGCCTGGGCGACGACCAGACCTGCCGTGGTGATGCCGAAGGCTGCCGTGAGCAGCACGTACCCGCGAGCGGGCGCCGCGTACCTGAGCAGCTTCGGGTCGAGAGGCTTCACGTCAGCGCGTGCCCTGCGGCTCGGTGCCCTGCTGCTCGGCGCCGGGTGCCTCGGTGCCGCGCGGCGGTGTGAGCGACGGCAGCCCGATGGGCTCAGGGATGTGGTGCGTCCCGATCCGCTTGCGGAACACCCAGTACGTCCAGGACTGGTAGATCAGCACGAGCGGGGTGAGGAACAGCGCGACCCACGTCATGACGGTGAGGGTGTACTCGGTCGACGAGGCGTTGCGGATCGTCAGGGAGTTCGCCGGGTCGTTGCGGGCCGGCATGACGTCCGGGTACATCGAGCCGAAGATCAGCACGACAGCGGCGAGGATCGCGACGGCCGAGAAGAGGAAGGCCCAGCCTTCTCGTGCCCGGGCGTTCGCGACGACGACGGCGACGAGCGCGGCTGCTGCGACGGCGACGGCTCCCCAGGTCCAGGTGGCCCCGTAGGCCAGCTGGGCCCAGAGCGCCCAGCCGCCGGCGGCGACGACCGACGCGAGAGACGTGGTGCCGGCGAGGCGACGAGCCCGGCCTCGGATGTCGCCCTCGGTCTTGAGGGCGACGAAGACGGCGCCGTGCGTGAGGAACAGCAGCATGGTCACCACGCCGCCGAGCAGCGCGAAGGGGGAGAGCAGCGCGAAGAACCCGCCGGTCACCGTGTGGTTCGCGTCCATCTCGACGCCGCGGACGAGGTTGGCGAAGGCGACACCCCAGAGGATCGACGGCAGCCAGGAGCCGATGATCACCGAGGCGTCCCACCGCCGGCGCCATGCGGCGTCGTTGATCTTCGAGCGGTACTCGAAGCCCATGCCGCGGACGATGAGGCAGATGAGGATGACGAACAGCGGGATGTAGAAGCCCGAGAACAACGAGGCGTACCACTCCGGGAAGGCCGCGAAGGTGGCGCCGCCAGCCGTCAGCAACCAGACCTCGTTGCCGTCCCAGACCGGGCCGATGGTGTTGATGAGGACCCGGCGGTCCTTCTCCTCGCGGCCGAGGATCGGCATGAGCATGCCGACGCCGAAGTCGAAGCCCTCGAGCACGAGGTAACCCGTCCACAAGACGGCGATCAGTACGAACCAGAGCACCTGGAGCGTTTCGAGGTCCATGTCTGTGTCCTATTCTCGCGAGCGCGACGGGTCAGTAGGCGAAGGACAGCGGACGGTCGGCCGCGTCGTCGTCGGAGCGGGCTTCGGGCGAGTCGTCGTGGACGGTCTCCGGAGCGCCCTCGACCATGTAGCGCCAGATGAGCCGGCCCCAGATGATCGTCAGGACCGTGTAGACGAGCGTGAAGATCGCCATGGAGGCGAACACGACCCCGGCACCCTGGGCGAGGGAGACGCCCCGCTCGGTGAGCATGCGGATCTGGTCGATCCCCGTGGGGTTGGGCACCACGACCCACGGCTGACGTCCGGCCTCGGTGAAGATCCAGCCGAAGGCCGAGGCGAGGAACGGGGTCGGGATCGCGATCAGTGCGATCCGCGCCAACCACGGGTTGTCGGTCACGCGGCCCTTGCGGGTGAGCCACAGCGCCATGAGAGCCAGGGCTGCGGACCCGACGCCGAGGCCGATCATCAGGCGGAAGCTCCAGTAGGTCAGCGCGAGGTTCGGCGAGTAGTCGATCGGGTTGCCGGCGGCGTCGGTGTCCCCGTAGCGATCCTGCATCTGCTGCTGGACCTCGTTGACGCCCGGCAGGGGCGCCGTGAAGGAGCCGTCGGCGAGGAAGCTGGTCAGACCAGGGATCTCGAGGACGTGCGTGACGTCCTCGCAGCTGTTCGCCAGGTTGCCGATCGACAAGATCGAGAACGGCGCGCCTCCGGGCGAGGACTCGCAGAGAGCCTCTGCGGCTGCCATCTTCATCGGCTGCTGCTCGAACATGAGCTTCGCCTGCGCGTCACCTGAGACGGCGATGCCGGCGCCCGAGACGATCATGACGATGAGCCCGAGGATGACTGCCGGGCGGTAGACGTCGCGCGCCACGTCCTTGCGTCCGCGCCGGACCTCCCGGACCATCCACCAGGCGGCGATGCCTGCGACGAAGGTGCCGGCGGTGAGCCAGGCTGCGGTGATGGTGTGGGGGAAGGCGGCGAGCAGGGTGTTGTTGGTCAGCACCGCCCAGATGTCGTTCATCTCGGCGCGCCCGGTCTCGGCGTTGAAGGTCGCCCCGACAGGGTGCTGCATCCACGAGTTCGCCGCGAGGATGAAGAAGGCCGAGAGGTTGGTGGCCAGGGCGACGGCCCAGATGCACGCGAGGTGGATCTTCTTGGGGAGCTTGTCCCACCCGAAGATCCACAGCCCGAGGAACGTCGACTCGACGAAGAAGGCGGCGAGGGCCTCCATGGCGAGCGGTGCGCCGAAGACGTCACCGACGAAGCGGGAGTACTCGCTCCAGTTCATGCCGAACTGGAACTCCTGCACGATCCCGGTGACCACGCCGATCGCGAAGTTGATGAGGAGCAGCTTGCCGAAGAACTTGGTCAGCTTGAGCCAGCGCTCGTTGCCGGTCCGGACCCAGGCGGTCTGCATGATGGCGACCAGGGGTGCGAGCCCGATCGTCAGAGGTACGTAGAAGAAGTGATAGACGGTGGTGATGGCGAACTGCCACCGTGCTATGTCCAAGACGTCCACGGTGCTCCTGGTGTGTGGGTGGGGGCGCGGGTGTCACCGCACGGCTCGAGATGACGTTATGCCGTGAAGATGTGGGGGCGTGGGACCAAGGTCCCTGCTCCGTGCGGACGAGCCTCCCGGCCATGTGACCTAGGTCTCGGGCGGTGCCGTAGGTGGTGTGAGCACGGTCGGCGCTGCCTGGTATCGAGGGCGTCGTGGGCGCTCTCGGACGTGCTGCCAGTCTGGCCCTGCGGGCTGGTCCGGCACCAGACCCGGTGTGGCCGCGCGGCAGACCGGGTCGGCTGGTGCTCCCGACACGCCTCGGGCGGACGCACGACGGGCGCCGCAGGGCTCCTGTGCGATACTGAACGAGGCTCAAGGGCCCCACACGCCTTCGATGCCGAGCTTGTGAACGCAGCACGTGCGAATCGCGGATTGTGTCGCGCCGCAGTCGGGAGAATGGCCCGACCGCCTGGCGCACACCGTCGCTCGCCCCTGCCGCGTATCCACACCGACGACTTCCGTCGCGGCACACCTGTGCTGACGACGACTGAACCGCCATGGTGGCGCCGCACGTGTGGGGCGGAGCCCTACCAGGGCACATGGAGCACACCACGTGACGCTCGACAACACGACCACCCCTGACAGCACAGACGCGACAGCGAAGAAGCCGGCGCGACGCCGGGTGACCCGCGCCGCAGGAAATGCTGCAGGCACGCCAGCCCCCGACTCCACCCAGGCGGCACCTCCCGCCACTCAGGCCGCGGCCTCAGACACCCAAGCGGCACCTGCCGCCGCGCAGGCCGCCCCGGAGCAGCCCGCCGAGAAGCCCGTCCGTCGTCGCGCGACGAGCAAGAAGGCCTCCGCAGCGACCGAGACCCCGGCAGCCGAGCAGGCCCCCGCAGCACAGCAGGCCCCCGCAGCGCAGACCGCCGCCACGGCGCCTGCCGAGACCCCGGCCGCAGACCTCGCGCCCGCTGCACCCGCGAAGGCACCCCGCCGCTCGCGCAGGGTCGTCAAGACGACCGAGCAGCTCGACGTCTTCGCCGAGCTCTCGCCCACGACCAACCCGGTTGCCGAGGCAGCACCGACGACGCCGGTCGCCGCATCGCAGCCCGAGGCGCAGCAGCCGGCGACCTCGTCGCCGACCGCCGCAGACGAGCCCGCGGCATCGACAGCCCCCGCCGCCCCGGCACGGCGCCGCCGCGCCGCCACCCGACCGGCGTCGAGCGCGACACCGACGACCAGCACGGCACCGACGACCAGCACGGCTCCGGCAGCCCAGGAGCCCGCCGAGTCTGCACCGGCCGCAGCCGCCGCCCCGGCCTCCGCCACGGTGGACCAGCCTGCCGCGCCGACCACGACGAGCGGCCGCGCCCCGCGCCGGTCTCGCTCGCGCGCCGCAGCACCGGCGACCACCCCGAGCCACGAGGAAGAGGTAGCGAGCCTCGACGTCGTCGCGTCGATCGAGGCGCTCGCCGCTGAGCCTGCAGCACCGGCCCGCCGGAGCCGCCGCGCCACCAGCTCCGCGCCGACGACCACCGCCCCGGCCCTCTTCGAGGACGCCGAGGTCACCCGCCCGCGCCGTGCCGCGACCCGCAGGGCCGCCGCGCCAGCGCCGGTCGAGGCTGAGACCGCCGAGGCCTCTGCACCCGTCGAGGCCCCGGTGGCCGCTGCTGCGACGACTGCTCCTGCGACGACAGCTCCGGAGGCTGCCGCCGAGGCCCCACGCAAGACGCGCAGCCGTCGCTCGCGCTCTGCCGAGCCCGTCGAGACACCTGCCGCACCCGTCGCCGAGCGCGCTGCGGCACCTGAGCAGGTCCAGGCCGACGAGGCCCCCGCCGAAGAGGCTCAGGCACCGCGCCGCACGACAGCGCTGCTGTTCCAGGCTCCGGACCCGGAGGCCGCGCGTCCGCGTCGTCGCCGCGCGCAGACTCCCGCAGGTCCGCCCAAGGCGGTCTCCGAGGCTGCAGCCGCTGCCGCAGACGAGGTGCTCGAGGACGAGGACGCCGAGTCGACCGAGGACGTCCTCGCGCTCGACGCGAGCCTGGACGCCCTGATCCCGGCGACCGAGGACGAGGGCACGGACGCCTCCGAGGACGACTCCGACGACACCGAGGACGAGGACGACAACGGCCAGCCGCGCCGTCGCCGCCGTCGTGGTGGTCGCGGACGCCGCAACCGTGGCGGCTCGGACTCGCGCGACGAGGACTCCCGAGACTCTCGTGGCGCCAGCCAGGACGACGAGTCCTCCGAGGACTCCGACGACGAGGACGACGAGGACGAAGGCTCCGACGAGCCCCGCGGCCGCTCGGAGAACGGGCGTTCGCGCTCGCGTCGCCGTGGCCGTGGAGCGGCTCCTGCCCAGGACGCCGACACGCAGGACGACGACTCCGAGAGCTCCTCGGACGAGGAGACCGACTCCGACGAGCACGACGACTCGGACGACTCCGCGTCGAGCCGTCGCCGTCGTCGTCGCCGTCGTGGGTCGCGCGGCTCGGACAGCGAGACTGCTCCCGCAGCCGCGTCCTCGGGCCGCAGCGCAGGTGCCAGCACCAGCAGCCGCAGCGGTCGCACAGGCTCCGACGAGGTCACCGCGCTCAAAGGCTCGACCCGCCTCGAGGCCAAGCGCCAGCGTCGCCGCGAGGGCCGCGACGCCGGTCGTCGCCGGTCGATCATCACCGAGGCCGAGTTCCTCGCCCGCCGCGAGGCCGTCGAGCGCTCCATGATCGTCCGCGAGCGGAACGGTCGCACGCAGATCGCCGTGCTCGAGGACGGTGTGCTCGTCGAGCACTACGTCTCCCAGCAGTCGCAGGCCTCGATGGCCGGCAACGTGTACCTCGGCCGGGTGCAGAACGTGCTCCCGAGCATGGAGGCCGCCTTCGTCGACGTCGGCAAGAGCCGCAACGCCGTGCTCTACGCCGGTGAGGTCAACTGGGACGCCCACGGTCTCGAGGGCGCACCGCGCCGGATCGAGCAGGCGCTCAAGTCGGGCGACTCTGTCCTGGTGCAGGTCACCAAGGACCCGATCGGCCAGAAGGGGGCCCGCCTCACCTCGCAGGTGACCCTCGCGGGTCGCTATCTCGTCTACGTCCCCGGCGGCGGCATGACGGGCATCTCGCGCAAGCTCCCCGACACCGAGCGTGCCCGCCTCAAGAAGATCCTCCGCGAGGTCGTCCCCGAGACCGCCGGCGTCATCGTCCGCACGGCGGCCGAGGGTGCGAGCGAAGAGGAGCTGCGCGCCGACATCGCCCGTCTGCAGGGGCAGTGGGAGGCCATCGAGAAGAAGTCCAAGACCGCGTCGGCGCCTGCTCTGCTCCAGGGCGAGCCGGACCTCGCGATCCGCGTGGTGCGCGACATCTTCAACGACGACTTCAGCTCGCTGACGATCTCGGGTGACGGCGCGTGGTCGGAGATCTCCGAGTACGTCAACGCCCTCGCCCCCGACCTCGCCGGGCGCGTCAAGCGCTGGACGAGCGAGAAGGACGTCTTCGCCGAGGCGCGGATCGACGAGCAGCTGGCCAAGGGCATGGACCGCAAGGTCTGGCTGCCCTCGGGTGGCTCGCTCGTCATCGACCGCACCGAGGCCATGACCGTCGTCGACGTCAACACCGGCAAGTTCACGGGATCGGGCGGCACGCTCGAGGAGACTGTCACGAGGAACAACCTCGAGGCGGCCGAGGAGATCGTCCGGCAGCTGCGCCTGCGCGACATCGGCGGGATCATCGTCGTCGACTTCATCGACATGGTCCTCGAGTCCAACCGTGACCTCGTGCTGCGCCGCATGGTCGAGTGCCTCGGTCGCGACCGGACCAAGCACCAGGTCGCCGAGGTGACCTCGCTCGGGCTCGTGCAGATGACCCGCAAGCGCGTGGGCCAGGGCCTCGTCGAGGCGTTCTCGGAGACGTGCGACCACTGCAACGGCCGCGGGTTCATCGTCCACGACGAGCCGAACGAGAAGCACTTCCAGGGCGGCTCTCAGCCGTCGGGCGCTCAGGTCGCGGCGCAGGCTGCAGCCTCGGCTCCCGCCGACGGCGACAGCAAGCGCGCCCGTCGCAAGCGGGGTGCCAAGGAGACCGAGACCGTCCCGGCGGTCCCCGTGCTGCCCGAGGCTCGTGAGGCCGTCAAGGCCACGCTCGCGACGATCGCCGCAGCGGCGGCGCACGCCCACGAGCACGACGACGAGCACCCCGACGGCGCCGAGCACGGTGCTGACGAGCACGGTGCCGGCGTCGAGCAGGGCGTGGTCGTGACTGTCGACGTCGAGACCGCCGAGGTCGTCGACGTCCGTCAGCCCGGCACGGAGAGCGTGACCGAGGCACCCTCGGAGAGCGTCGAGCAGTCAGGCGTCTCTGAGGTCCAGGAGCCTCGGCGTCCTGTCCTCGACGTCGTGGCCGAGCTGCGCTCCGTGCGTCGCCCGGTCTCCGGCCAGGGCCGCGGAGAGCAGACCGACCAGCAGTGACCCAGACGGGACGTGGGGCTCAGGACCGGGGGACCGGTGAGCCCGCAGGCTCCCAGACGCCGCAGGCGCGGACGACACCGTCGTCCGCGCCTGCGGCGTCTCCCGCGGTGCTTCGGCCGTGGCAGGCGGAGGACCTCCCTGTCTACAGGGAGTGGTTGCGCCCGCACCACGAGTGGCACCTCTGGGACGGTCCGTACTACGCGCGCCCCACCGACGACGAGGCCGACGAGATCGTCGCCCGCCGCGCTCGCGAGATCGAGACGGACGGGGCAGCGGCGTCCACGCCAGACCTGCCCCCGCGGTCGCTCGTCGTGGCGAACGCCGCCGACGGGACCTTCTGGGGGACCGTGAGCTGGTACTGGGAGTCCCAGGAGACCGAGTGGGCGCGGATCGGTGTCGTCCTGCACGACCCGGCCGTGCGTGGCAGGGGAGCGGGGACCGCCGCGATCGAGCAGTGGACCACCCTGCTCTTCGCAGCCACAGGCTGGCGGCGGCTCGACCTCGCGACGTGGTCGGGGAACCACGCGATGTCCCGGGTGGCCGAGAGGCTCGGGTTCACGCTCGAGGCGCGGTTCCGCAAGGCGCGCGTCGTCCGCGGCGAGGTCTACGACTCGCTCGTCTACGGCGTGCTCCGGGAAGAGTGGGCGCAGCGGTGCCACGACGGCGGAGCTGGTCGCTGACGACAGACGTCGAGCCCGGTGCTGGGCTCGAGCCCGGGCGCCGGTGAGTGCTGTCTCACAGGGCTGACCGCCCCATGGTGGTGGAGACTCGCCCCCGAGTAGGGCATGATGGTCCACGGAGCCTGACGGCTCCGTCTGTGCGCAGGTCGTGCAGGCACCTGCGAGCCAGACACCGAGAGCTGGCGGCAGTGCTAGCAGTGGCATTTGACCCTGAGCGCAAGATTCCGTAATCTTGAACGTCGGCGCGTACTGATTCGCGCTGGTCCCCGTGTGCTCCCTGAGTCTCATGACGCAGTCAACGACCACGTCTTCGATTCAGGTGATGAGCATGCCGCAGACACTAAGAGAGATGAGCAGCAACGTGGTGTACGCGATCGTCAAGGCCGGTGGCCGCCAGGAGAAGGTTTCCGTGGGCGACGTCGTCGTCGTCGACCGACTTTCCGGCGACGCTGGCGAGTCCATCGAACTTCCCGCGCTGCTTCTGGTCGACGGGGAGAAGGTGACCACCAAGGCAGCAGACCTCGCCAAGGTCAAGGTCACCGCGGAGATCGTCCGGGACGAGAAGGGCCCGAAGATCACCATCCTCAAGTTCAAGAACAAGACCGGTTACCGCAAGCGTCAGGGTCACCGTCAGCAGCTGACCCGCCTGAAGGTCACCGGCATCAAGTGATTTCCTCGTCGCGGTAGGCCTGGCCTCCTGCGAACGAACTCGTCAGACACTCTTCAGCAGGAAAGCAGGTTCGGCCATGGCACACAAGAAAGGCGCGAGCTCCTCGCGCAACGGTCGCGACTCGAACGCACAGCGTCTCGGTGTCAAGCGTTTTGGCGGTCAGGTCGTCAGCGCTGGTGAGATCATCGTCCGCCAGCGCGGCACCCACTTCCACCCCGGCAACAACGTCGGACGTGGCGGGGACGACACGCTCTTCGCTCTGACCGCCGGTGCGGTCCAGTTCGGCACCCGTCGTGGCCGCAAGGTCATCGACATCGTCGAGGCTGGCGTCTGAGCTTCAGACTCCTAGATCTTCCGCAAGAGGGGCGCACCGGTTCGGTGCGCCCCTCTTGCTCTTGCACGCCCCACACTGCCCTCGCGGCAGCTCGCTCGATGATTGGTTGACCGATGGCTTCGTTCGTAGACCGCGTAGTCCTGCACGCCACAGGCGGCAACGGCGGGAACGGCTGCGCCTCGATCCGCCGCGAGAAGTTCAAGCCCCTCGCCGGCCCTGACGGCGGCGCCGGCGGCATGGGCGGCAGCGTGATCCTGCGCGTCGACGGTCAGGTCACCACCCTCCTCGAGTTCCACCACCTGCCGCACCGCAGCGCCCCCTCGGGCACCCAGGGCATGGGTGACTACCGTCAGGGCGCCAACGGCGAAGACATGATCCTGTCGGTGCCCGACGGCACCGTCGTCAAGGACACCGACGGCAACGTGCTCGCCGACCTCGTCGGCATGGGCGCGGAGTACGTGGTCGCCGAGGGCGGGCACGGCGGGCTCGGCAACAACGCGCTGGCCTCGAAGGCCCGCAAGGCTCCCGGCTTCGCCCTGCTCGGAGAGCCCGGCTCCGAGGCGTCCGTCGTCCTCGAGCTCAAGACCATCGCCGACGTCGCGCTCGTCGGCTACCCGAGCGCCGGCAAGTCCAGCCTCATCGCCGCGATCTCGGCCGCACGGCCCAAGATCGCCGACTACCCCTTCACCACCCTGGTGCCGAACCTCGGCGTCGTGCAGGCGGGCTCGTCCCGCTACACGGTCGCCGACGTCCCCGGGCTGATCGAGGGCGCGAGCGAGGGCAAGGGCCTCGGCCTGGAGTTCCTCCGTCACATCGAGCGCTGCGCTGTCCTCGTGCACGTCCTCGACTGCGCGACCCTCGACCCGGGCCGCGACCCGCTGAGCGACCTCGAGGTCATCGAGCAGGAGCTCGCGGCCTACGCGCCCGACCTCCAGTCCGACGGCACCCGCGTCCCGCTCAACGAGCGGCCCCGCGTCGTCGTGCTCAACAAGATCGACGTCCCCGAGGCACGCGACCTCGCCGAGCTCGTCCGCCCCGAGTTCGAGGCGCGCGGCGTCAAGGTCTTCGAGGTCTCAGCAGCGAGCCACGAAGGGCTCAAGCAGCTCACCTACGTGCTCGCCGAGTACGTCGAGCGTGCCCGCAAGCTCGCCCCGAAGCCGAGCATGGCCCGCACGATCATCCGGCCCAAGGCTGCCGACGGCTCCGAGTTCACCGTCCAGCGCAAGGAGTCCGGCGGCCAGACGTACTTCGAGATCCGCGGCACCAAGCCCGAGCGCTGGGTCCGCCAGACGGACTTCGCCAACGAGGAGGCCATCGGCTACCTCGCGGACCGTCTCGCGGTCCTCGGCGTCGAGAAGCAGCTGTTCAAGGCTGGCGCTGTCGCGGGTGACGAGGTGCGCATCGGTCCCGAGCACAACGCCGTGATCTTCGACTGGGAGCCCACCCTCGTCACGGGTGCCGAGCTCCTCGGTGGCCCGCGAGGCACGGATGCGCGCTTCGCCGAGTCGCAGTCCAACCGCCCGACCCGTGGTGACAAGCGCCGCGAGTACACCGAGCGCATGGACGCCAAGGCCGAGGCCCGCGCCGAGCTGTGGACCGAGCGCGAGCAGGGCATCTGGACCGACCCCGAGATCGACGCAGACGCTCCTGTGGACAGCCCCTCCAAGGACTGACCGCCTGCGCGAGAATGGTCCGGTGAGCGACACCGGAACTTCGAGCGACGACCTTCAGACCGCACCTGCAGCCCCGCCGGCCCCGCCGCGCGGGGCTCTGGCGCCTCGGGAGGTCCCCGTGACGCCACGCTCGCTCATGGGTTCTGCTCGGCGCGTGGTGGTCAAGGTCGGCTCGTCGTCGCTCACAGCGGCCGACGGGCGTCTCGACGTGCAGGCGCTGCGCGACCTCGTCGAGGTGATCGCCGCACGGCACGCGGCCGGCCACCAGGTGGTCCTCGTGACGTCGGGCGCGATCGCCGCAGGCCTCGGCCCGCTCGGCCTGACCTCACGCCCGAGCGACCTCGCGACAGCCCAGGCTGCCGCATCGGTCGGCCAGGGGCTGCTCGTCGCCCGGTACACCGAGGCCTTCGCCGCGCACGGCATCCGGGTCGGGCAGATCTTGCTCACGGCCGAGGACACAGTCCGGCGCGGTCACTACAAGAACGCCCAGCGCTCTCTCGAGCGGCTGCTCGACCTCGGGGTCGTGCCCGTCGTCAACGAGAACGACGCCGTGGCGACCGACGAGATCCGCTTCGGTGACAACGACCGCCTCGCTGCGCTGGTCTCGCACCTCGTCCGCGCCGACGCGATGGTGCTCCTCACCGACGTCGACGGCCTGTACGACGGACCGCCGTCACGGCCCGGCACCCGCCAGATCCCTGAGGTCCGCAGCCCCGCGGACATCGAGCACGTCGAGGTGACAGGTCGGGGCAGCTCGGTCGGCACGGGCGGGATGCTCACCAAGCTCGAGTCGGTGTCGATCGCGACGCAGTCCGGGATCCCCGTGGTCCTCACCAGGTCCTCCAACGTCCAGGGCGCGCTCGACGGGACGCCCGTGGGCACCTGGTTCCACGCGACCGGGCGACGGACCACGCGACGGCGTCTCTGGCTCGCCTACGCGGCCAAGAGCCGTGGCCGGCTCGTGCTCGACGACGGCGCTGTGCGCGCCGTCCTCGGTGGCTCTGCCTCGTTGCTCCCGGCGGGGATCACGGGGGTGGAGGGGGAGTTCGAGTCCGCCGACCCTGTCGAGCTCGTCGACACCGAGGGTCGGGTGGTCGCCCGTGGGTTGTCGGCCTACGACGCGGCGGAGATCCCCGGCCTGATGGGCCAGACCACCGGAGACCTGCGCGACGCCCTCGGGGCCGGCTACGACAGGGCCGTGGTCCACCGCGACGACCTGGTGCTCGTCCGTCGGCCGCGGAAGGTCTGACCCGGTCGGTGCCCGGTCATCCGTCTCGGCCGGACCACCCAGCGGGACGTGGGTGACTCCACGACCGCGGGTGGCTAGCCTGGGGGGATGACTCAGGTAGCCGACGCAGCAGCGCTCCAGGACGTGACCGAGGCCGTGCTCGAGACCGCACGCCGCGCGAAGATCGCCTCGCGGACGCTCGCGACCGCAACCCGCGCGACCAAGGACGCAGCGCTCGGCGCCCTCGCCGACGCGCTCGTGGCGAACGCCGACGAGATCGTCGCGGCGAACGAGATCGACCTCGACAGGGGACGGTCCAACGGCACCTCGCCCGGTCTGCTCGACAGGCTCGCCCTGACCCCCGAGCGCATCGGCGCGATCGCGGACGCTCTGCGCGAGCTCGCCTCCCTCCCTGACCCCGTCGGCGAGGTCGTGCGCGGCTCGACCCTCCCCAACGGCCTCCGGCTGCGGCAGGAGCGCGTCCCGATGGGCGTGGTCGGGATGATCTACGAGGCACGCCCGAACGTCACCGTCGACGCTGCCGGCCTGGCGCTCAAGAGCGGCAACGCCGTGATCCTGCGCGGCGGCAGCGCCGCAGCCAGCTCGAACGAGGTGATCGTGCGGGTGCTCGCCGACGCCCTCACGGCGCAGGGGCTCCCGGCCGACCTCGTCCAGTCGATCGACGCCTACGGGCGACCCGGCGCTGTCGCCCTCATGCATGCTCGTGGCCTGGTCGACGTCCTCGTGCCGCGCGGGGGAGCGGACCTCATCCAGACCGTCGTCCGCGAGTCGACGGTCCCCGTCATCGAGACGGGGGTGGGCAACTGCCACGTGTTCCTCGACGCCTCGGCCGAGCTCGAGACGTCGATCGCGATCGTGCTCAACTCCAAGACGCACAGGGTCGGGGTCTGCAACGCCGCCGAGACGCTGCTCGTGCACGCCGACGCCGCGCAGACGCTGCTGCCCGGCGTGCTCGCCGCGCTCGGTGCTGCCGACGTCGTGGTCCACGCCGACCCGCTCGCCGCCGCGCTCGCCCCCGAGGGGGTCACCGTCGTCCCGGCGACCGACGAGGACTGGGCCACGGAGTACCTCTCGCTCGACCTCGCGGTGCGGGTCGTGGCTGACCTCGACGAGGCCATCGACCACGTGCGCACCTGGACCTCGGGGCACACCGAGGCCATCGTCACGAAGGACCTGCGGTCCTCGGAGCGCTTCGTTGCGGAGCTGGACTCGGCGGCCATCATGGTCAACGCCTCCACGCGCTTCACCGACGGGGGGCAGTTCGGGCTGGGTGCGGAGATCGGCATCTCGACGCAGAAGCTGCACGCGCGCGGCCCGATGGGGCTCGCCGAGCTGACGACCACCAAGTGGGTCGTCAACGGCGACGGTCACATCCGCTCCTGACCCGCCGCGCGACCTGCACGGACGTCCTACCGTGCGAACCTGGTACGTCTCCAGGCTGAAGGTCGAGACGTCCTGTGCCGATGGATGACATGAGAGACTGGGCGTCTGAGCGATGCTCACGACGTGTGAGCAGCGGGGCGCACCCTCGACCCGCCGATGCCCGACCCGATGGAGGATGACGTGTTCGCAACAGTGCTGGCAGCCGCAGAGGAGCACGAGGTCGTGAACCACCTGGCGATCCCGCCCGTCGCCTTCGGCATCACGACCTTCGTGATCCTCACCGGCCTGCTCCTGGTGACCTACGCCTTCCGCAGCGTGTGGACCCGTCACTGACCGTCGTCAGGACCTCGAGCTGATGACCTCTGAGCGCCAGCGTGTCGGTGTCATGGGTGGCACCTTCGACCCCATCCACCACGGGCACCTCGTGGCGGCGAGCGAGGTGGCCGCACGCTTCGACCTCGACGAGGTCGTGTTCGTGCCCACTGGGCAGCCGAGCTTCAAGCAGGGGCAGGACGTCAGCCCTGCGGAGCACCGCTACCTCATGACGGTCATCGCGACCGCGTCGAACCCTCGCTTCACCACGAGCCGTGTCGACATCGACCGTCCTGGTCTCACGTACACGGTCGACACGCTCCGAGACCTGCGCGCGCAGCGTCCCGACGCGGACCTGTTCTTCATCACCGGCGCCGACGCGATCGAGCAGATCGCCACGTGGAAGAACGCCCCCGAGCTCTGGGAGATGGCCCACTTCGTGGCTGTCACCCGACCGGGGCACGTGCTGTCGGTCGTCGGCCTCCCGAGCGAGCACGTCAGCCTGCTGGAGATCCCGGCGCTGTCGATCTCCTCGACCGACTGCCGGGCGCGCGCCCGTGCAGGAGACCCCGTCTGGTACCTCGTCCCGGACGGCGTCGTGCAGTACATCACGAAGTACCGTCTGTACCGAGAGTCGGCTGTGAAGGTGGCATCATGACGAACCCAGCGGACGGCGCACCACTCACGCGCCGCCAGCTCCGCGAACGGGCCGAGGCAGAGGCAGCGCTCAAGGCCGGGCAGACCGGTCCGCCGGCCTACGCGCAGCCCGCGGCGGCCCCGGCGTCCGAGCCCTCTGACGGTCCTGCTGGTGCAGCACAAGCACCCGCACAGGCGGGATCGCCTCGCCCGCCCGCGGCCTCGACACCCCGTCCGGCATCAGCCACCTCCGGACCGACCGCCGCGACGGCCGCTCCTGCGGAGAGCGGGACGCCCGCCGGGGCCTCACGCCCCGCACAGGCGGCGCAGGCTGCCGGGACCGCGCGTCCTGCAGCACGCGTCGGCGACCCGCAGCGGAGCCCGGCACCGCAACGGACCCCCGCCCCTCAGCAGGCACCGGCTCGACCGACCGCCGCGGGGGAGACCTCGACCCCTTCGCCTGCCGCTGGGCCAGCCTCCGCCCCGCAGACCGTCCAGCGCCCGACCGCTCAGGAGCGTCAGCCAGCCCTGTCGCGCCGCTCGCTGCGTGAGCAGGCCGGCGGTCTGACCGACACGGGCACGATGATCGTCCCGCCGCACCAGACGGGCAAGATCCGCACCGTCGACGAGACCGGAGAGCTGACCGCCTCGCGCCCAGTGCCCACGGGCCAGGGAACGGCGCCTGGCGCCGCCAGGCCTGCAGCTCCCGCGGCGCGCCCGGCAGCAGCCGCGCCGTCGGCAGACGCCGCTGGGTCGACGATGAGCTTCTCGCAGCGCCTCGCGGCGTCGGCCCCTCCGTCCGCCCGGCCGGCGAACGGTCGGACGCAGCCGCCAGCCGCCCAGGGCATCCCTGCCCAGGCTGCCTCGGTCCCCGCCGGACCGGGGTCGGTCTCGCGGACCTCGTCATGGGCGCCTGTCGCCGCTGCGGACGTCCCCTGGGCGCCTGTGCCGACGGTGTCGCCTGCGACGCAGCCCCCTGAGGACGCCGTGGTGACGGCCGAGCCCGGCTCGACAGCGGGCTCTTCGGCTGCCGAGGCGGACGCAGCAGCCGCGCCTGCCGGTGCGGCTGGGTCGACGACCGAGCCGTCGTCCGGCAGTGACGTCCCGCCTGGCCTCGCCGACGGGGCGGAGTCCTTCACTCAGGCTCCGCGGTGGGACGCGATCACCGCCGGAGCAGGCTCAGCGACGAGCTCCGACCCGGCCCTCCGCGAGGAGCGTGACGACGACGAGGACGAGGACTACGACGACTCGGACCACAAGTACACGTGGTTGCACTACGTGATCCTCGTCGCCCTGGCCTTCGTCCTCGGGCTGATACTCTGGAAAGTCGCCTTGGAGGGCGAGAGCGGGGCAGCATCTGCGCTGCCTGCACCGTCTTCAGCATCGTCGACAGCCGCGCCTGCAGCCCTGGTCCCCGGGACCTGGACGGACCAGGCTGGTTGGACCGTCGACGACGCCTCCGGCGTCACCGTCATCGAAGAAGTCCTCTAAGGAGAGCTGTGCCTGCAACCGAACGTGCCGTCGAGCTGGCGATCGCCGCGGCCCGAGCCGCATCTGACCGCAAGGCGGCCGAGATCATCGCCCTGGACGTCAGCGAGCAGCTCGTCCTGACCGATGTGTTCCTCATCGCCTCCGGCAACAACGAGCGACAGGTGTCGGCCATCGTCGACTCCGTCGAAGAGGCGCTCCACGGCCTCGGCGTGAAGCCGATCCGGCGCGAGGGCAAGGGCGAGTCGCGCTGGGTCCTCATCGACTTCGGCGACATCGTCGTCCACGTCCAGCACCAGGAGGACAGGGTGTTCTACGCCCTCGAGCGCCTGTGGAAGGACTGCCCGGTCATCGAGCTCCCCGAGGACGCTCGTGGTGGAGACGGCCACGCCCCCGAGTACGACGCCGACGACTTCGGTTACCCCTCGCCGGCTGACAGCCGCGACGACACCGTATGAGTGCCGGCTCCGTCGTCTTCCTGAGGCACGGGCGGACCGCGTACAACGCGGCCGGCCGTCTGCAGGGCCAGGTCGACATCCCCCTGGACGAGGTCGGGCAGTGGCAGGCCGAGCACGGCGCCCGTGCTCTGGCCACGTTCCACGCCTGCTCGCGCGTGGTCGCCTCCGACCTCGTTCGCGCCAGGGTGACGGCGGAGCACTACGCACGGGTGGGCGGGCACGAGCTCGTCATCGACCCACGCGTCCGTGAGCGCAGCTTCGGTGACTGGGAGGGCCTGACCCGTCCCGAGATCGAAGAGGGCTGGCCCGAGGAGTTCGCCCAGTGGCGACGCGGCGAGCAGCCCTCCGGGGCGAGCATCGAGACCCGCACCGAGGTGGCCGAGCGCATGCTCGCGGCCGTCGACGAGCACGGGGCCGACCTCGGGGCTGACGACACGCTCGTGATCGTCTCCCACGGGGCCGCGATCACGATCGGGGTCACCGCGCTCATCGGGCTCGACCCGGAGGCGTGGCGCGGGCTGAACGGCCTGCACAACGTCCACTGGAGCCACGTCGAGCGCTCCGGACCTGCGGCGACGACCCCGTGGAGGCTCCTCGCGCACAACGTCGGGGCCGGTTTTCCGCTGGATCACTGGAACGCTGGACCCGATTGGAACTTGGAGCCAACTTCGGTCTAAGATAGCAACGCCTCGGCAACGGGGACAGGAACTTTCCGAAGTTCTTGGGGCTGTGGCGCAGCTGGTAGCGCACCTGCATGGCATGCAGGGGGTCAGGGGTTCGAGTCCCCTCAGCTCCACCGAAGATGAAAGACCCGGCCGGGAACGGCCGGGTCTTTTGTCGTTCTGGGTGGACGTCGATGGAGACGCTCACTGACGAGTGTGATGTGACTCACGCCCGGCGTCGATCGACTCGATCCTAGGGGCGGAGCGCGCGACGCTAGTGGTGGACCCGGCAGCGCGGGCGCGCTCTGGGGGGCGCCCAAAGACTGGTGCGACGCACGTGGTAGGGCGTTCCGTGACGGCGCGGAGCAGGTCGCTGCAGCCCGGTGAGAGCGCTCGCGGCGGCCGGAGAAGGCCGTTCGTGCAGAAGCTATGGAGGCTTGCTGTTCGGCCAGCAAGTCCGTCGTAGGGCGGCGCCGCGGAAGCCGTCGACGAACTGCCAGAGAAGGTGCTGCATGGCCCGCCTCCTGACGGCTGTCGATCCGCTCTGCGTGGCCGGCAGCCCTTGAGCCGACATAATAGGACATCTCCGATTTGACCATTCCTCGACACATCGTTACGCTCCGATATGTCGATGGGTTGACGCCGGGTATGTCACAGATGCCGTGCGGCGCGTGATCGACCTTCCGTGGTCCCGGTGGAGAGGGGTGCGCGGCGGGGTCGTGCCGTCCCACATCCTCTCGCCCGGATATGCCGGTGTTTCGATGCGTTGTCCGACAGGGCAGCGCCACCAAGAAGGGACGTCATCGTGACGAAGAAGAAGACAGCCGCTCTACCAGCTGGGCTCATCGCTCTAGCGTTGGGAGGCTTTGGGATCGGACTGACAGAGTTCGGTCCCGTGGGCCTGCTCCCGCAGATCGCGACGGACTTCTCGGTGACCGAGAGCGTCGCGGGCTACCTGGTGTCCGGGTACGCCCTTGCCGTGGCCTTCGGTGCGATCGCGATCACCGCCGCCTTCTCCCGCTCCGAGCGCAAGAAGGTCCTCCTGAGCCTCGTGGTCCTGTTCATCGTGGGGAATCTGATCTCGGCCCTCGCGTCGACCTACGGTGTCATGCTGGCCGGACGCATCATCGCTGCTCTGTGTCACGGAGGTTTCTTCGGTATCGGCGCCGTGCTCGCAGCCAGCATGGTTGAGGAGAAGAAGAAGGCCGGTGCCATCTCGCTCATGTTCGCAGGGCTCACGGTCGCCAACGTCGTAGGCATCCCCTTCGGGACCTTCGTCGGTCAGCAGCTCGGCTGGCGCGCCACGTTCTGGGCGATCACAGGAATCGGGATCATCACGTTCCTCGGCATCCAGTTCCTCGTCGAGAGGTCACGAGCCTCCGAGACTGCGGGGCTGCGCACTGAGCTCGGAGCCCTCCGTCGCCCGCAGGTGCTGCTCTCTGCCATGGTGAGCATCTTGACCTTCGGTGGAGTTGTCGGTGCCTACACCTACATCGCCTTCACTCTGACCGAGGTCAGCGGATTCGCGACCAGCTCAGTCCCATGGTTGCTGCTGCTCTTCGGGGTCGGAACCTTCGTCGGCAACATCATCGGCGGCAGGCTGGCTGATCGCGCCCTCGACCGGTCGCTGCTAGGCATACTTGCGGGCCTGGTCCTCGTGCTCGTGGCCTTCGCCCTGAGCGCCACGATCTGGTGGGCCGTGCTCATCGCCATGTTCCTGCTCGGCGCTGTGGGTTTCGCGACCGCTCCAGGCCTGCAGCTCCGGGTCATGCACTTCGCCGGTGACGCTCCCACTGTCGCCTCCGGGACGAACATCGCAGCGCTGAACGTCGGGAATGCTATCGGAGCCTGGATCGGCGGCCTGGCGATCGCCGCAGGCCTCGGGTTCGTCTCGCCGCTGTGGGTCGGTGCTGCTCTGGCTGCCGGGGCGTTCCTCGTCCTGTTGCCCACGAGCATCGCGAGCAGGCGCCGTGCAGCACGGCCTCCGATGCCCGGCGCTCCGATCGAGGAGCCCGTTGTCCGTCCCGTCAGCGGTCATGTCGAGGGCCACGACGGTCATCGCGGCGACGTGGCGTCGGGGGCGCCTCGCTGACCTGACCGGACGCTCGCGATCCGCATCCATCGCTGGGCCATCCGGGGAATCGACCGCGGCCGAGAACCATGACGTCACGTAGGGGTTGACGATGAGCAGCAACAGCACTGTTCCGCTGAGGGAAGACCGGTTCTCACGTACCACAACGAATTCACATGCTCGACGACGGCGGGTGCCGTCCGTCGAACCGGACGGTCTGAGCACAGTCGTGTTCTTCCCAGGGCTCGGGAGCCGGTCGGCATACCGTGACATCGATCAGCGCACCGTCGGTGCTGGCTCGACTGCAGCCCTTGAGGTCTATGAAGCAGCGGCCCACGCACTCGGGCAGGTTCACACCCCGCTCTCTGGGGTGGCACGCGACGTCGCTCGGCAGGTCCTCGCTGCGGTGGATCAGATCAAGCCCGACGCGATCCAGGACGAGAACCAGGGGCGTCACGGAGACTACGAGAGGGTGTCTGCGTCAACAGCCATGTTCCTCGCCTTCGACCGTGCAGGGCTCGCCGACCTGCTGAGCGGTGAGCGCGACAGGATCTCGGAGGCTCTGGCTGCACTGGAGAACGTCCCCACCCCGTTCTTCCGGGGACGAGGCGGTGCCATGCTCATCGGTGCTATCGCGCTCCTGGGCCGGGAGGACTCCCTAGCCTCGAACGGGACAGCCGATTCCATCTTGGCAACGATGGACGCGGTCGATGACATAGGTCTCTACCCGACCTTCCCCAGCTCCATGTCCGAGGGCTTCATCAAGGCCTATCCGTTGCTGACTATGCTCAGCGCGCTCAGCACGCTGAGTGACCCTCATCGGTACGTCTTCTCCGGCACGGACCGACTGCAAGAGGCCACTGACCTCATGGCAGAGCTCGAACCCGTCGAGCGCACCCACATGGCGCTCTACTACGTGATGGCGCTCGAGAACCTCGGGCAGCGTGAGGCCTACCTGCCCGACCTCAACGCCTTTGTCGAGCAGGTGGTCGGACTGTGGCCAGACATCGATCCCGGCCGTGACTACTTTCTCTACGGCATCTCCTACGCCTACCTGATCCAGCTGGCATATCTTTCGGGCCGAGTCGATCTCATCACCGACACCATGATCAACCGGATGCTCGGAGCCTTCCGCTCTCTCGAGGTGACGCCGGAAGGTCGTGCGAACAGGCCGTACCCCTTCAGCTACGCCCTGAACGTGCTGACTGAGCTCGGACGCGGCGACCTGCTCCACACCCCTCATCCGGACTACGACGGCAGGTCGCCCTACAGCTGGGTGATCGAACGTCTGTCAGACGGTGGTCGAGAGGAAGGAGGGCGGCTCTACATGCTCGACCACGCACTCATCAGCTGGGCTCTGCGTCTCCGGGCTCCCAACCGGGGCCGAGAGAGGAGAACGCCCCGATAGTCGCAGTTCGGTCGACGTTCCGCGCACGTGACAGGCGCCGGCCGACGTATGCGGCGCGATGCACAGGACGGTGACCGGGCCAACCCGCCGCCTGTCGGCGGGTTGAACGGTGCTAAAATCATCGAAGTATCACGATGGATCGTTCTCGGAGAGAAGAGGGTCATGACACCGCCTACCGAGGACATCTCTGCACCCACCGAGAATCTCTCCAGCCTCGTCGAAGTCCTCAAGGTCCTTGCACACCCGATGCGCCTGAAGATCCTGCAGTGGCTCCGAGACCCGCGAGGTCAGTTCCCGGTGGAGCAGGGCATCGCGGACCCCGACGTGTACGGCATCTGCGTCAGCCAGATCACGGACAAGGCCCAGCTGGCGCAGTCGACCGTCTCGTCGTTCATGCGCTCGCTCGAGCGTGAGAACCTCGTGACCTCGACCCGCGTCGGCAAGTGGACACACTACAAGCGCAACGAGAAGCGGATCGCCGAGATCCGGGAGGCCGTCTCGCTCGCCCTGTAGAGGCGAATGAGCCGGGCGAGCGGGAGTGCGAGGACAGCTGCCGTAGTCCGTTGCAAAACAAGAGCATCGCGAGTGCGCTGGGTCCGCTCCTCGGTCGGCGAAGAGGTCTCTGCCAGGGTTCTGGAACGCGGACCTATGCTGGATCGATGACCAGCCTGCACGAGCGCACCGCGACCGAGATCAGCCGCCAGCTCCGCTCCGGCGAGCTCTCACCGACAGAGGTGACCGAGCACTATCTGGGTCGGATCGCCCGGCTGGACGGGGAGCTCGGGGCCTTCGTCACCGTGACCCCCGAGGCTGCCAGGGGACGAGCTGCGGATCTCGCGGCGCAGGGTCCGCCGTCAGCGGTCACCGACGCCCCGCTCTGGGCCCTGCCGATCGGCGACAAAGACCTCTCCGACCGCGCAGGTGTCCCGACGGGCTTCGGGTCGCGCACCTTCTCTGGGGCCTTCCGGTACGTCCCCGAGGTGAGCAGCGACATCACCCAGGTGCTCGACACCGCGGGCGTCGTGTCGCTCGGCAAGACCGCCGCCCCTGAGCTCGGCTTCCCCTCGTACACCGAGACCTTTGTCGGTCCGCCCGCGCGCAACCCCTGGGACCTGACCCGGGGCGCCGGGGGGTCGAGCGGTGGTGCCGCGGTCGCTGTCGCCGCCGGGCTGCTGCCCGTGGCGCCAGGGTCTGACGGAGGCGGGTCGATCCGGATCCCTGCCGCGGCCTGCGGACTCGTCGGCCTCAAGCCGACCCGTGGTCTCCTGCCGGCCGGGGGAGGGGTGGAGTCGCTCGGTGGCCTGGTGGTGCACGGACCGATCGCTCGCACCGCCGCCGATGCCGCGCTGCTGCTCGAGGGCATGCTGCCTCGCACCGCAGACGGCCACGTGCCGCACCCGCGGACCCTGCGGACGCCTGCTGCTCCCGCCGGGTCGTACCTGGCCGCCGCAGAGAGCGGAGAGACGCCCGAGGGTCGCCCGCTCCGCATCGGGCTGAGCACCTTCAGCTCGTGGGACGGCGCCTACGACATCGCGCTCGGCGAGGAAGCCAAGACCGCCCTCGCCGCCGGAGCCGCTGCACTCGGAGCCCTCGGGCACGACGTGGTGGACGCTCCTGCCTGGGACCCTGACCCGACGTACGCGGCAGCCTTCAGGACGCTGTGGATGGGTGGTGCTGCAGCCGTGCCGATCGACGAGCCCGAGCGCCTCGCCCTGCTCGAGCCGCTGACGCAGTGGCTGGTCGAGCGCGGCCGGGCCGTCACCGCTCGCGAGCTGGTCGAGGCCCTCGGGGCGCTCGCGGTCTTCGAGCGCACGATGGTCGCCCGCGTCGAGGTCTACGACGTGCTCCTGCTCCCGGCGATGGCGCAGACGCAGCGGCCGATCGGCTGGTACGACGCGACGGACCCCGAGCGGAACTTCGCGCAGCAGTGCGAGTACACGCCGTACACGTCGATGATCAACGTCTGCGGGCTGCCGGCGATCACCGTCCCGACGCACTGGACGACGCCCGACGAGCACGCTCCGGCGGGTCTGCCGATGGGGATCCAGCTGGTCGGCCGGCCCGGCGGGGAGCGCACGCTCCTCGCAGTCGCCGCGCAGCTCGAGGACAGCCTGCGCTGGCCCGACCGCCAACCACCCGTCTGGTGACCTCGGGTACGGGTACGGGTACGGGTACCGGGACGAGGCACGGTGCCTCAGGACCTTCCTCCTACCCTGGTCTGCGCGCCCGCGGGTGATGATGGGACGCATGATCTCTCGACGCCTTGCCGCCGTGCCCGTCGCCGTCGCCCTCCTGCTCGCAGGGTGCTCGTCGTCCAGCACCCCGTCCTCCGACGCCGAGACCGGTGCGCCGGCAGCGGCAGACGCCTCGTCTCTGCTGCGTGACTTCGGGCTCGACGGCATGGACACCCGAGAGGTGATCGACCACCTCGACAGGCTGGGCGGCGACGAGCGCCCGACCAACCTCATAGCCTCGATCCGGACCGACGAGGTCGTCCTGTCCGACGGGACCCGCGAGACCACGCTGCCGATGCCCGCCGACGAGCTCTACGTCTCGATGGCGCCGTACGTCGACCAGACGCACGACTGCTTCTTCCACAGCCTCACCACCTGCCAGGGCGAGCTGGTGGACGCAGACGTCGACATCCTCGTCCGCGACGACCAGGGGGAGGTCGTGCTCGAGGAGACCACGACCACCTACGCGAACGGATTTGTCGGTGTCTGGCTACCACGCGACCTCACCGGGACCGTCGTCCTCACCGTCGACGGACGGTCGGTCGAGGCTCCCCTGAGCACGACGGCCGACAGCGCCACCTGCCTGACGGGCCTGCAGCTGGCGTGACCGGGGCGAGCCCGCAGGTGGAGGGCTCGCGCGGAGGCCGGTCGTGAGTGACTGGTGCACCCGACCCGGCGAGACATCGGCTCGTGAGCCGACAGCGCAGCGCGACCCAGGGCCAGGCGACGGATCCCTGAGCCAGCGGCACCTGCACGGGGTAGATTGACGCGAGGGTCGACGGCGAGGC
The DNA here is from genome assembly GCF_013415325.1 of Sanguibacter inulinus. GTDB lineage: Bacteria > Actinomycetota > Actinomycetes > Actinomycetales > Cellulomonadaceae > Sanguibacter > Sanguibacter inulinus. The sequence continues at coordinate 5,882 of NZ_JACBYE010000016.1, read as the reverse complement.
AGCCGTGACCCGTCCCGACCTGCGACGCCTGTCTGGCGCCATCTTCCTCGCCCGGTGGTCCAGGCCACCTGATCGGAGCCCCCATGACCTCGGAATCCTCGACCGAGAACGCCCAGCCGACAGGCGGCCCGCGCCGTCCCGTGCGCATCGGCGTGCAGATCGCGCCCCAGCACGCCTCGTACGAGAAGATCCGCGAGACCGCGGGTGCCCTCGAAGACCTCGGTGTCGACATCCTCTTCAACTGGGACCACTTCTTCCCGCTGTCGGGTGAGCCCGACGGTCTGCACTTCGAGTCGTGGACGATGCTCGCCGCTCTCGCCGAGCAGACGAGCCGCGTCGAGATCGGTGCGCTCGTCAACTGCAACAGCTACCGCAACGCCAACCTGCAGGCCGACATGGCCCGGACCATCGACCACATCAGCGCCAAGGGTGGCCAGGGCCGGTTCATCTTCGGGACCGGCTCGGGCTGGTTCGAGCGTGACTACGACGAGTACGGCTACGACTTCGGCACCGTGGGCACCCGCCTCGACGCCCTCGCCCGCGACCTGCCGACGATCGCTGACCGCTGGGGGAGGCTCAACCCGGCACCGACCCGCAAGATCCCCGTCCTCATCGGCGGCGGTGGCGAGAAGAAGACGCTCCGGATCGTCGCCCAGCACGCCGACATCTGGCACAGCTTCAGCGACGCGGAGACCCTCGAGCGCAAGCTCGGCATCCTTGCCGAGCACGCCCGGGTGGTCGGCCGCGACGTGACCGAGATCGAGATCTCGACAGAGATCGGCAAGCGCAGCGTCGAGGAGGTCGAGGAGCAGCACGCCCTCGGCGCAACCCTCTTCACGATCGGTATCTCCGGCCCGGACTACGACATCTCGGGTGTCGCCGACTGGCTCGCCTGGCGCGACGCGAAGAACGCCGAGCACGCGGGCTGACCAGCCCCACCAGGACGTGACGACGGCCCATCACGCGATCCCGCGTGGTGGGCCGTCGTCACGTCACGCGCGGTCCAGCCCGGTCGGCGGGGCGCGACGTGCGGCTGCGAGGCCGGAGGTCCGACGAGCAGACCGTCGCCGGGCGACCGTCCTCGCCTCAGGAGCGCCGATCGAGGACTGTGCGGAGCCGGGACTTCGAGAGGTTGCTGCGCAGGATCCATGCGACGTCGGGGTCGTCGTCCGTGCCGAGGGCGTCGAGGTCGAGCAGGCCCTCCTCAGGTGCTGCGGCGATCGCGACGCTCCACGCGTAGCCGAGAGCCTGGCGCAGGGTCCGCAGGTCGGGGTCTGCGCGCAGGTCGCGGCGGACCGCGCGGATCGAGTCCGTCGCGGCGCGGCAGGCCTCGAGCGCGGCGCGCGCCGTCGCGGGGTCGGTGAGCAGGCGCGGCTCGCAGATGCCGGCGACGGCAGCGCGGCGCACGAGCGGGTCTGGGGCCGTGACCCAGTCGGCGACGACGGACCTCAGGTCCGTGCGGTCGGCGTCGCCGATGATCTGGAGCGCCATCGCGGCTGCCTCCCGCACCCGCCACAGCGGATCGGCCGCGCGCTCGCGCAGCAGGGTCAGGACCTCGGTCCTCGCCGGACCGTCGGCGAGGAGCCGTCCCAGCCCAGCGGTGCCGCACATCCGCAGGTATTCCTCGGGGGAGCCGGCGAGGTCGAGCAGGGTCGGCTCAGGCAGGCTCCGCGCAGCGGCGTCGACGAGGGCCAGGTTCGCGCGAGGCCCGGGGAGCCCGGAGTGCTCGAGCAGGAACGAGTCGAGATCTGCTCGGGGGGTCGCTCCCAGGTCGGCCGTCCATGCGCGTCGCTGTGCCATGCTCCGACGCTATCGAGCGTCTCGGGCCCCGAGCGAGGGACCTTCGGTCCGGTGGCGTGCGCGCCGCCGAGACCTGCGCACGGACGCGGCTCGTCCCTCGGTATCGGGTGAGCTGGGCATTGACAGCCGCGGATCCGCGCCATACCGTGTGTAACGCGCGCAACTAACGCGCGTTACATCTAGTTCACGATGACGAGGACTTGCGACGATGACGTCTCCCCTCGCGACCGGCAAGGTGACCATGAGCGACGTCGCCCGCCATGCCAAGGTCTCCCGGACCGCCGTGTCCTTCGCCCTGAGCGACCCCGAGCACCCGAGCGTCTCTGCCGAGACCCGCCAGCGGATCCTCGAGGCTGTCGCCGACCTCGGGTACAGGCCCAACGCTGGGGCGCGTGCTCTCGCATCGCGCCGCAGCGACTGGTACGGCCTGGTCACCGAGATCGTCACGGCGCCCTTCGCCGTCAACATCATCAAGGGTGCCCAGGACCGCGCCTGGCACGACCGCCGCTTCGTGCTCATCGCCTCCTCCGAGGGCGACGGCGACATGGAGGAGGCGGCCGTCGAGAAGCTGCTCGAGCAGCGCGTCGAGGGTCTGCTCTACGCAGCGACCTGGCACCGCGCCGTGAAGGTCCCGGACATCGCCCACGAGGTGCCGACGGTCCTCGTCAACTGCTTCGACGCCGACGGGGTGCTCCCGTCGATCGTCCCTGACGAGGTCGCGGGAGGGCGCCGGGCCACCGAGCGGCTGCTCGCCGCAGGCCACCGGCGCATCGGGCTGATCACCTTCGACTCGGATATCCCTGCGGCGATTGGGCGCCGTGACGGGTACAGCTCCGCGCTCCGCGCGGCAGGCGGGGACCTGGACGACGAGCTCGTCGTCGGTGGGGGAGCGACGGCGACCGACGGGTACGCCGCGGCCGTCAGGCTGCTCGACCTGCCCGTGCCGCCCACGGCGATCTTCTGCGCCAACGACCGTATGGCGATGGGCGCCTACGACGCGATCAAGGAGCGGGGTCTGACGATCCCGGGTGACATCTCCGTGGTGGGCTTCGACAACCAGGAGCTCATCTCCGCATACCTCCGACCGTCGCTGACGACAGTCGCGCTCCCCTTCGAAGAGATGGGTGCGCGCGGGGTCGACCTGCTGTCGGAACTGACGAGCGGGCAGGTGACGGGACCCTTGCAGGTCGTCGTCGACTGCCCGCTCGTCGAACGCTCGTCGGTGCGACCGTGAATCGCCCGTCGAGCACCCCTGACCGCACTTCTCCTGAACTGATGAAGAGAGGAAAGAGACCCCCATCATGACATCTCCGACCCGCAGAAGGTGGACCGGCATCGTCGCCGGGCTCGCCGTGGCATCGCTCGCCCTCGCAGGGTGCACGGGTGGCACAGCCGCCACCGACACGAGCGGCGACCAGCTGCTCACCATCCCGCGTGAAGACATGGGCACCTTCACCCGCAACTTCAACCCGTTCTCGCCAAACGCCGCACCCATGACAGGGCAGGCGGTCTACGAGTCGATGCTCGTCTACAACCCTGCCGACGGCGGGACCGTCCCGTGGCTCGCGACGGAGTGGGAGACCTCCGAGGACGGCCTCACGTCGACCTTCACCCTCCGCGACGACGTCCAGTGGTCCGACGGGGAGCCGCTCGTCGCCGACGACGTCGTCTACACCTTCGGTCTGCAGAAGGAGATCCTCGGCGGCTTCGAGTACGTCGACTCCGTGACGGCCACCGACGAGGACACCGTCACCTTCACCTTCAGCAGGGCGTACTCGCCCGCGCTGTTCGAGATCGGCCAGCAGGTGATCGTCCCCAAGCACGTCTGGTCCGAGATCGACGACCCCGCGGGCGAGACCAACCCGGACCCTGTCGGCACGGGTCCGTACACGGAGGTCACGACCTTCCAGACGCAGTCCTTCGACCTCGGCAAGAACCCGCACTACTGGCAGCCCGAGAAGCAGAAGATCGCGGGCGTCCGGATGCTCGCCTTCGCAGGCAACGACGGTGCGAACCTCGCGGCCGTCGACGGGTCGGTCGACTGGGCGCCGCAGTACATCGCAGACATCGAGAACACCTTCGTCGCGAAGGACCCCGAGCACCGGGCCTACTGGTTCCCGCCGACAGGCTCGACCATCAGCTGGCAGCTCAACACGACGGTCGCGCCCTTCGACGACGTCGAGGTGCGCAAGGCGCTCAGCCTCGCGATCGACCGCGAGCAGATCGTCGCTGTCGGCATGAACGGCTACACGGTCCCGGCCGACTGCACAGGGCTCTCGGGTGCCTACGACACCTGGCGCTCCGAGACCGTGGTCGAGTCCTGCGACTGGACCTCCCGCGACGTCGACGCCGCGGGAGCGATGCTCGACGCCGCCGGCTACCCGCTCGGTGAGGACGGGATGCGGACCTTCGCGGACGGATCGCCCTTCGCCTTCGACATCAGCGTCGGGTCGGCGTCCTCCGACTGGCTCTCCGTGGCCAACATCATCGCGCAGAACCTCGCCGAGATCGGTGTGACCGTCACGGTCGACGCACCCGACTGGCCGGCGGTCTCGGCAGGGTACGAGAGCGGCGACTTCCAGAGCGGCATCGTGTGGAGCAACAACGCTCCCACGCCGTACCAGTTCTACCGCGGCACCATGTCGACCGAGACCGTCAAGCCTGTCGGCGAGACGACCTACGAGAACTACCACCGCCTCGGGCTGCCCGAGGCCGACGAGCTCTTGGCACGCTTCGCCGCGACCTCCGACCCTGCCCAGCAGACCGAGATCGTCGACGGGCTCCAGCAGCTCTTCGCCGACAACGCTCCGGTGATCCCGCTGTTCCCCGGCCCGGAGTGGGGCGCCTACACGGACACCCGCTTCACGGGGTGGCCGACCGAGGCCGACCCCTACGCGACGCTCTCCACCCGCGCACCCACGACGGTGCTCGTCCTCACGAGCCTCGAGCCAGTCGTCTCCTGACCGTGGCGCGTCGCGCCCGGGCACGCCGGACAGCACGTCCGGCGTGCCCAGGTGCGGCGACCGCACCTACGAAAGGTCCTCGTCATGGGATTCATCCTGCGTCGGCTGGGCACCTACGTCCTCGCGTTCTGGGCGTCGCTGACCCTCAACTTCATGCTCCCGCGGGTCATGCCGGGCGACCCGGTCAGCCGCATGGTCTCCAGGGCGCAGTCCCGCCTCGAGCCCGACCAGATCGAGCAGCTCCGACGGCTCTTCGGGCTCGACGACCGCCCGGTCTGGGAGCAGTACCTGTCGTACCTGAACAACATCGCGCACGGTGACTTCGGTGTCTCGATCTCGAGGTTCCCGACCCCGGTGAGCGAGGTCATCGCCGGGCAGATCGGCTGGACCATCCTGCTGGGCGGCACCTCGTTGATCGTCGCCGTGGTGATCGGCAACCTGCTCGGCATCGTCGCCGCGTGGCGTCGAGGCGGGCTGGTCGACTCGATCTTCCCGCCGATCCTCATCTTCGTCGGGTCCTTCCCGTACTTCTGGCTCGCCATGGGGGCGCTGTACCTCTTCGGGGTGACGCTCGGGTGGTTCCCCATCAACCACGCCTTCTCCGTGGGGCTCGTCCCCGAGTGGTCCCCGGCCTTCGTCCAGGACGTCCTCGTGCACCTGTTCCTGCCGGCCCTGACCATCGTCGTGGTGTCGATCGGCGGGTGGATGCTCGGCATGCGCAACACGATGATCTCGACGACGGCCGAGGACTACATCCTCATGGCCGAGGCCAAGGGCCTGCGCCCCGGGCGGATCATGTTCCGCTACGCGACGCGCAACGCGCTGCTGCCGTCGGTCACGTCGCTCGGGCTCTCGCTCGGCTTCATCGTCGGCGGTGCGCTCCTCACCGAGGTCGTCTTCGCCTACCCCGGTGTCGGCTACCAGCTGCTCTCCGCGGTCCAGGGCCTCGACTACCCGCTCATGCAGGGACTGTTCCTCACCATCACGGCCGCGGTGCTCGTCGCGAACTTCCTCGTCGACATCGTCTACGTCCGCCTCGACCCACGCGTCCGCGTCTCCTGAGCTGAAGGAAGAGACACCATGGCTCTCTCGACAGGCGGCGCCGCCGCCCCAGCAGTC
>NZ_JACBYE010000015.1 GCF_013415325.1 Sanguibacter inulinus | reverse complement strand
GCCCACCCGCAGGCCGTCGAGGCAGTCATGGCCGCCGACTGGGTCGTGCTCGGCCCGGGCTCGTGGTTCTCCTCGGTCATGCCGCACCTCCTGGTGCCCGAGCTCGCCGAGGCCCTCGTCACCTCGAAGGCCCGGGTCTGCCTCACGCTCAACCTCGCGAGCGAGACCGACGAGACCCACGGCATGACGACGGTCGAGCACCTGCGCGCGCTGGCCCGCCACGCCCCGGACCTCCACGTCGACGCCGTCGTCGCGGACCCCCTCGCCGTCGACGACCCCGACCTGCTGCTGGCCGAGGTCGAGCAGATGGGGGCGACGCTGCTCATGCGCCAGGTCCGTCGCGGTGACGGCACGCCCCGCCACGACGCGCTGCGGCTCGCGGCCGCGTACAGGGACGTCTTCGACAACTTCCTCGGGGACGTCGGCACCCGCAGCCTCTGAGTCTCTGAGGCCGTGCAGGGACCCCCGGTGGTGGTCCTGCGGGTCTCGGGACGACGAGCAGGGATGGCAGGATTGACCCATGGCGCTCACGGCTCAGGTGAAAGACGAACTCGCACGGCTCCCGGTCGACAAGACCTCCTGCCGCAAGGCCGAGGTCGCAGCGATGCTGCGGTTCGCCGGAGGTCTGCACCTCATCCAGGGACGCGTCGTCATCGAGGCCGAGCTCGACACCGCGATCGCCGCGCGCCGGCTGCGCCAGGCCATCGCCGAGGTCTACGGCCACACGAGCGAGATCGTGGTCGTCTCCGCCGGTGGCATCCGCCGGGGGAGCCGCTACGTCATCCGGGTCGCGAAGGACGGCGAGTCCCTCGCCCGGCAGACCGGTCTGCTCGACGCCCGGGGCCGTCCGGTCCGTGGTCTGCCGCCCCAGGTCGTCTCGGCCGGTGTCGCCGAGGCCGAGGCGGCGTGGCGCGGGGCGTTCTTGGCCCACGGCTCGCTCACCGAGCCCGGCCGGTCCTCGGCCCTCGAGATCACCTGCCCGGGTCCCGAGGCTGCGCTCGCCCTGGTGGGCTCCGCCCGCCGCCTGGGCATCTCGGCCAAGTCGCGCGAGGTCCGTGGGGTCGACCGTGTGGTCATCCGCGACGGCGAGGCGATCGGTGCCCTGCTGACCCGCCTCGGCGCGCACGAGACCGTCAAGGTCTGGGAAGAGCGCCGACAGCGCCGCGAGGTCCGCGGGACCGCCAACCGCCTCGCCAACTTCGACGACGCGAACCTGCGCCGCTCGGCGCGGGCCGCCGTGGCCGCGGGAGCTCGGGTCGAGCGGGCTTTCGACATCCTCGGCGCCGAGCTGCCCGACCACCTGCGCGAGGCCGGCGAGCTGCGCCTCGCGCACAAGCAGGCCTCCCTCGAAGAGCTCGGCCAGCTGGCCGTCCCACCGCTCACCAAGGACGCCGTCGCCGGGCGGATCCGGCGTCTGCTGGCGACAGCCGACAAGCGCGCGGCCGAGCTCGGGATCCCGGACACCGAGGCCGGGTTGAGCCCGGACCTGCTCGACCTCTGACGCGGCCGGGGGAGCGCGGCGCCTCGTCCTCTGACTAGCGGGTTGTTCGCGCGCCGCTGCCACGCCGTGCGTTCGCTGCTGCCATCTGCGCACAGCTGCGGAGCGTCCTGCTCGTGCCATCGGCCGTCCGCCCGGGCCAGGACCTCGGTCCGGGGTCGCCGGGCCGCTCTGCGCACCCCGAGGTCGACCTCGCACGCCGCTGTCGACCGCTCCTCCGTGGGCAACCCGTCCCGCCCATCCCGCCGGGCGGCCACCCAGGCCAGACCTAGGGCTCCAGCAGGCCCAGGACCCCTCCCGGACACGTGCGTGTGACCAGGTCGTGGGAGTTGTTGCCGGATCTTGGCCCGCCGTTGGTTGCCAGGTGCCCAGACCGTGGGGTGAAGCCGTCTCACGGGACGATGGTCCTCACACGAGAGGCCATCTAGGTATAGGCTCAAGGAGTCAGGTTCACGGGAGACCCCGAGCCGGACCGAGGATCGGTCCAGCGACGTCTTTTCGGATGCCAGGCAACTCACCAACGTACGCTGACGTACGTGTCGTTCGTCAACTACCGTGCGTCGGTTCGTCCGGCGCGCCCGAGGAGGGCATAGTGACCATCCGCGTCGGAATCAACGGCTTCGGTCGAATTGGACGTAACTTCTTCCGCGCAATCCTTGCGTCTGGAGCAGACATCGAGATCGTCGGTGTCAACGACCTCACGGACAACAAGACGCTTGCGCACCTGCTCAAGTACGACTCCGTCCTGGGCCGCCTCGCCGCCGAGGTCTCGTACGACGAGGACTCCATCTCCGTCGACGGCAAGAAGATCAAGGCCCTCGCAGAGCGCAACCCGGCAGACCTGCCCTGGGGCGCACTCGGTGCCGACATCGTCATCGAGTCGACTGGCTTCTTCACCGACGCCACGAAGGCGAAGGCTCACATCGAGGCCGGCGCCAAGAAGGTCATCATCTCCGCTCCCGCGAGCAACGAGGACGGCACCTTCGTCATCGGTGTCAACGAGGGCGACTACAACCCCGAGACGATGCACATCATCTCGAACGCCTCCTGCACGACGAACTGCCTCGCCCCCATGGCGAAGGTGCTCGACGAGGCCTTCGGCATCGAGCGTGGACTCATGACCACGATCCACGCCTACACCGGTGACCAGAACCTGCAGGACGGTCCCCACAAGGACCTCCGCCGCGCCCGCGCAGCAGCGATCAACATCGTCCCGACCTCGACCGGTGCGGCCAAGGCCGTGGCGCTCGTCCTCCCGCAGCTCAAGGGCAAGCTCGACGGCTACGCGCTCCGCGTCCCCGTGCCCACAGGCTCGGCCACCGACCTCACCTTCACCGCCTCCAAGGAGGTCACGGTCGAGTCGGTCAACGCCGCGATCAAGGCTGCAGCCGAGGGCCCCCTCAAGGGCATCCTCGTCTACACCGAGGACCCGCTGGTCTCCTCCGACATCGTGACGGACCCCGCGTCGAGCATCTTCGACGCTGGCCTCACCAAGGTCATCGGCGACCAGGTCAAGGTCGTCTCCTGGTACGACAACGAGTGGGGCTACTCCAACCGCCTCGTCGACCTCACGGTCCTCGTCGGCGAGAAGCTCTGAATCGCTGCGAATCCCTGAGTCACGGGTGATCACCCGAGCTCGCTGAACCGTCCGCGTGAGTGATGAGAGCCGTCTGGCCACGTCACTCACGCGGACGTTCTCATGTCCGCCCTTTGAACCTGGAGTACCCATGAAGACGATCAAGGACCTCGGCGACCTGCGCGGCAAGCGCGTTCTCGTCCGTTCAGACTTCAACGTGCCGCTCGACGGCACGACGATCACCGACGACGGCCGCATCCGCGCCGCGCTCCCCACCCTCTCCTCGCTCGTCGAGGCCGGCGCGAAGGTCGTCGTCACGGCGCACCTCGGCCGCCCCAAGGGTGCTCCCGAGGACAAGTACTCGCTCGCGCCCGTCGCAACCCGCCTCGGCGAGCTCCTCGGCGCCCCGGTCACCCTCGCGAAGGACACCGTCGGTGAGTCCGCGAAGGCCACCGTCGCAGCTCTCGGTGAGGGCGAGGTCGCCCTCCTCGAGAACATCCGCTTCGACCCGCGCGAGACCTCCAAGGACGAGAGCGAGCGCCAGAGCCTCGCCGCCGACCTCGCCGAGCTCGCCGACTTCTACGTCTCCGACGGCTTCGGCGTCGTGCACCGCAAGCAGGCGTCCGTCTACGACATCGCCCTCGCGCTGCCCTCCGCCGTCGGCTCCCTCGTGCTCAAGGAGGTCGAGTCCCTCAAGAAGGCGACCGACAACCCCGAGCGCCCCTACGTCGTCGTCCTCGGCGGCTCCAAGGTCTCCGACAAGCTCGGCGTCATCGGCAACCTCATCACCAAGGCCGACCGCCTCCTCATCGGTGGCGGCATGCTCTTCACCTTCCTCGCCGCCAAGGGCTACTCGGTCGGCAACTCGCTGCTCGAGGAAGACCAGATCGACGCCGTCAAGGGCTACCTCGCCGACGCCGAGAAGGCCGGCGTGGAGATCGTCCTCCCGGTCGACATCCTCGTCGCCGACGAGTTCAAGGCGGACTCGCCCGCGACCGTCGTCGCAGCCGACGCGATCCCCGACGGCAAGATCGGCCTGGACATCGGCCCGGAGTCGCAGAAGCTCTTCGCCTCCAAGATCGTCGACGCCAAGACCGCGGTCTGGAACGGCCCGGCCGGCGTCTTCGAGTTCGAGGCCTTCTCCGGCGGCACCCGTGCCGTCGCCCAGGCTCTCGTCGACGCGACGAGCAACGGTGCCTTCACGATCGTCGGCGGCGGCGACTCGGCAGCAGCCGTCCGCATCCTCGGCTTCGACGAGGCCGGCTTCAGCCACATCTCGACAGGTGGCGGCGCGAGCCTCGAGTTCCTCGAGGGCAAGTCTCTCCCGGGGATCGCCGTCCTCGACGCCTGACACACCCGCTCGACAGGGGAGGGCGACGGTCTGCGCAGACCGTCGCCCTCACCCTCGCCCCCACCCCTGACTCACGAAGGTAGGACCACATGGCCAACGCCCGTACCCCCCTCATCGCCGGCAACTGGAAGATGAACCAGGACCACCAGGAAGCCATCCACCTGGTGCAGAAGCTCGCCTGGGCCCTCAAGGACGCCAAGCACGACTTCTCGCAGGTCGAGGTCACCGTCCTCGCCCCGTTCACCGACCTCCGCAGCGTCCAGACCCTCGTCGACGCCGACAAGCTCGAGCTCACCTACGGTGCGCAGGACGTCTCCCAGCACGTCTCGGGCGCCTACACCGGCGAGATCTCGCCCGTGTTCCTCAGCAAGCTCGGTGTCTCCTACGTGGCCGTCGGCCACTCGGAGCGTCGCCAGTACCACGCTGAGGACGACGCGCTCGTCAACGCCAAGTCGAAGGCCGCGCTGGCCCACGGCATCATCCCGATCATCTGCGTCGGCGAGCCCCTCGAGGTCCGCAAGGCCGGAGACCAGGTCTCCCACACCCTCGCCCAGGTCGACGGCGCCCTCGAGGGCCTCTCGGCCGAGGACGCCGCCAAGGTAGTCATCGCCTACGAGCCCGTCTGGGCCATCGGTACCGGTGAGGTCGCCACCCCGCAGGACGCGCAGGAGGTCGCCGGAGCGATCCGCGCCCGCCTCGCCGAGCTCTACTCGGCCGACGTCGCCGACGCCGTCCGCGTGCTCTACGGCGGTTCGGTCAAGTCCTCGTCGATCGCCGAGCTCATGAAGGAGCAGGACGTCGACGGCGCCCTCGTCGGAGGCGCCAGCCTCGACGCCGAGGAGTTCGCCAAGATCGCCCAGTTCAAGGCTGCCGCCGCGAGCTGATCGCCCGACCGACAGGGTGGGACCGGGAGCCCGGTCCCGCCCTGTCGTGCTTCGCAGGCCCGGGCGACGATCCGGGTCGCCGGTCCGGTCAGGACGAGCGTCCTGACCGCCGGTCATGCCTCCTGCGAGTGCCTCGCGCTCGACGAGCGTGGGGTGGTCTATCCTGGTAGACGGCACGGATCGTGGTGTCCGTCACCTGCACTCCCCGCCCCGGTCGTCATGACCTCGGCCTGCAGGCGACCGACCTGCTCCACGTGCTGCTGAACATCGGTGCTCCTCCGTGAGCACCTCACCGACGTAGAGGGAAGAACAAGTCTGTGGACATCCTGCGTATCGCGCTCCAGGTCGTGCTCGTCCTCACGAGCGGCTTCCTGATCCTCCTGATCCTGCTGCACAAGGGCAAGGGCGGCGGGCTCTCGGACATGTTCGGCGGCGGCGTCTCGAGCAGCGTCGGCAGCTCCGGGGTCGCTGAGCGCAACCTCAACCGCATCACCGTGGGCTTCGCCCTCGTGTGGTTCGTCGTGGTGGTCCTCCTCGGGCTCATCACCAAGGTCGACACGGGCATCTGACAGCCCATCCATCTCTGGCAGGAGCGGCACAGTGGCCGGTGGTAGTGCGATCCGAGGATCGCGAGTTGGAGCAGGTCCCATGGGCGAGGCCGAGCGGGGCGCGACAGCGCCACGCTTCTTCGTCTCCTACTACTGCGCGAACGGGCACGAGACCCGCCCGAGCTTCTCGATCGAGAGCAACGCCCAGGCGCCCGAGCACTGGGACTGCACGCGGTGCGGCTACCCGGGTGGCCAGGACGCGGAGAACCCGCCGCCTCTCGTGCGCAACGAGCCGTACAAGACGCACCTCGCCTACGTGAAGGAGCGCCGCTCCGAAGAGGACGGCGAAGCCCTCCTCGACGAGGCCCTCGCAGCACTCCGCGCCCGCCGCGGTCGCCGCTGACCAGCAGCCCCCCGCACCTGGCCCGAGCTGGCCGGTGCCTGCTCGACCGTCCGACGAGATCGTGACTTCGGAGCGAGATCGATAGCTGTACGACACGATCTCGCTCCGAAGTCACGATCTCGTTGCCGTCTGCCGTCTGCCGTCTGCCGTCTGCCGTCTGCCGTCTGCCGTCTGCCGTCTGCCGTCTGCCGTCTGCCGTCTGCGGCGCGCTAGAGCCCCAAGAGCCTGCGCGCTCGTCCCAGGTCGCCATCGCCGAGGGGCAGCGGGACGAAGTGCTCGACCTGCCACCGCTGGGTGCGCGCGGCCTGCCCGGGAGCGGTGAGGGACCACGGCGGGTAGACACGGAAGCCGCGCTTGCCGCCGTGGCCGTCGCCCTCCACGATGCCGTGAGACACCAGTGACGCACGGTCGAAGACGAAGACCCCGCGTGCCGGGTGCGGCCCATCCTCGGCGGCGGTGACGAGGAGCGTGTCCGCGCTGTCGTGCACCCCGTAGGGGCCGGTGGTGCCGTCTGCGGTCCGCCGCCAGTGCGTGACGAAGAGGCCGACCTTGGTCGGGGTGATCTTCCCCGAGCGGACCCTCACTTGGGCTTGGGCTTGGGCTTGGGCTTGGCCCTGGGCAACGGCCTCAGGTGCGTCGCTGGTGCGGACGCCCTCGGGGTCCGGGCGATCCAGACCGCTCACGCTCACGCCCACGCCCACGCCCACGCCCACCAGCATCCCGTCGTACTCGGCGCTCTCGGGCTCCACCACCTCAGAGACCACAGCCAGTCCGAGCGGGGAGAAGAGCTCTCGCACGACGAGGGCGAGACCGCTCACGGTCTCGCCCTCGTCGTGCGCAGCCTGGGCTGCGTGGGTCATCGTCCGGCAGCCGCCGAGTCGAGCAGCCACAGCGTGAGCTGAGCACCGACAGCCGCAGCCGCCGGCGCCTCGGCCTTGTCTGCGCCAGACAGACCGGCCTTGACGGCGTCGGCCTTCTCGGCGCCGGCGGCGATGATCCACACCTCGTGGGAGGCCTGGATCGTCTCGAAGGTCAGCGAGACACGCTCGGGCGGCGGCTTCGGGGAGTTCCGCACACCGACGGTGCTCTGCCCGGTGACGGTCCCACCGGGGTGCCCGGGGAACAGCGACGCGACGTGCGCGTCGGGGCCCATGCCCAGCAGCGTGATGTCGAAGACGGGCGCCACTGCACCCTCGGGGGCGAAGCGCGCGAGCTCCTCGGCGTAGAGCGCTGCAGCCGCGTCGACGTCCACGTCACCGTCGACGGACGGCATCGCGTGCACGTTCTCCGCGGGCAGCACGTCGAGGTGGTCCAGGAGCGCCTCACGGGCCTGGGTCTCGTTGCGGTCCGCGTCGCCGGCGGGCAGGTAGCGCTCGTCGCCCCACCACAGGTGCACGCCCGTCCAGTCGACGGCGTCGCGCACGGGGTTCGTCGCGACGGCCGCGAGAGTCTTGATCCCCACGGTCCCGCCGGTCAGGACCACGTGCACGGGGGAGCGCACGGACTGCAGGTCGAGGATCCGGGTGAGGAGCCGTGACGCCGCAGCCTCGGCGAGGATCTGCGCGTCCGGGTGGACGACCACCAGCCGGGACTGCGGGCTCATGCGGAGGCCGTCACGCGGGGCAGACCCTTGGCGAGGACCTCGCCGTAGACCTCGTCGGGGTCCAGACGGCGGAGCTCCTCCGAGAGGCACTCGCGGAGCGAGCGCACCGGGAGGGTGATGCGGTGGTCCGGCTGACCGGGCTGCGAGAGCGTCGCGACCCGGCCGTCGGGACGGTCGAGCACGATGTCGCCGGACTTGCGGTGCAGGACGACCTTGGTGATCGCCAGCTCGTCGGTGTTCCGCGTGATGGTCACGGGGCACCGCAGCTTCTCGGCGAGCCAGGCACCGAGGAGGTCGACCGAGGTGTGAGCCTCGGAGCCCTCGACGGTCACACCGGTGACGGGCTCGTAGGGCGGCTGGTCGAGCATCGCGGCGAGCAGCCCGCGCCACACCGTCACGCGGGTCCACGACAGGTCGATGTCACCCGGGTGGTGGTTCTTGCGGAGCGTCTCGAGCGTGGCGCTCGGCGAGGTGCAGTTGAGGCTGTCCGTGATGCGGATCTTCGCCATCTGCCCGACGAGGTCGGTCGACGGGCTGTCGGGGACCTCGTTGGGCCACCAGGCGACGATCGGTGCGTCGGGCAGCAGCAGCGGCATGATGAGCGTGTCCGGGTGCTGGGCGACCACCGAGGACGGGCGCAGCACGATGACCTCGCTGGCCCCGGCGTCGCCGCCCACGCGGATCTCCGCGTCGAGCTGGTCGGGGCGGCCCTCGGCGGTCGAGACGACGACGATGCGGCACGGGTGCTCGCGGCTCGCGTCGTTGGCGGCGTCGACCGCCTCCTCGATCTCGTTCTCGTCGGCGACGATGACGAGGGTGAGGACGCGGCCGAGGGCGATCGCCCCGCCCTCCTCGCGGATCTTGATGAGACGACGCGCGACAGCGCTGACTGTCGTCTCCGGCATGTCGATGATCATGGTGTGCTCTCTCAGTCGGTCAGGCGCAGGTCGGTGAGGTCCGGTGGCTCGTCAGGGCCGACGCCAGGACCGGCCGTCGCGGGCGAGCATCTCGTCGGCGGAGTCCGGGCCCCACGTGCCGGAGCGGTACGCGTCCGGGGTGCCCTTGCTCTCCCAGAACTTCGTGATCGGGTCGAGGATCTTCCACGAGAGCTCGACCTCCTCGTGGCGGGGGAAGAGGGGCGGGTCGCCGAGGAGCACGTCGAGGATGAGTCGCTCGTAGGCCTCGGGGGAGGACTCGGTGAAGGCGTGGCCGTAGCCGAAGTCCATCGTGACGTCGCGGACCTCCATCGCGGTGCCGGGGACCTTCGCGCCGAGGCGCAGCGTGATGCCCTCGTCGGGCTGGACGCGGATGACGATCGCGTTCTTGCCAAGCTCGCTCGTCGCGGTCGACTCGAAGGGCAGGTGCGGCGCCTTCTTGAACACGACGGCGATCTCGGTCACGCGGCGGCCCAGGCGCTTGCCGGTGCGGAGGTAGAAGGGCACGCCGGCCCAGCGACGGGTGTCGATGTCGACACGGATCGCCGCGTAGGTCTCGGTCGTCGAGGCGGGGTCTGTGCCCTCTTCCTCGAGGTAGCCGACGACCTCTTCGCCGCCCTGCCAGCCGGAGGCGTACTGCCCGCGGGCTGTGTGCTTGCCGAGGTCCTTGGGCAGGCGCATCGCGGAGAGGACCTTGATCTTCTCGGCGATGAGGTCGTCAGCCGCGAAGGAGACCGGCTCCTCCATCGCCGTGAGGGCGAGGAGCTGGAGCAGGTGGTTCTGGATGACGTCGCGCGCTGCGCCGATGCCGTCGTAGTACCCGGCGCGGCCACCGATGCCGATGTCCTCGGCCATGGTGATCTGCACGTGGTCGACGTAGTTGGCGTTCCAGATCGGCTCGTACATCTGGTTCGCGAAGCGCAGGGCGAGGAGGTTCTGGACCGTCTCCTTGCCGAGGTAGTGGTCGATCCTGAACACGTCTTCGGGGGCGAAGACCTCGGATACCACGTCGTTGAGCTCGCGGGCGGAGGCGAGGTCGTGGCCGAAGGGCTTCTCGATCACCACGCGGCGCCAGGCGTCCTCGGGCGACTTCGACAGACCCGAGCGGGCGAGCTGGCGGCAGACGACGGGGAAGGCGCTCGGCGGCACGGAGAGGTAGAACGCGTGGTTCCCCTTGGTGCCGCGCTCCTCGTCGAGCTCGGCGACGGTCTGGCTGAGGCGCTCGAAGGCCTCGTCGTCGTCGAAGGAGCCCTGGACGAAGCGGATGCCCTCGGCGAGCTGGTTCCAGACGTCTTCACGGAAGGGCGTGCGGGCGTGCTCCTTGACGGCGTCGTGGACGACCTTCGCGAAGTCCTGGTCCTCCCAGTCGCGCCGGGCGAAGCCCGTGAGCGCGAAGCCTGGGGGCAGCAGGCCACGGTTGGCGAGGTCGTAGACGGCCGGCATGAGCTTCTTGCGGGCGAGGTCTCCGGTCACGCCGAAGATCACGAGACCGGACGGTCCGGCGATGCGCGGCAGGCGCAGGTCGCGCGCATCGCGCAGCGGGTTGGAGTCGGCTTCGATCTTTGCGGGTCTCACGGGCGCCACCATCTTCTCCGGGTGTGGCCTGTCCAGGTCACGCCCACGGTCTGACTTGTCTGTCTGACGTGTCGAACGACTGGTCTGCGACGCTGCGCCGCAGACCAGTCATGTCTAGCAGGACTCTAGGACCTGAGTCCTGGGTGTCTCAGGAGGAGGCCCCGGAGAGTCCGTCGCGGACTGTCTGGAGCAGCTCGTCCCAGCTGGCCTCGAACTTCTGCAGGCCGTCTTCTTCGAGGTTACGTGTCACCTCGGCGAGGTCACCGCCGAGACGCGCGAACGTGTCGAGCGTCGCACGCGCCTCGTCGTAGGTCCCGGTGATCGTGTCGCCGGTGATCTCGCCGTGGTCGGCGACGGCCTGGAGGGTCTTCTCGGGCATGGTGTTGACCACGCCCGGTGCGACGAGCTCGGTGACGTAGAGCGTGTCGGGGTAGTCGGGGTTCTTGACTCCCGTCGAGGCCCAGAGCGGGCGCTGCGGACGTGCGCCGCGTGCCTCGAGCGCCTTCCAGCGGTCGGAGGCGAGCGTCTCGCGGTGGATCTCGTAGGCGAGGCGGGCGTTGGCGATCGCGACCTTGCCGAGGAGGCTCTTGGCCTCGTCGGAGCCGATCTCTTCGAGCTGCTTGTCGACAGACCCGTCGACGCGCGAGACGAAGAAGGACGCGACCGACGCGAGGTCGGAGACGTCGCGGCCTGCCTCGAGCGCCTGCTCGAGGCCTGTGAGGTACGCGTCGATGACCGCGGAGTAGCGCTCGAGGGAGAAGATCAGCGTGACGTTGACGCTGATGCCCTGGGCGATCGCCGCGGTGATCGCGGAGAGACCCTTCTCGGTCGCGGGGATCTTGATGAACAGGTTCGGGCGGTCCACGGTCGACCACAGGCGCTCGGCGAGCCTGCCTGTCGCGTCGGGGTCCTGCGCCATGCGCGGGTCGACCTCGATCGACACGCGGCCGTCGACGCCGCCCGAGCGGTCGTAGACGGGTCGCAGGACGTCGCAGGCGTCGCGGACGTCGCGGGTGGTGATCTCCCAGACGGCATCGTCCAGGTCGGTGCCCTGCGCGGCGATCTCCGTGAGCTGCTCGTCGTAGCTCTGCCCCTGAGAGAGCGCGCTCGCGAAGATCGTCGGGTTGGTGGTGACGCCCACGACGTCGCGGGTGGCGACGAGGTCGGCGAGGTTGCCTGTCGTGATCCGCTCGCGGGAGAGGTCGTCGAGCCAGATGGCGACCCCCTCTGCGCTGAGTCGGGTCGTGGCCTCGGACTGGGTGGGAGTGCTGCCGTTCTCTGTCACGGTGTGGACCTCTCCTCGTGCTGCTGGGTGCTGCTGCGGCGGGTGCTGTGTGCTCGCGCTGCGGGTGGTGCTCGTCGTGTGGTGGTGCTGGTCGTGCGGTCGCGCTGGGCAGACGACGACGGGCTGCGTCCGTCCCTGTTCCATCAGATCAGAGAAGGACGCAGCCCGCGATCAGAGCCGTGCGTCTCGTGCCTCACACCTGTGGTGCGGTGCCCCCGAGGGGACCCTCACCGCAGGCGTGCTCGCACGCGTCAGGGACGGTCGGCGGTCCCGCCCTCGGAGGGGGTGGCGGAGGCACCGGGAGCTGCGGAACCCGCAGCCTCTATGGACTCCTTGGCCGCGGCCACGACGGCCTCGGTCGTGATGCCGAACTCGCGGTACAGCGTCTTGAAGTCCGCGGAGGCACCGTAGTGCTCGATCGAGATCGAGCGGCCGGCGTCTCCGACGAGCTCGCGCCAGCCCTGGGCCACAGCGGCCTCGACCGACACGCGGGCCTTGACCGAGGCGGGGAGGACCGACTCGCGGTACTCGGCGTCCTGCTGGTCGAACCACTCGCGGCTCGGGATCGACACGACGCGGGCGTTGACGCCCTCGGCCTTGAGGGCCTCGCGGGCGTCGACCGCCAGCTGGACCTCGGAGCCTGTGCCCATGAGGATGACGTCCGGGGTGCCGTTCGGCGCCTCGGCGAGGACGTAGGCACCCTTCGCGACACCGGCCGCAGAGGCGAAGGTCTCGCCGGTGGCGGCACCCTCTCCACGCTCGTAGGTCGGGACGTTCTGACGGGTCAGGACGATGCCGGCCGGACGGTCGGTGTGGCCGAGGATCGTCTTCCAGGCCCAGGCGACCTCGTTCGCGTCCGCGGGGCGCACGACGTCGAGACCCGGGATCGCACGCAGCGCGGCGAGGTGCTCGATCGGCTGGTGCGTGGGGCCGTCCTCGCCGAGACCGATCGAGTCGTGCGTCCAGACGAAGGTCGACGGGATGCGCATGAGGGCCGCGATGCGGACCGCCGGGCGCATGTAGTCGGAGAAGACCAGGAAGGTGCCGCCGTAGGCGCGGGTGCCACCGTGCAGCACGATGCCGTTGAGGATCGCGCCCATGGCGTGCTCACGGATGCCGAAGTGCAGCGTGCGTCCGTGCGGGTTGCCGGTCCAGGCCGCCGTGGAGTGCTCGGCCGGGATGAAGGACGGCTCGCCCTCCATGGTGGTGTTGTTCGACTCGGCGAGGTCGGCCGACCCGCCCCAGAGCTCGGGGAGCACGGGTGCGAGGGCCGTGAGGACCTTGCCGGAGGCGGCGCGCGTCGAGACGTCCTTGCCACCCTCGAAGGTCGGGAGCACGGAGTCCCAGCCCTCGGGGAGGGTGCGGGTGGTGAGGCGCTCGAGGAGCTCTGCGCCCTCGGGGTTGGCGGTCTTCCACGCGTCGAAGCCGACGGTCCAGGCCTTGCGGGCCTCGGCGCCGCGGGCACCGACCTCGCGGGCGTGGGCGAGGACGTCGTCAGCCACGTCGAAGGACTTCTCGGGGTCGAGGCCGAGGTTCACCTTGAGGCCTGCGACCTCGTCGGCACCGAGGGCCGAGCCGTGGATCTTGCCGGTGTTCTGCTTCTTCGGCGAGGGCCAGCCGATGATGGTGCGCAGCGCGATGATCGACGGCTTGCCGGTCTCGGCCTTCGCAGCCGAGAGCGCTGCGTGCAGCTCCTCGACGTTCTCGACGTAGCCGGTGCCACCCTGCGTCCAGTCGACGCGCTGGGTGTGCCAGCCGTAGGACTCGTAGCGGGCGAGGACGTCCTCGGAGAACGAGATGTTGGTGTCGTCCTCGATCGAGATCTGGTTCTGGTCGTAGATGACCACGAGGTTGCCGAGCTGCTGGTGACCCGCGAGGGACGAGGCCTCGGAGGTGACGCCCTCCTGCAGGTCGCCGTCGCCGGCGATCACGAAGATCGAGTGGTCGAAGGGGCTCTCGCCGGGGGCGGTGCTCGGGTCGAGCAGACCGCGCTCACGACGGGCCGCCATGGCCATGCCGACGGCGGAGGCGAGGCCCTGGCCGAGGGGGCCTGTGGTGATCTCGACACCGTCGGTGTGCGTGTACTCGGGGTGACCGGGGGTCTTGGAGCCCCAGGTGCGCAGCGACTTGATGTCGTCGAGGTCGACGTCGTAGCCCGAGAGGAAGAGCTGGAGGTAGATGGTCAGCGACGAGTGGCCGGCCGAGAGCACGAAGCGGTCGCGACCGACCCAGTGCGAGTCGCTCGGGTCGTGGCGCATGACCTTCTGGAACAGCGTGTACGCGGCGGGCGCGAGCGAGATCGCGGTACCCGGGTGACCGTTGCCGACCTTCTCGACGGCGTCGGCGGCGAGGGCCTTGATGGTCGCGACCGCACGGTCGTCGAGCTCGGACCAGTCGAAGGGCTGCTGCGCTGGGGTGAAGGAGTTCACCGAACCTCATCTCTGTCGTGGCGTGCGTGCACGCCCGAATTCGTCGTGGTCAGAGCCTGCGAGGCGTCGGAGGACGCCAGCAGGTGGCGGGCTGGTGCGTCGTACGGTCACGGCGAGGCCGTGGTCGTCGGCGGGCGGGCCCGACTGTCGCTCTGGATTCCGCCTTCCACCCTACGCTCGTGAGCCCTGTGAGGGGCGGTCACGTCCGTGTGACGGTCAGCGGAGCCCGCGGCCGTCCCGCTGCCTGCCTGACCTCTGCTCGTCGTCGGGCAGGCGTCGGGCAGACGTCGAGCGCAGGCTCCTGCGGGATGGCTGTGCAACATCTCCCGGCAGGCTAGCGCCTCCGGGGGACGGAAGTGTGAACGTTAACAATCGTGTCGCGGTCGGGCGGGTGACGAGTCGTCCGCACAGATCACATCTCTGGTGAGCGCGGATGGCCGGGACGAACGACCTAGGGCACGTACGATGAGTCAGACGTTGTGCTGGCCTGGACGCGGATCATCCCGCGACGGGGCCGGCCTCTCTCGGACGCAGAACGGAAATCGGCACGCGTGCACACATCGAGTCCCGCCTCGGCCCACCTGCCCAGCGACCACGTGGCAGGTGAGCCGCTGCCTGCGGTCGGGCAGCAGACCAAGGGCGCAGTGCTGCGCCGGAGGATCGGGGCGTACGTCGCGCTGACCAAGCCGCGCGTCATCGAGCTGCTGCTCGTCACGACGATCCCGACGATGATGCTCGCCGAGGGCGGCTTCCCCTCCCTCTGGCTCGTGCTCGCGACCCTCGTCGGCGGTGCTGCCGCTGCGGGCGCCTCGGGTGTCCTCAACTGCTACATCGACCGTGACATCGACGAGAAGATGAACCGCACCAAGCGGCGCCCGATCGTCACCGGTGAGGTCTCGCCCCGCAACGCGCTGATCTTCGGCCTGGTGCTCGGAGCGGTCTCCCTCGTCTGGTTCGCCGTCTTCGTCAACATGGCCTCGGCCCTGCTGACCGCCGGTGCGATCGCGATCTACGTGGTCGGCTACACGATGATCCTCAAGCGCCGTACCCCGCAGAACATCGTGTGGGGCGGCATCGCGGGCTGCATGCCGGTGTTCATCGGCTGGTCGGCCGTGACCGGCGGCCTGAGCTGGGGCGCCGTCGCGCTGTTCCTCGTCATCTTCTTCTGGACGCCGCCGCACTACTGGCCGCTGTCGATGAAGTTCCGCCGCGACTACGCCGAGGCCGGCGTGCCGATGCTCCCCGTCGTCGCCGACGACCTCAAGGTCGCCCGCGAGATGATCATCTACACGGTCGCCATGATCGCCTGCTCCCTCGCGCTCGTGCCCCTCGAGGGCATGACGTGGGTCTACGCCGTCGTCGCCTCGCTGCTCGGTGCGTGGTTCCTCGCCCAGTGCATCGGCATGTACCGCCGTGCCGCAGACCCCAGCCGCGGCAAGCTCGGCGCGATGAAGGTCTTCCACGGCTCGATCACGTACCTGACGCTCCTGTTCGTCGCCGTCGCGGTCGACGTCTTCCTCCCCTTCTGAGGTGACCGGGTGGTCGCAGCGGGCACCCGGGGCGACGTCCTGCGTCGTGCCGTCCAGGGGTACCTGGACCACCTGACGATCGAGCGCGGGCGCTCCGCCAACACCGTCGCCGCGTACAGGCGGGACCTGGACCGCTACGTCGGGTATCTCGAGTCCCGTGAGCTCTCCCTCGGCGATGTGACGACGACCGTCGTCGAGGACTACGTCACGGCGGTCCGGACCGGCTCGGACGGTCGGGCTCCGCTCGCCGCGGGCTCGGCTGCGCGCAGCCTCGCCGCTGTGCGCGGCTGGCACGCCTTCTGCGTCGCCGAGGGGCAGGTCGACACCAACCCTGCCGCCGCGGTCCGTCCGCCGAGCCAGGGCAAGCGGCTGCCCAAGGCCATCTCGACCCACGACGTCGAGCGTCTGCTCGCCGCTGCCGGGGCGGGCGACGGCGTCGCAGCCGTCCGTAACAGGGCGCTGCTCGAGCTCTTGTACTCGACCGGGGCGCGCATCTCCGAGGCTGTGAACCTCGACATCGACGACCTCGACCTCACCCCGGGTCTCGAGGCCGTGAGGCTGTTCGGCAAGGGCAGCAAAGAGCGCGTGGTGCCCGTCGGGTCCTTCGCTGTCGAGGCGCTCCAGGCGTACCTCGTGCGGACGCGCCCGGTGTTCATGGCCGCTGGGCGGGGGACACCCGCGGTGTTCCTCAACACCCGTGGTGCGCGGCTCAGCAGGCAGAGCGCATGGCAGGTGCTGCGGTCCTCGGCCGAGGCTGCGGGGCTGCCCGGGGCAGAGCACATCTCCCCGCACACCCTGCGGCACTCCTTCGCGACCCATCTGCTGTCGGGCGGCGCGGATGTCCGTGTGGTCCAGGAGCTGCTCGGGCACGCGTCGGTCACCACGACGCAGCTGTACACGATGGTCACGGCCGACTCGCTGCGCGAGGTCTACGTCCAGTCCCACCCGCGGGCGCTCGCCTGATCGGGACGGTCTCGGCTTCTCATTACGAGTGAGAGGTCCTACCGACGCTCTCGGATCGCCCAGGCCAGCGCCTCACGAGGTCGCCTGGTCTCCCGCGAGGCCGTCCGGCGACGGGGATGCGACCTCGGCGGCCGGAGTGCGACCTCGGCGCGCTGAGGTGAAGTGAGCGTTCGGCGCGCTTGCAGCCGCGTGACGCAGGGCTGCGGTAGCGTTGCCGCGTGAGTAGTCAGGCCCCGAGCAGCACCGAGAACGAGCCCCGCCGCGACCCGGTGGGGCGCCTCCTTCCCGACTTCCCCGAGCCCGCGCGGCTCTCGGGGCACGGTCCCGCGCGCATCATCGCGATGTGCAACCAGAAGGGTGGAGTCGGCAAGACGACGACCACCATCAACCTCGCGGCGTGCCTCGCGGAGTACGGGCGCCGGGTGCTCATCGTCGACTTCGACCCTCAGGGCGCCGCGTCTGTCGGGCTGGGGATCAACCCCCACGAGCTCGACCGCACGGTCTACAACCTGCTCATGGAGCGCTCGGCCGACATCCACGACATCATCGTGCCGACCAACGTCGAGGGCCTGCACATGCTGCCGGCCAACATCGACCTGTCGGCCGCCGAGGTCCAGCTCGTCGGTGAGGTCGCCCGCGAGTCGGTGCTCTCCCGCGTGCTGCGGCCGGTCCTCGACGACTACGACGTGATCCTCGTCGACTGCCAGCCGTCGCTCGGTCTGCTGACCGTCAACGCGCTGACCGCCGCGCACGGTGTGCTCATCCCGCTCGAGTGCGAGTTCTTCGCGCTGCGCGGTGTCGCCCTGCTCGTCGAGACCATCGAGAAGGTCCGCGACAGGCTCAACCCGCGCCTCGAGGTCGACGGGATCATCGCGACGATGTTCGACCCGCGCACGCTACACTCCCGCGAGGTCGTCGCCCGGGTGTACGAGGCCTTCGGCGACACGCTCATGCAGACCGTGATCGGGCGGACCGTGAAGTTCCCGGACGCCTCGGTCGCCGCAGAGCCGATCACCACCTACGCGCCGACCCACTCGGGTGCGGTCTCCTACCGTCAGCTGGCCCGTGAGCTCATCGCTCGTGGCGACGCAGCCTGAGGCGTCGGCGACCGACGTCGCGCTGCTCGACGCCCCGGGTGACGGGGCGTCGGTGACGGAGGCGGCCGACCAGGGCTCGACGGCCTTCGCCGTCCACCTCGACAACTTCGAGGGGCCCTTCGACCTGCTGCTCTCGCTCATCGCGAAGCACAAGCTCGACGTGACCGAGATCGCCCTCGCGCAGGTGACCGACGAGTTCATCGCGTACCTGAGGTCGGGGGAGCGGGACCTCGGGACGACGAGCGAGTTCTTGCTCGTCGCCGCGACGCTGCTCGACCTCAAGGCCGCGCGTCTGCTCCCCGCGGGCGACGTCGAAGACTCTGAGGACCTCGAGCTGCTCGAGGCCCGTGACCTGCTCTTCGTGCGGCTGCTGCAGTACAGGGCGTACAAGCAGCTCGCCGGGGTGTTCTCGGAGCGCCTCGCCGAGCAGGGGCGCCGGACACCGCGCTCGGTCCCGCTCGAGGCGCAGTTCGCGGCCCTGCTGCCCGAGCTCGTCTGGACGACCACGCCCCAGGATCTCGCTGCTCTCGCCGCGCACGCCCTCGCCCCCAAGCCGGCTCCGCCGACCGTCGACGTCGCGCACCTGCACGCCCCCGCGGTGAGCGTGCGCGAGCAGGCGGCGATCATCGTCGAGAGGCTGCGGGCCGGTGGGGCGCTGACCTTCCGGACCCTGGTCACTGACGCAGGCTCCGTCCTCGTGGTGGTCGCGCGGTTCCTCGCGCTGCTCGAGCTGTTCCGGGAGGGCGTGGTCGGCTTCGACCAGATGACCCCGCTCGCCGAGCTCACGGTCCGCTGGACCGGCGACGACGACAGCGACGTCGAGGTCCGCGGCGACTTCGACGAGCCCGAGCCCGGCGACGAGCCCGAGATGGTGGCGGCCGAGAGCGTGACGGACGAGACCATCGCGCAGCTGGCCGCGGGGAACTCCGGACCGGTTGCTCGGGGGACGACGACCGAGTCAGCCGGGGCGTCCCTCGACCGCGCCGCGAATCCGTCGACCGACGACGGAGCCACCTCATGACCGTCGACGCCGAGCACGTCCCCTTCGAAGACCGCCCCGGCGGTGTCCTCGCGGCGATCGAGGCGATCCTCATGGTCGCCGACGAGCCCGTCTCAGTCGTGCGCCTGGCGGCGGCCCTCGGCATCCCCGTCGACCGCGCGGCCGACCACCTGTGGCGGCTCGAGAGCGAGTACAAGGCTGCCGAGCGCAGGCCTGGTTTCGAGCTGCGCGAGGCCGGCGGCGGGTGGCGGATCTACTCTGCGCCGGACTTCGCGGACGTCGTCGGGCAGTTCGTCACGGAGGGACAGTCGGCCCGGTTGTCGCAGGCCGCGCTGGAGACCCTGGCCGTCATCGCGTACCGTCAGCCGGTCACGCGTGGTCAGGTCTCGGCCGTCCGTGGCGTGAACGTCGACGGCGTGGTGCGCACGCTGACCATGCGTGGTCTGATCGTCGAAGACGGCTCCGACGAGTCCAGTGGTGCGCTCTTGTACCGGACTACGGGATACTTCATGGAGCGAATGGGCCTGTCGTCACTCGACGAGCTGCCCGCACTGGCTCCGCACCTGCCCGAGATCGACGCCCTGGAGCTGCCCGACGACCCCGGTCGTGGTCAGCTGACAGGTCGCTGGGCGCAGGGTCAGACCGCCGAGGCGGCAGAACAGCCCGCAGTGGCACAACTGGAGGATTGAGTACATGAGCAACACCCGTGGCGGACGCAAGAAAGCCCGCCCGCAGGAAGCGCCCCGCGACGTCCACGTCCCTGACGGTGTGCGCCTGCAGAAGGTCCTCGCGACGGCAGGGCTGGGTTCTCGCCGTGCGTGCGAGAACCTCATCACGGCCGGTCGCGTGACGGTCGACGACGTGCCCGTGCACGAGCTCGGCGTCCGCATCGACCCCGACAAGAACGTCGTGCACGTGGACGGTCTGCGCATCCAGCTCGACATGTCTCTCCTCACGCTGGCGCTCAACAAGCCGCTCGGCGTGGTCTCGACCATGCACGACCCCGAGGGCCGCCCGACGCTCGCGCAGTTCGTCGCGGACCGCCCGGAGCGCCTGTTCCACGTCGGCCGTCTCGACGCCGACTCCGAGGGTCTGCTGCTCCTGACGAACGACGGCGAGCTCGCGAACCGTCTGACGCACCCCAAGTACAAGATCACCAAGACGTACACCGTGCAGGTCGAGGGCCGCGTGCCCGCGAACCTCGGTGCCCAGCTGGTCAAGGGCATCGAGCTCGAGGACGGCGTCGCGACCGTCGACAAGTACAGGCTGATCGACGCGACCCCGCAGGCGAG
Organism: Sanguibacter inulinus; assembly: GCF_013415325.1. Classification (GTDB taxonomy): domain Bacteria; phylum Actinomycetota; class Actinomycetes; order Actinomycetales; family Cellulomonadaceae; genus Sanguibacter; species Sanguibacter inulinus. The sequence continues at coordinate 53,933 of NZ_JACBYE010000015.1, read as the reverse complement.
CCTCGTCGAGGTCGAGCTGCACGAGGGCCGCAACCGCATCATCCGCCGCATGTTCGAGTCCGCCGGGTACCCCGTGACCCAGCTGGTCCGCACGAAGATCGGCCCGATCCGCCTCGGCGACCTGCGCCCCGGGCGCGTGCGCGTCATCGGACAGACCGAGCTCGGCACGCTCATGGCCGAGGTCGGCCTGTAGCAGGACCATCCAGACGGCCGCCGGGAGACCGGCGGCCGTCTGTGCATCACAGCCCCGAACCCGCCTGACCGAACGGAGTCACCATGACGGTGCGCGCGATCCGCGGTGCCACGCAGCTCGACGTCGACGGACGCGAGCACCTCTTCGAGCGGACGACCGAGCTCGTCAAGGAGGTCCTGCGGGCCAACGACCTCGACACCGAGGCGCTCATCTCGATCATCTTCACGTGCACGCCCGACCTCGTGTCGGACTTCCCGGCGGCCGCGGCGCGCGAGATGGGCCTCGGCGACGTGCCGCTCATGTGCGCGACCGAGATCGCCGTGCCGCACGCGCTGCCGCGCGTGGTCAGGCTCATGGCGCACGCCAACCTCGAGGTGCCGCGCAGGGACGTCCAGCACGTCTACCTGCACGGCGCGACGACCCTGCGGAAGGATCTGGCCCAGTGACGGCGATGGTAGGTGGGACTGTGAGCGGTTCTCTGGTCGGCACGACCGACCCTGACGTGGCGGTGGCTGTCGCCGTCGCCGAGGCGTCGGGTCCTCTGGTGATCGCGCTCGACGGGCCCTCGGGCTCGGGCAAGTCGAGCGTCTCCCGTCAGGTCGCGAGCCGTCTGGGCCTCGCGTACCTCGACACCGGGGCCATGTACCGCGCCGCCACGTGGTGGTGCGTGCGCAACGAGGTCGACCTCGCCGACCAGTCGGCCGTGGCCGCTCTCGTCGCAGCGATGCCTCTCGACATCGGTGTCGACCCTGCGGGGCCGACCGTGCACGTCGACGGTGTCGACATCGCCGAGGCCATCCGTGACTCCACGATCTCGACCGCTGTGAGCGCCGTCGCGACCAACCTCGACGTGCGCGCCGAGCTGCGCCGCCGTCAGCGCGAGATCATCGACGTCGAGCGGACCGCAGGATTCTCCGGCGGGTCGGGGGTCGTCGCCGAAGGCCGCGACATCACGACCGTCGTCGCCCCCGACGCCGACGTCCGCGTGCTGCTGACAGCGAGCGAAGAGGCGCGCCTGGCGCGTCGCTCCCTCGACGTTCACGGCGACGCCGACGCGTCCTCGGTCGAGGCGACCCGCGACCAGGTGGTCCGCCGCGACCGCGACGACTCCACGGTCTCGCAGTTCCTCGTGGCTGCAGACGGTGTGGTCACCGTCGACTCCTCCGACCTGGACTTCGAGCAGACCGTCCAGGCCGTCCTGGAGGTCGTCGAGCGTTCAGGCCGGCACTGATGGCTGGTGCAGGGGGCACCGAGAGCACCGGGGGCGCGCCGGGCGGCGACGATGCTGCTCGGACGAGCGAGGCTGCCCGGACGGGCGAGGCTGCTCGGACGGGCGAGGCTGCCCGGACGGAAGATGCTGCTCCGACGGGCGAGGCTGCCCGGACGGAAGACTCTGCCCGGGCGGGCAGCACTGCACTGTCGAGTGACGCTGTCCGATCGGGTGATGCGCCCCGCAAGGCTGCCGTGCGCCGGGACGTGACGAAGCCGCCGCTCGCGACGATCCCGGGTCCCTCAGGCCCCGCGTGGTCGCGCTGGGTCGGGCGGTTCCTCGCCAAGGTCGTCTGGAGCACCCGCGTCGTCAACGGCGCGAACCTGCCGCTCGACGGCCCCGTGCTCGTCGCAGCGAACCACACGGGCCTCATGGACGGCCCCGTGGTGCTCGGCGTCGCGCGGCGCCCGTTGCACATCCTCGTCAAGGACTCGATGTTCCGCGGCCCGCTCGGCCCGGTGCTGCGGGCCGCCGGCCAGATCCCCGTCGACCGGCAAGGCGGGCGCTCTGCGCTGACCACGGCCCTCGCCGTGCTCAAGCGCGGGGGAGCTGTCGGGGTGTTCCCCGAGGGCAACCGTGGCCGTGGCGACCTCGCGGAGGTCCGTGCCGGCGTCGCGTGGCTCGCGCTGACCTCGGGCGCGCCTGTCGTGCCCGTGGCTGTGCTCGGGACACGACGGACCGGGCAGAAGGTCGGTGCGATCCCCGGGTTCCGGCGCCGCCTCTACGTCGAGGTGGGCGAACCGATCGTCGTCGAGCGGACCCCAGGCGTCTCCGGACGGGTGACCCTCGAGGCTGCCAACCGCGAGATCCGGGACGCGCTCTCGGCGCTGGTCGTCGGTGCTGTCGAGCGCAGCGGCATCGCACTGCCTCTCGACGACCCGAACCGCGAGAATGCCCCGCGCCGCGACGTGTGATCGGTGGTCTCCGGCGAGGCGCTGGCTCGGTGTCGCCTCGGGGCGCAGGCGGTGTGATGCGGTCGTGAGCGACCGTGTTACCGATTCGCCGCCGTTCCTGGGAGAATAGGTGTATGAGCACGCCTGAGCAGAACCTTTCAGAGGACACCGCGACGACCGCGGACCCCACATCAGCGCCACAGCCGACGTCTGACGTCCCCGAGTCTGCCCAGCAGCAGGTGCCCCTGAGCGACGGCACGGAGTCCGACGGCGACGACGCACAGCGCGAGCACGCGCTCCGCGTCGGCCTCGAAGACTACGAGCTCGGCGACGAGGACATCGCGCTCCTCGGCGGCGAGTTCGACGACGGCACCGGCGAGTACGCCGGGGTGCCGCTGCCGGTCCTGGCGATCGTCGGACGCCCGAACGTCGGCAAGTCCACACTCGTCAACCGGATCATCGGGCGCCGCGAGGCCGTCGTCGAAGACAAGCCCGGCGTGACGCGTGACCGCGTCAGCTACCCGGCCGAGTGGGGCGGACGCCGCTTCATGGTCGTCGACACCGGTGGCTGGGAGGTCGACGTCGCCGGCATCGAGGCGCGCGTCGCCGAGCAGGCCGAGGTGGCCATCTCCCTCGCCGACGCCGTGATGTTCGTCGTCGACGCGACCGTCGGCCCGACCTCGACCGACGAGCAGGTCGTCAAGCTGCTCCGCAAGTCCGGCAAGCCCGTGGTGCTCTGCGCCAACAAGGTCGACGGACCGCGCGCCGAGGCAGACGCCTCGGAGCTGTGGAGCCTCGGCCTCGGCGAGCCGCACCCCGTCTCGGCCCTGCACGGCCGTGGCACCGGTGACCTGCTCGACGCCGCGATGCGCAAGCTGCCGAAGAAGACCGTGCACGGTGTCGCCGTCCCGAACGGCCCGCGCCGCGTAGCCCTCGTCGGCCGCCCGAACGTCGGCAAGTCGTCGCTCCTCAACAAGGTGGCGGGCTCCGAGCGCGTGGTCGTCGACCCGACCGCTGGTACCACCCGCGACCCTGTCGACGAGCTCATCCAGCTCAAGGGCAAGGACTGGGTCTTCGTCGACACCGCAGGTATCCGTCGCCGGGTGCACCAGACGCAGGGCGCCGACTTCTACGCCTCGCTGCGCACCCAGGCCGCGATCGAGAAGGCCGAGGTCGCCGTGGTGCTCCTCGACGCGAGCGAGAAGCTCACCGAGCAGGACACCCGCGTGATCTCGCAGGTGATCGACTCCGGTCGTTCTGTGGTCATCGCGTACAACAAGTGGGACCTCATGGACGAAGACCGTCGTCCGTTCCTCGAGCGTGAGATCGAGAAGGACCTCGTGCAGGTCCAGTGGGCGCCGCGTGTCAACATCTCGGCCGCGACCGGGTGGCACACCGACCGTCTGGTGCCGGCCCTCGAGCGTTCGCTCGCCTCGTGGGACACCCGCATCTCAACAGGGCGTCTCAACTCGTTCATGGGTGAGCTCGTCGCCGCCAACCCGCACCCGCTGCGTGGTGGCAAGCAGCCGCGCATCCTCTTCGCGACGCAGGCGTCCACGCGCCCGCCGCGGTTTGTCATCTTCGCGACAGGCTTCCTCGAGGCCGGTTACCGCCGCTTCATCGAGAGGCGTCTGCGCGAGACCTTCGGCTTCGAGGGCTCGCCCATCTCGATCTCGGTGCGCGTGCGCGAGAAGCGCAAGCGCTGACGATCTAGCGCGCAAGCGCTGATGGTCTGGCGTTCACGCGCTGATCGTCCGACCAGGCCGGGGCCTGCAGACAGTCGTCTGCGGGCCCCGGCCTTTGTCGTGCCTGGTTGCGGGGCCTAGAGGGCTGCCCGGAGCTCCTAGGGCGGGTTCTGGTGTGATCTGGTGCCGTCCACAGCGTCCCCGCTGTCCGGGAGGGGCCGTTCTCACTACAGTCGGGGCATGAGCGACACAGGACTCTCCCAGGCCCAGCAGAAGATGCGCGACGGCGGTGTGGCCGAGACGGCGATCGACGTCTTCTCCCACTTCTACAGGCTGCTCGAGTCGGGGGAGACGGGTGTGATCCCCGAGTCCGACGTGGATCCCCTCGTCGACGTCGACAAGCAGTCCGAGCTCGACGTCCCCGAGCAGGTGGGGCGCGACGCCCTCGCGAAGACCGCGATCATCAAGCTCAACGGTGGCCTCGGCACGTCGATGGGCATGGACAAGGCGAAGTCGCTCCTGACGGTCCGCGGCGACGAGACCTTCCTCGACATCATCGTCGGGCAGGTGCGGCACGCCCGTGAGACGTCCGGGGCGCGGCTGCCCCTCGTCTTCATGAACAGCTTCCGCACGCGCGACGACACTCTTGCGGCCCTCGAGAAGCACGCTGACGTGGCTGTCGAGGGCGTGCCGCTCGACTTCCTGCAGAACCGCGAGCCCAAGCTGCGCGCCGACGACCTCACGCCGGTGACGTGGGAGGCCGACCCGAGCCTCGAGTGGTGCCCTCCGGGCCACGGAGACCTGTACACGGCCCTGCAGACGTCTGGGGTGCTCACAGCGCTCCTGGAGGCCGGGTTCGAGTACGCGCACGTGTCGAACTCCGACAACCTCGGCGCGTCGCCCGACGCGGCCGTCGCGGGATGGTTCGCGCAGACCGGGGCACCCTTCGGTGCGGAGGTGGCCGTGCGGACGCCTGCAGACCGCAAGGGAGGCCACCAGGTGGTCCGCAAGAGCGACGGGAGGATCGTCCTGCGGGAGACGGCCCAGACCCTCGACAAGGACGTTGCAGCGGCCGCAGACATCTCCAAGCACAAGTACTTCAACACCAACAACCTCTGGTTCGACCTCAAGGCCCTGGCCGCAGAGCTGGAGCGGACGGGTGGGGTGCTGCAGCTGCCGCTCATCAAGAACTCGAAGACGGTGGACCCGGCCGACGCGTCGTCGACCCCGGTGATCCAGATCGAGTCGGCCATGGGGGCCGCCATCGAGGTGTTCGAGGGTGCACGGGTGCTGGAGGTCGACCGGTCCAGGTTCCTGCCTGTGAAGACCACCAACGACCTCCTGGTGCTCCGCAGCGACGTGTACGAGCTGGGGGAGGACTACAGGCTCACAGCGGTCGTGGAGGCCCCGTACGTGGACCTGGACACCGACCACTACAAGACGATCGGGAAGTTCGACGCTCGGTTCGCCCAGGGGGCTCCGTCGCTGGTCAGGGCCACGGCGCTGCGGGTCGAGGGTGACTGGACCTTCGAGGCCGGTGTGACAGCCGTGGGGGAGGCGCGGCTGACCGACCTGGGGGAGCCTGAGACAGTCCCGTCTGGGGCCACGATCAGCGCCGACGGGCTCGACGTGTCGTGAGCACCCCTCAGGATGGGGTAATGTTCTTCTCGGCCCTCCGGGGTCAGTGAGGTTCTCACAGGCGGTCTTCGGGCCGGCTGAAGAACCTTCGGGCTGTAGCGCAGCTTGGTAGCGCACCTGACTGGGGGTCAGGGGGTCGCAGGTTCAAATCCTGTCAGCCCGACCGGTGTTTTGTAAGTGGAGGGTAGTTCTGGATCAGTCCAGAACTACGCTCCACTTTTTTTTGGTCAATCATCCGGCCGAGGCAAGGGTGAAGTTACACCTTGTTCCGGGCACGAGAAACTCCCTTTTCGGGTAAAGCGTCATATTTAGTCACCTGAAATGTCGTAAAACATCCTCTTGTGGAGACGAGCGACCCGTACGCTCGTCTCTGGTGGTTGCCTGTGGCACCCAAGTCGGGCATGGTATCCGTGCTGGCCGGTTAAACGACTGGTCTTAGCTGGTTCACTAAAGCAGGGGGCAAATTGTGGCAGTTCGGAAAGCATCCAGGACTATTCGTGCCTTTGTTTGTCACGGGAGGCACGAGAATGGTGTAATGGATTATAGTAATTTCTTCGATCTGCTTGGTCGGCAAAATGGTCAGACCAGCGCTATTGAACTCAGCCCCGACTATTCTGTGGTGATTGAGCGCGCTGAGTTTGTGGATGGCGTGTGGCGCTTCCGTTTGGTATCAGGCGACCCTAGCGAAGACCCGCTATTCTATTCCGAGAGGACGGGGCGAACAGAAATTGCTGACCTCGGAGAGGGCCGGTGGGTTGCGACTCGGACTCGTTTTGTCGTAGACCCTGAGCGCAGACTGCTAATGCTTGAAGTTCGACGCGGCGGAGTCGGAGTGGTCAGCCTGGAGCGCTACTTCCGCCGCGTGGCGGCTCGGCTCGGAATCGCCGAGAATCTTCAATTCGATTTGAATCCTCTGCCGAGTCCATCTTTCTCCCGAGAGATCGATCGCTTCACTCGTATTCGTGAAGCATCCCTAATTGTGCGTCGACCAAATAATGATTGGGACGACGCAGGCGACGTCCTTTCCGGTCTTGCGGACAATTCTGGCGGGAAAAAGGCTGTCGTTGCTGTTCAGGCGGCTCGCGGCGACAGTCTTCGAAAGGGGAGAGGGATCGTGAACCTAATTCGCGAACACTTGCAGAGGCCCCTCTCGAATGTTGAGGATGCAAAGATAACGGGTACTCAAGAGGGGGCATCCGTGGAAAGCACCGTTTCGCTAAGTCGGCACCAACTGCAGTTGAAGGTACAGGTTCCAAGGGACCCGCGCGGCACCTCTGGAGAGCTCGAGGTATTTGACGCCGCAGAGGCGCTCCTCACGGAGGCGTCGCTGCTTCGAATTCCGGCCGACGAGTCAGTAGACAAGTGACTTGGGCAAAGAAGATATTCTCGAGGACGTTCTTCGCTAAGGATGTGTGGCCAAGGCGAAAATCCGTCTTCAAGCACCGGTACTTCATCGGCTCGGTCTTCGTAGCAATGGCCGTTTCTCTTTTGGCTCCGCATATGCCGGCGGTCGCCGAGGGGCCAAACGTCACTTTCGGACAGGTAGCGACTGCCAATTTGGCGTTTGGCGCCCTAAGCTTTGGAGTGTCTTCAGCGGGCGCGCTAACAGTTCTAACGCTGCCCTCGGATCGTCTTCTCGCGGCGATGATGCTCAATAGTGTCGACGGCGAACCAGTTCGAGTCGTCAAGGGAATCGAAGGGTTTGAGTTTAAGCAGTCCGGCCAGGATATATCAGGCACGCTACCCATACCGAAACAGTCCATCTACGCTGACCTTCTGTTCACTTTACTTTACTCTGCATCCATTCAGATTCTCTTGGCACTAGTTTCGGTGATTCTTCTATTTACGTTGGGTGGGACGGAAATAACAGCCGATCAACCAAGTTTGTCTCAATCTGCGGGCCTTGGGGCTATTTCTGGCCTGTCTTTCTATGTCTTGCTACAGTTAACGGCCGTGATCCGTGCACTTAGTAACATCGGGCGTAACCGTGAGAGATTTGCTCAGGAGGAGCTGTCGTCAATGTGAGTCGCGTTTAAGATTGCGTTTAAGCTCGCCCTTTTAAGGGGAAGCTAAACGCAGTGGACGAATTTACCTTGGTCGACCTGAATGAAGCAAACATGCTCGGGCCCGCAATCGGAAATAATCCTTAGGTTGCGGAATTCAGGGTGATCGTAGTTTGTCGCTGATAAGTCTTTCTTCAAGCTCAGCCAGGTGCAATCTGTGATCGGCTCATCGAGCACGTGAAACTGCCAGTAACGCACATGTTGCCACTCGGCTGCGAGATCGACGGGCTTTGCCTCCAGATCTGGAATATCCTCTAATCTTCGCGTGGACTGATTCGAAAAGAGGGACTAGGTATGATCCCATCAAGTTCGAAAGCGAAACGCGCTGCCCGAGCAGCGAGTATTGCAGATCGAAGCACTCAGAGTTCCGGCCGGATCAAGTGTTACGTTGAGCGTTTCGAAAATACCAGAGGCGCGCCCGATCTTCGCCTACGCGAAAAGTCGACCAGACGGCTTATTCGCGTCCTTACGGATAACCAAAGTTTCAGGTCGTTCGCGCCCTTGTCCAATCTGCTGCAAGACTGCTACGCGCATGGTGGCGGGCTCGTCAAGCCGCGCGGTAGTGACGAGTGCATCACCATCTCAGCGTCGATCGTGGCGCGAAATATTCAAGAGGTCGCGGTCGCTTTTGAAGGTCTTTCAGTGGAGGTCTGCATCGTAACCACAGACATCGCATCTCCTCCGACGTCGGTGTGGGCCTACATCGAGGAGTACTCTGTCGAAGATGGATCCTTCGGCCTGCGTCTTCGACAGAAGTCTTCGGGTCGGAAGATTGAGTTGTACGGCAAGAATCAGGACCATCTGCTCGCGTTCCTCAGTAGCCCACGCGTCTCGGGCGTTGACTCTCACATGTCAAACCTCTACCAAAAAGACGGATTCGACGACTATGTTCTGGTCTCCGGAGCTGCGGCCACTGACTCGTATGATGTGATGCTGTTCAATGATGGTGTTGGACTCACCTACTTGCTTGGTCCCACTCCCGATACTGCATATCGGGATGCGTTCCGCGCGCTTACGGAGGAATCTGCGCCGACGAGCCACGCACGTACCGCACATGTGCACTTCGACACTGGTAGGTATCGCGAAGCGGTGCTCTCAGCGCGACTCGCTGTCGAGACGGCGTGCGGCGGACGTGGGACCGATGTTAAGCGCCGGCTGGCTGATGCTCCGATCGACGTTGCGGCTGCGGGTGCAGCGCTATTTCGAAAACGCAATGTCGCCGTTCATGAGGGTGAAACACGTATCGAGCAGCCTGATGCTGCACAGGCCATCTCGGCGATGTGCATCGTCCTGGCCTACCTAGGCTCAGATGGATCCTAATCGCCGGTCGGCGCGGTGAGATCACCGCGGGAGCATGTGCCTCCACACCTGCCGCTCCCGCCGTAGAGTAAAGCACGAGTTTAAACTGGCCCGCGCGCTTGGGTTGCCGGTCACGTCAACTGATTGTTTTGGGGATGGCGAGATCGATCGTTTAGCCATGACCGGGACATTTCCTTTTCGACGAGCCAGAGGTAGCCACCTGGGTCGATTGCTGCCTGGATGCCTCGAACGGCGTCCAAACGAGACGACGGAGCCTCTGCGATCTCCGCTTCCGGCACTGTAAGTTCATCGGCGGCGAGAATGCGGGTAACTCCAAATAGTTGCTGCCCCGACTTGTTGATGAGGGGACCGCGGAGCGCATCAGATTGCTCCAACTTGGCGCGGAGTGGGATATTCAAATCTGACTCGCTGATATATAAGTCGAGCAGGGCCATGTGACCTGGCTTGGGAATCTGAAGCAGCCCTCCAGCGATCCGGCGCGGCACGTTTCCAGGGCTCGATCCCGGAATCGAGTGAGGCTGCAGGGTTTCTGCTGGAACGCAAATGCGAACTGCATGACGGAATCCGTGTTCGGCGACTAGCTCGCCGGGAAACCACCATGGAAGGCCTTTTCCTGAGTACACGAAGGCGGCTCCGCCTAGACTCGCGGAGGAGTCGATCCCAAACTTGAAACCAGGGCTGGAGTGTCTGGGGTCTGGGCCATGCAGGCTTATCTTCGACTCGGCGAGACCTGGCTCCTTGGTTTTGATGTAGAACGACGTGCCAGCACTCCAAACTCGCCATGTGAGGCCGTACTGGACCGGGTTCCGCTGACCCACAAGAAAGTAGAACCCACTGACGGAGGGCTTGGGTGTCTGTGACATCCTCTGATTATGCGTCAGATTCCGGCAGCGGGACGCTCAGTGTCGGTGCGGGGCGGCGGCACTCGATCGGTGTCGTTCAGAGCGGCTCTGGGGTGGCCATCGGGCGTCCGGGCGCCGACGAGTTGCGTATGGCCGGGTGGGGCGACGTCGTCGCGGTCGCCGCGGGCAACGTGCACACCTCGCCCAGTACTGGACGTTTTCATTCTGTCGGGCTGCGCAAGGACGTAATGGTCCTGGCGCCCGTGTGGAACAATAACGGCCAGTGCAACGTCCACGACTGGTGCGACGATGTGAACATTGCCGGCTGGCGACCCGCGGTGGCTGTCATCACTGACTGGGCCGCCCGAGCAACCGGTCGTCGCACCGAGGGAGCCTGCGACGTCGACGTGTGGCCCGACTTCGTCGCCGTTGCAGGTGACCGATCAGCTGGCATTTACGACACCACTGCTTGGCGTGACGGTACAACGCTGGCGACCGGAAGCCGCCAAATTGTTGCGGTCCTCGCCGACGGGCGGGTGGTCGCGGCAATGGACGGCAGTCATGAGCAGTGCGACGTCGACGGGTGCAGAGACGTGCTCGGTCGCGGCAGGTCGACCCACACGCTCGCGCTGCGCTCGGAGGGCACTGCCCTCGCGGCATGGAACAGTGACGACGGTCAGTGCGACGTCGTCGGCCGGGAGCTGGGGACTCGGTAACCGACGGCGCCGGGACTAGGCCGCAGCCACTAGGCAGTCTGCGCCGCCGTGATGCCTCCGTCGACGGCGATCTCCGCTCCGTGGACGTATCCCGAGCGCTTCGACAATAGCCACGCCACTGCGTCCGCGACCTCCTCGGGCGTCCCAGGGCGCCCAGCCGGTGTCGGGGCGGTCATCGCGGCGATGACGTCGCCGTCGCTGGCGTTGATCGGCGTCCGAGTCGCTCCGGGGGAGACGGTGTTAACCCTCACACCGCGGGGCCCGAACTCTGCGGCCCAGCTGCGGGCGAGCTGGATCTCGGCGGCCTTGGTCGCGGAGTACAGGCCGACGATGGGGTGCCCGATGTGGGCCATCCACGACCCGATGACGACGATCGCCCCGTGGCCGCGCTCGGCCATCGCCGGGGCGAGGGCAGCGGTGAGGACGTGGGGCGCGCGGATGTTCACCGCGAGGGTGGCCTCGAGGTCGGCGTCGGTCAGGGAGACGGTGTCGACGGGTGGGCACAGGGCGGCGTTGTGCACCATCGCGTCGAGCCGCCCGCCGGCTGCCTCGGTGACCGCGGCGGCGAAGTCGCGCAGGACGTCGGGCTCGGCGGACAGGTCGGAGGGGATGAAGACGGCCCTCGGGTCGTTGCTGGTGTCGCGGTGGTCACTGCCGTCACCAGTGCGGGAGAACCCGTTGATCTCCGTGACGATCGCGTCGCCGCGGGTCGTGTCGCGACCGGTGACGATCACGCGCCAGCCCTGGGCGGCGAGGGTGCGGGCGGTTGCGGCGCCGATGCCGCTGGTGGAGCCGGTGACGAGGACGGTGCGGGTCTGCTCGGTGGTGGTCATGCGTCCTAGTGGACCCGGCCCGTAGGCCCAGCACCAGGGCGCGTGCTGCCTAGTCACGGCGTAACCAGGTCCGCGGCTCACCATGCTCCTACGCTAGGTCGGTGCCTGCTGACCGTGCTGCCCTCGGAGCCTTCCTGCGCTCTCGCCGTGACCGCCTCACGCCCTCGCAGGCAGGCATCACGGCGTTCCCGGGCCCGCGGCGCGTCCCGGGGCTGCGCAAGGAGGAGCTGGCTGTGCTCGCCGGGTTGAGTCCGGACCATTACAGCCGCCTGGAGCAGGGGCGCCAGCAGAACGTCACCGACGAGGTGGTGCGGGCCTTGTCGCAGGCGCTGCAGCTGGACGATGTCGAGCGTGCGCACCTGCGGGACCTCGCCGCCCCGACGTCTCGCCGGCGATGGGCCGGGCCCGAAGTCGCGCAGCGCCCGGACCCGGGGATGCTGCGCGTGATGACGACGCTCGAGCACGTCCCAGTGCTGCTCCTGGGCCGCCGTTCGGAGGTGCTGGCGAGCAACAGGTTGCTCGGCAGTGTGCTGGGTACCGCGATGGAGCCGGGGACGTCGTTCGTGCGGTGGCTGTTCCTCGACCCGGACGCGCGGGCGAGGATCGTGAACTGGGCCGACTTCGCTGCGGCTGCGGTGGGGGCGTTGCGCTACGAGGTGGGTCGTCACCCCGACGACCGGCTGCTTGCCGACCTGGTGGGGGAGCTGCGTGCGGGGGACCCGGACGTGGAGCGCTGGTGGGATGACCAGCGGGTCACCTTTCGCACCTCGGTGACCAAGCACATCGCCCACCCGACCGCCGGTCCGCTCGTCTTCGGTATCGAGTCGCTCGTCGGTCCGCACGACCCCGAGCAGCGCCTGGTCGTCTACACCGTGGAGCCCGACTCGCCCACGGCACGGGTGCTGCCGGTGCTGGCCAGCTGGTCGGAGGAGGTGCCCGAGCGGAGCGGTGCAGACGACCGGAGCTGACCGAGGCTCACTGTCTCTCCGGAACACTCTCGACCGGCGCGCTCGAGGGACAGGGGTCGCGCGGCTGACCGAGTCGGCAGCGACGGCGACCGGTGCCCCGGCCACTGGGACCTGGCTCCCGTCAGATGTGGTTCAATTCGTCCACAAGCAGTCGTAACCGGGTAGAACGGGACGGACGAGAGGGTGTGGTCGAGGTGCAGCCGAGCTTCGACTACCTCCGCACCTTCGTCGCGGTGTTCCGGATGGGGACGTTCACGTCCGCGGCGAAGTTCGTCGGGCTGAGTCAGCCTGCCGTCACGAGCCAGATGCAGGCGCTCGAACGGCAGCTCGGGTATCCGCTGTTCGAGCGACATGGGCGCCGCATCGCGCCGACGGCGAGGGCGCAGGCGCTGGCTGCGGAGGTCGCCCCACACATCGACAGCCTCGATGCCATCACCGACCGGGACGGGAACCTCCCCTCTGAGCAGGCTCGTGTCATCTACATCGGCGGACCCGCCGAGTACATGTCTGTCCGCGTGATGCCGCTCCTGGCTCAGATGGCTGATCAGAACGTCGAGTTCAGGGTCACCTTCGGTCTGGCCGAGAAGCTGCTCGTCGATCTGTCCGTCGGAGCTCTCGACGTCGTCGTCAGCTCGATTCGCCCCCGACTTCGTGGGGTCGCGAGCGTTGCTCTCATCGACGAGGAGTTCCTGCTCGTCGCCTCGCCACGATGGCGGGATCTCATCGGCGACGGTGAGACGATCACCGCCGAATCCCTGCGTCACGTGCCGCTCGTCGCCTACTCCGAAGATCTCGCCATCATCCGCAGGTACTGGCGCTCTGTGCTCGGGCAACCTGCCGACGGGCTCAACCTCGCTGCGACGATCCCGAACCTTCGCGCGATCACGGATGCTGTCATCCACGGGCTGGGTATGTCGGTGCTCCCTCGGTACCTGATCGAGGAGCACCTCCGGAGTGGGGCGCTCGTCGTCTTGCTGGACCCTGAGATGGCACCGTTGAACACCCTGTATGTCGCGACGCAGCAGGGCATCCTGCACAAGAACCGCTCGGTGCGGCTCGTGCACGACGCCCTGCTGGCTGACGCTCAGCGCGCGGCCGGGATGTCTTAGCCGGCGGCGAGCAGGGCCACGACCTCACGTGCCACGCCCGTGGCCGACTGCGGGTTCTGCCCCGTCACCAGACGCTGGTCGACGACGACGTTCTCGGTGAAGTTGTCACCGGGCACGTGCGTGGCGCCCTTGCTTGTGAGCTCGTCGGCAAGGAGGAACGGCACGACGCCCGTGAGCCCCACCGCGGCTTCTTCGTCGTTCGTGAAGCCGGCAACCCGCTTGCCGTCGACGAGGTACTTCCCGTCCGTGAGCGTGATGTTCACCAGCGCCGCGGGACCGTGGCAGACCGCGGCCACCACTCCGCCGTTCTCGTAGACCTCTCGGCCGACACGGCTGACTCCCTCGCTGCCCGGGAAGTCCCACATCGATCCGTGGCCTCCCACGTAGAGCACGGCGTCGTAGGAGCCTGCGTCGACGTCTGCGAGGGCCGGCGTGCTGGCGAGCTGGCGCGAGACGTCGGGGTGGTTCAGGAACGCTTCCTGCTCGGTGTCACCGTCCTGGCGACCGTCCTGCGGGGCGACCCCTCCCTGGATCGAGGCGAAGTCAATGTGATAGCCCGCCTTCATGAACACCTTCCACGGGTGCGCCGCCTCGTCGATGTAGTACCCCGTGCTCCGGAGCCCCCCGAGGTCGTCATGGCTCGTCAGTACGAGCAGAACCTTCTTGGCATCCTGCGTCATCGTCATCGCACCCTTCGGTCTGTAGTCAACACGACCTTCGACAAGCTACGCGGGCGATGTAGGCGCGAAAAATAGCTCTTTCGATGATGCAGATCGAGGGTATTGGCTCTGGGCGCTAGCGTCCGGCCAGCCGATCTTCACGGACATCTAGATCCCGAGAGTGGCATTCCGGGGATGGCGAACCACGAGTTCTCAGCTGCGTGCTCGCTCGGGGAGGTACCGAGCCGTCTGGCTCCCCGGGGTGCCTCTGACATCGTCTGGGCTGCCTGCTGCCACCACCTGCCCACCCGCATCTCCGCCCGACGGCCCCAGGTCCACGACCCAGTCCGCAGCTGCCACCACGTCCATGTCGTGCTCGACGATGACCACGCTGTCGCCTGAGTCGACGAGGGACTGCAGCTGTGCGAGCAGCAGCTGGATGTCGGCAGGGTGCAGACCGGTGGTGGGCTCGTCGAGCAGGTACAGCGTGTGACCGCGACGGACGCGCTGCAGCTCGGTCGCGAGCTTGATGCGCTGGGCTTCGCCACCCGACAGCTCCGTCGCGGGCTGCCCGAGGCGCAGGTATCCAAGACCCACGTCGAGCAGCGTGCGCAGGCTGCGTGCTGCGGCGGGGATACCAGCCAGTGCCTCGGCTGCTTCCTCGACGGTGAGTGCCAGGACGTCGGCGATGTTGCGGCCCTGATACCTCACCTCGAGGGTCTCCTCGTTGTACCGGGTGCCGTGGCACTCGGGGCAGGTGCCGTAGCTCCCGGGGAGGAACAGCAGCTCGACGGAGACGAATCCCTCGCCCAGGCACGTCTCGCAGCGACCGCCGGTGACGTTGAAGGAGAATCGGCCGGCTGTGTAGCCGCGCTCGCGGGCGAGGTCTGTCGCGGCGAAGGCTGACCGCACGGCATCGAAGAGGCCTGTGTACGTCGCGAGGTTCGACCGTGGTGTGCGGCCGATCGGCTTCTGGTCGACCTGCACCAGTCGGGCCACGTGCTCGAGGCCTGTGGCCTTGCGGACTGTGAGCAGGTCGGCACGAGCGTCGGGAAGCACTGCCTCGGACAGGCCGGAATCGTCCGATTCTGGGGGCTCGCTCTCGGCTCCATCGACGTCGTCGTCCGCAACCGCCCCTCCAGGCAGCCCGGCACCGTTGAGGTGGTCGCGCACGACGTCACGCAGCACCCGGCTGACGAGCGTCGACTTGCCCGACCCGGACACCCCGGTGACGGCGACCAGCATCCCGAGAGGCACTGTTGCATCGAGGTTGTCGAGGTTGTGGACCGTCACACCCTCGACGGTCAACCAGCCCTTCGGCTCGCGGGCCTGACGCTCGACCGCGACGGCATCCGCCTCGGTCTCCGGGAAGAGGAATGGTCGCGTCACCGACTTCTTCACGTCTGCCAGCCCAGCAACGGCCCCGCTGTACAGCACCTCACCACCACCGGTCCCCGCCGCTGGACCGACGTCGACTACCCAGTCGGCTTTCCGCACCAGGTCCATGTTGTGCTCGACGATGAACACCGAGTTGCCCGATGCCTTGAGCTGCTCGAGCACCTCCATGAGCGGCTCGGCGTCGGCGGGGTGCAGCCCGGCGGAGGGCTCGTCGAGGACGTACACGACCCCGAACAGCCCAGACCGCAGCTGCGTCGCGAGCCGGAGCCGCTGCATCTCGCCGGGGGAGAGCGTCGTCGTCACGCGCCCCAGCCCGAGGTACCCGAGCCCGAGGTCGGTGAGGACACCGATCCGTCCCAGCAGGTCGGTCGTGATCGCGACGGCGACGTCGGTGTGCTCACCGGACCGGTTCGTCGGCAGTGCCGGCGCAGCATCCTTCAGCTGCGTCGTCGGCCGGATGACCTCCGCGAGCTCGGTGAGCGGCAGTGCGTTCATCTCGGCGATCGTCCGCCCGGCGAAGGTCACCGCGAGCGCCTCCTGGCGCAGACCCGTCCCGCCGCACACCGGGCATGGCCCGGACTTCACGAACTGCAGGACCTTGGCGCGCATCGTCTGGCTCGAGGAGTCCGCGAGGATGTGGAGGACGTATTTCTGCGCGCTCCAGAACCGACCGTTGTACGGCTTGGCCACGCGGTCGCGCTGCGGGGTGATCTGCACGACGGGCTGCTCGTCGGTGAACAGCAGCCACTCGCGGTCCTTCTTCGGCAGGTCCCGCCACGGGCGGTCGACGTCGTAGCCGAGCGCGATAACGATGTCCCGCAGATTCTTGCCCTGCCACGCACCGGGCCATGCGGTGATCGCGCCGTCGCGGATGCTCAGCGACGGGTCGGCGACGAGCGTGTCTTCGGTGACCGTCCGCGCCACACCTACGCCGTGGCACTCGGGGCACGCTCCGGCGACGGTGTTGGGGGAGAAGGCGTCCGAGTCGAGCCGCGTCGCGAAGCCCTCGGGGAAGGTGCCCGCGCGGGAGAACAGCATCCGCAGCGAGTTCGAGAGCGTCGTGACAGTCCCGACGCTCGATCGTGAGCTCGGTGCTCCGCGTCGCTGCTGGAGCGCGACCGCCGGCGGCAGACCGGTGATGGACTCGACGTGCGGGTCGTGCCCCTGCTGGATCAGGCGCCGCGCGTAGGGCGCGACAGACTCGAGGTACCGGCGCTGTGCCTCGGTGAAGATCGTCCCGAAGGCCAGCGACGACTTCCCCGACCCTGACACCCCAGTGAACGCGACGATCGCGTCGCGCGGCACGTCGACGTCCACGTTGCGCAGGTTGTTCTCGTTGGCACCGCGGACGCGGACGAAGGTATCGGGGGTGGTGGGGGTGTTGTCGAGCATCGGGCGACTCTAGGCCGCGGGGATGGAGCGGGCGACCGGAGCGAGCCAGTCGTCGGACACGTCACACCTCACCCGTGGTTTCTGCTTGCCCGACCTGGCGGCCGTGGCACGAGCGGTGGTCCCTGCGTGTGGACCTGTCAGCGGAAGCTGGCTACCTGCTGCTCGACCGGCACGGTGCCCTCGACGACGACCTCGCCGGTGTGCCTCGTGGTGACGGTCTCGATCAGGACGATCTCGACCTCCTCGTCGGCGACAGGGTTGTGCTGCACGCCTCGCGGTACGACGTAGAACTGCCCCGGGGTGAGCACGACCTCCTGGTCGTCGGGCAGCTGGATGCGGAGTCGGCCAGAGACGACGAGGAACATCTCGTCCTCGGCCTCGTGGGCGTGCCACACCAGCTCACCGAGCAGCTTGGCGACCTTCACGTACTGGTCGTTCACCTGCCCGACGACACGCGGCGTCCAGTGTGCCTCGACCTGTCGCAGCTCGGCAGCGACGTCGATCCCTTGAAGAGCAGTCATGGGTCCATCCTCACGCACGGGCGCTGTCGATGGGCTGCGGGATCCTCAGTAACAGTGGTGCTGAGGTGTCGACTCTGCACAGGGGCGGCCATGTCCTTGGCCGTCGCATCGTTCCGACCGGCCGCAGCGACCACCTCCTGGCATCATCTCCCTATGGCTCGCCGACGCTCGACTCTCCCCAAGGACTTCGCTGACCTCCTGCGCTCGTCGTCGCTCGACGAGCTCGTCGCGGTGTTCGACCGCTGCGAGGTCGAGGCCACCGGTGGCTACACCAAGAGCACAGCTCTCGGGTTCCTGGACTGTCCCGACGGTCTGGTCCGGTGGCTCGTCGACCAGGGGGCCGACGTCGACGCTGTCGACACCTACGGCGCGACACCGCTGTGGACCCGTGCCGCGAGGGGCAGGCACGAGCAGATCCCGCTGCTGCTCTCCCTCGGTGCAGATCGTGACCACGCGTGCCGGGGCGGCGTGACGCCCCTGCACGCGGCGGCCGAGAACCAGCGCGACGCCACGGTCGAGGCGCTCATTCGCGCGGGGGCGGACGTCCACGCGACGACCGACCGCGGTGACACCCCCCTCAAGCGCGGTCTGGCCAGCACGACCAACGCGTCGATCGCCGCGATGGCCGACGTCGCGAGACTGCTCCTCGAGGCGGGCGCGATGATCGACGACTCCATGCGCGCCCTGGTCGAGCGCATCGGGGAGCGCTTCGAGTTCCACCGCGCGGGCTTCAACGCCGACCTCTTGCCCGAGACCGATGCCAGCCTGCAGGAGCTGTACAGGCTGTTCGGTGCGACGCCGGCGCCGCAGCGGGTCGTGCACGACGGTGTCGCTCCCATCGAGGTGCCTGCTGGCACCTGGCAGGCCCAGCACGCGGCCCTGTGGGAGCTGCTCGTCCCGTCGAAGGGAGCGGCGCAGACCGCGCAGGGGGAGGCGATCCGGATCACCGGTCGGGTCCACGACGAGGTGTTCCGCAACGGCGGCGGCAACTGGGACCGCGACTACCGCCGGATGCTCGACGTCCTGGTCGAGCTGTGCGGGTCGGGAACGCCGCTCGGTGCTCGGGACCTCGACGAGCTCCGTGCTCTCACGCACCAGTTCGTCCGGGGGAGCGCGGAGGACGAGGTGCTCGACAGGCTCGACGAGCTCGCCGTGCTGTGGGTCGCGCAGAACCCCACGCCGATCCCGTGCCCGCCGGTTCCCTACAAGCGCTGACCGGTCGGGAGGTGATGCTGCCGGCGTCCCTCCGAGTGCATCCCGGCGCACCCAACACGCGGGTCTCGGCCGTCCCGCGATAGATCTCCCCATCCAGGTGAGAGCGTCTTCCGCTACGTTGACCGGATGCGCGGACTCTATGCACTCAAACCCTGGTACACGAACCGGCTGGCGTCCGTCCTGCGGTTCGCCGTCGCCCGGGACATCTCGCCCGACGTGTTCACGGCGGTCGGCGTGGTCTCCGCCCTCGGTGCCGGGGTCGCGATCGCCTACGGCAGCTGGGTCCTCGCCTTCGTCCTGCTCGCCGGACGCCTCGCCGGGGCAAACCTGGACGGCGCCGTCGCGCGCGCCCAGGGTGTCAGCCGGCCATGGGGCTTCGTGCTCAACGAGCTCGGCGACCGGGCCGGAGACTTCGCCATGTTCGCCGGGCTGGCCGTGCTCGCGACGCGGAACGGTGACATCGGTTGGGGGAGCGACTGGGCGACGGGGTGGGTGCTCGTGGCCACGATCTGCGCGACGCTCCCGACCTTCGTCTCCGTCTCCGGTGCTGGCGCCGGAGCGCAGCGGCTCAACGGCGGGCCCTTCGGCAAGACCGAGCGCTGCGCCGCCGTGATCCTCGCGACCGCCGTGCCCGCGTGGATCCCGGTGATCAGCATCGTCATCATCGCCGGTTCCGTGCTGACGGCGTGCACCAGGCTGAGGAGCATCCACGGGGCGCTCAGCGCCTCGCCCAGCGACCCCGCCGCGACGTCGGCAGGTCACCGGTGAACCCCTTCGGGTCGGGGGCCGACCCCGTCGCCGCGTGGTTCGGGCTCGACAGGTCGGCCTTCGCCATCGACGTCCACCTCGGGCCGTGGCACCTGTTCCTCGAGGGACGAGCGGTGTTCCTGCTGCTCGTCTCGGTGGTGATCATCGCCGTCGCGGCCGTCCCGGTCTTCCTCTCCGGCAAGATCGAGCTGCGCCGCCGCTGGACCACGTGGGCTTGCATCTTGCCGATCATCGGCGTGCCGATCTGGCTCGGACCCGGCACCACAGCGGCCCTCGCCGCGGTGATCGGCATCCAGGCGGTCCGCGAGTTCGCGAGGCTGGCATCGCTGCCCAAGCCTGAGACGTGGATCTTGTTCGCGCTCGCGGTCGGTTACCCGGTCTCCGCGTGGCTGGACCCGAGCCTGCTCGCCCTCGTCCCGCTCATCGCCCTGCTCTGCGCAGCCCCAGCGCTGCTGAGCGCGGACACCACCGACGGTGTGCGGCGCGGCGCGATGACGGCCTTCGGGTCGATCTGGATCTGCTGGTCCCTGTCGAACCTCGTGCTCGTGTGGGGCGACGCCTACCTCATCTGCTTCGCGGCAGCGGCAGCCGACGTCGCCGCTTGGTGCGGGGGCAACGGGTTGCGGCGCTTCGCCTGGGCGCGGCGACCGCTGTCGCCGCTGAGCCCGAGCAAGACTGTCGGGGGAGTGGTCGGCGCCCTGGTCGGTACTGTCCTTGTCCTGGCCCTCCTCGGCTCTCTGTCGGTCGAGCTCGTCGTTGCTGTCGTCGTCGGAAGCGTAGGAGGAGACCTCTTGGAATCCATGGTCAAGCGTCATGCAGGGGTCAAAGACGCCGGGGACTGGCTCCCGGGCTTCGGCGGGATCCTCGACAGGGTCGACTCGTTGCTGCTCGTCCTGCCGCTCGCGGCGGTCCTCGCGTGAGCGCGCGTCGCCGGGTCGGCATCCCGCGCGGCCGGAGCATCTCCGGGGCTGTGCGTCGTGGGATGTGGCGTCAGGTGTTCACGGCGGTCGGCGGGTACAGGGTGCGGGGGAGCGCGCCCTACGAGGCGATGGTCATCGTCGCCAACCACTCCTCCCACGCGGACACGCCGGCGCTGCTGGCTGCCTTCCCCTCGCCCTACAAGCCTGTGGTCGTCGCTGCTGACGACTACTGGTTCACCGGGTTCTGGCGCCGTGCGCTGCTGCACGTCGCGATCGGCGCGGTCCCCGTCCGGCGCTCCGGGGGCGCCTACGACGACCTCGTCGAGAACGCGCAGAAGGTGCTCGGCACCGGCTCGAGCCTGCTGATCTTCCCTGAGGGCACACGCAGCCGCGACGGTGAGCTCGGTGAGTTCAGGTCCGGAGCGCTGCGGATCGCCAAGGAGTTCGACGTCCCGCTGCTCCCCGTCGCTCTCGTCGGCACGCGGGGCCTGCTGCCCAAGGGCGGGAAGCTCAACCCCGGACCGATCGAGGTGCGGCTCGGCGAGCCGATCCAGCCCGAAGACCTCGTCGACGGCGACATGAGCCCCGTGGTCGACCAGATCACCGACCTGCTGTCCCGCGGAGACGCGACAGCGCCCGACGACCCCGCGTGGGAGGCGCTGCACAGGCTCATGGAGTCCAAGGCCGGCATGGGGGCCGCCGCCGCGTGGGGCTTCGCCGAGGCGATCAGCTGGCCCGTGACGGCCGAGATGTTCCTCGCGGTCTTCGCCGCCGCGCACCCGCGCAAGGTGCTCCCCGCCGCCGGGTGGCTGGCAGTGGGTTCCGTGGCTGGTGTGGTCTTCACGGCGGTCTGCGCCCGTGACGGCCGCACACCCCCGGCGCCGCTCACGACCGAGGGCATGCGGACGACGGCCGCCGAGCACATGGCCGCCGGCGCTGCGGGGATCTGGCGGCAGGCGCTCAACGGGATTCCGGTCAAGGTGTATGCCGCCGAGGCCGGGCGTCGGCGGATCCCGCTCGGACCGCTCGCCGCGCACGCCCTCGGAGCGCGAGGGGCTAGGGCACTGGCGCTCGGGGCTGTCGTGGCCGGGGTGTCCTACAAGGCGCAGCCGTTGCTGCGTCGGGCGTACAGGACCTACCTCGGGACGTCGGGGGTCGGGTATGCGGCGGGGTTGTCGCTCGTGATCCGGCGGTGGAGGTGACCTCGGGTTGAGCGCGGCGCTCGTGCGTGGTTGCTAGTGCGGGTCCGTCGTTGTCGACCGCGCTAGCCGGCCTCGGACACCCCGTCCCAGGACGACCGCGAGAACCACCACGAGAGACCCGAGCGCGAGCCCGGCGAGCACGTCGTGGGCGTAGTGCACGCCAGCGGCGACCCGGGCTGAGGCGACGAGGAGCGCGACAGGTCCAGCGACGACGAGCAGCCGCGGGACAGTCAGCACCACTGCGGTCGCCGCTGCGCCAGCCAGCGTGGCGTGGTTCGACGGCCACGACCAGTCGCCCTGGCCTGGGCAGGCGAGGACCGTGGCGAGGTCGTGCACGCTGCACGGTCGGTCCTCCTCGACGAGCAGCTTGATGCCCTCGCTGAGCGCGTAGGCGGTGACGACGCCGATGCCTGCGGTGACGAGGGTCCAGAGTGCCGGGCGGTCCTGGACGAGCGCCCGCAGTCCGACGACGCCGACGAGGGCGACCAGGACGAGCAGCCCGTACTTCGCCGTGAGCATCACGGCTGGTTCGAGCGGGCTGCCCTCGGCTGCGCCTGCCAGCCCGCGGAACAGCGGGTCGCGGAACGGGACGCTCGCCAGGGCGAGGACGGCGAGGACCCCGCCGATCCAGGTCATGACGGCGGGCGTGCGGTGAGCGGCTGAAGGGCGGGCTGGGGGAGCGGAGGCTGGGGTCGAAGTCATGCGGTCCAGGCTCGTCTGGCGCGTGCATCGAGCACCTCTGCCCGTGGGCCTCGGCACCTCTGACCAGGGGTGGAGATACCGCAGCGGATCTCTGACCACGGTCTGATGTGCACCGCTGGCTCCGCGTCCAGGATGGACGGGTGAACCATGAGCTCCGGACCCGCACGCAGGCCGATCCGTCTCGCGCACAGCCGGGCACCCGAGTGCTTCTCCGTGATGCCACGCTCGCCGTAGGCCTGGCGCTGCTCGCCCTCGTGCCCAGGCCGGGGATCGGCGTCGCGCTCGCGGTCCTCGTCGTCGCGCTGGTCGTCGGTACCAGGGCTGGGGGCATCCGGCGTGGTGCCCTGACGCTGGGAGCGATGGCCGTCTTCCAGGCATCCGCTGTCGTCCTCGACGCCTTGGGTGGTCCCGTCGTGCTCCCGCTCGCCGAGCTCCCCTTTGCCCTCGTCCGTGCAGGAGTGCCGTGGTTGGTCGCCGTTGCATGGACGCAGCAGGCACAGATCCGACGCAGCGCTCGGCTCATGGCAGCCGAGCACGAGCGACAGAGACACATCGATGCGGAGAGGGAACGGCAGGACGGGCGGATGGCGCTCGCGGAGGGGCTGCACGACGATCTCGGGCACGCGCTGAGTCTTGTCGCGCTCAACCTCGGGGCGCTCGAGGTCCGCCGTGACCTTGGACCCGACGTCGTGGCGCAGGTCAGGACCGCTCGGGAGCAGGTGGGCACCGCGGTCGAGAGGCTCGGTGTCTCGGTCGCGACCTTGCGGACGGGGACTGGACGCCCGGCGCCGGGGGCGGCTGTCGGCGTCCTGCTCGACGGTGCGCGCCGCTCGGGGATGACCGTGACGCTCAAGGGGGCTGACCTCGTGGCGGGGCAGGGCAGCGGACTCGGTGGGGTGCTCGGTGCGCGGGTGCTGCAGGAGGCGCTGACCAACGCGGCCAAGCACGCGCCAGGGCAACCGGTCCGTGTGGTCGTCGAGACAGAAGCTGGGGACCTGCTGCTCACGGTCTCCAACCCGAGATCGCGTCAGGACGGTGGACCGTCGGGCACGGGTCCCGGCGCGGGGAAGGGCGCCGGGTCCGGGACCGGGCTCGGCGCGCTCGCCCGCGAGGCTGCGCGGCACGGTGGAATGGTCAGCTGGGACGACTGTGCCGATGCCTTCGTCCTGTCGGCTCGTGTCCCGCGAGTGAGCAGCGCAGAGTCACCGACGACCCCACCTGCCGAAGAAGGCACCACCTCGGTCTTCGACCTAGCGTCTGCAGCACACCGTCGTGGCGTCATGGTGCTCGTCGGTGCGGCCGCCGTCATCGTCCTGGCGCTCGCAGCCGTCGAGCTGACCGCGAGGGGGCTCGGATGAGCGCGGCACGGCGGTTGCGCGTCCTGGTCGCGGACGACGAGCCGATGGTCAGGGTGGGCATCGCGGCGATCCTCACGAGCGACGCCGACATCGAGGTGGTGGGTGAGGCCGGTGACGGTCAGGCGGCACTCGCCCTCGCCCGGTCGACGCCGCTCGACGCACTCGTCCTCGACATCCGGATGCCCGTGCTGTCGGGCCTCGACGTGCTCCGGGCGCTGCGCGCCGACGGATCCTCGTTGCCCTGCGTGCTGGTCACGACCTTCGGGGAGGACGACTACGTGGCCGAGGCGCTCGCGCTCGACGCCGACGGCTTCGTCCTCAAGTCCGGCGACCCGCGCGAGCTGGTCCTCGCCGTGCATGCCGTCGCGACAGGTGGTGCGTTCTTCTCCCCGACGATCGCCCGCCGCATGCTCGGCCGACCTCTCGGGACGGATGCCATCCGGGTGTGGGACGCCCGTCGGCGCTTCGCGGCGTTGACCCCGCGGGAGCAGGAGATCCTCAGGCTCGTCGGTCTCGGACGCTCCAACCCGGAGATCGCCGCGGAGCTGTTCCTCGCGCCGGGGACCGTGAAGACGCACATGACGTCGATCCTGCGGACGACGGGAGCACGCAACCGCGTGGAGGCGGCACTCGTCGCCGTCCATGCTCGTGAGGCGTGAGGCGTGAGGCGTGAGGCGTGAGGCGTGAGGCGTGAGGCGTGAGGCGTGAGGCGTGAGGCGTGAGGCGTGAGGCGTGAGGCGAGCCGCGACGCGACGAGACGAGACGAGACGCACGAAGGATCACGTGGACTTCTTACTCATCGTAAGTTACGGTCTGTAAGTAGAGGTGGCCGGGGAGATCGGCCGCCTGAGACTTGCCAACCATCAGGAGGACCATCGTGACCGCTGACCCCGTAGTGCCTCCTCGCAAGCGCCTGTCCCGCGACGAGCGCCACGCCCAGCTGCTCGACGTCGCCCGCGACCTCATCCGCGACGACGGCACCGACGAGCTCACGCTCGCGCGGCTCGCCGACCGGGCCGGGGTGACCAAGCCGCTGGTCTACGACCACTTCGGCGGCAGGTCCGGGGTCCTCGCCGAGCTGTACCGAGCCTTCGAGGCACGTCAGCGTGACACGCTCGCCGCCGCCCTCGACGGTGCTGAACCTGCACTGCCTGCGGTGGCCTCGGTCGTCGCGAGCGCCTACGTCGACTGCTGCATCGCCGAGGGTCGAGAGCTCGCCGACGTCGTGTCGGCCCTCGCCGGGTCGCCCACCCTCGACGCCCTGCGCCAGGAGGCCCAGGACGAGTACCTCGGCATGTGTCGCGACGCCCTGACGCCGTACTCACGCACCCTCGACGGCGCAGGGCTCGTGGGGATCGTCGGCGCGGGCGACGCGCTGGGCCGCGCCGCCATCACAGGCCGGATCAGCGCCGACCGAGCCCGCGCCGCTCTGACCAAGGTGGTCACGGCGCTGGCGGCCGCGGACGGCTCCGTCGCTGCTGGCGAGACCTCCATCGGGGCCATGCCTACGGCCTGAGACCCGTCGAACGCGTCACCGGAGAGCGCGACCGCCCGGCAGTACCGCGGTCCGCTCAGCTCCGCCGTGCCCAGAAGCTCCGCCCACGGCCCTACCACCGCAGCCCCCGAGACCACCGACCGCCCCGTCGCACCCCAGGAGACCCCCATGATCGAGAACCCGCCGACCCCAGGCACAGCCCTCTGGGTCCACGCCCACCCCCGCCAGCAGTCCCTCGGCAACCACCTGTTCCGTGCCGGGGCAGGGGCCCTCTCCGCCACCCACGAAGTCCTGACCTCCGACCTCTACGCCGAGGGTTTCGACCCTGTGCTGAGCGAGCGCGACCTCGGCGACCTCGCCGGCACGCCGGGCAACATCGCGGAGCAGGTCGGTGAGACCTTCGCCGCTGGCCAGCTCCCTGACGACGTCCGCGCCGAGCAGGCCAAGCTCGCCGCAGCCGAGCTGCTCGTCATCCAGTTCCCGCTCTGGTGGTACGGCCCGCCGGCAATCCTCAAGGGCTGGTTCGATCGTGTCTTGACAGCGGGCTTCGCCTACGGCGACATGGACCCGGAGCTCGACGTCCCGCGCCGTTATGGCGACGGTGGCCTCGCCGGACGCAGGGCGCTCGTGGTCGTCACGGCGGGGGAGGACGAGCGCACCATCGGGCCGCGCGGCATCAGCGGCGACATCGACTCGCTGCTGTTCCCGCTGACCCACGGCACGCTCTGGTACACCGGCATCGAGACTCTCGACCTGCACGTGATCACTGACGCTGACTCCCTCGACAGAGCGGCCGTCGAGCGCGAGACCGAACGGCTCCGCAGCAGGATCGCCTCGCTGAGCACCGAGACCGTCAGGCCGTACCGCCGACTGCGGGACGGCGACTACCAGGGGACACGTGCCCTGCGCGACGACCTCGCGTCGGGCCGCACCGACCTCGGCATCCACCGGGCAGACCGTCCACGAGCAGTCGCTACATCGCTGGGACTGGAGCGCCAGACTCAACAGTGACAGGCACACCAGTCGACTCTGAGAGACGGATCTCCATGGCGGCCAGCGACTGGTGGGACGGGCTGCCGTGCACGAAGGCGTCCAGCCCTGAGCCGTCGGGACGGACTGAGACCGCTCCGACGCCTGACGCCTCCTCGGTGATGAGCAGATCGCTCGCAAGGTCCTGCAGGTCGCGAGGGAGGTAGTCGGTGCCGTGCACCTCGACAACCACCTCGGGATAGGTCGCCGCCAACGCCGAGAGCTCCGAAGCAGGTTCCGGGCCGTACCAGTAGAGGACGAGCCCGGTCCCGGCCCGGTCGGTCGCGACGGACGAGAGCTCGGGCCGTCCGAGCAGGTGCCAGGAGAGGTCTGACGCGGCCAGTGTCGAGTCCGTCGTGGAGCTCGGTGTCGGCTCCGGACTCGTCAGGACGAGCGACGGCGGAGTCGGCGCCGCTCCGGCAGGCGACTCCGGGGTCCGGGCCAGGCAACCCGCGGGGAGCAGAGCCGAGATGAGCACAGCAGCACCCAGTCTTCGTGTCATGTGAGTTGTCATCGCACGATCCCTCGCTCGAGTCTGCTTCGTGAGAGCGTCTCATGAGTTCTGTGCACGACGGTGTCGACTGGTCTCGCCGAGCAGCTTTCGACGCGACGACGGGCTCTCCGCGGAGCAGAGCCTGGATGCGTGGTCACCGTCGACGCTAGCCTGACCCGGTGGACGATCACGCAGCCGCCGAGCACCCGGGGCCACGCCCCTCCGCCCCGCCGAGGACCGTCGAGGCCGGATCCACCTCGTCGGCCGCGGACGAGGACCGCGCAGGCCGGGTCATCCTCCGCACCGTCTACGGCGGCCCCACTCCTCAGGACGGGATCATCGAAGAGGTCGCCCGGATCCGGCGGGTCCTGCGAGACGAGCCGTTCTCCTACGACCTCGACCTCGTCCTGATGATCGGAGGTGACGTCACGCCGGGCTCCGGGCCCTCAGGTCTGCGGTCACCGCGGGTCTCCCTCGCGCGGCGCACCGCGACGGCACAGGTGCACGTGACCCGAGACGACGCCAACCACGCACCAGACCCGGTCGCCTTCCTCAGGACGACGGTCCACGAGGCGCTCGTCCAGCTGGTCGCGCGGGTCGCGGCCCGCGACCCAGAGGTCGATGCCGCCGCCGAGCGGGAGGGGCTCTCGTCCCTGGTCGCCGACGACCCGGCGGCCTGAGCGCTGGGCTAGATGCTGATGGCAGGGAGCCCTCTCGCTGGTGAGGAAGGTCGTGCGGGTGACCTGCCCCACCAGCGGGGCCGACAGTCTCAGCTCAGGAGAACGCCGTCCGGACGAGCTCGCTGACCTTCGCGAGCGTCGCGTCGTCGATCTCGCTGAGGAACCACGCCGAGGGGTGCAGCGTCGTCCCTGGTTCGCGGGCGACCGTCGCCTTCTCCGAGAGCCCGAGCGACATGGTGTCGCCGTCGAGCCTGAAGAACACGACGACCGGCGCCGTCCGGCTGGTCGCGTAGCCCGGCATGCCGTACCAGATCCGCGGCTTGAGCTTCGGGCCTGCCGCGAGGATCGTCTCGTGCAGACGGGTGCCGATGGTCGCGTAGGGCTCGGGCCATCCGGAGATCTTCGCGACGACGTCCTGGAGGTCCTGCGTCGCCTTGTCGGTCTTGTCGGTCTTGCCTGTCGTGGTGGTGGACATGGTGTCCGCCCTTCGCTCGCGCCGCGCAGCGGCATGGTGATGACAACCGCCCCGGTCGGTTCGGTTGCGCAATCTCCACCGCGGACGTGTCCTGGCCGGGGCCAGTCCTCTCTGCGGACGTGTCAGACGAGCACTTCGTCATCGACTGCGTGAGGGCACACAAGGTGCCACCACCACGATAGCAACGCGACCCTCTAGCCGGGACCGTCGACCGTCGGCCGCTCGGCGGTGACCTTGGTGACCTCTGCGACCTCGGTGCGCGAGGGCCTCGGCGCGCGGGTGCCCGACGGCGCCGGCGGGACCGTGTCGTCCTGGACGAGGACCGGCGTGGTGGCCACCGAGGCGTGGAGCCTGAGGACCTCCGCGGAGAGCCGAGCGGTGAAGGTCACGGGAGTGTCCTCGGGCCCGGGGAGCATCGGCGCGCCGATGACGACGTCGACGGGCGGGCGCCCCCGCGTGGGCCAGGTGGCCCCGCTGGGCATCGCGGCTGAGGTCCCGACGAGCGCGACGGGCACGCACGGCACCTCAGACATGATCGCCAGGGCTGCCGCGCCACGCTTGAAGGGGCGGACGGCACCCGACTTGGAGCGGCCCCCCTCAGGGAAGATCAGCAGCGGGACGCCGCGATCGAGCAGGCTGCGGGACACTCCGCCGCGCTTGCGCTCGCCCTTGCGCTCGATCGCGAATGCGCTGAAGAACAGCATGGTGAGCCACTTGCGCCACCACACGTCGAAGAAGTAGTCCGCCGCGGCGCCCGCCGCCAGGTAACGGGAGTGCCGGCGAGGCAGCCACCCCAGGATCACCGGTGCGTCCAGGTGGCTCGCGTGATTCGCGACGACGATGAACGGCGGCCGCAGGTCGGTCAGCTGGTCCTCGCCGTGCACGGAGACCTTGACGACGCATCGCACGACGGGCTTGAGGAGACCGCGCTGGGCGACGAAGCGGACGGCGGCGACGGTCTTGGACCTGAAGCGGTCGAGCCTCACGAGCCCTGGCCCCGTCCGTCGTGCGGCGCGGCTGCCTGCACGCTCTGCTGGGACTCGCGCCTGCTCTGCTGGGAGTCGCGCCTGCTCGACGAGATCCTAGCGGAGACCCAGCGGACGACCGGCCGGGGGAGGTGGCGTGCCCACCAGCCGATGACGGCGTACCGCCAGGTGGGGATGCAGACGGCTCGCCCGCGGGCACTGGCCCGGAGCGCTGCAGCAGCGACGACCTCGGGCTCCGTCCAGAGCCATCCGGGGACGGAGCTGCGGCGGTCGCCGTCGGGGGAGTGCCACGCCGTCCGCACCCACCCCGGGAGGACAGCGGTGACGGTGACGCCCGTGCCCTGGAGCTCGACGGAGAGGCCCTGGGAGTACGAGGTGACCCAGGCCTTCATCGCGGCGTAGGACCCCGTCGTGAACAGGCTCTGCAGGCTCGACACGTTGATGATGGCCCCCGAGCCGCGCGCGGCCATCGACCGCCCGGCCGCCCCGCCGAGGACCAGGACGGCACGGCACATCACGTCGAGGCCGAGGTCGTGCGAGGCGAGGTCGCGCGAGACGAGCGGGGTGCGCACACCCGCCCCGGCGTTGTTGACGAGCAGGTCGACAGGACGGTCCTCGTCCTCGAGGCGGTCGGCGACCCGCAGGACGTCTGCGCGGTCGGCCAGGTCGGCGCTGAGGGTCTCGACCTCGATGCCGTGCGCTGCGGTCAGGCGCTGCGCGGCGACCGCGAGGCGTGCCGCGTCTCGCGCCACGAGGACGAGGTGGACGCCACGGGAGGCCAGCGCCTCGGCGAAGGCCGCACCGATGCCTGACGTGCCGCCCGTGATGAGAGCAGTAGCCATGTCGGAGAGCGTACGGCACCCCGACCACCGCTCCCGACGACAGAAGGCCTAGGGATCAGAACTTCTCCGGTGCAGTCCGCATCCCGCTCCGGAAGGCGCGCACCCCGTCGTCGAAGCTGAGCGACGAGCCGCTGTAGAGCACGGTCTGGTCCGGTCCGACGAAGATCGTGCCCCCGCCGCGGACGGCGCGCACGACGGCGACGCCGTCGTCGACGGGCACGAAGGTCAACGGGTCGGTCATCCCCTGCCCCGTCTTCGTCGCGAGCTGCCTGAAGAGGCTCTCGCCGCGGGCGGCCAGCGGCTCGAGGGTGGGGGAGAGCTGGGACCTCTCGACGGGGACGGGTGCCGGGACCGGACGGTCGGTCTCGGGTGTGCGCAGGTCGCCCCGGACCGTGGGCACGCCGGCCATCTGCGCGATGATCGCGAGGTGCTCCCACAAGCCCATCCGCTGCAGGTTCGCCGCGACGGGAGCCCCGCCCATCGCCAGCATCGGCACGAAGCCGAGGACCTCGTCCATGCTGGGCACACCGGTGCGCTGACCGGCCTCCAGGTACGGGGACCACTCGA
The DNA here is from genome assembly GCF_013415325.1 of Sanguibacter inulinus. Taxonomy (GTDB): domain Bacteria; phylum Actinomycetota; class Actinomycetes; order Actinomycetales; family Cellulomonadaceae; genus Sanguibacter; species Sanguibacter inulinus. Next base: position 23,701 of record NZ_JACBYE010000015.1, on the reverse strand, counting down.
AGGAGAGATCGCGGGCGGCCGGGTCCTCCATGAGGCGCAGGAGGTCGGGGAAGCCTGTCCCCACGGGCGTCACGTCGATCACGCCCCAGCGGAACTTGACCACGAGGTACCGTCCGCCGAGGTGCACGACGAGGTCGCCGAGGGCTGTCGTGAACAGGACCGTCGACCCCACGGGCAGGTTCATGGTGCCCTCGAGCATCTGCGCGGCGTGGCCCGGGTCGACGAACCTGAAGTACCCGTCCGACACGTAGCCCGACCCGTGCTCGCGCCACGCCGACACCACCTCGGCGGGGACCGTGGGCGCGAACCGTGCGACGGTCTGCTCGTCGATCGGCGCGTGGGCCATGAAGTGGGTGAAGGTCGGCATCGGTGTCTCTCCCGGGGGCAGCGGCACGAGTGGGTCGGGTCGATCCCACCACCTGGGCACCGGGGAGGTCGATGGAGAGTTCTCTCCGTCGCCCCGGGAGCACCGCCGAGCGGTCGGTGCTCGAACCTGAGAGACGCACCCGGGAAAAACACCTTTCGCTCGTTCAGTTGGGTATCGTGACGTGCGACGTCATCTCACGGGCGTCGCGGCCCGCGCACCAGACGGGTCCGCCGCCAGCACCCCCGACCACCAGGAGCCTCATCACATGAACACGCCGTCGGACACCCCCACCACGGAGCTCTCGGCCGGTGAGCAGGAGCTGGCGCAGGCGTCGACGAGCCTGGTCGACACCGACACCTGGGTCGACCCCGAGCTCGCCGCACTCTGCCGTGAGGCTGCCGCGGACGGCGCTGTCCTGCTGCGCAACGACGGCACGCTCCCGTTCGCACAGCGTGCGCGCGTCGCGCTGTTCTCCCGCGTGCAGGTCGACTACTTCACCGTGGGCTACGGCTCGGGTGGCGACGTGAACGCCCCGTACTCCTGGAACCTCCTCGACGCCCTGCGCGACGCGGCCGTCGTCGACGTCGACGCCGAGCTCGCCGGCCTCTACACGCAGTGGTCCAAGGACAACCAGCCTGACGAGGGCACCTGGGGCAACTGGCCCCGGTACTTCGAGGAGATGCCGATCGAGCGCGAGACCGTCCGCGCCGCCGCGTCGCGCACCGACGCCGCTGTCGTCGTCATCGGCCGCGCCGCGGGCGAGGCCCGCGAGAACACCCTCGAGCCCGGCAGCTACTACCTCACCGACGACGAGCGTGCGCTCCTCGACTCCGTGACTGCTGAGTTCGAGCGCACAGTCGTGGTCCTCGACTGCGGCAACGTCATCGACCTCGCCTGGCTCGAGGAGTACGGCGACAAGATCTCCTCGGTGCTCTACGCGTGGCAGGGCGGCATGGAGGGTGCGCGGTCGGTCGCCGACGTGCTCACGGGCGTCCAGGTGCCCGGTGGGCGCCTGACCGACACCATCGCCCGTCACTACGAGGACTACCCGAGCGCACCGAACTTCGGCGGCCTCGAGCACAACGACTACGCCGAGGACATCTACGTCGGCTACCGCTACTTCGAGACCTTCGCCCCCGAGAAGGTGCTGTTCCCCTTCGGCTTCGGCCTCGGGTACACGACCTTCGACGTCGCGACGACGGTCGAGACGTCCGAGACCGACGTGACGGTCTCGGCGACCGTGACCAACACCGGGTCGGAGCACCCGGGAGCCGAGGTCGTCCAGGTCTACGTCCAGGCGCCCGACGGCAGCCTCGGCAAGCCGGCCCGCGTCCTCACGTCCTTCGCGAAGTCCCGCCAGCTCGCACCGGGTGAGGACGACACCGTCGACCTGTCCTTCCCGGTCGCCTCGCTCGCCTCCTACGACGACTCGGGCGTCACCGGCCACAGGTCCGCCTACGTCCTCGAGGCCGGCACCTACACGGTCTACGTCGGGACCGACGTCCGCACGGCCACCGAGTCCGGGTCCTTCACCCTCGACGAGCTGCGCGTCGTCGAGCAGCTCGCCGAGGCCTGCGCCCCCGAGGCCGAGCACGCCTTCCAGCGGATGACCCTCGACCGCGACGCCGCAGGCCAGGCTGTCATCGCCTGGCAGGACGTCCCCACCCGCCAGTCCTCGCGCCGTGAGCGCATCGAGGCCCGCCAGGTCCCCGCCGTCGAGCAGACCGGCGACCAGGGCATCACCCTCGCCGACGTGGCCGCGGGCACCGCGACCCTCGACGCCTTCGTCGCCCAGCTCACCGACGACGAGCTCGAGGCGCTCACCCGCGGAGACCGCGTCATGGGCAGCGAGCTCGGCGCCGCCGGCAACGCCGGCGTCTTCGCCGGGATCAGCGAGTCGCTGCGTGCCAAGGGCGTCCCGCCGGTCACCACGACCGACGGACCCTCCGGCATCCGCCTCTCCGCCTACGCGTCGCTGCTGCCCTCGGGCGCTGCGCTCGCCGCGACGTGGAACACCCCGCTCGTGCGCCGCCTCGCGGCAGCCCACGGCCAGGAGATGGTCCGCAAGAACACGCACGTGCTCCTCAGCCCGGGCATGAACATCCACCGCGACCCGCTGTGCGGACGCAACTTCGAGTACTTCTCCGAAGACCCGCTCGTCACGGGCCTGGTGGCCGCCGCCGTCATCGGGGGAGTCCAGGAGGCCGGCGTCGCAGCCTGCCCCAAGCACTTCGCGGCGAACAACCAGGAGACAAACCGCAACCTCAACGACTCGCGCGTCTCCGAGCGTGCGCTCCGTGAGATCTACCTGCGCGGGTTCCAGATCGCGATCACCGAGTCGGCTCCCCGCACGATCATGACCTCGTACAACAAGATCAACGGCGTCTGGTCGCACTACAACGACGAGCTCTGCACGCAGATCCTCCGTGACGAGTGGGGCTTCACAGGCACCGTCGTGACCGACTGGTGGATGCAGCACGACACCGACCCCGACTTCCCCACGGTCACGGACGACGCGTACCGCGTCCGCGCGCAGGTCGACGTGTTCATGCCCGGTGGCTGGTTCGACCACATCACGGGCGAGTTCGACCAGGTCGCCCAGGCGTCGCTGCTCACCTCGCTGGCCCAGCCTGACGGGATCTCGCTCGGCGAGGTCCAGCGGACGGCGCGCAACGTGCTGCAGCTGACCCTGGGTCTGGGGACGCTGCGCGACACGGTCACGGCGCTGTCGGCGGGACGCGACGAGGCGTGACCTGGGCCAGCGCCCGCAGTGCGGTCTGACCAGGGCTGAGCCTGAGCTCGGCGTCGCACACAGCCAGCGATGCTCGAGCTGGAGATGACCTGAGACACGAGGCGCGTCGACCGGAGACTGTCGGCGCGCCTCGTGCGTCCTGTTCGGACGCTGTGGGCTGCCCGGTGGACGCAGTGGGCTGCCCGGCCGGGCGTCGGCTCACCGCCCTAGGATGCTGCGCATGACGTCGAGCGAAGCCGCCGGACCCCTCCAGGTCGTGACCTACGACGGGCTGCCCGCAGCATCCGGGGGAGCGCACGCCCTCCGGGTGAAGACCCCCACGAGCGCCAAGGAGCGGGTGGAGCGGTTCCTCGACGCCTGCACGCAGACTGAAGGACCACCGACCTGGTCCTTCCAGGTCTCGACCGCTGGTGACGCGGCCCCGACCGACAGGCTCAGGGCCTTTGCGACCGAGCGTCTCGGCGGACCGCGCCACCGCTCTCAGACGCACACCGAGTGGGTGGTCCGCAGCGACACGGTCGACGAGGTCCTCGCCGAGCTGGTCGACGTCGGTCCGCAGACCACGCGATACCGGGCACCGCTCGCCGTGCTCACGCACTCGCTCGCGGTCACCCTCGTCGACCCGGGCACGGGTGAGCCCTGGGCCGACATCGCCCCGGAGGTCTTCGGCGGCTTCGCGGTCGACGGCTACGGACGCCTCCTGGGCGCCTCAGGGATCCGCGCGATCTACGGCACCTCGGGCTCGACGCTCTCGCTCTGGATGAACCTCCCCGCAGACGAGCGCCTCGCCCCGGCGGCCCGCCACGTCCAGGAGCACGCCCCTGTCACGCTGTCGACCAAGCACTGGCGGCGCTGGCAGCCGACCCGGTCGGGTGACGGGTTCAGGTCGATCAAGATCCCGTCGCCGCTCGGCTGAGGCTGAGCCTCATCCCACGCTCGACAAACCTCTCGCCCATCGTCTGGTGCGTCGCCGCGTCGGGGTGCAGGTTGTCGGGCAGGGGGTGCTCGGCGGCGTCAGCCTCGGAGTAGAGCTCGCGGCCGTCGAGGTAGTGCAGGTTCGGGTCGTGGGCCTGGCGCTCGTGGACGACCCGGGCGAGCTCGTCGCGGATCACAGCGAGCGTGAGCCTGCCGGTGGGGGCCTCGGTGGCCTCGGCCGGGTCACCTGTCGCCGCGAAGGCCATCCGTCCCTCGGCGAGGGCTGCGACGTCGAAGGCACCGGGACCGGGGGTGGTCTCGTGGATCGCGCAGTAGATCGGCGAGATCACGAGCAGCGGGGTTGACGGGTGGCCGTCGCGGATGGTGTCGAGGTACCCGTGGACGGCGGGACCGAAGGCACGGCGCCGCATCAGGTCGGAGTTCACGAGGTTGATGCCGAGCTTGAGGCTGATCAGGTCGGCGGGGGTGTCGCGGATGACGCGGGCCACGAAGGGGTCGAGGAGGGCGCTGCCCCCGAAGCCGAGGTTCACGAGGTCGACACCGGAGCGACGGGTCGCGACGACGGGCCAGATGCCCGTGGGGTGCGTGGCGTTGGAGCCGTGGCTGATCGAGCTGCCGTGGTGCACCCAGACCGGACGCTCGCTGGGGGTGGGCTCGACGGGAGCATCCGCCCGGAGATCGAGGAGCTCGAGGGTCTCGCTGTGCGGGAGCCACAGCTCGACGTCCTTGGCGGTGCTCGGCAGGCCGTCGAACCGCGCCGTGAAGGCCGGACCGTCGTCGACGCTCGGGGTGCCGGTGGTCATGTCGACGGTGACCGTGGTGCCCCCCGACGTGGTCGCCTGCGCGACGACCTCGCCGTCGACGGCCAGCTCGACGATCCCGTCGGGGCGCCCGGGCAGACCCGCGTAGACGGTGCGGGTCCTCATCAGGTCGAGCTCGACGACGGTCGCCGTGGTGCGCAGGGCGATCCTGACGCCCGAGGCCTGCGCCTCGACCATCGCGAGCTGCGGGTCGGCGCACTGTGCCCGCGCCCAGGCCGGCAGACGGTGGATGCGCACGCCGCGGCCTGTCGGCTCGAGCTCGGCGGCGCCACGGACTACGTCCTGGGTCAGCGGGATGGAGGTGAGGGCGGAGGTCATGCTGTGCTCGTCTCTGCTGGTGCTGGTGCTGGTGCTGGTGCTGGTGCTGATGGGGTGCGGCGGGCCGACGGGGTCAGCGGGTCGGCCAGTCCGAGAGCAGGGCGTCGAGGGCGTCGATGATCTGCTCCCAGCTCTCGCCGGGGTCTGGCGAGCTGTGGTCGAAGCTGCCGCCTGCCTCGAGGGTGATGAACCCCCGGATCGTGCTGCCGAGCAGCCGGGTGGCGTGCACGTGCACGGCTCCGTCGAGCGCGTAGCCGCGCAGCACGGCCTCGATGAGGCGCGCGTGCCGTGGGCCGGCGCTCGCCCGGGCGGTCTCGGGGGACAGCGGGACGACTGTCGCTGCGAAGCGTCCGGGGTGCTCGCGGGCGTAGTCGCGGAAGGCGTCGGCCAGGCCGGCGAGGGCGTCGCGACGCGTGCGTCCGAGGACGGCTGCCTCGGCACGGTCGGCGAGCTCGGCGAGGGCGAGCAGCGACACGCTCTCGCGCAGCGCGGGGGTCCCGGCCACGTGCGAGTACAGGCTCGCGGTCTGCACGCCGACGCGCCGCGCGACCTCGGCGGCCGTCACGTGCTCGAAGCCGGCCTCGTCGGCCAGCTCGGCGGCGGCCTTGGCGAGGCGAGCCGGGGTGATGCCTGCGCGTGCCATGTCGGTCCTCTCGAAGATCTCTTGTCCTACAGACCATAGCATCGAACCTAATGGCTGTAGGTAACGAGGGGTGCGAAGCCGTGTGGGTATCCGCGAGAGACGAGGGAGGGCGGCTCCGGGACGCCTCGGTGCTGCCAGCCGAGAGCTTCGCTAGTCTGCTCCGATGAGCATCTCGACGACGCCCGGCCGTGCTGTCGGCCTGGGCGGTCTCACTTGCGGCGGGCGGTCTCGACGTCTCCGTCGGCCAGCAGTCCGAGCCCTGGCGCACACGACCACGCCCGCCCCCGAGCCGACCCCGAGAAGGGCCTCATGAGCCAGCGCTCGACGCTCCACCAGCTGGTCCTGTTCCTCACGTCCGCCGACGAAGACTCGCTCGCCGACGAGCTGCTGTCCCGTGTCCCCGAGCTGCGGTTCGTCGACACCGCCGACCAGGAGTCGACCCCGCGCCCACGGTTCCGGACCACGCTGCGGGAGTGCACGGGGCGGCACGTGACGATCGTCGACACGCGCATCGTCTCCGAGGACAGGTTCCACGACGACTACGTGGTGCCCAACCCCTCCGGGCGGTACTGGGTCTACGCCATGGTCGGCAGCGGCCTGGCGAACCTCCTGCGGTGCGTCCCCACGGACGGCGGGCTGCTCAACGGTGAGCTGCGTGCCTCGGTGCCCACAGGGGACGCCGAGACGGCTGCTGTCGTCGACGAGATCTTCGGCGCAGCGCGTGCCGGAGGGACGAGGGTCGTGCCTGTCGACGTCGAGACTGGCGAGGTCGGGAGTCGCAGCGACCGGAAGATCCTCGCGTGGCCCGACGCGGCAGGACGCTTCGACGGCGGTCCGTCGGGTGTGCTCGTGAACAGCGCGACGGCACGGTTCGTCGCGAGGCGTAGCCGACGTCAGGTGGACGCGCCCGGCTGAGCGCACCTCTGCCGGTCGTCTGGCAGCCCGACGGAGTGCTCGCCACCGAGAGCACGGCTCGACGAGCGGTGGTGGAGAGTGCCGGTCGACTGCCGCCCCCGGCCTATGCTGGGCGGGTTCGCAGGTGAGCGGGCGAGAAGCGTGGCTCACCGACGGGAGGCGGGGGACAGGTGAGTCAGCGCGACGCGCAGCACGACGGTGGTGCTGACGGCTCGGCACCCGTGCCTGCCACGACCCCGGGCCGGACTACTCCGCCCGCCTTGCCTCGACCAGCCTTGTCTCGACCCGCCTCGTCCCCACCGGCCTCGTCGCCCCCAGGCACAGTCGGGTCTCGGCCTTCGATGGCCGACGTCGCAGCCCGCGCCGGTGTCTCTCTCGGGACCGTCTCGCACGTCCTCAACCATCCCGAGCGCGTCACCGACGCCACCCGAGCGAAGGTCGAGGACGCCGTCGCTGCCCTCGGGTACCGGCCGAACCGCATGGCCCGGTCCCTCGCCGGAGGACGCAGCTCGGCCATCGGTCTGGCGATGACCGACCTCAGCAACTCGCTGTTCGTCGACATCGCGCGCGGTGCCGGTGAGCACGCCGAGTCCCTCGGGATGAGCGTCCTGCTCGCCGACGGCGACAACGAGCTCGGTCGCGAGGTCCGCAACCTCGAGCTCTTCGACGAGCTGAGCGTCGCCGGCAGCATGATCACCCTGAGCGACGAAGAGCACATGGCGGCCCTGGTCGGAGCGCGCTCAGGCGGGCGCCCGGTCGTCCTGCTGAACTTCTCGGCCCCCGAGGCCTGGTTCTGCAGCGTGGCCGTCGACAACGAGCTCGGCGGGTACATCGCGACCGAGCACCTGCTCGGCACGGGTCGCACGCGTCTCGTCTTCGTCGGCGGTCCCGAGGTCCTGCGACCGGTCCACGACCGCCGTGACGGCTTCAGGCGTGCGCTCGCGGGTGCTGGTCTGGTCGCAGTCGACGAGCTCCGCCCGGACGCGATCAACCGTGAGGACGGTGTCCAGATCGGCAGACGCCTCGTCGCCGACGTCCGGGCCGGGCGGGTCGACGGGATCGTCGCGGCCTCCGACCTGCTCGCGGCCGGCATCGTGCAGGCGCTCCTCGCCGAGGGGATCTCTGTGCCCTCGGACGTGGCGGTGGTCGGCTACGACAACAACCAGGCTGTCTGGGACCTCCCCGTCCCGCTGACCACTGTCGCGCAGCCCGGTGAGGAGATGGGTCGACGCGGCGCGCGCCTGGTCATCGACGAGGCACGCACCGCGGGGCACGTCCACGAGGCTGTGCTGCTCCAGCCGCACCTCGTGGTGCGCGCGTCAGCGCCTCACGCGGGGGCCCGCACCTCGTAGGTCCCGTGCCCGACCTCGACGTGGTCGACCCCGACGACGTCCACCTGGGCTGTCGCTCCGACGGGGACCGTGAACCTGACGACCAGCTCGTCGCCGCTGATCTCCCAGCTCACCGTGGCCTCGCCGTAGGGGGTGATCTGGCGTGACGCTGCCGAGGTGAGCCCGCCGCCGGGACGCGGCGCGACCCGGATCCGCCGGTATCCAGGCTCGACGGCCTCGAGGCCCGCGACCACCCTGTGCATCCAGTCGGCGACGGACCCGAGGGCGTAGTGGTTGAAGGAGGTCATGTCGCCGGGGTTCACGGTGCTGTCGGGCAGCATCGAGTCCCAGCGCTCCCAGATGGTCGTCGCGCCGAGGTCGACCGTCGCGAGCCACGAGGGCGAGGTGCGACCGAGCAGCAGCTCGTAGGCGACGTCGGTCTGGCCCGTCGAGCTGAGCGCGTCGGTGAGGACAGGCGTCCCGGCAAAACCGGTCCCGATGGTGCCACCGCCTGCCCGGACGAGCTCCGCGAGGCGCGCTCCGGCGCTGAGCCGGGCGTCGTCGTCGGGCAGGAGGTCGAAGGCGATCGCGAGAGCGTGCGCGGTCTGGGTGTCGTGCATCGGGTCCTCGCCCAGGTACCGGCCCTGATAGGCGGCACGGATCTCGGCGGCGAGGGCGTCGTAGCGCTGCGCGTCGTCGACCCGGCCGAGGATCTCGGCCGTGCGAGCCACCGCCCAGGCCGACCTGGCGAAGTACGCCGTCGCGACCAGGTGCGGGTCGGTCTGCGCCTTGATGGGGTCTTCGGGTGGTGCGGTCGGGTCGAGCCAGTCGCCGAGCTGGAGCCCCGTGTCCCAGAGCCTGGAGGGGCCGGCGAGCCCGGCCACCAGGTCGACCCAGGAGGTCGCGCTCGGGTACTGCCGCTCGAGCAGCGCGCGGTCTGCCGAGCGTCCGTAGAGGGCGAGCGGCGTGAGGGAGGCGACGTCGCCCCAGGCGGCGATCGCCTGCTCAGGGCTCCAGAAAGATCGGGCCGGGACCCAGGGTGCGTACACCGGGGCGACTCCACCGAAGCGTTCCTGCTCCGACGCCAGGGTCCGCAGCCAGTCGGCCAGGAAGCCGTGCACGTCGTACAGGGTGGCGGCCGTGGGGGCGAACACCTGGATGTCGCCGGTCCAGCCGAGGCGTTCGTCGCGCTGGGGGCAGTCCGTGGGGATGTCGACGACGTTCGACCGCAGGCTCCACACGACGTTCTCGTGGAGGCGTTCGACGTCGGGGTCAGAGCAGCGGAACCAGCCCGTGCGCTCCATGTCGGAGTGGATCACGCGAGACACGACGGCGCCGGGCGCGAGGTCGCCCGGCCAGCCGGAGACCTCGGCGTAGCGGTAGCCGTGGACCGTGAACCGTGGTTCCCACTCGACGGCGTCGCCAGCCGTGACGATCTCGTCGGTCGACGCCGCCTCCCGCAACGTCCGGGTGTAGATCGCGCCGTCCTGCAGCACCTCCGCGTGGCGGACCCGCACGACCGTCCCTGCGGGTGCTGCGGGGATCCGCAGCCTCGGGCGCCCCGAGTGGTTCTGCCCGTAGTCGAGCAGGTAGGTGCCCCGCCCCGTGCAGGTGACGGAGACAGGGGCGATCTCCTCGACGCACCGCACCGGCGGGCCGTCCGGGGCACCGAGCACGCCGACGTCGAGCGCGTGCTCGACCACGGGGTGCCAGGTGGAGTCGTCGAAGCCTGGCTCGGACCAGCCCGTCGGGTGGAGCCGCGCGTCGTAGGTCTCGCCGTCGTAGAGGCTCGACCGGGTGAGCGGTCCTGGGGTGCTGCGCCAGGATCCGTCCGTGACGACTGTCGTGGTGCCCTCGGCCGTGGTCACCTCGAGCTGGGCGAGCAGGCCGACGTGCGAACCGTAGACGTCCCAGGACCCACCCTCGAAGCCGAGGCGACCACGGAACCAGCCGTCGGCGAGCCATGCACCGATCGCGTTGTCGCCGGGCACCACGAGATCGGTCACGTCGTAGGTGAGCACACGCAGCCGGTCCTGGTACGGCGTCCAGCCGGGGATCAGCTCGTCTGCGCCGACGCGCACCCCGTTGATCTCGACCTCGGCGACGCCGTGGGCGGTGACGCTCAGGCGGGCCCTGCGGACCTCGCCGGAGCCGGCCGCCTCGGTCGAGCTGGCGTTCTCCGCAGGGCTCGCGGCCTCCGCAGTGCTCACGGTCCCGACAGAGCCGGCGGCATCGACCGGGCGGTCCGAGACGGCTGGGCCAGGGGGCAGCGTGAACTCGCGACGCAGCAGCGGGGCGCGACGGTCGAGCCCTCGGCCCTCGTCGTAGCCCGGGCCGACGAGCCGCGCCTGCCAGTCGGCGGGGGAGAGGCCGCGCTCGGCCACCACGGGCTCGCTCAGCGGTCCCCAGACGCCAGAGTCAGCGTCGCGGGTGCGCACCCGGACCACGGCCCGCTCGCGCGGGGCGAGCGACGGGCCGGGCCAGGCGACGAGCACCTGCTCGCCGGTCTCGACGACGTCCCTCGCGGCGTCGACCACCGAGCCGTCGGGCGCGGTGATCTCCCACGACACCTCGGCGGCCCCCTGCCTGTAGCCGGCGGGCGCCTCGGCGAGCGACCAGGAGAGCCGAGGGCGTTCTTCGTCGATGCCGAGGGCAGGCTGCGGGTGGTGCTCGATGCGGACCGTGGGTGCTGCGAGGGACGTCATGCGGGGCCTCCGGGTGCTGCTGGTGCGGGACTGCGGGACTGCCGGACTTCGGGACTTCACGTGCGTGGGACTACCGGGCTGCGGGTGCGGCGGAGACCTCCTCGACCTCGTCGTCGGCCACGCGGGGATACCTGTTGATCCAGAAGATCCCGATCAGTGCGCCGCAGGCGATGCACGCGGCGACGAAGAAGAACAGCAGGCTCGGGCTGGAGTCGAGGAGCGTCGGCGTCCACAGCGCGACGACCGCGGCGACCACCCGGGTGATCGCGATCATCACACCCTGGGCTGTGCTGCGGTAGACGGTCGGGAACAGCTCTTGCGCCCAGATCTTGAACATCGGCTCACCGGCGATGGCTCCGGCGATCGAGCCGACGACTCCCATGGTGACGAGCGTCCAGAGGTGCACGCCCAGGATCGCCGGGACCAGGTAGCCCGCCGTGTAGAAGACGGCCATCACGGTGAACCAGCGCATCCGGTTGCTGCCGTCGACGATCCGCATGAGCAGGTACGTGGCACCGAAGGCGATGCCGAAGGTGATGAAGGAGACCGTCGAGGCGAGCTGCACAGTCGACCCGGCGAGGTTGACGTACATGTAGGTGTTGAACTGCCCGCCGGTGTTCGCGCCGATGTTGACGAGCGCGTAGAAGAGGGCGACGGCGAGCATCGGGGCGAGGAACGGCCCGCGGAGCAGCTGCTTGAGGGTGCCGAGGTCGACCGAGTCGCCCGGCGCGGCCTGACCCGGCCCACCACCGGTGGCTGCGGGGGCCAGAGCCGGGTCGCCCTGGTGGGCGGCGGCCCACAGGTGGGACTCGGGCAGGCGGGCGCGCAGCACCATGGTGACGATCGCGACGACGGTGAGGTGCACATAGAGCGCGCGGCCTCCGGTCTGGCCCATGTTCCCGACGATGATCCCGAGCAGCTGGGCGGCGAGGATCCCGACGAGCCAGAGGATGTGCGAGAACGAGACGAGCCTGCCGCGGGCCCCTTCGGGAGCCTCTTCGGCGATCATCGCCAAGGAGACCGGGAGGTCTGCGCCGACGGCGATACCGAGCAGGACGACGCCGACGTAGAGAAGTGCCGGTCCGCCCGCCACCACCATGAGGGCTGCCCCCACGGTGTAGAGCGCCATCGTGACCATGAAGACGCGCTTGCGACCGTAGAGGTCGCCGAGCCGGCCGCCGACCAGCGCGCCCACGGCGATCATGAAGGTCAGGAGAGCAGACAGCCGGCCGATGTCGCCGACGGTGAGCCCGAGAGGCTCTTGGTAGAGCACGAGGGCCGTGCCCGTGCTGATGATGGCCGCGGCGTCCAGGTACGACGCCATGCCGGCCACCGAGGTGCGGAACCACACCTGTCCGGGGATGCGGGGCTCTGCGGCCCGTGAGGTCTCCATCGAGCTCAAGTCTCCTTCGTCGATCGGCGGTGATCGTGCGGGGGCTCCCGCGGCTTCGTCCGTCTCAGCCTTGAAACGTTTCAAATGAAGCGCTTCAAAGTGTGCTCCGATTCGGGCGGGGTGTCAACGCCGACGAGCGGCGGGGTGAGGCGGGTGGCAGGGTGTGCTCTGCACGGCGTCCGACCGCCCCGTGCTCTGCACAGCGACCGACTCCCACCACAGAACGAGGCCCCTCATGACCAGCACAGTCCTCGTCGCAGGGGCGACAGGAGACCTCGGACGCCGGATCGTCCGCGAGCTCCTCGGCCTCGACGCCCAGGTCCGCGTCCTGACCCGCCCGGGCAGCAGCGCCGCGGGCGACCTCTTCGGCGGCGACGGGCGTGTCGAGGTCGCCGCTGCGGCCTACTCGGACCACGCGGCCCTGACCGCAGCTCTCGCAGGTGCCGATGTCGTCGTCTCGGCTGTCAGCGGCACCCGCCCGGTGATCGTCGACGCCCAGCGGGCCCTGCTGCGCGCTGCGGTCGCCGCAGGTGTCCCGAGGTTCGTCCCCTCGGACTACTCGGCCGACTACAGGCGGATCTCGCCGGGGAGCAACCGCAACTTCGAGCTGCGGCGCGAGCTCGCCGCGGAGGTCGACGCCGCGCCGGTCCGTGCGACGTCTGTCCTCAACGGCATGTTCGCCGAGCTGCTGCTCGACGAGGCGCCGATGATCCTCTTCGGACGGCGACGCGTGCTGTTCTGGTCCTCGGCCGACCAGGTCCTCGACTTCACCACGAAGGACGACGTGGCGCGCGCGACAGCGCTCACGGCCCTCGACGACGACGCTCCGAGGGTCCTCGAGATCGCCGGGTCCAGCATCTCGGCCAGGGACCTCGCGCAGACTCTGTCAGAGCTGACGGGGACCCCTTTCCGGCTGCAGTGGGCTGGGACGACGCGGACTCTGTCGGCGATGGCCGCCGTGGGGCGGCGGCTGTCGAGGGGTCCCGAGGAGACCTTCCCGGCCTGGCAGGGGATGCAGTACTTCGTGAGCATGTTCAGCGGCGAGGCACAGCTGAGGCACGTCGACAACGAACGCTTCGGCCCGCACGACTGGACGACGGTCCGCGACGTCCTCGCGGCCCACCTCGCCTGATCGCTTGTGCTGGACGTCGGTCCTGGACGGTCGTCCGGCTGACGCAGGTGCGGGCGCAGAGTCATCTGTCCCGGACGCGACGCTGCAGCATCGTCAAGACCTTGATCAGGCGGGGGACCGCCAGGCCGACGGCGAGCGGGACGACCACGGCGGTGAGCACGGCTGCTCGGAGCACAGGGTGCCACGCTTGCGCCAGCGGCGTCATGGCGATCTGGCCCAGGGCGACGAGGGGGAAGATGACCAACCACGTGGCGAGGATGCGCACGGGCAGGCTGGGTGGGGTGATCTGAGGCATAGGGGCTCCAATTCCAACTACGTGGTTGGGTAGAAGGTATGCCGCGACGGATCAGATGGCAACTGTCTGGTTGGCACGTAGCATGGCCGGATGGTCAGAGATTCCGGACGCACAAAACGGCTCCTCCTCGACGCGGCGACTGAGGAGTTCGCCCAGCACGGCCTCGCCGGCGCCCGGGTGGACCGGGTCGCGGCCGCGGCAGGGGTCAACAAGGAGCGCATCTACCAGTACTACGGCAGCAAGGACTCGCTCTTCGGTACGGTCCTCGAGCACCACCTGGCCGCGGTCATGGATGCCGTGCCCCTCGAGGGAGAGGGTCCGGAGGCGATCCTCGACTACGCAGGCAGGGTCTTCGACCACCACGCCGCGAACCAGACGCTGGCTCGGCTGACCTTCTGGGAGGGGCTCGAGCGGGAGTCGCACGTCGCCGAGGCTGCTCGGCGTGAGCACTCCGAGCGCAAGGTCGACGCTGTCGTGCGCGCGTACCCGGCGCTCGGGCGCGAGGGCGCTCAAGACCTGCTGCTCACCGTCGTGACGCTGTGCAACGCCTGGCCTGTGCTCCGCGGGACCGACACCCTCTTCGGCTCAGCCTCGAAGGACCCCGCACGGACGGCGCGGCGCCGGCGTGCCGTGATCGCTGCGGTGCAGGGCACGCTCGACGCCGTCGGCGACAGCTGACCCGGAGCCCGCTCCGCGGCGCCCAGGGGAGGGGCGAGCAGCACGGGACGGACTGAGGGGGTTCGGACAGTACCCCCTTCCCCGGTGGCGGACCGGGGGCTCGGCACTGCACGATGGACGCAGGTTCGACGACGCGGCCCAGTCCCGTCGGCCTGACCCACCCCCACCTCATCACCGGATGGAGCACCCATGCCCACCACAGTCTCCGCTTACGCAGCGACAGCCCCCGACCAGCCGCTCGAGCTCACCACCATCGAGCGCCGCGACGTCGGGCCGCTCGACGTCCGCATCGACATCAAGTTCGCCGGCATCTGCCACTCTGACATCCACACCGCCCGCGGTGAGTGGGGCGGCGTCCAGTACCCGATCGTCGTCGGCCACGAGATCGCCGGTGTCGTCGCCGAGATCGGCTCCGACGTCACGAAGTTCTCCGTCGGCGACCGCGTCGGCGTCGGCTGCATGGTCAACTCCTGCGGCGAGTGCGCCCAGTGCCAGAAGGGCCTCGAGCAGTACTGCCTCAAGGGCAACATCGGCACCTACGCCGGGACCGACGTCGACGGCACGCCCACCCAGGGTGGGTACTCGCAGCAGATCGTCGTGACCGAGAAGTTCGTGCTCAACATCCCGGACGGCCTCGAGCTCGACGTCGCCGCCCCGCTGCTCTGCGCCGGTATCACCACCTACTCGCCCCTGCACCACTGGGGTGCCGGTCCTGGCAAGAAGGTCGCCGTCGTCGGCATGGGCGGGCTCGGCCACATGGCCGTCAAGCTCGCGCACGCCCTCGGCGCTGACGTGACCGTGCTCTCGCAGTCCCTCAAGAAGCAGGAGGACGGGCTGCGCCTCGGCGCCGACAGCTACTTCGCGACGAGCGACCCTGAGACCTTCACCGAGCTCGCGAGCTCCTTCGACCTCATCATCAACACCGTGAGCGCCGAGATCGACCTCAACGCCTACCTCGGCCTCCTCGCCGTGGACGGCACGATGGTCAACGTGGGCGCCCCGCCCACCCCGCTGCCCGTCCAGGTGTTCTCGCTCATCCCGTCGCGCCGCTCCTTCGCAGGCTCGGCCATCGGGTCGATCGGCGAGACCCAGGAGATGCTCGACTTCTGCGCCGAGCACGGCATCGGCGCCGAGATCGAGGTCATCTCGGCCGACAAGGTCAACGAGGCCTGGGAGCGCGTGCTCGCCTCCGACGTGCGCTACAGGTTCGTCATCGACACGTCGACGCTGGCCTGAGGCCTGCTCGATCCGTCAGCATGGTGCGCGGTGCGCGCCGTGTGCACGCCAGCGAGGCCCGGGACGCTTCCAGCGTCCCGGGCCTCGCCCGTCGGGGGCACAGGGGTGAGGCCCGGTCGAGACAGGCCGAGCCGAGCACGTCGTCATAGCTGGGCCGGGCCCGCCCGTGCCGGGGTCGAACGGGTCTGGCGCGAACCGATCGGCGTGGGTGCCGTCTCGTCGATGAGCAGCCGTCGGACGGGGACCTCAGCGCCCCATCCTCGACGGGTGCTCCGCGAGGAGCGCAGCCTCTTCGCCCAGCGTCAGGCCTGACCGACGCTCGCGGTCGAGACCGCGGTGCCGCTCGTCGTCGAGCACACGCCGGATCGTCTCCTGGAGCGGGCGGACAGCCCCGCCGCTCGCCCTGTACGCGCGGTTGCTGCGCCGTGAGAAGCCGGAGTCCTCGACGGGGATCCACAGCGGCAGCGACCTGGGCCCTGCCCACCACCGGACGTCGCGGACGAGCAGCCAGGCGTCGTCGGCCTCGACGATGTCGCTGGTGGACCCGGTGACAGCCTGCGCCTGCACCAAGAAGTCGTCGAAGGTGTGCGTGTCTCCGACAGCGTTGATCGTCCCTGTCGTCCTAGTAGCACCCGCACGGACGACCCAGGCGGCGAGGTCAGCCACGTCGATCACCTGGACGAACCGTCCAGCGGCGGTCGGTGCGAGGACAGGTGCGCCGTGGGCCAGGCGCGCGGGCCAGTAGCCGAAGCGGTCGCTCGGGTCGCCAGGTCCGACGATCAGACCAGGGCGGGCGACCAGCAGCCTGTCGCCGACGTGCTCGGCGGTCGCACGTTCTGCGGCCACCTTGGCCTGCCCGTAGTCGGTCAGGTCGACAGGGTCGAGGACGGCGGCTGACTCGTCTGCGCCGGGTTCGTCGTTCGTCGCGTACACCGACACTGTCGAGACGAACGTCCAGTGCCGCGCTCGTCCGGCCAGCGCCTCGAGCGCGGGGACGACGAGCTCGAGGTCGTAGGAGAGCTCTACGACGTCGTCCCACTCGCCCGTGAGCGCGTCGTACGCGCCGGGCGCTGTGCGGTCCGCGGTGACCAGCCGCACGCCCGCAGGGACCGCCCCGGACTCTCCGCGGGCCAGGCAGACCACCTCGGCGCCGTCGTCGAGGGCCGCCCGAGCGATCTTGTGGCCGAGCCAGGCCGTCCCACCGAGGACCAGGATGCGTCGCATGCCTCCAGTAGACAGGACGTGCTCAGACCTGAGGCAGAGATCTGCTCAGAGCAGAGGGCACACCGGGCGCAGTCACCACCTGTACGGCTCGGCCACGACGGGCGCCGGCGCCGTGGTCTGGGCGCGGCGCGCATGCTCGCGGGCGCGCTCACGTCTCCGTCGGGCGAGCAGTCCCGTGACGACAGCCTCGAGCGTGTGCCCGCCGACCACGAAGACCAGCAGAGCCGTCAGGCGCGGCCAGCCTGCGGCATGCACCACGATCTCGGCGACACCGATGAGCGTGAGCATGACGACCAGCGACCGGACGGTCTCTCGGACAGGTGGACGGGGCATAGACCTCGGCTCCTTCGGCGGGGGACGTGTCGATCCGACGGACGCTAGCACGCTGCTCTGCTGGGGGAGAGGTGAGTGCTGGGACCCGTTGGCGGTCCAGCGTGCTGCCGCTCGTGCGCTGACGTGACGTGATCGGGCGGCCGGGTGCACACCGTGGCACGATCGCTCAGCGGTCGGGCCGGCACCGGTAGCCGCGAAGACGACTGGCGTCGCAGGCAGACGTCGACGACGAGAGGACACCTGACCAGATGACGACGACCCTGACGATCGACGGATCGGCGGTCCACGACATCCCGTCGCTCTACGCCGAGCTGAACCGTGTGCTCATGCCGGACGAGGAGTGGACGCTGGGGGAGAGCCTCGACGCTCTCGACGACCTGCTGTACGGCGGGTTCGGGGTCCTCGACGGTTCCGCGCCCGTGAGCATCTGCTGGCAGGACCACGGCAGTGCGCGTGACGCGCTCGGCCTCGAGACCACCCTCGCCTACTACCAGGCGAAGCTGGCACGGCCGGAGGTGTACTCGGTCTCGGTGGCGGAGGCCGCGATCACGGCCCTGCGCGCAGGCACGGGTCCGACGTACTTCGAGCTGGTCCTCCAGGTGTTCGAGAGCCACCCGAACATCGACCTGATTCTCGTCTGAGCCCAGCGCGGCCTCGCCCGCAGCGGTGTGCAGGCGCCGCGATGCAGCGCGCACCTCACCGAGCGGGGCGGACTCGTCAGAGAGCACAGAGCAGGGCGTCGCGTCCTGACCTCGGGAAGGTCAGGACGCGACGCCGTGAGGGGCGGTCGGCTGCGGTGCGGCCTACCGCTGCTTGGTCTTGCTGGCCAGGGCCATCAGCCCGCCGCCGATACCGAGGGCTGCTGCTGCGGCGAGGAGCGACTTCGCCCCGGCACCGAGGCCGGTGACGGCGAGAGCTCCAGGCGTAGCGGTCTCTGCATCGGTTGCAGCCGTGGCAGTCGTGTCAGCTGCAGGAACGCTCTCGCTCGCGGTGCTGAGCGGGACCTCCGCGACGGGGAGGGTGCTCTCCGGCACCTCGGTCGATGCGTCAGGTCCGGCAGGGGTCACCGGCTCCGCGGGGGTCTGCGGCTGGTCCGGCACGTCAGGGCTGTCTGGCGTGCTGGGCGTGTCGGGCTCGACAGGCTGGTCGGGGTCTCCCGGCACGTCTGGCACGTCCGGCTCGTCGGGGTCTGGCACGTCAGGCTGGTCCGGCTCGTCAGGGTCTGGCACGTCAGGCTGGTCGGGCTCGTCGGGGTCCGGGACGACAGGCTCGTCGGGGTCGGTCGAGCCGGGGACGCAGAACTCCCAGTCTTTCTCGTCGACGCCGCCCCGGCCGGAGTTGTCCTCGCCGAAGTGGTAGCTGAACCCGTTGGACTCGGTCCAGGAGATGCACATCCCGGGCTGCAGGTTGAAGTACGACCACGGGATGAAGGTCTGGCCGATGAGCTCGCGGTGGCTGTCGATGCTGACGTTGTCCGCGCCCGGCACGTTGATGTTGACGTAGCCGTTGGCGGGGATCGGGTCGCGGAAGTGCAGCCCGTCCTCAGCCCACCAGAACGGCCTGTCGTAGCCGTCCTCCTGGTAGCCAGGAGCCACGACCAGACGCGGGGTGACGTCGGCCTGCTCCGCCACCTCGCCGTCCGCCGACTCCGCGGCGGGCTCCACGGGTGCCGTCACAGCCTCAGCCGGGTCTGCCGAGCCTGCCAGCTCGTCGACTCCTGCCAGCTCCTCTAGGTCGCCCGCGACCTCGGTCGCGTCGTCGACGGCCTCGTCGGTCGTCGTGCTCTCGTCGGTGACGACCGCTCCAGGGGTGGTCTCGGTACCGGTTCCCTCCTCGGTGGTGTCTTCTGCGACGTCGGCGCCGGAGACGCCCACCTCGGTGCTCGGCCCAGAGCCGGTCTCGGTCTCTTCTGCGGGGGCCTCGTCGACGGCCGGGCTGCTGGCGTCAGGTGTGCCGGTGTCCGTCGTGCTCGACGCGGTCGAGCCGACGCCGACGGCTGTCACGTCGTCAGGTGCTGCGGGCGTGATCGGGACGACGTCGGTCGCGGTCGTCGGTGCCGGGTCCGGGACGTCTGCGTCGAGCGGCTGTCCCGCTGCGGGGACTGTGGCGAGCAGCAGCGCCAGGGCTGCGGCCGTCACTGTCGGCGTGGTCATGGTCTCCTCCTCGGGTGTCGGGTGGTGCGCTGGATCAGCGACACCTCCATGACACCTCTGAGAGGACTGTGCTCAGGCGGTCTGCGAGCAGCAGTGAGCCTCGGCCAGAGCACCGTTGAGCACACCCCGGTGCACGGTGAGCACCCGTCTGAGGACAGCCGTCAGAGCAGCGCGGCGACCTCGTTGCGCGACCGGATGCCGAGCTTGCGGAAGATCCTGTAGACGTGGTTGTCGACGGTCCGCTCGCTCACCACGAGCCTGTCGGCGACCTCGCGGTTGCTCAGCCCCTCGGCCACCAGACGGGCCACCTCGAGCTCGCGCCCCGTCAGGCTCAGGGCGGGTGCCAGAGACGGGACGACCAGGCTGAGCTCTTCGCCGGCCTGCTCGACCGCCTCGCGCAGCCGAGCGCGTTCTTCGGCCGCCCGGGCGCCGGGACCTTCGCGGCTCAGCAGGGTGACGGCTCGGGCGTGGGCGGAGGTCGCGTGGAGCACCAGGCCGTGCGAGCGGAGGTCGGCGGCGGCGACCAGCAGACCGTCGGGGGCGCCGTCTGCGGCAGCACGCAGATACCTGCCTAGGGCCGGCAGCACGGCTCCCTGCGCGGTCAGGGTGAGGTCGGCCACAGCCGTCGCACGCTCCTGGTCGACCCACAGGTCGACCAGAGACGTCCCGTCGGTCACCGCCGCGAGCACGGCTCCACGCTCGACCAGTGCTGCGACGTCGTCCCAGGCCGCGCGGGTCGCCTGGTGCGGGTCTGCTCCTGTCGCGATGTGGAGAGCGGCCCGACGAGGTCCGGGGCGGGCCGCCGGGGTGAACATCGCGGCGAGGTCCATCTCCTCGAGACGGGCGAGCGAGGACCGCGCGCTCGGGAGATTCCCCTCGAGGAGCGCGAGCGAGACCGAGAGCGACAGCAGACCAGCCCGGGTGGTCGTGCGCAGCGGAGCCGGCGACCCGAGTGCGAAGAGGCTCGTCAGGTGCTCGCGCAGCGTCGTGAGGCGGCCTGCCACGTAGAGACCGAGGGCGACGACGTAGCCGTGAGGCTCGATCTCACCCTGGGCGAGGGTGCCCCGTGCCTCGCCCAGAGACCGCATGGCGCTCCGGGTCGCGGTGTCGATGTCTCCGGAGAGCAGGACAGCCTGGTCGACGAGGGAGATGGCGTCGTGCCGCGGTGCGTGCGCGGGCAGCACACCGCCGACGAGCTCTGCGTGAGCGTCGACCGGCAGCCCGCGGGCGAGCAGCACCTCTCCGCGCACGAGCCTGACGAGGGCGTTGGTCGGACGGCCGGTGTCGTCACGCAGGCCGGCGGGAGGTGGCAGGGTCGCCGGAGCCGGAGCCGGAGCCGGAGCCTCGGTGGGAACAGGCGCGTGGGGATCTCCGTTGGTGAGCCGCAGGTGCTGACGGACGGCGTCGGAGGTCGCGCGGACCCGGGGGTCGTCGTCCCCGTCGAGGTCGGTGAGGAGCGCGTACGCCCCGGTCACGTCGTGGAGCACGTGGGCTCGGTAGACCGCGTGCCAGGCCACCACGAACCCTCGGTGCTCGTGGGCGGCCGGGCGGAGCCTGCGCAGGGCCACGCCGACGGCGTCCTCGATCACGTCCACCTCCGCGTGGCTGGCGAGCAGGGCGTCGAGGTAGAGCACGGTGCTGTGGACCGTGGGGTCGCGCTCCCAGGTGTCGTGGGCGACCAGCAGGTGCGCGGACGCCCTGTCCTCGAGCCGCCGGCCGAGGATCGCCGCCGACTCGGGGGAGCTCGACCAGGATGGCGTGGTCGGCGGTCGTCGTCGGGATCCCTGCTCCGGTGCTGAGCCCGCGAGGGTCTCGGTGATCCTCTCGGCGACCCGGAGACCGCGGGCGTCCTGGGCGAGGTGGAGGAGGTGCTCGGTGAGCATGGGAGGGAAGAGGGCGACGAGGATCTCGCCGTCGTCCTCGACCATCCGCAGGAGCCCGTGGTCGTCGAGGGTCTCCACGACCGACCACGGCACGAGGCGGCGGACCTCGGCCGTCGGTGCCGGTCCCACGGCCGCGAGCGTCCGGAGCCCACCACGGGCCGAGTCGTCGAGCCCGGCGAGCAGGCGGTCGACGACCACGGCCCACCCGGGCGTCCACGACCAGTGCTCCGCCCCGGGATGCAGGCCGGGCTCGGCGAGGTCTGCAGACCGCCGTGCTTCTCGGGCGATCGCCCGGGTCAGACCGGGCATCCCGCCGGAGAGCGCGTAGAGACGCCCAGCGGTGTCGGGGTCGACGTCGGTGCGCAAGATCTCTGCGACGGTGCGGTGCAGCTCGTCGAAGGGGAGCGCGGGCATGGTCAAAACTGTCGAGTCTGGACCTGCCAGGAGACGGGCGACCGAGGTGCCCGAGGCGGGCGGCCGTGCTGAGGCGAGCACCCGTGCGCCTGTGCGAGCCACGACAGTCGCGACGACCGACGCCGAGGCGTCGTCGAGCAGGTCGGCGTCGTCGACGACCACCAGGACGCGCCGGTCGGCGGACGACCGCCGGGCTCCTCCAGCAGCGACGGTGACGCCCTCGAGCGCGGCAGCGAGCGCACCCAGCGTGCCCGTGGGGCCTGTCGTGAGGCCCGCGAGCACGAGCGCCTCGAGCGGGCGATCACCAGCGCCACCGCTGGTGCCGGCTCCGGTGCCGCGCAGCGTCACGACGATCCAGCCGTCGTCGTCGGCCTCGACCTGGGCACCTGCCAGGACCGTGCTGCGACCCGATCCGGGCAACCCGACCAGCAGCACCGACGTCCCCGAGGCGAGGGTCTGGACGACCGTGCGCACGAAGGTCGGGCGAGGCGTGAGAGCGCTCATCTGCCCACCCTAGGGAGCGGTGCCTCGTCACGCCTCTTGTCGTCGTGCGTCCCCAGCGCCCGGAGTGCGGGCGGGCGGGTGCGGTCGCAGGATCGGAGCATGACGAGATTCGGCTACACACTCATGACAGAGCAGTCCGGTCCGAAGGCCCTCGTGGACTACGCGGTGGCGGGGGAGCGGGTCGGCTTCGACTTCGAGGTCTCCTCCGACCACTACTTCCCGTGGTTGACGAGCCAAGGGCACGCCTCGTACGCGTGGACGATGCTCGGCGCCGTCGCCCACGCGACCGAGCGCGTGGACCTCATGACCTACGTGACCTGCCCGACCGTGCGCTACCACCCGGCCGTCGTCGCGCAGAAGGCCGCGACGATGGGGATCCTCTCCGACGGCAGGTTCACCCTCGGGCTGGGCTCGGGCGAGAACCTCAACGAGCACGTGGTCGGGCGCGGGTGGCCCGCGGTCGACGAGCGTCACAGCATGCTCGTCGAGGCTGTCGAGATCATCACCGAGCTGTTCTCGGGCGACCTGCTGTCCTACCGAGGCGAGCACTTCCAGGTCGATTCCGCGAAGCTCTGGGACCTGCCTGACCTGCCCGTCGAGATCGGTGTGGCAGTCTCAGGTCGTCAGTCTGTCGAGACCTTCGCGCCGCTCGTCGACCACCTGGTCGCGACCGAGCCGAAGGCCGAGCTGGTGAGCGCCTGGGACGCGGCACGCACCGAGGCGGACAGGCCGGGGTCGCGCAAGATCGGCCAGATCCCCATCTGCTGGGACACCGACGTCGACCGCGCCGTCGCGCGGGCGCACGACCAGTTCCGCTGGTCCGGGCTCGGGTGGCCTGTCAACGCGAACCTGCCCACGACCGAGGGCTTCGCCAGCGCCACGTCCTTCGTCCGGCCCGAGGACGTCGCGGAGTCGGTCCCGTGCGGTCCGGACCTCGACGCGATCGTCGAGGCTGTCTCGGCGTACTGGGAGGCGGGGTTCACCGACATCGCTCTCGTGCAGGTGGGTGACGAGGGCCAGCAGGAGTTCCTGGACACTGCGGCCGGGCCGCTGCTGGAGAAGCTGCGCGCGGCCGCGCCGAAGGGCTGAGCCTAGAGGGCCGCAGGGCTGATCAGCTGAGAGGCCTGGAGGGCTGACCAGCCTAGAGCTCGCCGAGTGGGCGCTCGACGAGCACGAGGCCGCCCCGGCGTGCGACCTCGAGGAAGCCGTTGGCGGCCAGGACACGCCTCGAGGCGAGGTTGTCCGCCTCGGTGTCCGCGGCGGCCACGGTCGCCCCGGCGTCCCGGGCCATCCGCAGCGCCAGCCCTACGGCCTGCTTCGCGAGCCCGGCGCCTCGGGCGCCCGGCACGAGGCCGTACCCGAGCTCGACCCGGCCGTTCGAGTCCGGGGGCCCGAAGAATCCCAGCCCGCCGACGGCCAGACCGTCTGAAGACCGCCGCACGAGGTACATCGTGAAGACCGGGTGCGGGGCGGTCGACCGGGCGAGCGAGCGCAGCGGGTCGAGCTCGTCGACGAAGGGGTACTCGGGGTGCCAGTCGTCGCCCGGGATCTCGGTGCGGTCGACGATGCGCTGCGCGAGCGCCGGCGAGATCGGCTCGAGGGTCACGCGAGGGTGGTCGTGAGTCATCGGACGAGCATCGCACGGGTCGGGTCGGGTCGGGTCGGGTC
>NZ_JACBYE010000014.1 GCF_013415325.1 Sanguibacter inulinus | reverse complement strand
GTCCACGAAGCCCTCCAACGCACACTTGCGGAGTCTGACAGCTGATGACCACCCCGTTCCCCGCCCAGCCCCCTGCCGACTCCGGAGCACCCGTGACAGCGTCCCAGCCACCCGCCACGACCCCGACCGACGAGCCGTCGGGCGGCGAGCAGCGGCTCGACGCCGAGCTCGTCCGCCGCGGTCTCGCCAGGTCCCGCGGGCAGGCCGTCGCCCTCGTGAAGAGCGGCGCGGTCTCCGTGTCCGGCGCGGTCGTGCGCCGCGCGTCTGTCGTGGTGTCGGCCGAGAGCCCCATCACCGTCGAGGCCGACGCAGAAGACCCCGGCTTCGTGTCCCGCGCCGGCTTCAAGCTCGACGGCGTGCTCGTCGCCCTCGGCGAGGACGGACCGTCTGTCGCCGGGGTCGACTGCCTCGACGTCGGTGCGTCGACAGGCGGGTTCACCGACGTCCTGCTGCGCCGCGGGGCGAAGAGCGTCGTCGCGCTCGACGTCGGCCACGGTCAGCTGGTCGAGCCGCTGCGCAGCGACCCGCGCGTCCACGTGGTCGAGCGCTTCAACGCTCGCGAGCTCACCACAGAGGTGCTGCCCGTCGCGCCGGGCCTCGTCGTCGCCGACATCTCCTTCATCTCGCTCACGATGGTGCTGCCCGCCGTGGTCGCCTCGGTGCCCACCGGCGCCGAGCTCCTGCTCATGGTGAAGCCGCAGTTCGAGGTCGGCCGCGAGCACCTCGGCTCCGGGGGAGTGGTCCGCGACACCGCGCTCCACGCCCGTGCCGTCCGCGGGGTCGTCGACGCGGCTGTAGCCCTGGGCTTCGGGCCTCGCGCGATCATCCCCAGCCCGCTGCCCGGCCCGAACGGGAACCGTGAGTTCTTCGTGTGGTTCTCGCGTGCCGCTGAGCAGATGTCGGTGTCGGATGACACGATCGGACGAGCCGTCGGCCAGCCGGTCGAGGCCGGTGCGGCTGTCACATGGGTGACAGCCGCGGACGTGGCCGTCACCTGGCAGACGGCGCCAGACGCCGACCCTGCTGGAGGCAGATCGTGACACGCAAGATCCTCGTCGTGACCCACGGCGGCCGGCAAGAAGCCGTCGCCGGTCTGCGCGAGGCTGTCCCTGCGCTCTGCGCCGCAGGCTTCGAGGTCGTGCTGCACGACCACGACCTCGCCGCCGAGATGGGTACGGCGTCCTTCGTGCTCGACGAGGCGCGCAGCATGCTCGACGGCACCGAGCTCGTCATGGTCCTCGGTGGGGACGGGACGATCCTGCGTGCCGCCGAGATCACCCACGGCACGCAGGTCCCGCTGCTCGGGGTGAACCTCGGGCACGTCGGCTTCCTCGCCGAGAGCGAGCGCGAGAAGCTCACCGAGACAGTCCAGCGCCTCGCCGACAACGACTACGTCGTCGAAGAGCGCGGCGTCCTCGACGTCCGGACGTACCTGCCGGGTCAGAGCGAGCCGGTCGACGACTGGGCTCTCAACGAGGCGACCATCGAGAAGGCCGAGCGCACCCTCATGATCGAGGTCGCGATCGAGGTCGACGGCCGACCGTTGTCCTCCTTCGGGTGCGACGGCGTCGTCATGGCGACGGCCACGGGCTCGACGGCCCACGCCTTCTCGGCCGGGGGCCCGGTGATCTGGCCCGACGTCGACGCCAAGCTCCTGGTGCCGCTCTCCGCGCACGCGCTCTTCGCCCGTCCGCTCGTGGTCGGTCCCGGGTCGATGTTCGCCGTCGAGGTCGCGACGCGCTCGGGTGCCGTGGGTGTCCTGATCGCCGACGGGCGCCGCCGTACCCCGCTCCCGGTCGGGTCACGTGTCGAGGTCCGCACCGGGGCGACCCCGCTGCGTTTCGCCCGGCTCAACCAGGCTCCCTTCACCGAT
Source organism: Sanguibacter inulinus (assembly GCF_013415325.1). GTDB lineage: Bacteria > Actinomycetota > Actinomycetes > Actinomycetales > Cellulomonadaceae > Sanguibacter > Sanguibacter inulinus. The sequence continues at coordinate 75,567 of NZ_JACBYE010000014.1, read as the reverse complement.
CGCCTGGTGAGCAAGTTCAACCTGCCCGTGGTCGGGTGGCGCGGCCTGGCCGACGAGGCCGCAGACGAGGTCGCCGCAGCCACGCGCCCGAACGACTCAGCAGCGGTCGCAGACCCGAGCGAGACGACATCGACCACCGAGACGACGACGACCACCGGGACGACCCCGCAGACATCACAGACGAGGTGACACAGTGCTCCACGAGATGAGCATCGAGAACCTGGGCGTCATCAGCCGGACCCGGGTCGAGTTCTCGCCCGGGCTGACAGTCATCACCGGTGAGACCGGTGCCGGCAAGACCATGATCCTCAGCGGCCTCGGCCTGCTCATGGGCGGCAAGGCCGACGCGCAGGTCGTGCGCACGGGCACCGACGCCGCCGTCGTCGAGGGCCGGGTCGTCGCCGACAGCGCGACCCTCGCCGCCCGGGTCGACGAGACAGGGGCTGTGCTCGACGACGACGGCAGCCTGCTCATCGTGCGCACCGTCGCGGCCCAGGGCCGCTCTCGCACGCACCTCGGCGGCCGCTCCGTGCCGCAGGCCGTCCTCGCGGACCTCGCCGAAGACCTCGTCACCATCCACGGGCAGTCAGACCAGATGCGGCTCCGCTCTCCGCAGCGCCAGCGCGAGGCCCTCGACTCCTTCGCCGGTGAGGTCGTCACCGAGGCGCTCTCCGAGTACCGCTCGCTCTGGAACGAGAGGGCGGCCGCCGCCGCGGAGCTCGACGAGCTCGTGAACCGTGCGCAGGAGCGGGCCCGTGAGGCCGAGCTTCTGCGTCTCGGGCTCGCGGAGGTCGAGCGCGTCGCGCCACGTGCCGGGGAGGACGTCGAGCTGGCCCAGGAGGCCGAACGGCTCAGCAACTCCGAAGAGCTCCGCACCTCGGCCCAGGACGCCCTGGTCGCCGTGGCCGGGGACGACCTCGCCGACATCTCCGCCGGGACGTCGGCCAACGCCGTCGAGCTCGTCGACCGCGCCCGCAGGCTCGCCGAGCACGGCGGACAGTTCGACCGTGAGCTCGAGGTCATCGGCAAGAGCCTCGCGTCGGTCGCCTACGCGCTGGCCGACGTCGGCACCGAGCTGTCCGGCTACCTCGCGGCGCTCGACGCGGACCCCGCGCGCCTGGAGGCCGTCGAGTCGAGGCGTGCCGAGCTCGGGCACCTCACGCGCTCCTACGGCGAGAGCATAGACGCCGTGCTCGCGTGGGCCTCGGCAGCAGGGCTGCGGCTGGCTGAGCTCGACGACTCCGACGGTCGTATCGAGGTGCTCACCGAGTCCCTCGCCGCCCTCGACACCCGGCTGGTCGAGCGTGCATCCGCGCTGACCGCGGCGCGGACCGCCGCAGCAGCCTCGTTGTCCGACGCCGTGACCGAAGAGCTCACAGGGCTCGCCATGTCGGGTGCGACCCTGACCATCGAGATCGGGACGCTCGACGAGCTCGGACCCTGGGGCGTCGACAGCATCCAGATGCTGCTGAGCGCCCACAGGGGCGGACCCCCGCGTCCGCTCGGCAAGGGGGCCTCGGGCGGTGAGCTGTCGCGCGTGATGCTCGCGATCGAGGTCGCCCTCGCGACGGCTGACGCCTCGGGTGCCCGACGCACGCCGACGATGGTCTTCGACGAGGTCGACGCCGGTGTGGGTGGCAAGGCGGCGCTCGAGGTCGGTCAGCGGCTCGCCCGGCTCGCACGCACCACCCAGGTGATCGTCGTCACCCACCTGGCGCAGGTCGCGGCCTTCGCCGACGTCCAGCTCGTCGTGTCGAAGGGCACATCCCAGGGGACCGGTGCGGACGGTGAGCCAGACCAGGATGCCGACGTCATCACGCAGTCCGGTATCCGCATCGTCGCAGGTGACGACAGGCTCCAGGAGCTCGCGCGCATGCTCTCAGGTCAGGACGACTCCGAGGTGGCACTCAGTCACGCGGCTGAGCTTCTGGCCCGTGCTGCTGTGAGAACATGAGCGTGATGAAGCTCAGACGACGATCGACTGCGAAGGATGCGGCGCACCCTCAGCAGGGAGTCTCGGGGACCGCGAAGGTCGACCGACGGACCAAAGATCTCACCAAGCGCCTACGCCCCGGCGACATCGCCGTGATCGACCACCTCGACATCGACCGTGTGGCTGCCGAGGCGCTCGTCGCCGCCCAGCCCGCCGCTGTGCTCAACGCCGCGAAGTCGATCTCGGGACGCTACCCGAACCTCGGCCCGAGCATCCTGGTCGACGCGGGGGTCGTGCTCGTCGACGACCTCGGTGCCGACATCATGTCGGTCCGCGAGGGCAAGACGCTGCGGATCGAGGACGGCGCCGTGTACCTCGGCGACACCCTCGTGACCGAGGGTGTGCTGCAGGACGCCGAGAAGGTCGGTGCAGACCTCGAAGAAGCCCGCGAGGGACTCTCCGCCCAGCTCGAGTCCTTCGCGGCGAACACCATGGACTACCTCCGGCGCGAGCGCGACCTGCTGCTCGACGGCGTCGGGATCCCCGCGATCACGACCAAGATCGCCGGACGCCAGGTGCTCATCGTCGTCCGCGGCTACCACTACCGCGAAGACCTCCAGACGCTGCGCTCCTACATCAAGGAGTTCCGCCCCATCCTCATCGGGGTCGACGGCGGCGCCGACGCGATCATCGAGGCCGGCTGGCAGCCCGACCTCATCGTCGGCGACATGGACTCCGTCTCGGACAAGACGCTGCGCTGCGGCGCCGAGGTCGTGATCCACGCCTACCGCGACGGCCGGGCTCCCGGGCTCGAGAGGGTCGAGGCGCTCGGCGTGCCCTTCGTCGTGTTCCCCGCGGCAGGGACCAGCGAAGACATCGCGATGCTCCTCGCCGACGACATGGGGGCCGAGGTCATCGTCGCCGTCGGCACCCACGCCACCCTCGTCGAGTTCCTCGACAAGGGGCGCGCGGGCATGGCCAGCACCTTCCTCACCCGTCTGCGGGTCGGCGGCAAGCTCGTCGACGCCAAGGGCGTCTCACGCCTCTACAGGCACCGGATCTCGACGGCCCAGCTCGTGCTGCTCGCCGTGGCCGGCCTCGCGGCCGTCGTCGCGGCCATGGTCTCGACCTCCGTAGGCCAGACCTTCCTCGGCCTGACAGGCGCCAGGATGGACGACCTCTGGTCGTGGGTGGTCAACCTGGCCTGGTGGACCTGATGGGCATGACGCCCCCAGCCCCGGCCCTCTCAGCTGACAGAAAGTTCCAGTGACGTGATCGACTTCAGGTACCACATCGTCTCGCTCATCTCGGTCTTCCTGGCCCTGGCCGTCGGCATCATCCTCGGCGCCGGGCCGCTCAAGGAGTCCATCGGAGACACCCTGACCGGGCAGGTCGACGTGCTGCGCTCCGAGAAGGATGCGCTGCGCACCGAGCTCGACCAGACGCAGGCGACACTCACGAGCACCGATGCCTTCGTCGCCGGGGCTGCCCCGGCGCTGCTCGACGGGGTGCTGCCCGGATGGCGCATCGGCGTGATCCAGCTCGGCCCCGTCGACGACGAGGTCCAGGCAGCGCTCGACCAGCAGGTCCAGGCCGCCGGAGCGACAGTCACCGCGACCACCCGGCTCAAGGAGACGTGGACCGCAGCCGACCAGGCCGACTTCCGCCAGTCCTACGCCACGAGCCTGACCGAGTACCTCCCGGACTCCGCCGCAGACGAAGGGTTCGACCTCGTGCTCGCACGGGCCCTCGTCCTGTCGATGTCCTCGGCCGACCCGTCGAACCCGGACGCCTTCTCCTCCGACGCCGGGCTGGTCAGGGAGATCCTCGTCCAGGGTGACCTGGTCGAGCTCCCGTCAGACGCGACGGCCCCTGTCGACGCGATCGTCATCGTCGGCACCGCCGACCCGGCTGCGGACTCTGCGGAGGCCGACGCCGTCGCCGACCGCGACGCCGTCAGCACCATCCAGCTCAAGCTCGTCACCGCAGCCCAGTCCGGGTCGCAGGGGACTGTCGTCGTCGGCGGCACACAGCTCGAGGGCGACCTCGTCTCGACGATCCGCGCCGACGGTGACCTCGCCGCCTCGACCAGCACGGTGACCGACGTCGAGTCGGTGACCGGACAGGTCAACGTGCCTCTCGCCCTGGCTGCGCGTCTTGCCGGGCAGGTCGGCCAGTTCGGTGCTGGCAGCGGGGCGACGGCCGCGATCCCGCCGGCGGTGACGCTCGAGCCCGTCACCCGTGAGGCAGCCGTCGAGCCGCCCGCGCCTGAGGGAGACCCGGCTGCTGGGGAGGGCGACGCAGGGTGAGCGCAGCGCGATGGGTCCGCGGGGCGCTCGTCGCGGCGGCCACGACCACGGTCGTCCGCTCTCTGTCCGCTCGCACCCCTCCCGGTGGCGCTGAGCGCTGGACCAGGACCAACCACCAGGGTGCCCCGGTGAGCCTGCTCGAGGGGCCGGCGGTCGCCGCCGGTCTCGCCGTCGGTGCTCTCCTGTCGGCGGGCTCGGCACGCTCGGCCCTGAGCCACACGACCGCGACGGTCGGGGCGCTGGCCTTCGGCCTCGTCGACGACCTCGCCGAAGACACCAGCACCCGCTCCAAGGGTCTGCGTGGGCACCTCGCCGCAGCCCGGCACGGGACGCTGACGACCGGCGGGCTCAAGGTGCTCGGCATCGGTGCGACAGGTCTGGTCGCGGCGGCGCTCGCCCCGTCACCGGCAGGTCGCAGCCTCGGGCGTGCGGGTGCCGACGTCGTCGTCGACGGGGCCCTCGTCGCGGCGGCCGCGAACGTCGCGAACCTGCTCGACCTGCGCCCAGGGCGGGCTCTCAAGGCCGGGTCCGCCGCAGCCCTGCTGCTCTCCGGCGGCTCGACCTCCGGTGCTGCCGGTGCTGTGCTCGGCTCGGCCGCTGCTGGCGCTCGGGCAGACCTCGCCGGCACCGACATGCTCGGCGACTCTGGTGCGAACGCCCTCGGTGCGCTGCTCGGCTCCACGGTCGTCCAGTCGACGAGCCGCCCTGTGCGGCTCGGTGTCCTCGCCGCCCTCGTCGCCCTGACCGTCGCGAGCGAGCGCGTGAGCTTCTCGCAGGTCATCGCCCGCACGCCATGGCTCGACGCCGTCGACCGGTGGGGTCGGCCCGCTCCAGGACAGGCAGCGTCCGGTCCGGCCGACGGCACTGCTAGCGCTGACTCCGCGGCAGCAGGCGGCGCACAGTCCAGCCCCCCGGCCGGCAGCGGCACGCGAGACGCCCAGGACACCCGGGACCTCCCGGGTTCCGTCAGCACGGACGACAGCGCAGACCGGTGAGATCTCGGCTGGCGGCTGCGAGCCAGACGCTCGCCGGTGCCGCCGTGATGATCACGGCCATCACCATCCTCAGCCGGATGCTCGGCTTCGGACGCTGGATCGTCCAGGCGAGCGAGCTCGGGACCGGGGGGGTGGCGAGCTCCTACGCGACCGCGAACGTGCTCCCCAACGTGCTCTTCGAGGTCGCTGCCGGTGGTGCTCTCGCCGGAGCCGTGGTCCCGCTCCTCGCAGGCCCGCTGCTGCGCAAGGCCCGCGTCGAGGTCGACACGATCGCCTCCGCCCTCCTCACCTGGGCTGTCGTGGCCCTCGTCCCGCTGGGAGTGCTGCTCGCCGTCTTCGCCCGGCCCGTGATCGGGCTGCTGCCCGACGTGGGGACCGGTGACCAGGCAGACGTGGCCACGTACTTCCTCAGGGTCTTCGCGGTCCAGGTCCCGCTCTACGGCATCGGGGTCGTCCTCGCCGGGGTGCTCCAGGCGAACCGCAGGTTCTTCTGGCCTGCCGCCGCACCGATGTTCTCCAGCATCGTCGTGATCGTCGCCTATCTCGTCTTCGGGCGGCTCGCCGACGGGCAGCAGGGCGACCCCGGGGCGCTCTCGGCCGCTGCGCTGGGCTGGCTGGCCTGGGGCACCACGCTGGGTGTCGCGGCGATGAGCCTGCCGCTCCTCGTCCCGACGCTGCGCAGCGGAGTCAGGCTCCGGCCGACGCTGCGCTTCCCGGCCGGTGCCGGTTCCCGTGCCAGGCGCCTCGCGACGGCCGGCATCGGTGCGCTCGTCGCCCAGCAGGTCTCCGTCCTGGTGGTCATGTACGCGGCGCTGAGCTCGGGCGGGCAGCACGCCTTCAACGTCTACCAGTACTCCCAGGCCGTCTACGTGCTCCCGTACGCCGTGCTCGCTGTCCCGCTGGCCACGAGCGCCTTCCCGCGGCTCGCCGCGCGCGCAGACGCCGGGGACCGCGCGGGCTTCGCCCGGCTCAGTGCTGTCGCGACCCGTGGTGTGGTCGCCGTGAGCGCCGTCGGCGCCGCGGTGCTCGTGAGCGTCTCGGCGGCCGTCGAGGCCTTCTTCGAGGCCTTCACCCCCGGGGGCGCCGACGGCATGGCCGTCGCGATCGCCTGGTCGGCGCCGGGGCTGGTCGGCTTCGCGCTGCTGTTCCACCTCTCACGCACCCTGTACTCGATCGACGGTGGTCGATCGGCTGTCTTCGGAGCCGCTGCTGGCTGGGGTGTCGTGGCTGTCGTCGCGGCGGTCCTGCCCGCGGTGCTGACCCGCGGTGGCCAGGACCAGACGCTCACCCTTGCCGCCCTCGGTGCTGCCGGCTCCGCAGGGATGCTGGTGGCCGGGACGGTCTTGCTCGTCGCGGTCCGGCGCCGTGCCGGTGCTGCGTCCGTCTCCGGGCTCGGACGGACGGTGCTCGCCGCCGTCCTCGCCGGGGCTGTGGCCGCATGGGCGGGGCACGCAGTCGCCGGGCTGCTGCTCCCGACCGACGCGTCGGTGGTGGTCGCCCTCGGTGCAGGGGTCGTCGCCGGCGTGGTGGCCCTGATCATCACGGCGGGGGCGCTCGTCGTCGCAGACCGCTCCGTCCTCGGGCTGCTCCGGGCACGCCGCGCGGCGGCGGGCTCAGTGGCTCCGGAGACCGTCACCTCTCCGGTGACACCCCTCGCCGTCGCTGCCTCGAGCGCAGGCGCGGGTGTGCTGCACGTCCGCGGTGACGTGCCCGAGGACGAGCAGGCAGACCTGCCCGCACAGACCCTCGGTGGACGCCCCGGCGACACCCCGACGTCGACGGTGCGGGTCTTGCAGGTGCTCGGGTCGAGCGCCGGGGGAGTCGCCCGGCATGTCGGGCAGCTGGCCGGGGCGCTCGCCGCCCCCACGAGCCCGTTCCCGTCAGCCGTCGTCGTGGCTGGACCCGCGTCGGTCCAGGATCTCGCGGCTGCGGACCCGCAGGTGAGGTTCGTGCCGGTCGAGATCACCGACCGTCCCCGGCCGCTCGCCGACCTCGCGGCGGTCCGCTCGTTGCGCGGTGTCGCGGTCCACGCCGACGTGGTGCACGCGCACGGCCTGCGGGCCGGAGCGCTGGCAGTCCTCGCCGCCCGGTCGGTCCTGCGCCGGGACAGGCCGACCGTCGTCGTGACGCTCCACAACCTGCCCGTCGGCGGTCGTGCGATCCGCACGGTGTCCGCGGTGCTCGAGCTGGTGGTCGCCCGGGGTGCTGACAGCGTCCTCGGTGTCAGCTCAGACCTCGTGGACCGTGCACGGACGCGTGGGGCGCGCTCGACAGCCCGCGCACTCGTGCCCTCGCCGGGAGGAGCCGACGGCCCTACCGGCGTCGCTGTCGACCGGGAGGCTGTCCGCGCGGGTCTCGGCGTCGGGCCCGACGAGCTGCTCGTCCTGACCGTCGGGCGCCTCGCCGTCCAGAAGGGTCTTCCCATCCTCCTGGACGCGGCGTCGGCGCTGCGTGCCTCCACCCCCGACCTCCAGGTCCGGTGGGCCGTCGCCGGCGGGGGACCGCTGCACGACGTGCTCGCGCAGCGGATCACGTCCGACGACCTCCCGGTCGACCTCCTCGGACCTCGTGGTGACGTCGCAGCGCTCCTGGTGGCCGCTGACGTCGTCCTCAGCGCCGCGGTCTGGGAGGGGCAGCCGCTCAACCTCCAGGAGGCGCTCCGCGCAGGGGCGGCGATCGTCGCGACCGACGCCGGCGGGACCCGTGAGGTCACGGGCGACGCCGCGGTCCTCGTCCCGGTGGGGGACGCGACGGCGATCGCTGTCGCCGTCTCCGGCCTCCTGCTCGACCCTGCAGCCCTTGAAGAGCGTCGTCGCCGGTCACGCGCGCAGGCGCTGACGCTGCCGAGCATCGATGATGCTGTGACGCACCTCGCCACCTTCTACCCCCGTCCGTGACCTCCCCGCCCGTCCCGTCGACTGATAGAGTGGAACCCCGTGGCAGACCATGTGAACAGGCTCCAGTCCAGCAACCGAGTCCGGTCGGAATCGACGACACGGCACATCTTCGTGACCGGGGGTGTCGCCTCCTCCCTGGGTAAGGGATTGACCGCGTCGAGCCTCGGTCGACTGCTCCGGGCCCGCGGGCTCCGAGTCACCATGCAGAAGCTCGATCCCTATCTCAACGTGGATCCGGGCACCATGAACCCGTTCCAGCACGGCGAGGTCTTCGTCACCGAGGACGGCGCCGAGACGGACCTCGACATCGGTCACTACGAGCGGTTCCTCGACGTCGACCTCGAGGCGGCCGCGAACGTCACGACGGGTCAGGTCTACTCGCAGGTGATCGCCAAGGAGCGACGCGGCGAGTACCTCGGCGACACCGTCCAGGTGATCCCGCACATCACCGACGAGATCAAGAGCCGCATGCGGGCGCAGGCGAGCAACGACGTCGACGTGATCATCACCGAGATCGGCGGCACCGTCGGCGACATCGAGTCCCAGCCCTTCCTCGAGGCAGCCCGCCAGGTGCGCCACGAGCTCGGCCGCGACGACGTGTTCTTCCTCCACGTCTCCCTCGTGCCGTACATCGGCCCGAGCGGAGAGCTCAAGACGAAGCCGACCCAGCACTCGGTCGCTGCACTGCGCAGCATCGGCATCCAGCCTGACGCGATCGTGCTCCGCTCGGACCGCGAGGTCCCCGAGGGCACCAAGCGCAAGATCGCGCTGTTCTGCGACGTCGACAACGAGGCCGTCATCAACTGCATGGACGCGCCGAGCATCTACGACATCCCGCGCGTCATCCACTCCGAGGGCCTCGACGCCTACGTCGTGCGCCGTCTCGGCCTGCCCTTCCACGACGTGGACTGGGACGGCTGGTCGCAGCTCCTCGAGCGTGTTCACGAGCCCGCGCACCGCGTCGAGATCGCGCTCGTCGGCAAGTACATCGACCTGCCCGACGCGTACCTCTCGGTGACCGAGGCGCTGCGTGCCGGTGGTTTTGCCAACGACACCAAGGTGGTCATCCGCTGGGTGCCCTCCGACGAGTGCCAGACCCCCGAGGGGGCGCAGGCCTCCCTCGAGGGCGTCGACGCCGTCCTCGTCCCTGGTGGATTCGGGGTGCGCGGCATCGAGGGCAAGCTCGGCGCGCTGCGCTGGGCCCGCGAGGGCGGGGTGCCGACCCTCGGCATCTGCCTCGGCCTGCAGTCGATGGTCATGGAGTACGCCCGCAACGTGGTCGGTCTCGAGGGCGCCTCGTCCTCGGAGTTCGACCCGCAGACCCCGCACCCGGTGATCGCGACGATGGCTGAGCAGCAGAGCTTCGTCGACGGCGCAGGCGACCTCGGCGGCACCATGCGCCTGGGTGCCTACGACGCAGCCCTCGCCCCGGGCTCTGTCGCGGCCGGCGTCTACGGCACGGAGCTCGTCTCCGAGCGTCACCGTCACCGCTACGAGGTCAACAACGCCTACCGCGCACAGCTCGAAGAGGCCGGTCTCGTGTTCTCCGGTACGTCGCCCGACGGCACGCTCGTCGAGTTCGTCGAGCTGACCAAGGACGTGCACCCGTTCTACATCTCGACCCAGGCGCACCCCGAGTTCAAGTCCCGCCCGACCCGCGCGCACCCGCTGTTCGCCGGTCTGGTCCGGGCTGCCCTCGACCGTCAGGGCGTCTGACATGAGCGACGGCACCCAGGTGTCCGGCAGCCAGGAGGCTGTCGTCGACGTGCTCGCACCCCGGCAGGTCCTCGGTCACGAGGTCCTCGTCGAGGGACGCATCTTCGACCTCGTCCGTGACGAGGTCGATCTCGACCACACGGTCGTGCACCGCGAGTACGTCGACCACCCGGGTGCTGTCGCCGTGATCGTCCTCGACGAGGACGACCGCGTGCTGCTGCTCAAGCAGTACCGCCACCCCGTGCGCCGTGAGCTGTGGGAGCCCCCCGCGGGTCTGCTCGACGTCGCCGGCGAGCCCGCCCAGGTCGGCGCCGCCCGCGAGCTCGCCGAAGAGGCTGACCTCGTGGCCAGCACCTGGCACACGCTCGTGGACTACTACACGACCCCCGGCGGCAACAACGAGGCGCTTCGCGTGTTCCTCGCCCGCGACCTCTCACCGGTCCCCGACGACCAGCGGCACGTCCGCGAGGACGAAGAGCGGGACATCGAGCTCCGCTGGGTCTCCCTCGACGACGCCGCAGCGGCTGTGCTGCGCGGCGACGTGCACAACCCGTCGGCGGTCGTCGGTGTGCTCGCGGCCATCACGTCGCGCGCGGGTGGCTGGACCAGCCTGCGTCCGGCGGACGCTCCCTGGCCCGAGCGTCGTCAGCAGGCCTGACCCGTGCCGTCGGCGCCTCTCGTGGCAGTCGAGCTCTCGTGAGGGGTGCTGGGCGCCGTCTGTCGGCCGTCGTCGCGGTCCCGCTCGTCGTAGCGGCCGGTCTCGGAGTGCGCACTGTGGGTCTTGGCGCCGCCGCGTCGGCGGCGGGTGACGTCCTCTACGCCGTGCTGGTCTACGCGCTCGTCGTCGCCCTGGCCCCGCGGTGGCGTCCTGCTGTCGCAGCCGGGACGGCCGTCGCCGTGTGCTGGCTGGTCGAGGCCGCGCAGCTCACCAGCATCCCCGTTGCCCTCGCCGACGCGTGGTGGCCGGTACGGTACGTGCTCGGCACGTCCTTCGTCTGGACCGACCTGGTGCTCTACGCCGTGGGTGTCCTGCTCGCCTCGGGTGTCGACCTGGTCGTCTCGAGGTACAGGCACGCACGGTCGGCCGCGGAGGTCGACGGCCTGCGTCGCGGTGGTCGGGCGTAGGGACGGATCCTGCAACCGGTCCTCCGCGGGGTGCGCCCCTGACCGTCCAGTGCCCCCGCCCTCGCGAGCGACCACTGGGCACGTCGACGTGCTCGCGTCCGTTGGTCCTGTCCGGTCTGTCACCTGCGGCGATAGGGTGAAGGACGCCCCGAGGTGCGCCTCGGCCCCGACAGCCTCAGGAGACAGACATGACCGTAGACGGCCCAGCACCCGCGCCGCCCCTGACTCTTCCCTCGACCGTGACGGCGAGCAGGACGGACAGCGGTCTCGACGTCCTGTCGGTCACCAACGCCCACGGCTCGGCCGAGGTCTACCTGCAGGGTGCCCACGTGACGGGGTGGACGCCGACGGGCGAAGACCCCGTCCTGTGGCTGAGCTCGGCGAGCAGCTTTGCGCCCGGCGTGCCGATCCGCGGCGGGATCCCGCTGTGCTTCCCGTGGTTCGGCCCGCGGGCCGGCGACCCCGAGGCACCGTCGCACGGCTACGCCAGACTCGTCCCGTGGACTCTCACAGCTGCGTCGGACGACGACGAGGGCACCGTCCTGACCTTCCGTCTCTCCGTGCCAGCCGACCACGCGGTCGCTGACTTCGAGGGCCTGCAGGCGGACTACGAGGTCCGCGTCGGCAGGTCGTTGACCGTCGTCCTCACGGTCACCTGCACGGGGGAGACCCCGGTGGCCTTCGAAGAGGCCCAGCACACCTATCTGCAGCTCCGCGACGTCGAGTCGACGACGGTCTCCGGGCTCGAGGACGCGGGCTACCACGACAAGGCTGCGGCGTCCCCTGCCGATGCGCGACGTCCAGCGGCCGGTGTCCCGCTCGTCCCGAGCGGGCAGGTCGACAGGGTCTACCTCGGCACCACGACGCCAGTGAGCGTCGACGACGGCGAGCGGACCCTCGTCGTGACCAAGACCGGTTCGGCGTCGACGGTCGTCTGGTCCCCTGGAGCCGAGGTCGCCGGACGGGTGGCCGACATCGCAGCAGGGGAGTGGCGTCAGATGGTCTGCGTCGAGACCTGCAACGTCGGCGACGCTGCGCTGACCCTCGCGCCCGGGGAGTCGCACTCCCTGGGGTCGACGTACACGGTCAGCCGCGACGCCTGAGGTCGGCAGCGCTCACCCGGGCGCTCTCGGGCGGCCGCACCCGCAGCTCGAACGGGTGCGGCCCCCGCGGGCTCAGGCTTTCGCCGGACCGTGACGTAGGTGTCAGGCCCGGCGGCGCAGTGCGAGCGGCACGCGGGCGGCACCAGCGGTGAGCATCGCTGCGCCGATCATGTGCGCGGCGACGAGGACCTCGGGAAGTCCCGTGAAGTACTGGACGTACCCGATGAGCCCCTGTGCGAGCGTGACGACGAGCAGCAGCACGACAGCCTGACGCGCACGGTCGACGCGCGGGCTGGTGCGGTAGACCATCACGAGCAGCGTGACGAGCAGCGCCGTGAACACCCAGACCGACGCCGAGTGGAACTGGGTGATGTGCGCAGGGTCGACGGCGAAGCGGTAGCCGACCTCGGAGTCGCCCGAGTGCGGTCCGGCGCCGGTGACCACCACACCGAGCACCAGCACCGGGACGAGCGCGACCATGAGCACCCACGAGACGATGCGGGTCTTGGCCGAGACCAGCGGCACGGGCGCTCCGTCGCCCTCTCGGCTGCGGTCGAGCAGCACGGCCGAGGCCGCGATGAGGACCATCGAGATGAGCAGGTGGCTGCCGACCACGGCAGGGTGGAGGTCCACCAGCACAGTGATGCCACCGAGGACCGCCTGGAAGACGACCCCGAAGAGCGGGACGAGACCCAGGACCCTGTACGAGGTCGACCTGTCGCGGGCGCTCCAGACGAGCACGGCCACGACGATCGCGATGACCCCGAGCACGCCGGTGAGCGTCCTGTTGCCGAACTCGATGAAGGGGTGCAGCGACGTGGCCTCGTGGAAGGACGGCGTGAACTCCCCGGGCTCGCACAGCGGCCAGGTGGAGCAGCCCAGCCCGGACCCCGTGAGCCGCACGGCTCCACCGGTCCCGACGATGACGATCTGGGCGACGAGGTTGGCGACGAGGGCCGGGGTCGTGAACCGACGGGCCGAGTCGAGCCAGCGCCCGACGGTCCCGGGGGTGGTGGGGGCGTCCTGCGGGGTCTGGGTGGTCACCAGTCAAAGGTAGCGGTGGCGGGCCCGTGCACCAGAATCCCGGGCGTCCTCACAGGTGTGAGATCGGCCCGGGCCCGGGCCCGGGCTCGAGGTCGCTCAGCTCCAGCGGAACAGCTTCCCAGCGCCCCAGCCGAGCGCCGCGGTCCAGCCGAAGAGCACGACGATCGAGAAGGCAGGGATCGAGCCGTCCAGGAAGGCCCCGCGCACGGCTTCGCCCAGGGCCCCCGACGGGAGGAGGAGCGCCACGTGGCGCAGCGTCCCGGGGAGCTGGTCGGCCGAGGTGAGGACGGCCCCGAGGACGACGAGCAGCACGAGGACGATGTTGGCGACCGCGAGCACCCCCTCAGCACGCAGCGTCCCGGCGAGCAGCAGCGCGAGCGAGGTGAAGGCCGCCGTCCCGAGCAGCACGGCGACGAGCGCGAGCGGGATGCCAGCAGGGTCAGGCCGCCAGCCCAGCACCACCGCGACCACGCTGATCACGGCGATCTGGACGGCCTCGACAGCGAGGACGCCGACGATCTTCGAGGTGAGGAGGCCGCCGCGCCCGAGCGGTGTGGTGGCCATGAGGCGCAGCACGCCGTTGCGGCGGTCGAAGGCGGTCGCGATGGACTGCGAGGTGAAGGCGGCGCTCATCACGGCGAGCGCGATGACACCTGGCGTCATGAAGTCGATGCGCGACGCGTCGCCGGTGTCGATCTCGACGATCGAGGTCTGGGTGAGGCCGATCAGCGCCATGACAGGCAGCAGGATCGTCACCATGAGCTGTTCGCCGTTGCGCAGGATCGCGCGGGCCTCGAAGGTCGACTGCGCGACGAGGCGCCGACCGACCGACGCCGCTCCGGCGGTGCTCGGTGCGGGGACGGGGCGCACGGCCGCGTCCTGGGGTGTCGTGCTCATCGCAGGCTCCGTCCGGTGAGGTCGAGGAACACGTCTTCGAGCGTGCGGCGCCCTGTCGAGACGCGGGTGAGCAGGTGAGACCTGTCGGCGCACCAACGGGTCAGGGAGACGAGGGTCGCGGGGGTGACCGCGCCGGAGACCGCGTAGCTGCCGGGTGCTGTCTCGCGCACGCCGGCCCCGAGGGCGCTCGCGAGCGAGAGCGTCTCGAGCCCGGCCGTCGTGGCGAAGGTGAGACCGCCGCCGGAACCGGTGACGAGCTCGGCGGGGGCACCCTCGGCGATCACCTGCCCGTGGTCCACGATCACGACACGGTCGGCGAGCTCTTCGGCCTCGTCCATGAGGTGCGTGGTGAGGACGATGCTCACGCCCTGGTCGCGCAGCGCGCGGACGAGCTCCCAGACGGCGTGCCGGCTCTGCGGGTCCATGCCGGCGCTCGGCTCGTCGAGGAACACGAGCTCGGGTCGGCCGACGAGCGCAGCCGCGAGGGCCAGCCGCTGGCGCTGACCGCCCGAGAGGCGTCGCACGGTGGTCGTGGCGAAGCTGGCCAGCCCGAGGCGTTCGACGAGGTCGTCGACGTCCCAGGGCTCGGCGTACATCGCGGAGACGTGCCGGAGCATCTCGAGGGCACGGACCGAGGTCGGCAGACCGCCGTCCTGGAGCATGACCCCCACCCGGGGCCGCAGCTCGTGGCTGTCGGCGACAGGGTCGAGGCCGAGGACGCGCACGGTGCCGGCGTCGGGCAGGCGCAGTCCCTCGCAGCACTCGATCGTCGTCGTCTTGCCGGCGCCGTTGGGACCGAGCACGGCGGTCACCTGGCCGTGGTGGGCGGTGAGGTCGAGGCTGCGGACGATCTCTCGGCCGTCGTACCTCTTGACGAGGCCGGTGATCTCGACTGCGGGGTTGGAGGGCACGATCGATGAGTCTAGTGGGCGCCGGTGGCAGCGACCGGCGTCTGCGTGCGGTGCAGGTGTGCTCGCCGTCACGGCTGCATCGGCCCAGGTGAGGCTCTCCTTGCTTGCGGGAATGCATTTAGCCCATAAGTATGTTGTCTAAAGTGCGCGAGCTGACGCGCCCCTGCTCGACACCCGTCGCAGGAACCACGACCAGTCGTCACGACAGGCCGACCCAGCACCGACGAGAGCACGAGGAGGACGAGCATGACCATCACGCCCCGCGCGCCGCACGCCACGTCCGCCCGTCTCGCCGCGCCCCGTCCCGCCGAGGGTGTCGACCACGAGTCGACCACCCGGGCCCGGGTCCTCCAGCACGTCCTCTCCGACGGGCCGGTGACCGCCGCAGCCCTCGCCCGCATGCTCGACCTCAGCGCAGCCGGCATCCGCCGCCACCTGGGCTGCCTCGAGGACGACGGCCTGGTCGCGGTCCACGTCGGTCGTCCGACAGGTGGGCGTGGACGCCCCGCGCGTTCCTACGTCGCGACCGACCGCGCCCACGCCGAGATCTCGGGGGAGTACCCCGACATCGCGAGCCAGGCCCTGCGGTTCCTCGCAGAGATCGCCGGGGACGGCGCTGTCGAGGAGTTCGCCCAGGCCCGGATGCTCGAGCTCGAGGAGCGCTACTCCGCTGTCGTGACGGCCGACGACGTCGACGGCCGGGTCCGCCAGCTCGCGGACGCGCTCTCGGCCGACGGCTTCGCAGCGTCGGTCCGCCCCGTCGAGGGCACCTCGACGGTCCAGCTCTGCCAGGGGCACTGCCCTGTCGCGCACGTCGCGGCCCAGTTCCCCCAGCTGTGCGACGCCGAGGCGCAGGTCTTCTCGCGCCTCCTGGGCTCGCACACCCAGCGCCTCGTGACCCTCGCCAACGGCGGTCACGTCTGCACGACCAACGTGCCCGTGCACGTGCCGATGCCGCGGACGAGATCCGCCCGGCCCGGGGTCCCCGAACCACCGGGCCGCACGGGCACCGACGCTGCTGGCCCAGCCGGCACCGAAGACTTCTCCGACACCCCCGAACCCACCGTGATCCGACGGCCCATGGAAGGAACAAGATGAGCGCCCCCACGCAAGACACCGCGAACGCTCCGCAGACGCAGAGCGACGAGGAGATCATCGCCTCGATCGGGTCGTACGGCTACGGCTGGCACGACTCCGACGCCGCCGGCGCACTCGCCCGCCGCGGCGTGGACGAAGACGTCGTCCGCAACATCTCCGCGCTGAAGAACGAGCCCGAGTGGATGCTCAAGCTCCGTCTCAAGTCGCTCAAGCTCTTCGAGAAGAAGCCCATGCCGAACTGGGGTTCCGACCTGTCGGGCATCGACTTCGACAACATCAAGTACTTCGTCCGCTCGACCGAGAAGCAGGCCACCAGCTGGGAAGACCTGCCGGCCGACATCAAGGCGACGTACGACAAGCTCGGCATCCCCGAGGCTGAGAAGCAGCGCCTCGTCTCCGGTGTCGCGGCCCAGTACGAGTCCGAGGTCGTCTACCACCAGATCCGCGAGGACCTGGAGGAGCAGGGCGTCATCTTCCTCGACACCGACACCGGTCTGCGCGAGCACCCGGAGATCTTCGAGCAGTACTTCGGCTCGGTCATCCCCGCGGGCGACAACAAGTTCGCCGCGCTCAACACCGCGGTCTGGTCCGGCGGCTCCTTCGTCTACGTCCCCCCGGGCGTCCACGTCGAGATCCCGCTCCAGGCGTACTTCCGCATCAACACCGAGAACATGGGTCAGTTCGAGCGGACGCTGATCATCGCCGACGAGGGCTCCTACGTGCACTACGTCGAGGGCTGCACGGCGCCGATCTACAAGTCGGACTCGCTGCACTCGGCCGTGGTCGAGATCATCGTCAAGAAGAACGCCCGCGTGCGCTACACGACCATCCAGAACTGGTCGAACAACGTGTACAACCTCGTGACCAAGCGCGCCACGGCCGCCGAGGGCGCGACCATGGAGTGGGTCGACGGCAACATCGGCTCCAAGGTGACCATGAAGTACCCGGCCATCTACCTCATGGGCGAGCACGCCCGTGGCGAGACGCTGTCCATCGCCTTCGCGGGTGAGGGTCAGCACCAGGACGCCGGCGCCAAGATGGTGCACGCCGCCCCCCACACCTCCTCCTCGATCGTCTCGAAGTCTGTCGCCCGCGGTGGCGGCCGGACCTCGTACCGCGGTCTGGTCCAGGTCCTCGAGGGTGCCGAGCACTCGGCCTCGACGGTCCTGTGCGACGCGCTGCTCGTCGACCAGATCTCCCGCTCTGACACCTACCCCTACGTCGACGTCCGCGAGGACGACGTGTCGATGGGTCATGAGGCCACGGTCTCGCGGGTGAGCGAGGACCAGCTGTTCTACCTCATGTCCCGAGGCATGGCCGAGACCGAGGCCATGGCGATGATCGTGCGCGGGTTCGTCGAGCCCATCGCGCGCGAGCTCCCCATGGAGTACGCCCTCGAGCTCAACCGCCTCATCGAGCTGCAGATGGAAGGGTCCGTCGGCTGATGACCACCCAGACAGAGTCCACCACCCCCGACGCCACGGTCGCCGGCCTGAGCACGGACCACAGCCGTGCCGCCGTCGAGGGCGCGCACACGCACGGGGTCGGCGGCACACCGCAGGGCTCGCGCGCCGAGCGCGTGACGTCCTTCGACCCCGAGGTCATCACGGTCCCGACGGGCCGCGAGGAGGAGTGGCGCTTCTCGCCGGTCTCCCGTCTCGCGCCCCTGTTCGAGACCGGCCTGAGCTCGCGCGGCGTCCGCACGACCGTCGTCGAGGCCCCCGAGGTCGAGGTGCAGATCGTCCCGCGTGACGACGAGCGTCTCGGCCGTGCCGGGGTCCCGGGCGACCGCACCGCGGTCACCGCCTGGGCCTCGGTCGAGGAGGCCACGGTCGTGTCGATCCCGGCACAGGCCGTCGTCTCCGAGGTCACCTCGATCCGCGTCGAGGGCATCGACGACACCCCGAGCGCGAGCCACCTGCTCGTGCACGCCGGAGCGCTCAGCGAGTCCGTGGTCGTCCTCGACCACATCGGCCGCGCGACGCTGACCGAGACCGTCGAGGTCGTCGTCGACGACGGCGCGCACCTCACGCTCGTGAGCGTCCAGGACTGGTCCGAGGGCGCTGTGCACGCGTCGTCGCACCGCATCCGTCTGGGCCGCGACGCCAAGGTCAAGCACATCGTCGTGACCTTCGGCGGCGACGTCGTCAGGGTCACCCCCGACGCCGAGTTCACGGCCGAGGGCGGCGAGGTCGAGATGGTCGGCCTGTACTTCGCCGACGCCGACCAGCACCAGGAGCACCGCCTGTTCGTGGACCACGCGGTCCCGAGCTGCAAGTCGCGGGTCACCTACAAGGGTGCGCTGCAGGGCGCCGGTGCCCACACGGTGTGGGTGGGCGACGTGCTCATCCGTGCCGAGGCCGAGGGCACCGACACCTACGAGCTCAACCGCAACCTCGTGCTCTCCGACGGTGCACGCGCCGACTCGGTCCCCAACCTCGAGATCGAGACAGGTCTCATCGAGGGTGCCGGCCACGCGAGCGCCACGGGCCGCTTCGACGACGAGCAGCTGTTCTACCTGCAGGCTCGTGGCATCCCCGAGGCCGACGCGCGTCGTCTCGTGGTGCGCGGCTTCTTCGCCGAGCTCATCCAGGCGATCGGTGTCGAGTCGGTCGAGCAGCGTCTGCTCGACTCGATCGAGGCCGAGCTGTCGAAGTCGATGAGCGTGATCGAGGGCGGACAGCCGACGGTGGGCGCATGAGCGCCCAGCTCGCCTGCCTGAGCCAGGACGTGCCCCCCGAGTCGGCCCTCAAGGTCGAGCTCGAGGGGGCGTCCGGCACCGTCGACGTCGCGATCGTCCGCGACTCTGACGGAGAGCTCCACGCCATCTCGGACATCTGCTCCCACGGAGCTGTGTCGCTGTCCGACGGCGAGGTCGAGGGCTGCCTCATCGAGTGCTGGCTCCACGGGTCGACCTTCGACCTGCGGACCGGTGCTCCGACCGCGCTGCCCGCCACCCGCCCCGTGCCCGTGTACCCCGTGACGATCGACGGCGAGCGTGTGCTCGTCGACGTCGACGCACCCCTGACCTTTTCCTAGGAGAACCCGAACATGTCAACGCTCGAGATCAAGGACCTGCACGTCAGCGTCGAGACCAAGGAAGGCCCCAAGCCGATCCTGCGCGGTGTCGACCTCACGATCGACTCCGGCAAGACGCACGCCATCATGGGCCCCAACGGCTCCGGCAAGTCGACCCTCGCCTACTCCCTCGCGGGCCACCCCAAGTACCAGGTGACCTCCGGTTCCGTCTCGCTCGACGGCCACGACGTCCTCGCGATGAGCGTCGACGAGCGCGCCCGTGCCGGCCTCTTCCTGGCCATGCAGTACCCCGTCGAGGTCCCCGGTGTCTCGGTGTCGAACTTCCTGCGGACCGCGAAGACCGCGATCGACGGCGAGGCGCCCGCGCTCCGCACGTGGATCAAGGACGTCAAGGGTGCGATGGAGGCCCTGCGCATGGACCCCGCCTTCGCCGAGCGCAACGTCAACGAGGGCTTCTCCGGCGGTGAGAAGAAGCGCCACGAGATCCTGCAGATGGAGCTCCTCAAGCCGAAGTTCGCGATCCTCGACGAGACCGACTCCGGCCTCGACGTCGACGCGCTGCGCATCGTCTCCGAGGGTGTCAACCGCGTGAAGGGGAACACCGACACCGGGTTCCTGCTCATCACGCACTACACCCGCATCCTGCGCTACATCACGCCGGACTTCGTCCACGTGTTCGTCGACGGACGCATCGCCGAAGAGGGCGGCCCCGAGCTCGCCGACCGCCTCGAGAACGAGGGCTACGACCGCTTCCTCACGAGCGCGACGGCCTGACCCTCCTCTGACCCGATGTCGTCGGGCGACCCTGCGGGGTCGCCCGACGAGCCCCGTGGCGGGCTGCACGGCGCAGCCCACCACCACGACCGAATCGAGGGACCATGACCGCGACAGACCTGTCGGGTGCCACCACCCACGCGTCGCTGACCGCTGCCGAGCTGGCCGCTGTCCGTGCTGACTTCCCGCTGCTGAGCCGCACGCTCCGCGGTGGTCGTCCGCTCGTCTACCTCGACTCGGGGGCGACGTCCCAGAAGCCCGACCCGGTGCTCGACGCCGAGCAGGACTTCTACCTCCAGCGCAACGCCGCCGTGCACCGCGGAGCCCACCAGCTCGCCGAAGAGGCGACGCTGGCCTTCGAGGAAGCCCGCGCTCAGGTCGCCGGCTTCGTCGGGGTCGACGAGGACGAGATCGTGTGGACGTCCAACGCGACGGCCGCGATCAACCTCGTCGCCTACGCGATCTCCAACGCGACCGCTGAGCGCGGGGGAGCGGCCGCACGCCGCTTCGCGCTCGCCCCGGGCGACGAGATCGTCGTGACGGAGTCCGAGCACCACGCGAACCTCGTGCCGTGGCAGGAGCTCGCCGCCCGTACGGGCGCCGTGGTCCGCTGGATCGAGGTCGACGACGACGGCCGTCTGCGCCTGGACCAGCTCGCGACGGTGGTCACCGACCGCACCCGGGTGCTGGCCTTCACGCACGCCTCGAACGTCACCGGTGCGATCACGGACGTCTCCGCCTTCGTGGCGCGGGCCCGGGAGGTCGGGGCCCTGACGGTCCTCGACGCCTGCCAGAGCGTCCCGAACCTGCCCGTGGACCTCCACGCCCTCGGCGTGGACTTCGCGGCCTTCTCCGGGCACAAGATGCTCGGGCCGACAGGGGTCGGTGCGCTCTACGGCCGCCGCGAGCTGCTGGCCGACATGCCGCCCGTCACCACGGGTGGATCGATGGTCGAGGTCGTCACGATGACCGAGACCACCTACGCGCCGCCGCCGCAGCGCTTCGAGGCCGGCACCATGATGGTCGCCCAGGCTGTCGCCATGGGCGCCGCCGCGCAGTACCTCGGTGACCTCGGCATGGGGGCCGTCGCCGCCCACGAGTCCGAGCTCGCCGCCGAGATGCTCAAGATCTCCGAGATCCCGGGCGTCCGGGTGCTCGGTCCCCTCGACACCGTCGACAGGCTCGCCGCGGTGTCCTTCGTCGTCGACGGCGTCCACGCCCACGACGTCGGCCAGGTGCTCGACGACGCAGGCATCGCCGTGCGGGTCGGCCACCACTGCGCGCAGCCTCTGCACAGGCGCTTCGGCGTCGCGGCCTCGGCCCGTGCGTCGGCGTCGGTCTACACGACCGTCGACGAGGTCGTGGCCTTCCGGGAATCGTTGGGTACCGTCCGAGCGTTCTTCGGACTATGAGAGGACGTGTGTCATGAGCAGCCCCATGGAGCAGCTGTACCAGCAGGTGATCCTCGACCACTCGAAGAAGCCACACGGCCGGGGTCTGGTCGACCTCACCGCTGCCTTCGCGAGCGAGTCGCACCAGGTGAACCCGACCTGCGGTGACGAGGTCACTCTGCGTGCCCAGTTCACCGAGACCGAGGACGGCCGCAGGGTCGTCGAGTCGATCAGCTGGGAGGGCCAGGGCTGCAGCATCTCGCAGGCCTCGCTGTCGGTGCTGACCGACCTCGTCACCGGCCAGGACGTCGCGACCACCGAGCACCTCGGGTCGGTGTTCCGCGACCTCATGGGCTCGCGCGGCAAGGGCCTCGACGAGGCCCGCGAGGACGAGCTCGGCGACGCAGCAGCCTTCACGGGCGTCTCGCAGTTCCCGGCCCGCATCAAGTGCGCCCTGCTCGGCTGGTCCGCGCTGCGCGACACCCTGGCGACCTCGGGCGTGCTCGAGGATGCACAGACCGCCACAGCGTCGACCACCCACGAGCACGAGCACGTGTGACCACGAACGTCTGCACGACCCACCCGTACCCACCTTCCGAGGAGAGCAGCTGACATGAGCAGCGACACCGCGAACGACACCCCGCAGGGTGCACCGGCCACGGCCGGGGCCCCGGTCAACGTCGCCGACGTCGAAGAGGGGCTCCGGGACGTCATCGACCCCGAGCTCGGCATCAACGTCGTCGACCTCGGCCTGATCTACGGCATCGCCCTGGACCAGAACCACCACGCCGTCATCGACATGACGCTCACGTCAGCGGCTTGCCCCCTGACCGACGTCATCGAGGACCAGGCCGGCCAGGCCCTCGAGGGCCTCGTCGACGGCTTCCGGATCAACTGGGTCTGGATGCCGCCGTGGGGCCCCGAGAAGATCACCCAGGACGGCAAGGACCAGCTTCGCGCCCTCGGCTTCAACGTCTGAGCCGAGCGACGCGGCTGCGGCCTGCAGCCTGACTCTGAAGGCCCGGTACCCATCAGGGTGCCGGGCCTTCGTTCGCGCGGGCGCGGGTCTTGGCGGGCTGGGCGAGCGGCGGTCCGGCGGCCTGGCAGAGCGCCGGTCTGGCGGACCGGCGGGCTGAGGGCGGCCTGCGGTCAGGCGGTCGCCGTGCGCCCGAGGAGGGTCAACCACCGGGTCGGGGTCGCGTCGTCGAAGGGAGCGGAGTGCTCTTCCACCTCGTCTCGCAGCGTGCTCGCGACGGCCTCGAGATGCGTGACGACCTCGGGCGGATAGCCCCACAGCGCCGCGTGCGCCTCGAGCTCATCCTCGTCGTCGACCCAGGTCCCCCGGACCGGGTCGCGGACGACGTCCAGGTCCATGTCGATCCCGACGACCGTCGCCGGAGCGTCCGGCGACCAGCCGACGGAGTGCCCCAGGTCGATGTAGACCTCCAGGCCGGCGGCGTGGCCCGGAGCGTAGAACGTCGCAGCCCAGTCTCCGCCGGGCGGGACGAGCACGACGGTGGCGGTCTCGGCCTCGAAGCTGCGGCCAGGACGCCACGATCTCGTGCCCGGACGCTGCCCGAGCCAGTCGCCGTGCTCGTCCGAGCCGAGCCAGACGCACTCGTGCTCCCAGTGCTCGGTCCCGGGCCACTTGGTCCAGCGGACCGGGACGGGGTCCCCCGGGACTAGGTCAGCCCGGACGTCGGTGCCAGCACGGTCTGGGTGTCGCGGGGCCGGGGACGGCTCGCGGGTGTGAGGCGTCGCGTCGTCTGTCGGGGGCATCAGCGCAGGATATGCGCCGGGGGAGGTGTGACGTGCTGCGTGCCACTGACGGGGGTTGATGATGGGCCCCGCGCTGCCCGTGCCCCCGACGCCTGTGCGCCCCGTTCCCCGCCACCCGGCGACCTGCGCCGGAAGGCTCAGGTCGAGCGTGCCGCCTGCCGATGCTCTCGTCATGGGGGAACATCACGACACCAACCTGCCCGGAGCAGGGGCCGAAGAGCTGGCCTCGCGTGCCTCGAGACGGGCCGCTCGACTGCGCCACGACCAGGCGATGGGCCACGGCGCCGACGCAGCGGTCGACGAGCAGCTCCGGCAGGCAGAGAGGCGGCTGCGGACGTACTCCCAGGGCGCCGAGGGGGAACGGCTCGTCGCGCAGGCCCTCGGGTTCCTCGAGCGGTACGGCTGGGTCGCGCTCCACGACGTCCACTGGCCAGGCCGCCCGAAGGCGAACATCGACCACATCGCCGTAGGCCCCGGTGGCATCGTCGTGATCGACGCGAAGAACTGGACGGGCGACGTCGCCGTCCGGGACGGCGTGCTGCGGCAGAACGGTTACTCGCGCGAGCGGGAGACCACCTCGGCTGCCACGGCGACCTCGGCCGTGGCGGCACGCATCGCGGCGATGCACCGCAGCGCCGTCGTCCCAGTGCTGTGCCTCGTCGCGCAAGACGTCGAGCCGGTGGTCCTCGGGCAGATCACCGTGGTCGGACGCTCATCCCTCGCCGCGCACCTGGTCTCTCTGCCCGTGCGCCTGACGGCCTACGAGGTCGCCGACGTGGCACGGTTCCTCGCGTCCGACCTCGGCGGCCCGAGGTCACCCGCGGTGCTGACATCAGCCGACCTCGCCACGCAGACACTCGCGAGGGCTGGCTTCACGGTGACCACCCCGCGGGCGCCGCGCAGGGCGCCCAGCCGATCACGTGCGTCCAGCATCGCGCGTCAGCAACCGCCGCGCACGCGGACGTCTGCGCCGACCAGCGCCAGACGGGGGAAACGTCAGCGGGTCGGGCCGTTGCTCCTGCGGCTCACGCTCGGGATCGCCCTGGTCCTCTCGCTCCCGTACAGCCTGCCGTGGTTGGCGGAGACCGTCGGACCTGTCCTCGGCTCGCTGGTCGTGCCGGAGGTCCCGACCCAGCAGCCCACCGAGCAGCCCTGACAGCCGACCAGCGTGACCGCCGACCAGCGTGACCACCGAGCAGCCCTGACCGACGGTCAGCGAGGTTCTTCGTCGGGATCCTCGCCGTCGAGGATCCCGCGGGCGGCGAGGGCGTCGCCCGTGCGGTGCGCACGCGCGACGGTCCGCAGCACGAAGGGGACGAGGTAGGCCCTGGGTGAGCGTTCGAGCCCACGAGCGCGGGCGGCGTCACGCACCTCCCACGCGAGCTCGACGAGCAGCGGGACCGACCGGAGCATCAGGGTGACGGTGAGCCCCACGACCTCGGGGGAGACGCCGACCCGTCGCAGCGGCCCCGCTGCCCTGACGACTGTGTCGAGGACCCTGTCAGCGGGGGAGGTCACCGTCACCACCGTGGCCAGCACGACCAGCGCGAGCAGCGTCCCGGTCACCGCGACGGCTGCCGAGAGGTCGCGGGACCACCACTGGAACACCCCGAGCACCACACCCACGACCACGACGGGGAGCAGCGCCCGGGAGGTCTGGCGCAGGGGAGCGCCCGTGGCGAGCAGCAGGACCACCGCGACGCCCAGGGCGCTGAGCCCGACGGCGGGGGTCCGCCACACGGTCAGGACGACCGAGAGCGCGGCGAGAGCGGCGATCTTGTACCCGGGGCTCAGCCTGTGCAGCCAGGTGCTGCCCGGTGTGTAGAGGCCGAGGGGACCTGTCCACCGCGCGCGAGCCGGCCGGCGCCGGGGCGGCTGTGTCGACGGGGACGGCGTCGAGGGGGACTGCGCTGAGAGGGGCTGCGCCGAGCCCGACTGCTCCGAGGGGGACCGCGCCGAGGTAGACCTCGCAGACCCGAACTCCGCCGTCATGGCTCGTCCGTCGTTCCGACCCGGGTCGCCATGAGGTCGCGGTACGCGGCGACGGAGGTCTCCGGGGTGCCGTCGGCCACGACGCGCCCGTGGTCGACGACCAGCACCCTGTCGGCGAGCAGCGCGGCGTCGAGGTCGTGGGTCACGTGGACCACCTGCTGCTCGAGGCGTCCCAGCAACGCCGTGACGTGGGTACGCCAGCGCAGGTCGAGCAGCGTGGTCGGCTCGTCGCAGACGAGGACGCGCGGCTCGGTCGCGAGCACCCCGGCCAGGGCGAGCAGCTGCTTCTGACCGCCGGAGAGCGCGTGCACGCTGACGTCGGCCAGGTGTGCCAGACCGACGGAGCCCAGCACCTCCTCGACCCGCTCCGCACGGAGAGAGCGCTCCACGCCCGTCCGGCGGACCGACAGCGCGACGTCTTCACGGGGGGTCGGCATCACCAGCTGGGCCTCGGCGTCGGAGAACACGAAGCCGACCATCCTGCGCACGGCGCGCCCGTCGTCGTGCGTGTCGAGCCCGTGCACCCGCACGTACCCGCGGGTCGGCAGGACCAGCCCGTTGAGGAGGCGCGCGAGCGTCGACTTCCCCGACCCGTTCGCCCCGATCACCGCGACCGACCGCTCGGTGAGGGACAGCGTCGTCGGGTGCAGGATCGTGATCTCGCCAGGGGGGCCATGGTCGGCCCGGCCCCAGCGTCGCCGCGCGCTCGCGGGCTCCGCACCTGGCGAGGCGGCAGGGGTGCTCGCGCTCGCGGGGACGGCGACCGAGACCGCGTCGAGCTCGATCACCCGCGTCGCCGGCTCACGGGGGCGAGCGTCGGGAAGGCACGCAGGACGGCCGTCGCGACGACACCGACGGCGACGCACTTGACGAGGTCCGCGGGGACGAAGGCTGCGTTCGCCGTGAAGGCGGCACCGAAGGAGAGGTCGGCGCGCCGCATCATCCCGGTGATGCCGAGCGGGTAGACCACGGCAGCCGTCGCGACAGCGCAGGCGAGCATCACGAGAACGCTGCGCAGCGTCTGACCGGCCCGCGCGGGCAGCAGCCTCACCAGCAGCCCGACGACCACCGCGGCGAGCGGGAAGGAGACGGCGTACCCGGCCGAGACACCTGTGAAGATGACGAGGCCCGAGACCCCCATCGAGAACACGGGCACCCCGGCGACCCCGACCGCGAAGTACAGCAGGACCGCGAGCAGCCCGCGCCACGGTCCCAGGACCGCGCCGCACAGCAGCACCGCGAAGGTCTGCAGGGTGATCGGCACCGGGACCACGCCGACGGTGATCGCCGGGAGGATCGAGCAGACCGCGAGCAGGGCCGCGAAGGTCGCGACCAGGGCGACGTCGGTCGCTGTCGTCGACCTCGTGAGGTCTCGGCGCTCCCCGAGCCTGGCGGGCTGCGCGCCCATCGGGTCTGAGGCGTCTGTCGAGCCAGTCGAACCTGTCGTCGTGCCGGTCATCGGAACCTCGTGGTCGCAGGTGTGATGCAGCGAACTCCTCGCCCGCCGGTTGGCCCAGCATCCGCCCACAGCCTCGCGGAGAGCGGGCGTGGTGGCCGTCGGCTGCCCCAGAGCGGCTCCGCGGGTAGGCCCGCAGCGATATCGGGTGCCCTCGGAAGCCTATCCACCGATAGAATCGGTGGCGTTTGTGCCCGCCCCCAAGTCTGGCCCCAGGTCTTGTGGGCATCCTACGGAGGACTACCTGTGATCTCTGCCCATGCCGTCGAGCTTCGAGTCGGAGCCCGTGTGCTCCTCGAAGAGGCGACCTTCCGCATCGCACCTGGCGACAGGATCGGGCTGGTCGGCCGCAACGGTGCCGGCAAGACGACCCTCACCAAGACCCTCGCGGGAGAGACGCTGCCCTCGGGCGGCCAGATCACCCGCACCGGCGACATCGGCTACCTGCCGCAGGACTCCAAGTCCGGCGACATGGAGATGATCGCGATGGACCGCGTGCTCTCCGCGCGCAGCCTCGACAAGCTCGTCCGCCAGATGCGCGACACCGAGGGCGAGATGGCCTCGGCCGACGAAGAGACCCAGACGGCGGCCATGGACCGCTACCCCGGCCTCGAAGAGCGCTTCACAGCGGCCGGCGGGTACGCCGCCGAGAGCGAGGCCGAGCGGATCGCCTCGAACCTCGGGCTCTCCGAGCGTGTCCTGGAGCAGAAGCTCGGCACGCTCTCGGGTGGTCAGCGCCGCCGCGTCGAGCTCGCCCGCATCCTCTTCTCGGGTGTCGGGACGCTCCTGCTCGACGAGCCCACCAACCACCTCGACGCCGACTCGATCATGTGGCTGCGCGAGTACCTCAAGTCCTACGCCGGCGGATTCATCGTCATCAGCCACGACACCGAGCTCATGCGGGCCACCGTCAACAAGGTGTTCCACCTGGACGCCAACCGTGGCGAGATGGACCAGTACAGCCTCGGCTGGGACGCCTACCTCGAGCAGCGCGAGACCGACGAGCGTCGCCGCCGTCGCGAGCGTGCCAACGCCGAGAAGAAGGCCGGCGTGCTGCTCGTCCAGGCCGAGAAGATGCGTGCGAAGGCCACCAAGGCCGTCGCCGCGCAGAACATGATCCGGCGCGCCGAGCGCATGCTGTCCTCCCTCGAGGGGGAGCGCGTGAGCGACCGCGTGGCCAAGCTCCGCTTCCCGACACCGGCCCCCTGCGGCAGGACGCCCCTCACGGCCTCGGGCCTGAGCAAGGCCTACGGCTCGCAGGAGGTGTTCACAGGGGTCGACCTCGCGATCGACCGTGGTTCGCGCGTCGTGATCCTCGGCCTCAACGGTGCCGGGAAGACGACGCTGCTGCGCATCCTCGCAGGAGTCGAAGAGTCCGACAGCGGCGCGGTCAACCCGGGCCACGGCCTCAAGCTCGGGTACTACGCGCAGGAGCACGACACCCTCGACCTCGACGCGACGGTCCTGGAGAACCTGCGCCACAGCGCCCCGAACCTCAGCGACACCGAGGTCCGCTCCGTGCTCGGCTCGTTCCTGTTCTCCGGGGACGACGCCGAGAAGCGCACCAACGTGCTCTCCGGTGGTGAGAAGACGCGTCTCGCGCTCGCGACGATCGTCGTCTCGGGTGCTAACGTGCTTCTGCTCGACGAGCCCACCAACAACCTCGACCCTGCGTCCCGCGCCGAGATCCTCGGAGCCCTCAAGACGTACGAGGGAGCGGTCGTCATGGTCACCCACGACCACGGCGCCGTCGAGGCGCTCTCGCCCGAGCGGGTCTTGCTTCTGCCCGACGGCGACGAAGACCACTGGAACGACTCCTACGCGGAGCTCATCGAGCTCGCGTAGCGGTCCGCACGTCCGTGCTCACGCCGCGCCGCAGCTGGTATGCGGCGACCGAGAAGGAGTAGAAGTGGCAGGACAAGGCCAGAGACGATCTGGGCGTGCGCACGACGCGAAGGGCACCTCAGGCGCGAAGGGCGGCCAGGGAGCCTCCGGCGGCCAGGGGGCCAAGAGCGCCCGCGGGGCGAAGAGCCCCCGGGGCGCGAAGGCGGCTCAGGGGGCGTCCGGCGCTCAGCGCCGCCGTGCCCCGCGCCGGACCCCGCAGGGGATCGTCGAGGTGCTCGTCGAGGTCGCCCGCGACGTCGACGCTGCCGTGAAGCGCCCGCCGTCGAGCCCGGCGGTGCGCACCAAGTTCCAGGTCGTCGCCCTCCTCGTGCGTGAAGAGCGCGCCAGGGTCAAGGCGGACGACAGCCTGACGACGTCCAAGCGCGCCGAGGAGCTCAAGCGCCTCGACGGTGTCGCGACGATGCTCGCGAAGACCGCTGCTCGGGACACGTCGTTGCTCGCCCTGCTCGCCGACGACGCGAGGGTCTCCGACGCGGCCCGGGCGCTCAAGGCGAAGGTGATGCGTGCGGGTGGTCTCGAGCCCCCGGAGCCGTCCGAGGACCCGACGCCCGTGGCCCCCACGACGCCGACCTTCAGCTCGTCACCCCAGGTGGTGCCCCGGTCTGTCGTCTCCCGCCAGATGGCGAACCCCTTCTTGGCCCCGGACTTCGAGGCGGCTGCCCAGCGCGCCGCGCCGCGTGCTCGCAGGCTCGCCGGCTGGGAGCTGCTCGAGCCGCTCTTCAGGTCCTTCGAGAAGGCAGCCACCGGCGCGCCGGCCTGCATGGCCCTGCCCGACCCGCGCCCGGTGCCGGTCCCGAGCGGCCGCGACCTCATGCCGCACCAGGCGCAGGTCGTCACCGCTGCGGCTCGCGGGCACCGGACCTTCTTGCTCGCCGACGAGCCCGGGCTCGGCAAGACGGCCCAGGCCCTGCTCGCCGCCCAGGCCGCTGACGCCTACCCGCTCCTGGTCGTGGTGCCCAACGTCGTCAAGGCGAACTGGGCGCGCGAGGTGGCCCTGTGGACGCCGTCGCGCCGCTCGACGGTCGTCCACGGAGACGGCGACCAGATGGACGGCTTCGCCGACGTGGTGATCGTCAACTACGAGATCTTGGACAGGCACGTCGGGTGGCTCGGCGACCTGGGGTTCCGCGGGATGGTCGTCGACGAGGCCCACCTCATCAAGAACAAGACCTCCCAGCGGTCCCAGCACGTGCTCGCGCTCTCCGACCGGATCCGGACCCGCGTCGCCAGGCCGCTGCTCATGGCGCTGACCGGGACACCGCTGATCAACGACATCGAAGACTTCCGCGCGATCTGGCAGCTGCTCGGCTGGATCGACGCCAAGGGACCGCTCGGCGCGCTCGCAGACGCTCTCGAGGACACCGGGCTCACCCCGGCCGACCCCGGGTTCTCGGCTGCCGCGCGTGCCAGCGTCATCGACATGGGGATCGTGCGACGCCGCAAGATCGACGTGGTGGCCGACATCCCGGCCCGCCGGGTCGCTGACCTGCCCGTCGAGCTCGACGGAGCAGCGGGACGGTCGATCCGCGCTGCTGAGGCAGCCCTGACCGCCCGGCTCGTCCAGCGCTACACCACCGCCCTGGAGCTGCGGACCGGGGGTTCGGTCGTCGACGAGATCGACGGGATCGACCACGAGCTCGTCCGCCGGGTCGCGGCGGCCGAGCTCAAGGACTCGACCTCGAAGGCCGGCGGCGAGAACGTCTTCACGATGGTCCGTCGGATCGGCCAGGCCAAGGCGGGCCCGGCGGCCGACTACGCCGCGCAGCTCGCCCGCAACGTCGGCAAGGTGGTGTTCTTCGCCAAGCACGTGGACGTCATGGACCAGGCCGAGCAGCTCTTCGCCGAGCGCGGCATCCGCTACGCCTCGATCCGTGGAGACCAGACGACGAAGGTGCGGGAGAAGAACATCACCGCCTTCGTCGAGGACCCCGACGTGCAGATCGTCGTCTGCTCCCTGACAGCCGCAGGCGTGGGCCTCAACCTCCAGGTGGCCTCGAACCTCGTGCTGGCCGAGCTCTCGTGGACCTACGCCGAGCAGACGCAGGCGATCGACCGCATCCACCGCATCGGGCAGGCGGAGCCTGTCACGGCGTGGCGGATCATCGCGGCGCAGACGATCGACTCGAGGATCGCCGAGCTCATCGACAGCAAGTCCGGGCTGGCTGCCCGGGCCCTCGACGGGGCGAGCGAGGAGGACGTCACCTCGGCGACGTCCGTCCAGCTCGAGACGCTCGTCGGCCAGCTGACCGACGCGCTCCGGCCGCCTGAGCTGGTCTGATCTCGCAGCAGGACAGCTGGGTCAGCGGGTCGAGCTCGAGTCGATGAGGGCGTCTTCGATCTCTTCGGCGCTCTGACGTCCGCCGCGACGCCCTGGCCGGCTCGAGCGGCCGGTGTGCGGCCCGCCGGTCGAGGAGGGCCCGTCGAGCGGGCCGTCGCCGTCGCGCGCCCCGCCGGCGTCGCCGAGCGCGGCGAAGGGGTGCGGGAGGTCGCCGAGGGCCTCGATGGTCGCGTCTCGGCGCTCGCGTCGGATCAGCACGACGAAGCCTGCGACACCGCCCACGGCGAAGACCCACCACTGGAAGGCGTACGACAGGTGGGACCGCGGGTCTGTGTCGGGGACGGGCAGGGTCGCGAGCCCTTCGGCGGGCTGGCCGTCCTCAGCCGCGAGGGCCCCGTAGCCCCCGTAGGTGCGTCCGTCGGCCCAGGCCGCTCCGTCGGGCCCGGCAGCGAGCACCTGGGACGTGTTGATCGCCTGCACCTGACCGGGAGGCGCGCCGTTGTCCGCTGCCGGCTCGTCGGCGCGCAGGCGGAGCGTCAGCTCGACCTCGCCTCCCGGGGGAGCAGGCAGCGCGTCAGGGGTCGAGCTGTTCGAGCCGTAGGGGATCCACCCGCGGTTCACCACGATGACAGTGCCCTCGTCCGTGACGAAGGGCACCAGCACGTGGAAGGCCGCCTGGCTCTCAACAGGGCGGTTGCGGAGCAGGACGGTCTTGTCGGCCTCGTAGGTCCCCGAGACCGTGACACGTCGCCAGACCTCTGAGGCCGGCACCACGTCGCCGGGGCCGTCGAGCAGCTCGTCGATCGGGACGGGGTCGGAGGCGTAGTTGGCCTCGATGACCGCGATCTGCGCGTCGCGGTCGACGTGCCGGTTCCACTGCCACCGCCCGGCGAGCACACACCCTGTGAACAGCACGGCGACGCCGAGGGCGAGGGCGACCCACTGCCGAGGGGTCCGCAGCTGGACGCGAGGCGCTGCGGCCTCGGGTGCTGGTGCCTCCGCGGTGCGCTGCGCGGTGGTCGCCTCGGTGCGCTGCGCGGCGGTCGCCTCCGCGCCCTGCGCGGCAGTCGGCTTGACGGGCGTCTGCCTCTCGCGGGGCGCCCCGGGGGCAGGGGACGGTGCGTCGGTCACTGTGCCGGCTGCTGCTCGAGGTCGGTGACCGGGACCGTGCCGTGGCGGAACCCGCGTGCGTCGAGGAAGGTCTCGAGGTGCTCGCGGTGGTCGTCGCACGCGAGCCACACCTTGCGGCGCTCAGGGGTGTGGATCTTCGGGTTGTTCCACAGCAGACCCCACCGGGCCTCGGCGCGGCAGCCCTTGCCGCTGCACACGAGGTCGTCGGAGATGGGGTCGGCGAGGCCGAGCAGGTCGATCATGGGTGCCTCTCGTCGTGCTGGGCTGCCGGGGGAGCGTCGTCGGCCGGCGGGGTGGTCGACCCTCCATCTTCGCCCGAACCTGACGTCGGGCGTGACTGCGGGCCGTCGCCCGGCCCCTCGGGGTCCATCACGTGGACGTAGACGGGCGGGTCCTCGGTCGTCGGCCGAGCAGACGCCGGACCGAAGGGCCCTGTCGCGCCCTCGGCAGACGGCAGCTGGTAGTACTCCATGAGCGGACCTTGGGTCTCCTGCCCCTTGACCCTCGTCTCGTTGGCGCTGACGACGGCCACGTAGGGGAGCAGGACCGCGCCGGCCAGCAGAGCCCACATCAGCCACCCGTCGGCGAAGAACGCACCGGCGAAGCACGCGAGGCGGATGCCCATCTGGAGCAGGTACCGCTTGGCGCGTCGGGACTGGTCTTGCCTGAGGGAGTCGGCGGCGTTCGTGATCCGGTGCACCTCGTCGCGGTGCTCGGAGCGCCCGCGGGTGCCAGGAGTCTTCACGCCCTCGAGTTTACGCGCGGAGGGCTCGTGACGCCCCTCACGATCTTTGTCGGTGACGCACAGTGGAAGCCGTGTCCGACCAGCACAGGACCCCCACACTCTGTAGGGTTCCCACTAGTGCTGACCCGCCGACCTGAGGATTCCTGCGCGCCTGGGCGACCTCGTGTCGGCTACCGTTCTGACGCAGGGTCCGCATCGTGCGGGCCCAGAGACCGGCTCACCGCACCCGCGGACCGGTCAGCACGACCCACCAGACGAACGATCTCCAGGAGGACCTGTGGCAGCGGCTGAGACAGCGACGGCTGAGACGGCGGGACACACGCCACGGGTGGTCCTGGTGACCGGTGCGAACCGCGGCATCGGCCGCGCGATCGCGGAGCGCTTCGTCGCCGAGGGCGACCGCGTGGCGACCATCTACCGCAGCGGTGACCTCCCCGAGGGTGTGTTCGGAGCCGTCGCGGACATCAGCGACACGGCCGCAGTCGACGCTGCCTTCACCGCCATCGAGGCCGAGCTCGGCCCCGTCGAGGTGCTCGTGGCGAACGCGGGCATCACCCGCGACCAGCTGCTCATGCGCATGACCGACGAGGAGTTCGAGAGCGTCGTCGACGTCAACCTCACGGGGACGTTCCGCTGCGTGCGCCGGGCGTCCAAGGGCATGATCAAGATGCGCCGAGGGCGCATCGTCCTGGTCTCCTCGGTCATCGGCCTCTTCGGCGGCGCCGGTCAGGTCAACTACGCGTCGTCCAAGGCGGCGCTGGTCGGCATGGCCCGCTCGATCACCCGCGAGATCGGCTCGCGCAACATCACCGCGAACGTCGTCGCCCCGGGCTTCATCAACACCGCGATGACCGCCGAGCTCCCCGAAGAGCGCCAGAAGGCCTACAAGGCGTCCATCCCGGCCGGCCGCTTCGCCGAGCCGTCCGAGGTCGCCGGTGCTGTGTTCTTCCTCGCCTCACCCGACGCCGGCTACATCAGCGGCGCCGTCATCCCCGTCGACGGCGGCCTCGGCATGGGTCACTGACCCGAGCCTGGCTGTCCGTCTCCTCGCACCCCTCTCCTCGCACCACCCCTCCGTCGGAAGGAACAGGCATATGGGCCTGCTCGAAGGTAAGAAGCTGCTCGTCACAGGCGTCCTCACGGACCACTCGATCGCGTTCCACGTCGCGCGCCTCGCGCAGCAGGAAGGCGCGCAGGTCGTCCTGACGTCCTTCGGCCGCCAGTTCCGCCTCACCCAGGCGATCGCCAAGCGCCTCCCCGAGGCCGCGCCTGTCGTCGAGCTCGACGTCACCGACGACGAGCACCTCGCCGCGCTCGAGGCCAACGTGCGTGAGCACGTCGACCACATCGACGGGGTCGTCCACTCGATCGGCTTCGCGCCGCAGTCCGTCATGGGCGGCAACTTCCTCAGCGGAGAGTGGAAGGACGTCGCGACGGCCCTCGAGGTCTCGGCCTT
This sequence comes from Sanguibacter inulinus, assembly GCF_013415325.1. Lineage (GTDB taxonomy): Bacteria > Actinomycetota > Actinomycetes > Actinomycetales > Cellulomonadaceae > Sanguibacter > Sanguibacter inulinus. The sequence continues at coordinate 41,593 of NZ_JACBYE010000014.1, read as the reverse complement.
CTCGCTCAAGTCCCTCGCCGTCGCCGCGAAGCCCCTCATGACCAACGGTGGCGGGTCCATCGTCGGTCTGACCTTCGACGGCAGCTTCGCGTGGCCGGTCTACGACTGGATGGGTGTCGCGAAGGCGGCCTTCGAGTCGACCTCGCGCTACCTCGCCCGCGACCTCGGCGCAGACAACATCCGCGTCAACCTCGTCTCGGCAGGACCGATCCGCACCACCGCGGCCAAGTCCATCCCCGGGTTCGAGAAGATGGAGGGCGGCTGGCCCGAGCGCGCCCCCCTCGGCTGGGACCAGACGAACCCGGAGCCGACGGCCCGCGCCGTCGCCGCCCTGCTCTCCGACTGGTTCCCCGCGACCACCGGTGAGATCGTCCACGTCGACGGTGGCGTGCACGCGATGGGTCTGTGACCTTGTCCACTCCCACGGTCCGCCGTCTGGTCCTGCTGCGCCACGCGAAGGCGGAGCCTGGCGGCACCGTGCCGGACGTCCTGCGCTCCCTCGCCCTCTCGGGCCGGTCGCAGGCGTCCGCAGTCGGGCGCTCCCTCGCGGAGGCCGAGATCGCTCCCGAGGTCGTGCTGTGCTCGGACGCCGTCCGCACGCGCCAGACCTGGGACCTCGTCCGTCCCGGACTCGGTGACGTCGAGCCTGACGTGACAGTGACGCCGGACCTCTACACGGCGGACGTCGCGCAGGTGCTGGCCCTCGTCGGAGCCGTCGACGAGCGGGTCCGTACGGTCCTCGTGGTGGGCCACGAGCCGATCATGTCTTCGGTCGCCGAGCACCTCGCCGGCCCCGGCTCGGAGTCGGCAGCACTGCGGCAGGTGCAGGTCGGGGTCCCGACAGCCTCGTACTCCGTGCTGGAGTCCGACGAGCCGTGGGACGCGTGGGGTCGCAAGACCAGCACGCTGCTGCGGCTGGTCCGTCCGAAGGACTGAACGTCTCTCGTGCCGGCCGTCTGACGGTCTGAGCCAGCCCCGGCCGGGCGTCGCTCCCGCGGCGCCTCGCCGGGGCTGTCTGGTACGCGGGCAGCCCGCGTGTGCTCGGGGAGCCAGCGACGGACGGCCCGCACAGGAGAAGGTCCTGCGGTCGGCTCGTCCGGTCTCCCACCGGTGTCGGCCTTCAGACCGCGTCGATGATCTCCAGCACGGCGTCCAGGCGGGGACCGTCGACCGAGTGCGGTGCCTGCTCCCGCACGACAGGCTTGGCCGCGAAGGCGATGCCGATCCCGGCCGCACCGATCATGTCGAGGTCGTTGGCGCCGTCACCGATCGCCACGGTGTCTTCGATCGCGATGCCCTCCTCCGCGGCGAGCTCGCGGAGCGTCTGCGCCTTGTACGCACGGTCGACCACCTGGCCGGTGGTCCGGCCGGTGAGCACACCGTCCGTCACCTCGAGGTGGTTCGCCCGGAAGCGCGTGATGCCGAGCTCCGCGGCGAGCGGCGCGACGACCTCGGTGAAGCCGCCCGACACGAGCGCCACGACCCAGCCCCGCCGGTGGCACTCGTCGACCAGCTCGCGGGCACCAGGCGTGAAGGTGGTGCGTCGGCGCACCTCGTCGAGGGCCGACACCGGAACCCCGGCGAGGGTCGCGACACGCTCGCGCAGCGACTCCGCGAAGTCCAGCTCGCCCCGCATCGCGCGCTCGGTCACCGCGGCGACCTGGGCCTGCGTGCCCGCGTGCGCAGCGATGAGCTCGATGACCTCCTGGGTGATGAGCGTCGAGTCGACGTCCATGACGACGAGGCGGCGGGGGCCCGTGCCGGCACCCTCGGGCTGGGTGGCTGCCGTGGCGGCGGGGACAGCGGGCTGGGCGTCAGGTGCTGGCGTCTCGGTCACCGGGCAAGCCTAGGCGCAGCCTCACGACGCAGAAGGCCGCGCCCGGCCAGCGGACGAATTCATCGTCAGGCTGCGTCGAGGACGACAGCCCGCCCGGACCAGCTGGACCAGAACCGCCGGCTCTCGACGCTGCGGTGCGTCGCACCCCAGCGGGACGGGTCGGCGAAGACAGTTCGGGCCCCGGAGGCAGACTGCCTCTCGCCGAGGAGCACGACGAGGTGACCGCCGCGGCTCCCGTCTTCAGGGAAGGTGATGCTGCACGAGACGATCGACGGGAGCCCGCGCTCGCAGGCCTCGACCAGCTGGTCTCGGCTGTGGGACCCCGTCGGGTGTGCAGGCACGCCCAGTGCGGTGAGCATCTCGGCTAGCCCGGAGTGGATCCAGCCGCGCTCGCTGAGCGCACCGGCGTCCACGCCCGCCCTGACCAGGCCGAGGTAGTCGGGGGCGGCACCTCGGACGAACCTCGTGATCATGTGGACGCATGCGACCCCGCACAGGGTGTCGCCAAGCTCTGTCCTGTCGTGGCCGGGGAAGGCCGCATGGACTTCGTCGTCGGTGTACTCGTCAGGATGCTGGCACCTGCGCACGAGGGAGGCCATCGGGAGGGGTGTTCCGTCGTCGATCATCGGAGCCTAGGTCGGGTCGTGGTCCACATCAGACCATTGTCGGTTTATCAATGTTTTGGGTCAACTCGCGAGTTTTCACTAGTTGTACGGGATCTGTCGTGAGGCTTCCCCTCCCACGACGCACGAGAGCCGCGCCCGCACAGCGGACGCGGCTCTCAGGTGCCGGGCTCGGGACGAGCCGAGGCGAGGCGCTCTCGGGGAGGCAGTCGCCTACTCGACGATCGACCCCTTCGGGACCACGGTGATGCCGGAGTCGGTCACGGTGAAGCCGCGGGCGCGGTCCTCCTCGGCGTTGAGGCCGACGCGGGCGCGCTCCTTGATGATGACGTTCTTGTCGACGATCGCGCGGTGGACCTGTGCGTGCCTGTGCACCTGGACGTCGTCGAGCAGGACGCTGTCCGACACGGCGGCCCAGGAGTGCAGGTGGACACCGGGGGAGAGCACTGAGCCGACGACGGTCGCCCCGGAGATGAGCACACCAGGGGAGACGATCGAGTCGGCTGCGTGGCCGAGACGACCAGCACCGGCGTGGACGAACTTGGCGGGCGGAAGCCCGACGTAGCCCGTGTGCAGCGGCCACTCGTGGTTGTACAGGTTGAACACCGGGGTGACCGCGATGAGGTCTTTGTTGGCCTCGTAGTAGGACTCGATGGTCCCGACGTCGCGCCAGTAGTCGCGGTCGCGGTCGGTCGAGCCGGGCACGTCGTTGCGGATGAAGTCGTAGACGCCCGCGGTCCCGCGGTCGACGAAGTACGGGACGATGTCGCCGCCCATGTCGTGGCGCGACTCGAGGTTGTCGGCGTCCTTGGTCACGGCCTCGACGAGGGCGTCGGCGTTGACGACGTAGTTGCCCATCGACGCGAGGATCTCACCGGGGGAGTCGGCGAGACCGACCGGGTCGGTCGGCTTCTCGAGGAAGGCGCGGATCTTGTCGGGGGAGGCGGGGTCGGTGTCGATCACGCCGAACTCGGTCGCGAGGGCGATCGGCTGGCGGATGCCGGCGACCGTGAGCTCGGCGCCCGAGGCGATGTGCGCGTCCACCATCTGGGAGAAGTCCATGCGGTACACGTGGTCTGCTCCGACCACGACGACGATGTCAGGACGCTCGTCCTCGATGATGTTGAGGCACTGGTAGATCGCGTCGGCGGAGCCGAGGTACCAGTGCTTGCCCACACGCTGCTGCGCGGGGACGGGTGCGACGTAGTTGCCCAGCAGCGCTGACATCCGCCACGTCTTGGAGATGTGACGGTCCAGGCTGTGGGACTTGTACTGCGTGAGCACGACGATGTGCAGGTAGTGCGAGTTGACGAGGTTCGAGAGCGCGAAGTCGACCAGCCTGTAGATCCCGCCGAAGGGGACAGCTGGCTTGGCGCGGTGCGCCGTCAGCGGCTTGAGTCGGTTGCCTTCGCCGCCGGCCAGGACGATCGCGAGAACTTTAGGGGCTGCCATGCCATGACCTTAGAGCCGTGCGCCCCCAGATGCACCCAGAAGCGCTACCGTGTCGACCGTGAGAATCGACCTGTTGACCCGTGAGTACCCTCCGTTCGTCTATGGCGGGGCTGGTGTTCACGTCGCCGAGCTGTCGGCCGTGCTGCGCAGCCGCGTCGACGTGCGCGTCCGCTGCTTCGACGGTCCCCGGACCGCCCCTGACACCCCGGAAGGAGTGACCGGCTACGGCGTCCCCGGCGGCCTGGACGACGTCAACCCAGCCCTGGCCACCTTCGGCGTGGACCTCGCGATGGCTGGCGACGTCGCCGGAGCCGATCTCGTGCACTCCCACACCTGGTACGCGAACCTCGCCGGGCACCTCGCCGGTCTGCTGCACGGGGTGCCGCACGTGCTCTCCGCACACTCCCTCGAGCCGTTGCGCCCGTGGAAGGCCGAGCAGCTCGGCGGGGGCTACGCGCTCTCCGGCTGGGCCGAGAAGACCGCGTACGAGGGCGCCGCGGGCATCATCGCGGTGAGCGCCGGGATGCGCGAGGACATCTTGCGCTCCTACCCGGACGTCGACCCCGCCAAGGTGCACGTGGTGCACAACGGCATCGACCTCGACGGATGGGTCCGACCCACGGGTGACGAGGCGGTCCGTGCCGACTCTGTCGTCCGTGCGCTCGGCATCGACCCCGACAGGCCTGCCGTGGTGTTCGTCGGCCGGATCACCCGCCAGAAGGGCCTGCCGTACCTGCTGCAGGCTGCCGCGCGTCTCCCGGAGGACGTCCAGCTGATCCTCTGCGCCGGTGCGCCCGACACGCCCGAGATCGCCGAAGAGGTGTCCTCGGCCGTCGCCGAGCTCTCGACGCGGCGCAGCGGGGTGGTCTGGATCGAGGAGATGCTCTCGCGCCCCGACCTCGTCGCGGTGCTCGCGGCGTCGACGGTCTTCGTCTGCCCGTCGGTCTACGAGCCGCTGGGCATCGTGAACCTCGAGGCGATGGCCGTCGGGCTCCCTGTCGTCGGCAGCGCGACGGGCGGCATCCCCGAGGTCGTCGACGACGGCGTCACCGGGCTGCTCGTGCCGATCGACCAGGTGCAGGACGGCACCGGGACGCCGACAGACCCGGAGACCTTCGTCAGCGACCTCGCCCGGGCGCTCACCGACGTGGTGACCGACCCCGAGCGTGCCGCGGCGATGGGTGTCGCCGCCCGCCGCCGGGTCGAAGACCACTTCGCGTGGGACGCGATCGCCGACCGCACCCTCGCGGTCTACGAGACCGTCCTCGAGCAGTGGGCGGCGCGCTAGGCGCGAGCAGAGTCAGTCGTCGGCGGGGACGTGCAGCGTCGCCGCCGACATCGCGCGGCGGGCCGCCCTGTCGACCTCGCGCAGGGCTGTCGACCGCTGGTCGGCCTGCCACAGGTTCACTGCACCGCCGTCGTCCATCGTCGCGAGGTCGACGATGGCCCGCAGGCGGGCCGCCGACTGGAACACCTCGGCGCGCCGCGCGTCCACCCCGCGCGGCAGGACCGACCGCAGGTCGACGGGCTCCCGCAACGACGCGATGATCCCGGCAGCGTCTTCGCGCCACCTCGACACGTCGAGCTCCATGAGTGCCTCGGTCGCCTCCCGCAGGCCCAGGCGGAGCTGGCGCTGCGCGTCGTCGAGCGTCCCCACGGCGCCGACGGTCCGCAGCTCCCACGGATCGACCCGGACCCCGTGCCACGTGACGAGGTGACCGGGCTCGAGGTCCGACCCGAACCTCTCGACCTCGGGAGCGAATGCCCAGTGCTCGAGGACCTCGGGGGCGTCGGGCCCAGCGGGGACCAGGGGAGCGGGCGCGGCGTCCGCCGCGACGGTCACCAGGACGCACTCCTCGGCGTCCACGGCCCGGGCGCTCACCGGGGCGGGCACGCCCATCGCGTCGCCCGGGCCGGGGAACACAGCGGCGACCGAGCGCACACGTCCGGCCCAGGCCGTGAACAGGCTGCCCACCGTCGGGGTGTCGAGCCCAGCCGGCACGTCGCCGGCGAGCTGGTGCGGCTCGTCGTCGTCGACGACGGTGCGGGCCGCCGCGGCGGCCTCCTCGGTCGACGAGACGGCCCACAGCCACAGGGCGAGCGAAGCGGATCGGGGCACGATCGCCCCCGGGTCTGGACGCGCCGACGAGCGCGGAGAGAGCGAAGTCACGACGACCAAACTACGCCGCTCACAGCCAGACGTGGCGTGCCACGGTCGGCGACTGTCACCGGATGCGGATAGGGTCGGTGACCATGACCTGGGTGCTTGACCTCGAGAACGTCTCTGTCCGCCGCGGTGAGAAGAACATCCTCGACGACGTGTCGTGGCAGATCGCCGAAGGCGAACGGTGGGTGATCCTCGGCCGCAACGGAGCCGGGAAGACGACCCTCCTGCAGATCGCCTCTGCGCGCATGCACCCGACGAAGGGTGTCGCCAAGATCCTCGACACCCAGCTCGGCAAGGTCGACGTCTTCGAGCTCCGCCCGCGCATCGGCCTGGCCAGCGCAGCGCTCGCCGACCGCATCCCCGCCTCCGAGACCGTCTCCGACGTCGTCCTCACCGCCGCCTACGCCGTGACCGGCCGCTGGCGCGAGTCCTACGAAGACCTCGACGTGGCGCGGGCGGGCGACCTGCTCGCCGTGTTCGGCGTCGACCACCTCGCCGACCGCCGCTTCGGCACGCTGAGCGAGGGCGAGCGCAAGCGTGTGCAGATCGCCCGCGCGCTCATGACCGACCCCGAGCTGCTGCTCCTCGACGAGCCGGCCGCCGGACTCGACCTCGGCGGCCGCGAAGAGCTCGTCGGCGCGCTGTCCGAGCTCGCCGCGTACCCGCAGTCACCCGTCCTCGTGCTCGTCACGCACCACGTCGAAGAGATCCCGCCGGGCTTCACCCACGTCATGCTCATGCGTGACGGCGGCGTGCACATCGCCGGGCCGATCGACGAGGTCCTCACCGACGAGCACCTGAGCGAGGCCTTCGGTCTGCCGCTCGAGGTGACGCGCTCGGGTGACCGTTGGGCCGCCCGCGCAGCCCAGGTCGAGGCCGTGCGCACCGGGGGCCACGCCGACTGAGCAGGGGACTTCTCCCCGCTGCGAGGCCTACCCAGCACATGCCAGACCGACCCGGATAGGGTAAAGTTTAGGCAAAGCCGGGTTTGGCTTTCTCAGAGCGGAGGCACCCATGGACTGGTACTGGTGGATCGGAGCAGCGCTGCTCCTCGTGGTCGTCGAGATGGTCTCTCTCGATCTCGTCCTCATCATGTTCGCCGGGGGTGCGATCGCCGCCGGGATCGCCAGCGCCCTGGGCCTCGGCCTGGTCGGCCAGATCGTCGTCTTCGGCGTCGTGTCGACGCTGCTGCTCCTCGCCCTGCGGCCCTGGCTGCTCAAGTACCTGCGGCAGCGCACGCCTCTCGTCGAGACAGGCGTCGCGGCGCTCGCGGGCCGCACGGGGACCGTCGTCTCTGAGGTCAGCGACGACTCTGGCCGCATCAAGCTCCTCGGCGAGGTGTGGACCGCCCGGTCCCTCGGTGACGTCATCTTCCCTGTCGGCGCGGACGTCCGCGTCGTGAAGATCGACGGGGCGACGGCAGTCGTCGACGCCGTCGAGGCCCCCTACAGCTCACCCGGCGCGCCGCCCGTCCTCTGAGGTCCGGGCCTAGGGCCCAGCACCTGCGACGGCAGCGCCGGTCGACCGACCACACACCGCACCTCGAGAGGACCCTCATGAACGATGGCAACAGCGGCCAGGTCATCGGCCTGGTCATCGCAGCGCTCATCGCGCTGTTCTTCATCATCGCCCTGGCGCGTGCCGTCCGGGTCGTCCCCCAGACCGCCTCGCTCATCGTCGAGCGGCTCGGTCGCTACTCCCGGACGATGGACGCCGGTCTGCACTTCCTCATCCCCTTCGTCGACAGGGTCCGCGCTGGCGTCGACCTGCGCGAGCAGGTCGTGTCCTTCCCGCCGCAGCCGGTGATCACCTCCGACAACCTCGTGGTGAGCATCGACACCGTCCTGTACTTCCAGGTGACCGACCCGAAGTCGGCCGTCTACGAGATCGCCAACTACATCACCGCGATCGAGCAGCTCACCGTCACCACGCTCCGTAACGTCATCGGGTCCATGGACCTCGAGCAGACCCTCACCAGCCGCGACCAGATCAACGGTCAGCTGCGCGGGGTGCTCGACGAGGCGACAGGTCGCTGGGGCATCCGCGTCAACCGCGTCGAGCTCAAGTCGATCGACCCGCCGCAGTCCATCCAGGGCTCGATGGAGCAGCAGATGCGCGCCGAGCGTGACCGTCGTGCCGCGATCCTCACGGCCGAGGGCTTCAAGCAGTCGCAGATCCTCACGGCCGAGGGTGAGAAGCAGGCCGCGATCCTGCGCGCCGAGGGTGGCGCCCAGGCAGCGATCCTCACGGCCGAGGGTGAGGCTCGCGCCATCCTCCAGGTCTTCGACGCCATCCACGAGGGTGACGCGTCACCCGAGCTGCTGGCCTACCAGTACCTGCAGATGCTCCCGCAGATCGCCAACGGCACCTCGTCGAAGATGTGGATCGTCCCGACAGAGTTCACGGCAGCTCTCGGCTCGATCAGCAAGGGCTTCGGCGGCGACAACGGGGACTCCGGCAACGGCGGCGGCAATGGCGGCGGTCGGGGTGGGGACGACGGCGACAGCCCGCGTCCCCGTCGCGACAGGACGGCCAGCCCCCTGCAGTCTGCCCTCGAAGACCCGACCCAGGCCCTCGCGGAGGCTCGCCGCCTCGCAGAGGCTGCGACGGCCGACGCGACGAGCGCCGGCACGCACTCGGGTGCCCCGACGGACCCGTCGCGGACCGCCGGCCAGCAGCCTGCCGGGTCGCACGGCGCACCGCAGCAGGCCCCCCGGACTCTCGGGACCGAGGGTGGGGGAGCGCGCTTCGCGCCGCCCGTCCCGGACTCGCTCGAGAAGCCGGCGACCCCGCCTGCTCCGCCGACACCTCCGACGGCGCCCGGACAGGCACCGCAGCAGTGACGCGACCAGCCCGCGCGCACCTCAGGGACCGCGTTCGGGCAGCGCACGACGCCTCGCAGACTCCTCCGCCCTGAGCGGACCGGGACCTTCTGCGAGGCACACCGAGGGCCACGCACCGTAGGCTGACAGACGGTCAGCACACTGACCGTCTGTCAGTCCGGGGCGTGGCCCTCGGGCGTTCCGCGGGAAAGTCGAGGATGTCTGTGCTCCTCCAGCTGCTCAAGGCCCACCTGAGGCCCTACAGGTCTGCGCTCGTGCTCGTGATGGTGCTCCAGCTGGTGCAGACCATCGCCTCGCTCTACCTGCCGAGCCTCAACGCCGACATCATCGACAAGGGTGTGACGACCGGCGACACCAGCTACATCATCCGCATCGGTGCGCTCATGCTCGTGGTGAGCCTTGGGCAGATCGTCTGCGCGGTGACGGCCGTGTACTTCGGTGCCCGCGCGGCGATGGGCTTCGGGCGCGACGTGCGCGCCTCGCTCTTCTCGACGGTCCAGAGCTTCTCCGGGCAGGACGTCGGCCGCTTCGGGGCGCCGTCGCTCATCACCCGGACCACCAACGACGTCCAACAGGTCCAGATGGTCGTCATGCTCGGCCTGACCATCATGGTCATGGCACCGATCATGCTCGTCGGCGGCATCATCATGGCGCTGCGCGAAGACGTCGGGCTGTCGGCCCTGCTCGTGGTGATCGTCCCGGTGCTCGGCGTGACCGTGGGCATCATCATCTCGCGGATGGTCCCGTACTTCCGGCAGATGCAGAAGCGCATCGACCGGATCAACTCGGTCCTGCGCGAGCAGATCACCGGCATCCGGGTGATCCGCGCCTTCGTGCGCGAGCGTCACGAAGAAGAGCGCTTCGAGGTCGCCAACACCGAGCTCTACGACACGTCGCTGCGCGTCGGCAAGCTCATGGCGCTGATGTTCCCCGTCGTCATGCTCGTGATGAACCTGTCGAGCGTCTCGGTCATGTGGTTCGGCGCGCAGCGCATCGACTCCGGTGAGATGCAGATCGGCGCTCTCACGGCGTACCTCAGCTACATCATGTACATCCTCATGGCCGTGATGATGTCGACGATGATCTTCATGATGGTCCCGCGTGCCGCGGTCTCGGCCGAGCGCATCAAGGAGGTGCTCGACACCGACTCGAGCGTCGTCGAGCCGGCCCGCCCTGTCGCGATCGGTCAGGTGTCGGGGCGCGTCGAGCTCGACCACGTCGAGTTCCGCTACCCGGGCGCGCAGGACCCTGTGCTGAGCGACATCACCTTCACTGCCGAGCCAGGGCAGACCACGGCCATCATCGGCTCGACGGGCTCGGGCAAGACGACGTTGATCAACCTCGTGCCGAGGCTCTTCGACGCCACGGGCGGGACTGTCCGCATCGACGGTGTCGACGTCCGCGAGGCCGCCGGTCAGGACGTCTGGGCGCACATCGGCATGGTGCCGCAGAAGCCGTACCTGTTCTCGGGGACCATCGCCTCGAACCTCGCCTACGGCCTGCCCGGCGCGACCGAGGAGCAGATGTGGGACGCCCTCGAGGTCGCCCAGGCGGCGACCTTCGTCCGTGACCTGGCTCAGGGCCTCGAGACGCCTGTCGCCCAGGGCGGCACGAACTTCTCGGGAGGTCAGCGTCAGCGCCTCGCGATCGCCCGGGCCGTGATCCGCGACCCGAAGATCTACCTCTTCGACGACTCCTTCTCGGCCCTCGACTACGCGACCGACGCCGCCCTGAGACGGGCGCTGGTCCCACGGACACGAGGGGCGACAACCCTCCTCGTCGCCCAGCGGGTCGCGACCATCCGCACCGCCGAGAAGATCATCGTGCTCGACAACGGGCGCATCGTCGGCCAGGGCACCCACGACGAGCTCCTCGAGAGCTGCCAGACCTACCAGGAGATCGTCTTCTCCCAGCTCTCCGCGGAGGAAGCAGCATGAGCGCGCACACCGAGGGGACCCCGGCCCGCAAGAGCATGGAAGAGCCCGTGGCCGACGCCGCCGCGACGGCGGCCAAGACCCCCCGCGCGGGTCGTGGCCGTCCCGGCGGTCCGATGGGCGGCATGGGGATGCCGACCGAGAAGGCCATGAACTTCACGGGATCGCTCAAGCGCTTCGCGGGGTATCTGCGCGTCGAGCGCCTGCGCGTTGTGATCGTGACCGTGCTCGCTGTGGTCTCCGTGACTTTGTCTGTGCTCGGGCCCAAGCTGCTCGGCAACGCGACCAACATCATCTTCGAAGGGGTCATCGGGCGTCAGCTGCCTGCGGGTGCCACCCAGGCCGAGGTCGTGGCTGGGCTGAGGGCCGAGGGGAACGACACCTTCGCCGACCTCGTCTCGGGCATGACCGTGACCCCCGGGCAGGGGCTAGACACCACGGCGCTGCGCAACGTGCTGATCGGCGTGATCGCCGTGTACGTCGGGGCGTTCCTCTTCGGGTGGCTGCAGGGCCGGACAACCGCTGTCGTCGTGCAGAACACCGTGCTGCGGCTGCGCGCCGAGGTCGAGGCCAAGATCAACCGGCTGCCGCTCGGGTACTTCGACAAGCAGCAGCGCGGCGAGGTGCTCTCCCGCGTCACCAACGACATCGACAACGTGGCCCAGACGCTCCAGCAGACGCTGTCTCAGCTCGTCACGTCGGTGCTGACCATCATCGGTGTGCTCGCCATGATGTTCTGGATCTCGCCGTTGCTGGCCGTCGTCGCGCTCGTCACCGTCCCGCTGTCTGTGCTGGTGACCGCGATGATCGCCAAGCGGTCCCAGCCGCAGTTCATCAAGCAGTGGGCGGCGACAGGGACGATCAACGCGCACATCGAGGAGATGTACTCCGGGCACGCGCTCGTCAAGGTCTTCGGCCACCAGCAGGCCGCGATCGAGACCTTCGAGGAGGAGAACGCGGGGCTCTACGAGTCGAGCTTCAAGGCGCAGTTCATCTCCGGGATCATCCAGCCCGCGATGGGGTTCATCGCCAACCTCAACTACGTGATCGTCGCCGTCGTCGGTGGTCTGCGGGTCGCCTCGGGGACCATGACCCTCGGTGACGTGCAGGCCTTCATCCAGTACTCGCGCCAGTTCACGCAGCCGATCACGCAGGTCGCGTCGATGATGAACCTGCTGCAGTCCGGTGTCGCGTCCGTCGAGAGAGTCTTCGACCTCCTCGACGCCGACGAGCAGACCCCGGACCCTGCGCAGCCCGCGCACGTCGACAAGGTCGAGGGGCGTGTCGCCTTCGAGCACGTGAAGTTCAGCTATTCGCCCGACGTGCCGCTCATCACCGACCTGTCGATCGTCGCCGAGCCCGGCCAGACCGTCGCGATCGTGGGACCGACAGGTGCCGGCAAGACGACCCTGGTCAACCTCATCATGCGGTTCTACGAGGTCGACGGCGGGCGGATCACCCTCGACGGCGTCGACACCTCGACCATGACCCGTGACGAGCTGCGGTCCAGCATCGGCATGGTGCTGCAGGACACCTGGCTGTTCAAGGGCACCATCGCCGACAACATCCGCTACGGGGCGACGGGCGAGGTCTCCCAGGAGCGCCTGCTCGAGGCGTCGGTGGCCACGCACGTCGACTCCTTCGTCAGGTCGCTGCCGGACGGGTACGAGACCGTGCTCGACGACGAGGGCGGGAGCGTCAGCGCGGGTGAGAAGCAGCTGCTCACCATCGCACGGGCGTTCCTGGCCGACCCGCCGATCCTCATCCTCGACGAGGCCACGAGCTCGGTCGACACCCGCACCGAGGTGCTCGTGCAGAAGGCCATGAACGCGCTGCGCCAGGGCCGGACGAGCTTTGTCATCGCGCACAGGCTGTCGACCATCCGGGATGCCGACGTGATCCTCGTGATGGAAGACGGCGACATCGTCGAGCAGGGGACGCACGACGGGTTGCTCGAGGCAGGTGGGGCGTACGCGCGGCTGTACCAGAGCCAGTTCGCTGTGGCGGAGGACTGAGGGCGGGCGGTCGTCGGGGAGAATGGTCTCGTGCCTCTCATCCCGATCACCGACTCGACCGATCCGCGCCTCGACGACTACACGAACCTCACGGACATCGTGCTGCGCTCCAAGCACGAGCCTGAGAAGGGGCTCTTCATCGCGGAGAGCTCCAACGTCATCCGTCGCGCTCTGGCTGCCGGGCTGCGGCCGCGGTCGTTCTTCATGGCGGAGAAGTGGGTCGAGTCGATGGCCGACGTCGTCGCGGAGTGGCCTGAGGTGCCAGTCTTCGTCGGGGAGCCGAAGCTGCTGGAAGAGATCACCGGGTTCCACCTGCACCGTGGGGCGCTCGCGGCGATGCACAGGCCTGTTGAGCCGACTGTTGCCGAGCTGCTGGCTGGTGCGCGGGGCGGTGCCGGGGCTCGACGCGTGGCGATCTTCGAAGACGTCGTGGACCACACGAACCTCGGTGCCGCGTTCCGTTCAGCGGCGGCACTCGGTGTCGATGCGGTGCTGGTGACGCCGCGGTGCTCGGACCCGCTGTACCGCCGGAGCGTGCGGGTGAGCATGGGGACGGTGTTCCAGGTCCCGTGGACGCGCATCCCGTGGCCATCGGGGATTGGCGAGCTGCAGGCTGCTGGGTTCACGGTGGCGGCGTTGGCGCTGTCGGACGACTCGGTGACGTTGGACGAGTTCGTGGAGCAGAAGAACGAGAAGACGGCGTTCATCTTCGGCACCGAGGGCCACGGCCTCGCGCAGGAGACCCTGGAGGCTGTGGACTCGGTGGTGAAGATCCCGATGGCCGGGGGAGTGGACTCGCTCAACGTGGCGGCCAGCGCGGCTGTGGTGTTCTACGCGACGCGGTAGCGTGACGGGACGCGTCGTCCCTCGTCGACCCACCACCTCCGGAGAGTGAGCCCTCAGTGAAGCGCCAGACCGCCGCAGCATCCCTGCTCGCCCTCGTCTTGGTCGTCTCCGGTTGCTCCTCGTCGGAGCCCAAGGACGCGGCCCCTGTCGCCATGACCACCTCGACTCCGACGGCCACAGCAACCCCGTCAGCCACACCTGAGCCGTCCCCGTCAGAGCCATCGAGCGAGCCGACCGCTGTCCCTGACGTCGTCGAACCCCCCGCCTCCGACACCCCCGACGACAGCGCCTCGGACGTCCCGGACGACCTCGAGGACATGCTCGTCCCCGACGACCTCAAGGACGTCACGGCTGACGACATGTACGGCAGCGGCATCGACGACCTCATGGCGGCCTTCGACGCTGGGGACAAGAACCGGAAGGTCGGCGTCTGCCGGACCGGGGCGGTCATCGTCTCCGAGCTGACCCGCACGGAGATCGACGAACGCCGGGCGTCGATGACCCCGGACCAGGTCGAGACCTTGGAAGACTTCATCGAGCAGTGCGGTCGTGTCCTCGCCAGCTAGTCCCGCAGCATCCCCGGGGGACAGCGTGACCGGCCTAGACTCCGTCGTGTGACCGACCGACCTCGTAGCCCGCGCACCGTCGACGCGTGGGTCGCGGGCTGTGGCTGGCTCTTCGCAGCCCTCGCCCTCGTGGCCCTCCCGCTGCTCGACACCGGCGACGACGAGGTGCTCCTCGAGCTGCCAGGCAGCATCGGGTGGTGGCTCGTCCTCGTCACGGTGACTGCCCAAGCCCTCGTGCTCTCGCGTGCCCGGTCGGCTCCTCGCCCAGTGCTCCTGACCGTGGCGGCGATCCCGGTGCTGCTCGCCGTCGCCGGGCCCGGGGCGGTCTACGGCCTCACGGGGATCGCGACGATCCTCGCGGTCTTCCTCGTCACCCTCGCCCTCTCGCTGCCCGACCTGCGCACGCTCCTCCCGGTCGTCGCGGCCTCCGTCGTCCTGGGGGAGACGATCAACGCCGTCCGCAGCACCTCGACCGAGATCCCTGCGGCGCTCGGCTCCGCGCTCCTGCAGGCTGTCGGTGTCGTCGGACTGCCCTTCGTCATCGCCCTGGCCGTCGCGGCCCGGCGCGAGGCCCGCACGGCGCACCGCGGGGAGGAGCAGGCTCTCGTCCGCGAGCGCGACGCGCTCGTCCAGGCCGCGGTCGCCGACGAACGCACGGCGATGGCGCGCGAGCTGCACGACATCGCTGCGCACCACATGTCCGGCATCGCGATCATGTCGGCGGCCATCGCCCTGCAGATCGACACCGACCCCGAGGCTGCCAAGCGCTCGGTGCAGCAGGTGCGCGAGCAGAGCACCGCGGTGCTCGACGACCTGCGTCGCCTGGTCGGGCTGCTGCGGTCCGACGACGGGGAGGCGACGCGCTCGGTCGAGACGCTCTCCGCGCTCCGCGAGCTCGTCGCGAGCCGTCGCGAGGCGGGCCTGACACTCGAGCTGCGCCTGCCCGAGCAGGCGGGACCTCACGGACGGCGGCTGACCGACGATGTCGGGCCGCTCGCCCAGCTCGTGGCGTACCGCATGGTCCAAGAAGCCCTCGCGAACGCCGTGATGCACGCCCCCGGTGCGGCCTGCATCGTCGAGATCGCGAACTCAGGTGACCGCGCGATCCTGGTCCGCGTGGTCAACGGTCCGCCCGAGCAACCTGTCGACCGCGAACGCTCGACCTCAGGCTTCGGGCTCCTCGGCATGCGTGAGCGGGCCGCCCTCGTCGGCGCCGACCTCGCCTACGGCAGCACCGTCGACGGCGGCTGGGAGGTGCGGCTGACCCTGCCCACCGAGACGGGCCGTCCGCCACGCACGACGACCGACCCTCACCCTGGAGACCTCGCATGATCCGCGTCCTCGTCGCCGACGACCAGCCCCTCGTCCGCGCGGGGCTGTCGGCACTCCTGTCGGCCGAACCTGACATCGACCTCGTCGGGGTGGCCTCCGACGGCGTCGAGGCCCTCGACATGGCGCTCGCGCTGCGCCCGGACGTCGCGTGCCTGGACATCCGCATGCCTGGGCTCGACGGCATCGAGGTGACCCGCCGCCTCAACGGCCCCGACTCCGACACCCCGGTCCCGGTGCTCGTGCTCACCACCTTCGACATCGACGACTACGTCTTCGGCGCCCTCGAGGCCGGGGCCTCAGGGTTCCTCCTCAAGGACGCCGACCCCGACGTGATCATCTACGCCGTCCGCCAGGTGGCAGCCGGTCACGGGACCATCGACCAGACGCTGACCCGGCGGATCCTGCGCGAGTTCGTCGACAGGCGCAGCCTGCGGCCCGTCTCCGTGGACCGCGCGGACGGTGTGCTCACCGACCGCGAGCGGGAGATCTTGCTGCTGCTCGCCCAGGGCATGTCGAACGAGGAGATCGCCCGGGAGCTGGTCGTCGAGGTGTCGACGGTCAAGTCTCACCTGGCGCGCATGCTGCCCAAGCTGGGTGTGCGGTCCAGACTGCAGGCCGTCGTGTGGGCGTACCAGAACAGGGTCGTCGCGCTGCCCGACGTCTGAGTTCGGCCGGCCTGCATCGAAAGATGCAAGCCTCCAGGTCCCGCCGGAAGCATCTAGGTCCGCCACCACACGCTCCGTAGCGTCGAGAGCATCACCTCAGAGCCCTCGACACCAGGAGCATCGTCATGCCACTCCGCCCTCAGAATGCGCGCCCTCAGAATGCGCATCCTCAGGATGCGCGCCCTCAGACCTCCCACCCGCACACCGCCCATCCGCAGGCGTCGCTGCCGACCCTCTCGACCGACACGGCCGTCCGCCTCGTGCAGGTCACCAAGACCTACCCTGACGGCCCCGACGTCGTGGCCGCCCTGCGGTCTGTCTCCCTCGCCATCCCGCGCGGGTCCTTCACAGCGATCATGGGTCCTTCAGGCTCAGGCAAGTCGACCTTCCTCAGCTGTGCGGCCGGGCTGGACTCGCCGACCAGCGGTCAGGTGATCGTCGGTGACGTCGACATCACCGCGCTCTCGCCCGACGCCGTCACCAGGTTCCGCCGCGACCACATCGGCTTCGTCTTCCAGGCCTACAACCTCGTGGGCCACCTGACGGTCGCCGAGAACATCCAGCTGCCCATGCTCCTGGGTGGCACCCGGCCCGACCCGGGGTGGCAGGCCTCGCTCGTCGACGCCGTCGGGCTCACCGGGATGGAGGACCGCCTGCCCGGTGAGCTCTCCGGTGGCCAGGCGCAGCGGGTCGCGATCGCCCGTGCCCTCGTGACCCGCCCTGCGGTGGTCTTCGCCGACGAACCCACGGGTGCCCTCGACACGCGGACCGGTCAGCAGGTCCTCGGGCTCCTGCGGCGGATGTCCGACGAGCTCGACCAGACCCTCGTGGTCGTCACCCACGACCCCGGCGTCGCCGCCACGGCCGACCAGGTGCTGTTCCTCGCCGACGGGGTCGTCGTCGGTGACCTCGTGTCACCCACGGTTGCTGACGTCTCGGCCCGCCTCGCAGAGCTGGGGCGGTGAGCCGGATGTGGTCTTTCGCCCGCTCAGCACTGCGTGCCCACGCCTCGAGCGTCGCCGGCAGCTTTGTCATGGTCGCCCTCGCCTCAGCCCTGCTCACAGCGACAGGCGCCTGGATGGAGGCCGGGATCCGCGGCACGTCCTCGGGGGAAGACCTGTCGATGCTCTCCGCCGCGACAGGCTCCTTCGCGGGGACGACGATCCTCGTGGTCGTGCTCGTCGTCGCCTCCGCCTACGCCGCCGCCCTGCGCGAGCGGCGCTCGCAGTTCGCGCTGCTGCGCGCGGTCGGTGCGACACCGACCCAGGTGCGCAGGATGGTCGCGACCGAGGTCGCCCTCGTCTTCGCTGCCGCGACGCTCGTCGGCGCTGTCCCGGGTCTGCTGCTCGCCCGCTCGGCGACGTCCGTGCTCGTGTCGGGGGAGATCGTCCCCGACGGCTTCGTCCTCCAGCTCTCGCCCTGGCCTGTCCTCGCGACAGCCGTGCTGCTCGGCGGGACCGGCGCGCTGACCGCCCGCCTCGCGGCACGGGAGACGGCCCGGCTCAGCCCGACCGCCGCTGTCAGGCTCAGTGCGACCGAGCCGTCGACGCTCTCACCCGTGCGGCGCGCGGCGGCCTGGTGCTGCGCCGTGCTGGGGCTCGGGGTCGCGGTGGTCCCCTTCGTCGTCCCCGGTCTCATCGGGAGCGCGTCGGGTGCGTCGTCGGCATTCCTGCTCATCACGTCTGCGGCGCTCGCCGGCCCGGCGATCGTCGCAGCACTGGCTCGCCGTGGTCTCGCGGCGGCACAGGGCTCGGGGAGCACGAGCCTCACGCTCGCCCTCACCAACGCTCGCGGTTTCTCCCGCCGGCTCACCGCGGCGATCGTGCCGCTCGCCCTGCTCCTGTCCCTCGGCACGGTCCAGCTCGGCGTCAACCGGGCGGTCTCGACAGCAGCCGGTGTCCAGCTGGGCGACGGCATCACGGCTGACCTCGTGGTCCAGAAGACCGGGGGACTGGGCACGACCGACCTCGAGGCCGTCCGCTCGACGCCCGGTGTCGAGGCCCTCACGACCCTCCGATCGCAAGAGGCGCAGGTGCGCACCGACGACGAGATGGACGACGTGGCCTTCCTCTCCGGCCTCGCCTGGGAACCGACCGCCCTCCAGGTCCTGTCCGGCGAGGACGTGCTCGTCGACCCCGACGTGAGGTCTGGGTCGCTCGACGACCTCGCGGAGCCCGGCACCGTGGCTGTCGGCCGGGACTCGCTGCTCGGCACGGGCACGGGGCTCGGTGACAGCCTCACCGTCCGGCTCGACGACCAGGAGCGAGAGCTGACCATCGTCGCGGTCTACGACAGGACGCTCGGCTTTGGCGACTACCTCGTCGGCGAGGCGACGCTCGCCTCGGACGACGCGCAGACGGGCACCGGGACCGCTGCCGACGCGGTCTTGCTCCGCACCGCACCTGGGCAGGCCGACGCTGTGGAGACCGCGATCGTCGCAGCAGGACTCGACGTGCTGACGACCGCCGAGTACGCCGACGCGGCGACCGACGCTGCCGCAGGCCAGCAACAGCTCTCCGCCATCCTGGTGCTCGCGCTCCTGGTCTTCGTCGCCGCCGCAGCCGCCAACACGCTCGCGATGCTCGCCTCATCCCGCCGCCCCGAGCACGCCCTCCTGCGCCGGACCGGGGCGACCCGGCGCCAGCTCGTGACGACAGCAGCCGTCGAGGCTGGGGTCGTGGCCCTGGCAGCGCTGGTCATCGGGACAGCCTCGGTGCTGCCCGCGCTGATCGGTGTCGGGTACGGGCTCGTCGGGTCGATCTTTGCCGGGATCGACGTCATGGCCTTCGGGGTGCTCGCGCTCGCGGTCGTGCTGGTCGCCGGTGCCACGACGGTGATCGGTGCCGTCAGGGCGACCGCGGTGCGACGGGTCGTCCAGGTGGGGTGATGTGCGGTCTCGGTCCTCAGATGAGAGGGTCGATGGTTCGACACAAGGTCATGGCACCGTGCGGTGGCCGTCGACGCAGGGGGAGATCATCGATGACACCATCGAGCACGACGACCGTCCGGGGCCTGGTGGCTGGAGCGCTCGCCATGGCCGTGCTGGCAGGGTGCAGCAGCCCAGACCAGGAGTCTGCGCCGCAGGAGGTCGCGGACATGATCCCGATCCTCGGGGTAGAGCCGCAGCCGCGCGACACCTTGCCCGAGAGCATGGTCACGAACCTCGGCGAGTCGGACGACCTCGTTCAGGGTTCGGCGCGGCTCCTGCGGGAGAGCGACATCGACCGTCAGTGGGTGGCGCTCGACTCAGCAGGCAACGTCTGCCTCATGAACGAGTACGCCGCCGAGGGTGACCTGACGGCCGGCCAGAACGCCGTGGGGTCGTCGTGCATCGCGCCGACGGTCTTCCAGCGGCAGGGTGCGTGGATGGCGAGCGGTGGGCTCGACTACCCGACGAAGGTCGTCTATCTCGTGCCCGCCGACGTCGACGCGGCTGCTGTCACAGACGCCGGTGTCCAGCAGGTCGAGGGTGGGACGAGCTACGTCCCCGAGATCTTCGTTGTGAACCCCGGCGATGCCGACGATGCTGAAGGTGTGGCCGTCGAGCGCGAGTCGGGTGGGAAGTTCTTCATCGCGCGGATGCGCTGATCCAGACCCCGACCCAGACCCAGGCGCAGGCGTGGTCCGGACCTGACCGGACCACGCCTGCTCGAGCCGACAGGGCTGCGCTGGACCCGTCGACCCGGTCTCATTCCTCCGCGACGTACCGCACGAGGGCGCTCATGTTCTCGATGTACCGGCCTGTCGAGATGCCGACGACGGGGTCGTCGGTCGTGAACGGCGACGTGTCGGTCGAGTCGCCGACCTCGGTCTGGGAGTAGTCGCCCTCGGCAGGTGTCGCCGAGCCGTCTCCTGCATAGGGGTTGCTCGTCGAGACGAGCTCCGTCGGCCAGTAGCCCTCGTCGTTGAGCTCGTCGACGAGCTCGCCGACCTCTGTGTCGCTCGGACGCTCGTCGGCCGGGCTCAGCGTGCCGACGTTGAGGTCCGACACGGAGATCTCGCCGGTCGTGAAGTACTCCGGGATGGTCGCGCCCTGGTGGAGCAACGGCGACCCGGCTGTGACCTCGTCGACAGGTGCGGCCCGCAGCTCCTCGTACCGGGCACGCAGGCCCGAGACGTCGATCTTCCGGAACGAGCTGTAGTGCACGATCGTGCCGGCAGGGTCCTTGTCGACTACGTACTCACCGTTGACGACGTTCGACCCCGTGCGGTGCACGTACAGCGGGTCGTTCGTCCCGAGCTCGACGAAGGTCGGGTACTGCCGACCGTCGTCGGTCCACAGGTCCTCCGGGAGCCGGACCGAGTCCAGCCAGTCGAGCGCCGCGGGGACACCGTCGAGGTAGGACGTGTCACCTGTGAGCTCGTAGAAGCCCAGCAGCTTCTCGACGTTGCTCGCCGTCGTGTGGGTCGCGAGCGACACCGGCTCGTAGCTCCGTGCACCGGCCGGCGCGAGGTCGTCGACGGTGTGCTGGAGCGACCAGCCTGCCTGCGGTGCCGGCTGCTGGGTCACCGTGAAGGCATCCATCGCCGCCCGCACCGCAGGTAGCACCGACTCGTCACCCAGGGCCTGGTAGGCCATGAGCAAGATCTCGATGTTCTCCGCCGCGACGTCGTCGTTGAAGGTGACGTGCCCTGTGTAGTCAGGTGCCCCGTCCTTCTCGAAGCCCTCGGCAGGTGCTGGGTAGCGCTGCGGCCAGCCGCCCATCGGGTACTGGCTCTCGAGCACGAAGGCGACGGCCTGGTCGAGCGCAGGCTTGAAGGTCTCGTCGTCCTTCTCGGTGTAGAGCCGCAGCAGCAGCTGTGTGCTCTCCGCGGTGCCGGCATCGTCGAAGGTCGCGTTGCCGTAGTAGTGCTGGAACTCTTCGAGCCGCCAGCCGTTCGCACCGATCGTGTCGTACCACTCCTGGGTCGACTCTTCCCCGGCGAAGTCGTACATGTAGTTCCAACCACCTGTCGGCAGCTGAGCCTCGGCGAGTGCCTGACCGACCTTCGTCGCGGCCTCGTAGTAGAGCTCGTCGCCTGTCGCGTGGTACGCGTCCAGGTAGAGGTGGCCCATGGTCGCCGTGCCGGGCGGCTGGATCCAGATCTGCGTCGAGTACGCCTCCATCTCGCCGAACTGGCGGGACCTGTCCGGCAGGTACGACCACACGTAGCCGCCCTCGTAGGAGAGGTCCTCGGTCATGAACTGGGTGGCGCGCCGCATGGTGTCGAGGGCGGCCTCACGTGTCGCGGCCCCCGTCCCGCCGCCCGGGCCGGAGGGCTGTGCGCCTTCCGGCCCGCACGCGACGACGCCCAGCGCCAGAGCCACGACGATCGGACCCGCGAACCTGTGGTGCCCAGCCCTGCGCCAGGGCGTCATCGCGTTCTTCACGGCGGCCCGATCAGCGGATCTGGTCGACGGGGACGGCGTCCATGTCGTCGAAGGCCTGGTTCTCACCGGCCATCGCCCACACGAAGGAGTACGCCGCGGTGCCGACCCCCGAGTGCAAGGACCACGACGGCGAGATGACGGCCTGACGGTCGGCGACCACGAGGTGCCGCGTCTGCGTCGGCTGCCCGCAGAGATGGATCACCCGGGCGTCCTCGGGCAGGTCGAAGTACAGGTAGCACTCGGTCCGTCGCTCGTGGGTGTGCGCCGGCATGGTGTTCCACATCGAGCCCGGGTGCAGCGACGTCACTCCCATGACGACCTGGCAGGACTGGACGCCGCCGGGGTGGATGAGCTGCTCGAGGGAGCGACGGTTGCTCGTGAGCTGGTCACCGAGCTCTCGCGTGGTCCCCTCGCCCGGCAGCACGAGCCGGGTCGGGTAGGTGGTGTGCGCGGGGGCGGAGAACAGGTAGAGCTGCGCGCCACCTGCCGGGTGCTCTGCGGCGCCAGGACCGTCGGCGAAGACCACGTCCCGCACACCGCGCCCGAGGTAGAGGCAGGCTCCCGTCGGCAGCGTGAAGGTCTCGCCGTCGGCGGTCACCGTGCCGGTCCCGCCGACGTTGACGATCCCGATCTCACGGTTCTCGAGGAAGTACTCGGCGCGGATCTCGTCCGAGGGCAGCAGCGCGAGCTCCTGGCCGGCAGGCTGCGCGCCGCCGACGACCACCCTGTCGTGGTGGGTGTAGACGAGCGTGATCTCGCCCGGGACGAACACGGCCTCGACGAGGAACCGCTCGCGCAGCTCGTCGGTCCCCATGCCGGGGATCTGGTCGGGGTTCGTGGCGTATCGCTGTTCCATGTGGTTCTCCTTGTGGTGCGGTCAGTCAGAGGGGGAGCGCTGATCGGCACGGATCGGTGCCGATCAGCGCTCGTCGCGTCGGTCAGGGCTGGTGAGAGCGGCTCAGCGCACGAGCCAGCCGCCGTCGACCGGGATGATCGCCCCGTTGAGGTAGTCCGAGGCTGACGAGGCGAGGAACACGAAGGGTCCTGCGAGGTCGTCGGGGGTGCCCCACCGCCCTGCGGGGATGCGGTCCAGGATGCTGCGCTCGCGGGCCGCGTCGGCGCGGATGGGTGCGGTGTTCTCCGTCGCCATGTAGCCCGGCGCGATGGCGTTCACGCAGACGCCGTGGACGGCGAGCTCGTTGGCGAAGGACTTGGTGATCCCCGCGACGGCGTGCTTGGACGCCGCGTACCCGGGCACGAAGACGCCGCCCTGGAACGAGAGCATCGACGCGATGTTGATGATCTTGCCCGAGCCCTGCGCGACGAACCTGTGGCCGACCCGCTGCGAGAGGTGGAAGACGGCGTCGAGGTTGATCGCCAGGACGTCGTCCCAGTCCTTCGCGGAGTGCTCGAGCACCGGCGCGCGCCGGATGATCCCGGCGTTGTTGACGAGGACGTCGATCCGTCCGAGCGTCATGACCACCTCGGCCACTGCAGCCTCGAGGTCGTCTGCTGTGGCCTGGACGAGGTCGAGCCGGATGCTGTGCGCGCGGCGGCCCAGCGCCTCGACCTGGGTGACGGTCTCGGTCGCCTCGGCGTAGTCGATCACGGCGATGTCTGCGCCGGCCTCGGCGAGGGCGAGCGCAGCGCTCTGCCCGAGCCCTTGGCTGGCGCCGGTGACGAGGGCGACGCGTCCGTCGAGCCTGAAGGATGGGAGTGTCATGGGTGTCCTTGTGTGTCGTGGTGCCGGGTCCGGCACTCGGGTGAGCCGGTGGTCCCGGCAGCGGTCGTGCAGTCGTGGGGTGGTCGTCGTCGCAGCCCTGCGGCGCAGCCCGGGGTCACACCGTGGTGGTCGAGGGCTCGAGGATGACCCTGTCCATGCGGGGCATGAGGAGATGGATGACCGTGAGCGCGATGAGGTAGGCGAAGGCGCACACCATGAAGATCGGGGTGTAGTTGCCGACCCTGTCGAGGATGTAGCCGGCGTACTGGGCCATGAACATGCCGCCGATGCCGCCGAGCATCCCGCCGAGCCCGACGACCGTGCCCACGGCGCCGCGTGGGAACACGTCGCTGGGGAGCGTGTAGAGGTTGGCTGAGAAGCCCTGGTGCGCGGCTGTCGCGATGCCGATGATCGCCACGGCGACCCACAGGTTGCTCAGCTGCCCGGCGAAGACCATCGGGAGGGCGAGGAGCCCGCACAGGAACATGGTCGTCTTGCGGGAGCGGTTGATGCTCCAGCCACGGTTCATGAACTTGCCCGAGAGCCAGCCGCCGGAGACGCTGCCGATATCGGAGATGAGGTAGATCGCGATGAGCGGGGGGCCGAAGGACTTGAGGTCGAGCCCGTGCTGCTTGCCGAGGAAGTCGGGGAGCCAGAAGAGGAACATCCACCAGATCGGGTCGGTGAGGAACTTGCCGATCGCGAAGGCCCAGGTCTCGCGACGGCGCAGGATGAGCCTCCAGTCGACCTTCTCCTCGGGCTCTTCAGGGTCCTGGGTGATGTGCGCCAGCTCGGCCTCGGAGACGTGCTTGTTCTCCTGAGGGCGCTTGTAGAGCAAGAACCAGACCGGCAGCCAGATGAGACCACCGAGACCCGTCACGATGAACGCGGCCTGCCACCCCCAGGCGAGGACGATCGCGGGGACGACCAGGGGTGTGACGATCGCGCCGATGTTGGTTCCGGCGTTGAACAGACCTGTCGCGAAGGCGCGCTCCTTCTTCGGGAACCACTCGGCGACGGCCTTGATGCTCCCCGGGAACCCGCCTCCCTCACCGACACCGAGTGCTGCTCGGGCGATGATGAAGCCTGTCAGGCTGCGCATCCCCGCGTGGGCGATGTGCGCGATCTGCCAGATGGCGAAGGCCATGCCCAGGCCCCACCGGACGCCGATCCGGTCCATGACGCGACCCCACACGAGGTAGGACGCGGCGTAGGCCGCCTGGAACCAGAAGATCGCGTTGGCGTAGTCCTGCTCGGACCAGCTGAACTCCTCGGAGAGGTCCGCCTTCATCAGCCCGAGCGTCTGCCGGTCGATGTAGTTGATGACCATCGCGGAGAACAGCAGGGCGACGATCACCCACCGGTACTTCGTGATGCGATCCGTGGCCGAGGCCACGTACCTCTTCTTGTCTGCGCTGCTGAGCTCGGGGAACAGCTCCTTGCCGTCCCCGCTCGTCTTCTGCTCGCTCATGTGTCTCCAACTCACGTCTTCGGGATGGACTTGCGACTGGTGTCAGGCCTCGACGACGTCGAGGTCGACCTGGAAGATCTCTCCGAACCTGATCCGGGCGTGCTGCCCGGGGACCACGTCGTGGATCCCTGTGACAGCACCTGTGGCGATGTGGGTCCCTGCGGGGATGTCGCGGCCGCGGCCGCTGACCGTGGCCAGCGCGAACCTGAAGGCTTCGAGGGCGCCACCGGCGATCGAGGTCGCGTCGGCTCTGCCCACGAGCTCTCCCGCGATCCAGGTGCTGGCCTCGAGCTGCTCCCACGCGCCCGAGCGCCACTCCGGGACCTGGGGGCCGAGCACGAGCCCGGCGTTGTTGCCGAGGTCCGAGGCGACGGCCATGGGACCGAGGCCGTTGATCTGCGGGACCGGGCTGCCGGCGAGCTCGACGGCGACGTGGACGCCGCCGAGGAGCTGTCGCGCGTCGTCGAGGGTCTGGACGGCTGTGCCGGCCGGGACGTCGACGCCGACGGTCATGACGATCTCGGCCTCGACGCACGAGGTGCCGCCGACGATCGCGGGGAGCGGTATGACGACGCCTGGCTGAGCAGGCCACAGGTTCGTGGCGAAGACCGGCCCGACGAGGCGCTCAGCACCCGCCCGCTCACGCAGTGCGGGAGCGATGAGCCCGACCTTCCAGCCCACGACGGTGTCGTCGGTGAGGGCGATCACCTCGTCCTGGATCGTGTAGGCCTCGTCGACGGTCGGTGGGATCTCGCCGGGAAACCCCGTGAGGGCCCTCCTGCTGGCTCGGGCTCGCACGAGGAGCTCGGCCGTCTTGGTGGTGTCGTGCTGGGTCACGGTCTTCTCCATCTGCTTGGTAAGCGGTTACGCTAGACCCGGAGTAACCGCTTACGCAAGGCCGGGTCGGAGGTGAGAGGGGAGGCGAGCAGCCCGACGGCACGAGCGGGGGAGCACCACCAGAGGTCGCTGACCCCATCGGTTCCTCCGGCCCTCCGGCATGCCCTCGCGACCTGTGCAGACACTCCGGTCGCGTACTGTGGTCGCGTACTTCTGCGCGCTCTGGACGCGTCGTCTCGAGGAGGGCAGCACCCCATGGCACACGACCGCGAGGCACCGGCGTCGGTCGACCGGCGCCAGGGGAGCCTGACCATGCGGGACATCGCCAGGCTCGCGAACGTCTCGAGCAAGTCGGTCTCGCTGGTCGTCAACGGGCTGCCCGGTGTCGGCGACGAGACGCGTGCCAGGATCGAGGCGCTGATCGCCGAGCACGGCTACGTCCCGCAGGCGCGTGCCCAGGGGCTCGCGACAGGTCGCGCCTTCCTGGTGGGGCACGTGTACAACAACCCCAACCCCGAGTACCTGATCACCATGCAGCAGGGGTTGCTCGACGGGCTCGAGGGCACGGGGTACGCCCTCGTCACCTTCCCGCTGGACCGAGCCCACCCGCAGTTCAGCGAGCGTCTGCGGGAGTTCGTCAGCCGGCACCGCCTCGACGGCGTCGTCTTCTCGTCCTCGGTCGCCGAGGACGAACGGCTGGACCCTCTCCTGGCAGACCTGCGGGTCCCGTACGTCAGGGTGGCATCGACAGCCGTCGACGTCCCCGAGCGCAGCGTCGTGGGAGTCGACAGGGACGGGGCCGTCCTCGCGGGGGAGCACCTCGTCGAGCTCGGTCACGTGCGCATCGGGATGGTCTCCGGGCCGATGTCCTTCTTGTCGGCGAGAGAGCGCCGGAACGGGTTCGAGCAGGCTCTCACCGCCGCTGGCTCGCCGCTGGACGACACTCTGGTCGTCGAGGGTGACTACACCTTCGAGGCTGGTCTGCAGGCAGGTCAGGCGTTGCTCGACCTCGACGACCGTCCGACGGCTGTGTTCGCTGCGAACGACGAGATGGCGGCCGGTGTGCTCCAGGCGGCCCAGCGCGCAGGCCTCGAGGTGCCGCGCGAGCTGACTGTCGTGGGCTTCGACGACTTCAGCATCGCGAGCCACGTGCAGCCACGTCTGACGACGGTGCGGATACCGACCCGTGCCATGGGACACCTGGCGATCCTCGCCCTCCTCGAGACGCAGGCCGGCGCGACGGACCGCGGCCAGGCGCGGGACACCCCGAGCCCTGAGCTCGTGGTCCGTGAGACGTCAGCACCCGCCGTGAGCCCCGAGGGCCCGCGATGAGGGCCACGGGAGCACGCGCCGGCCTGGTCGCTCTCCTGATCGCGGCTGCAGCGACAGGGTGCTCGCCGACGGCGCCGAAGGACGCGTCTCCTGTGCTGACGGCACCGAGCCAGCCGAGCTCCTCTGCGCCGGCCGAGACCTCACCACCGGAGAGCACTCCACCCGACGACCCCACGACCCCGGTCCCGTCCGAGGAGCCCACGTTCACCGAGCCCTCTGCCGAGCCCACGGTCACCGCTGACCCCGACGGGTCGACAGGACAGGACGACTTCCTCATCCCTGACGAGGAGGTGCTGTTCACCGCGGACGAGCTGTACAGCAGCGAGGTGCAGACGCTGTACGCCGACGTCGAGGCTGCCGACAGGCCCAACCGGATCGGCATCTGCCGCTCGGCCGCGATCGTCGTCGGCAAGCTCACCTCCGCGGAGATCGAAGAGCGTCGCGAGGCCATGGCGCCCGAGGACGTCGAGGTCCTCGAAGACTTCGTCTCCCTGTGCCAGCGGGTCCTCGCGAGCTGACGTGCGCCTCGCGCGCCAGCCGGTTCACCCCGCCTGGGCGGCCTCGGCCTCGGCCAGGTCGGCGTACCCGACGAGCAGCACGGTCCACCGCAAGGTCTGCTCGGTGAGGTTGCCGCCCGAGGCCGCGGTCTCCTCGACGAGGCGGGCGTAGCCCTCGAAGGTCCGGTCGGAGTAGGAGCCCAGCTCGCCGCGCAGGTAGGTCTCGAAGGACGTGTCGACGAAGGTGTCCTGCGTCGTGCGCAGCGTCCGCATCGCCCGGCCGAGCCGCGGGTACCGGGCGCAGAAGTCGACTGCCCACGCGACCTGCCTCGCGACGACGTGCTCTTGCTCGGAGACCCGGCTCGGGTCCAGGGCGGGCAGCTGTGGGGCGATCTCGCGCGCGTAGCGACCGGGTTCTGTCGATGCCATCATGCGGGCGTACTTCTCGGTGAGCAGGTTCCTCCCGGTCGACCCCGCCTCGTCGAGATCGGCCGCATAGCTGCGGAGCAGGTCGGTCGGCCAGGTGAGGAACTGGCTCAGGCGCATCTGGTGGAAGGTCGACAGGTCGTCCTGGCACGCTGCAGGTCCGCCCTCGTTGGTGACCTGCGTGAACTGCGCCCACTCTCGCTCGACGACGCTCTCGGCCACCTCCAGCCGTTCCTGCATCGTGCTGGTGTCCTCCGTCGGGGTGGTACTCATCGCTGGTCCTCCGTCGTCTCTCACAGTGCCTTCAACCAGGGGTCGGTGATGTGCGCGGCGACGTGCTCGCGCTGTCGCTCGAGGAAGGTCTCGCCGCTGCTGCTCAGACCTCGGGCCTGGAGCTCGGCGGCGATCGTGGCGCAGAGCCTCTCGATCCGCTCTTCCAGCCGTGCTCGCGCGTCGGGAGAACCCGGTCCGAAGCACGCTGCCGACGCGAGCCTGAGGATCTCGGAGAGGTCGTCGACAGCGCCGGGCAGGCTCGAGCCCATGCGACGGCTCAGACGGCGCAGCGCCGCGAAGTGCCACTTGTAGTACGGCAGGTACCCGGCCGACGAGGGCCCGGTGAGCAGGAAGACCAGTGAGGCGACGGCCCGGGTGAGCTCGCCGACCGACAACCACGCTGCCTCCCCGTCGCCGCGGTCGAGCATCCTGGGGACGTTGTACTGACCTGCCTGCGAGATCATCCCGAGCCTGCGCGAGACGAGAGCCCACCTGACGTCGCGGGACATCCTCGTGAAGGACCCCCGGACCGCGCTGAAGGCGCCGTGCGGGTCGGCGAAGACCGCGCCGTCGGTCGCTGCCGCGAGCGTCGCCTCGTCGAGCATCAGCCATTCGTGAGCGGTCGTGGGCGCCTGCCTGTAGCCGGTGATCTGCTCGTAGAAGGCGCCGATCTCGAAGACACCGACGCGGCGACCTGCACCGTGCGCACGAGGGGTCGTGGGCGTGCGGTCCACGCCGCGGAAGGTGCGGGGCAGCGCGTCGTAGTCGGCCTGGAGCGCGGCGCCGATCTCGGCATGGTCCTCGGCGGTGAGCCACAGGCAGAATCCTGGGCCCGTGTCGTGGTCGCGGGAGATCGCGTCGTCGAAGCCGTAGCACTCGGAGCCGTGGCCGACGAGACCCGCGGCGATCCGACCGCTGTACGCCGGGTACCGGGACTCGAGCATCGGGCGTCCGTGCTCTTCCCAGAAGGCGCGGGCGAGATCGAGGCCAGAGTCGAGCGTGCGCGTCGTCGGGACCGCGGCGGCCGGTCGTGACGCGGCCGCGGCGGTGACAGGGGTGGCGGTGCTCGGACGGTCTGACGGGCCGGTCCCGGGCGCGGCCCCCGCGGCGGCTGCAGCCGCAGCCTCAGCCTCAGCCTCGGCGAGGTTCTCCGCAGTCACCGCGTAGTAGTCGTTGTCCGCGCCGTAGCACTCGGTGATGATCGCGAGCGCCTGGCGGTACATGGTCACGGCGTCGGCGTAGCGCCCGACCCTGAAGCACGCCTCGGCGTGCCCTGCGACGGCCGACGCGTAGTGGGGGTCGTCTTCGTGCCCGCCGTCCTGGTAGATCGCGAGAGACCTGTCGACGTACCGGGCGGCGTCCTCGTGCTGCCCGAGCGTGAAGCTCACCAGGGCCAGGTTGGTGCAGGTGGTCGCGATGTCGAGGTCGCGCTCGGGGTCGACCGACGAGGCCTCGAGGATCGACATCGCCGCTCGCAGCTCTGCCAGCGCCTGGGCGTGGTCCTGCCGCTCGCTGCAGAGGATCGAGAGGTTGTTGTGCAGCCCTGCGAGACGCCGGTCAGTCGGTCCGAAGGCAGCGTCTGCCACGGACAGCGCCTGGCTGTAGAGCGCGCGGGCGTCGTCGGGGCGGCCCGCCGCACGCATCGCTGTGGCCGCGTTGATGAGCGTGGTCGCGTGGGCGTCGGTGCCCGTGAGGCCCATGCTCTCGACGAGGGTGAGGGCAGACCGGCTCGCCATGACGGAGTCGTCGTGCAGGCTCTGCGAGCGGTACAGGCCGACGAGCTCGTTGAGGAGGGTCAGCCGGGCTCCGTCGTCGCCCTGACGCTCGGCATCGGCGAGGGCCTCCTGCAGGTAGGGCGCGGCTCGGGTGGGACCGTCGTGGGCGGCGAAGATCGCGTCGAGACCGCGGAGCACGGCCGCGACGTCGACGGGCTGCGGAGGAGCTGCTGGGCGGGCGTCCGGTGTGCGTGACGTCATGGTGCCGGTCGTGTCGCGCGGTCGGTGTGCATCTGTCCACCGTGCCATGCTGCGCGGCCTGAGATGTGGGGCTTTGGTCGGTCGCGCCAGCGAGGACACGTGGCGTGGAGCAGGCGTTCCCAGCGGCGAGGCATCCCGCTACGGTGGTCCGATGGCAACCGTCAGAGAGCTCCAGGTGACCTTCGACTGCGCAGAGCCCGTGCGGCTCGCCAGGTTCTGGTGCGAGGTGCTCGGGTACGTCGTCCCGCCCGGCCAGGACGAGGCGGCCGTCGAGGGCGGCGGAGACGACGCGCCGGAGGACCAGCCCGGGGGAGCGGTCTGCGTCGACCCGACGGGTGCCGGGCCGCGGCTGTACTTCCAGCGAGTCCCCGAGGGCAAGGTCGTCAAGAACCGGGTGCACCTCGACGTCCGGGCTGGCACCGGCCTGGTGGGGGCAGAGCGTCTCGCGACGCTCGAGGCCGAGGGGGCGCGGCTGGTCGCGCTCGGTGCCACCCGCGTCAGGCTGCTGCCCGCCGACGACGAGGAAGAGTCGTGCCTCGTGATGCAGGACGTCGAGGGGAACGAGTTCTGCCTCGACTGACCCGTTCGACGGACCCGCTCAGCTGATCCTTCGGCGGTAGACGGCCACGGCCGAGGCGTAGGCGATCGCGATGACGCCCACGAGCCAGGCGAGCGCGACCCAGATGTCGTCGCCGACGGGGCTCTGGGAGAACAGCGCCCGGAGGGTGTCCACGACGGCCGTCACCGGTTGGTGCTCGGCGAACCAGGCGACGGGACCGGGCATCGTCTCTGTGGGGACGAAGGCCGAGCTGATGAACGGCAAGAAGATGAGCGGGTAGCTGAAGGCGCTCGCGCCGTCGACAGTCGTCGCCGAGAGCCCGGCGATCACGGCGACCCAGGTCAGCGCCAGGGTGAACAGCACGACGATCCCGGCCACAGCGAGCCAGGCGCCCGCCGACGCCCCGGTCCGGAACCCCAGGAGCAGCGCGACGACGACGACCACGGCGACCGAGACGAGGTTCGCGACCAGCGACGTGAGCACGTGCGCCCAGAGGATGCTGGACCGTGCGATCGGCATGGACTGGAACCGCTCGAAGATGCCGCTCTGCAGGTCGAGGAACAACCTGTACGCCGTGTAGGCGACGCCCGAGGCGACGGTGATGAGCAGCACGCCCGGGAGCATGTAGTCGACGTACGAGCCGTCGGCCCCGGTGTCGATCGCGCCCCCCAGCACGTAGACGAACAGGAGCATCAGCGCGACGGGTGTGACTACCGTGGTGAGGATCGTGTCGGGGCTGCGCAGGATGTGGCGCAGCGAGCGACCCGTGAGGGTCCAGGTGTCACCGAGCGGTCGGGGGAGCATCAGGAGTCCTCTCGTGTGGTGCCGTCACGGTCCGGGTCGCCTGCGGGCGGTCCGTCGTCGCCGACGAGCGCGAGGAAGACGTCTTCGAGGGAGGGCTTCTTCTCGACGTACTCGATCTCGGCGGGTGGGAGGAGGGCTCTCAGCTCGTCGAGGGTGCCATCCTGGATGATCGTGCCCTGGTGCAGGATCGCGATGCGGTCTGCGAGCTGCTCGGCCTCGTCGAGATACTGGGTGGTCAGCAGCACTGTCGTGCCCCGCCCGGCGAGGTCACGGATGGTCTGCCACACCTCGAGTCGGGCCTGGGGGTCGAGGCCCGTCGTGGGTTCGTCGAGGACGACCACGGGCGGGTCGCCGATGAGGCTCATCGCGATGTCGAGCCGGCGGCGCATCCCGCCTGAGAACGTCGCCGCCTTGCGGTCCCTGGCCTCGGTGAGCGAGAAGCGCTCGAGCAGCCTGTCGGCGATCACGCCTGGAGCGTCCAGGTGACGCAGCCTGGCGACGAGCACGAGGTTCTCCCGCCCGGTGAGGACGTCGTCGACCGCGGCGAACTGGCCCGTCAGGCTGATGGACTCGCGGACCTTCTCCGGGTGGGTCGCGATGTCATGTCCGTGGACCGTCGCTGTGCCGGTGTCGGCCTTCAGCAGCGTCGAGAGGATGCGCACGAGGGTGGTCTTGCCGGCGCCGTTCGAGCCGAGCAGCGCGACGATGCTGCCTGCTGCGACGTCGAGGTCGACTCCGCGCAGCACGCGCACGGCCTTGAACGACCTGGTGACGCCGCGGACGCTGATCGCGGGTGCGGGGGACCGGTCGTCGGTCATGATCGTGGTTTGTCCCCTGTGGTGCCAGGGTCGGTGCCGTCAGGGCTGGCGCTGCCTGTCGCAGCGCTGGTCGCCGTGTCGATCGCGGAGACGAGGCGGGCGCGCTCCTTGTCGATCCACTGCTTGCCGGCGTAGGCCTGCGCGAAGGTCTCGGCGAACTCGACGGGGTCGTCTCCGACGATGTCTCGCACGGGTGTGTCGTCGACGGCCGCGCGCTCCCAGAGGTCGGCCAGGTCGCCGAGCATGGTGACGAGGGTGTCGCCGTCAGTCACGGCGGCGAAGTACGTGATGTACCTGTGCATGGCCTTCGCTGCGGCCCCGTAGGGATCGGGGAGAGCGTCGATGCGGGCCTTGTCCTGCCGGTACTGCTTCTTCTGCGAGAGGGGCCCGGTGAGGGTCTCGAACCAGTGTGCCGCCATGATCAGCTCTCTTTCTCGGCCTGTGCGTGATCGGTCTCGTGGAGGTGCTCGATGCGTCCTGCGAGGAAGCTCCAGGACTTCCAGAACTCGTCGAGGTACTCGGTCCCCGCCGTGTTGAGCGTGTAGACCTTGCGTGGTGGTCCCTTCTCTGACGGGACCTTCTCGACGTCGACGAGGCCACGGCGCTCGATGCGTACGAGCAGTGCGTAGACAGTGCCCTCGACGATGTCGGCGAAGCCCTCGTCGCGCAGCCGTGCGGTGATCTCGTACCCGTAGGCCGGTCGCGTGGCGAGGATCGCGAGGACCATCCCTTCGAGGGTGCCCTTGAGCATCTCGGTCATCTGCTTGCCCATACGAGCCCTCCTCTTCACTACTCGGTGTTGCTGACTACCACTAGATAGTAGCACCGAGTACTGAGCGTGCAAGGGTCACGTGCGAGCCGCTCTCACGACGTTCCACGACGCCCCGCACCGGGTCGAGCAGGTGCGCTGCGAGATCGTCGCGCACGGCCGTCGCGCGCAGAGCCCGCGCCGGGGTGCCTGGCGCGGGCTCAGCGAGAGGTCGTCGCCGGCTCAGGAAGAGTGGGCAGGACCGGCGGTCTGCGCCTGCCACGCCACGGCCTCGCCCGCCCGCAACGACGCAGGCACGTCGAGGACGCGCTGGTTCCGGCTGCCGCGGAAGGGCAGCGTGAGGTCGCGCTCGGCCAGCGTGAACGGACCGTCGACGAGCACGTCGAGCATGCCGAGCAGCTCGACCTTGTCCGCGCTCGCGGCGAGCAGCTCTTCGAAGGTGTAGCCCGACCACGCCCAGACGTCTCGGGCGTGGCCGAGCTCGGCGCGGAGACGGCGCGTCACCTGCAGGCACACTCCCGTGTTGAGGAAGGGCTCGCCTCCGAGCAGGCTGAGGCCCTGCACAGACTCGTGCGCGAGGTCGGTGAGGATCCGGTCCTCGAGCACAGCCGTGTACGGCGTGCCGTAGCGGAAGCTCCACGCGGCCTCGTTGAAGCAGCCCTCGCAGGCGAAGAGGCAGCCGCTCACGTACAGGCTGCAGCGCACACCCTCGCCGTCGACGAAGACGAAGGGCTTGTAGTCGGCGACGTGATCCCGGCTGAGCCTCGACGACAGCCAGTCGGGCTGCGGCTCGCGCACGGGTCAGCCCTCGGTGAGCTGCCGGGGAGCGTCAGCCGCCGGACCCGACGTCACGCCGTCCGGTGCGCCGGACGACACCGGCAGGTGCTTCACGCGAGACGAGATCTCCACGTGCCGCCCGTGCACCATCGGCCGGGCCTGCGGGTTGCCGAGGTAGCCGCAGGTCCGCTTGACCACGTCGCAGGTGCGGGGGTCGTCGTTGGCGCACTCGGGGCACGCGAAGCCCCGGGCTGTGGGTGTGAAGTCGCCCGAGAACCCGCAGGCGTAGCAGTGGTCGATCGGGGTGTTGGTGCCCAGGTAGCCGACGCGGTCGTAGGCGTAGTCCCACACGGCCTCGAGTGCCTTCGGGTTCTGCTGCAAGACCGGGTACTCGCAGTAGTGGATGAAGCCGCCCGCAGTGTACTCCGGGTAGTCCTTCTCGAAGTCGAGCTTCTCGAAGGGGGTCGGGTTCTTGCGGACGTCGTAGTGGAAGCTGTTGGTGTAGTAGTCCTTGGCGGTGATGTCCTCCACCTCGCCGAACTTCGCGGTGTCCAGGCGGCAGAACCTGTCGGTGAGGCTCTCGGACGGCGTCGAGTAGACCGAGAACTTGTAGGAGTACGTGTCCGTCCACACCTGTGCGCTCGCGGACAGCGTCCGGAGGATGTCGAGCGTGAAGGCCTTGGCCTCGGCGTCGTGCTCCCACGACCCGCCGAAGAACGCCGCTGCGGTCTCATAGAGCCCGATGTAGCCGAGGGACACGGTCGCCCGCCCGTCGCGGAACAGCTGGTCCACGTCGTCGTCCGGGTCGAGGCGCTGGCCGAAGGCGCCGTACCTGTAGAGGATCGGGGCGTTGCCGGGGGTCGCCTCGCGGCACCGGGCGACGCGGAACAGCAGGGCGTCCTTGACGGTCTCGAGACGCTCGGCGAGCAACGCCCAGAACGCGTCCCTGTCGCCGCGGGTCTCGAGGGCGATGCGCGGCAGGTTGAGCGTGACCACACCGAGGTTCATGCGCCCCTCGACGGTGTCGTTCCCGTCGGCGTCTTCCCAGCCCTGGAGGAAGGACCGGCACCCCATCGGCGCCTTGAAGCTCCCGGTGAGCTCGACGATCTTGTCGTAGCTGAGCACGTCGGGGTACATGCGCTTGGTCGAGCACTCGAGGGCCGTCTGCTTGATGTCGTAGTTGGGGTCGCCCACCTCGAGGTTCACACCGCGCCGCAGCGTGAAGATCAGCTTGGGGAAGATCGCGGTGCGGTGCTCACCGCCGAGACCTTCGATCCGGATGTGCAGGATCGCCTGCTGGATCTCACGCTCGAACCACCCGAGGCCGAGCCCGAAGCCGAGGGACGTGAACGGCGTCTGCCCGTTGGACGTGAACAGGGTGTTGATCTCGTACTCGAGCGACTGCATCGCGTCGTGGATGTCCTTGCGGGTCTTCGCCTCGGCGTAGTCCCGGCGTCGGTCCGGCTCGCTCACCCATTCCTGGGCGTCGGCGAGGTGCTTGGCGTAGTTGCGCTCGGCGTAGGGCGCCAAGAGCTCGTCGATCCGGTTGACCGTGCACCCGCCGTACTGGCTCGACGAGACGTTCGCGATGATCTGCGTGATCTGGGCCGTGGCGGTCTGGATCGAGCGCGGCGGCTCGACCTCGGCGTTGCCGATGCGGAATCCCTCGCTGAGCATCGACCGGAAGTCGATGAGGCAGCAGTTCGTCATCGGTGAGTATGGGTGGTAGTCGAGGTCGTGGTAGTGGATCTCGCCCTTCTGGTGGGCGTTGGCGACGTGCGGTGGGAGCATCGTCAGGCCCACGGCCTTGCCGACGGCGCCGGCCGTCAGGTCGCGCTGGGTGTTGAAGACGTCGCTGTCCTTGTTGGCGTTCTCGTTGACGACGGCGCTCGCCTTGCTCAGCAGCTCGCCGATCGAGTGGTTGACGTCGGTCGACCGGTTGCGGGCGATGTCGCGACGCACGCGGTAGCCGATGTACGCCTCGGCGACGTCGTAGTGGCGGCTCTCGAGCAGCACGTGCTCGACGACGTTCTGGATCTCGTAGATCTGCACGGTGTCGGTGAAGCGGCGCGCCACCTCGGTGCTGACCTGCCGGGTGAGGTCGAGGACCGTCGGCCGCACGAGCTGGGGCGGGCCGTGGTGGACGTCGTCGAAGGCAAGGGTGAGCGCCCGCTCGACGCGGGCCGGGTCGTAGTCGGCGACCCGGCCGTCCCGCTTGAGGACTGCGGGCGCAGGGGGAGCGGCGGGGCGCCGGCGCCCGGTCGCCTCCGTCCCGTCCTCTGCTCGTGCGGTCTGGTCTCCCTCGACGACAGTCACTGCGGGTCCTGCTCCCTCTGGTCACGGCTGCTGGTCCGACGCCCGCCGTCGTGGTGCGCTCGCACGTCTGAGGTCGCGGTGGTCGCGGGAGCCTTCTCACGGATCAGAGACACTACATACGGGGGCTGGGGCGTCTAGAAGAGACTAGATCTTGTGTCTCCCTCGCAGCGGGTCCTAGGTCCCGGGTGAAGCCCGCAGGGCAGTCGTCAGGCCGCACCTGACCCCGCAGCTCAGGCTGCGCTCACCTCGACCTCGCCCGACCCTGTCGCACCGAAGACGATCCGTCGCGTGGCGATCTTGTCGGTGAAGAACCTGTCGTGGCTGACGACCACGACGGCGCCGGGGAAGTGCACGAGGGCGCGCTCCATCACCTGCGTGCTCGACAGGTCGAGGTGGTTGGTCGGCTCGTCGAGTACCAGCACCGAGGCGCCGGAGAGCAGGCACTGCGCCATCGCGACGCGGGAGCGCTGACCACCGGAGAGGTTGCCGATCTTCTGCTTGAGCTCGGCGTCGGAGAACTGGAACATCGCGAGGAAACGGTTGACGGACTTGCGGGTCGCGGTGAGGGCGAGGCTGTCGGGCATCGCGTTGACGGCGTGGCTCACGGTGTCGGCGTCGTCGAGCTCGTCGAGCACCTGGTTGTAGGAGATCACCGACGTGCCCTTGGTCCACGTGGCCTGGCCGGAGTCGGCGTCCTCCTGGCCGGTCAGCACACGCAGCAGCGTCGACTTGCCCGAGCCGTTCGCGCCGAGCACCACGATCCGGTTGCCACGACGGATCTCGAAGGTGAGGTCGTCGAAGAGGCGCTTCTCGCCGTAGGCCTTGCTCAGGCCCTCGACGCGGCACATGACGTCCTTGACGTGCAGGCCGCCGTAGATCTCCGTGATGATCTGGTCGACCGGGCGGGGAGCGCGCGACTTCTTGATCTTCGCGAGCTGGTTGCCCAGTCCCTTGCTCGCGGCCTTCGCCGCCTCGCGACGATCAGCGATGCCTTCGGACTCGAAGGCCAGCAGCTCGGACTCGTGGACGAACTGCGACTCGAGGGTCTTGAGACGGAACTGCTTCTGCACCACGTACTCCTCGAAGTTCCCGGAGTACTCGTGCAGGTGGAAGTTCTCGACCTCGATGGTGCGGGTGATGACGGCGTCGAGGAACTTGCGGTCGTGCGAGACGACGATGGCCGCGCCGCGGAAGTCGCGGAACCACGCCTCGAGCCACTCGACACCGGCGACGTCGAGGAAGTTGGTGGGCTCGTCGAGCAGCAGCACGTCAGGGCGCTCGAGGACGATCTTCGCGAGGGCTGCGCGGTTGCGCCAGCCGCCCGACAGCTCGTCGATCGAGCAGGTGCGGTGCGCCTCGTCGAAGCCGAGGGTCGTCAGCGCGGTGTCGATGTGCCGGGAGTAGTCCCAGCCGTCGAGGTGGTCCATCCGCTCGAAGAGGTCTGCCTGGCGCTGCACGAGGGCGTCGAGCGCGGGACCGTCGGTCGGGTCTGCGGCGATCGCGGTGTCGATTGACGCGAGCTCGGCCTCGACGTCCTTGATCTCGACGAAGAGCCCGTCGAGCACCTCGGAGATGGTCGCCGTACCGTCGAGCTCGGAGAACTGCGAGAAGTACCCGATCTTCAGCCCCTGGTCGAGGGTGACAGTCCCGCTGTCCGGCTCGACCTGCCCGAGCACGAGCTTGAGAAGCGTCGACTTGCCCGAGCCGTTCTTGCCGATGAGCCCGACGCGGTCGCCGGCCTCCAGGCGGAAGAAGGCCTCGCGGAGGATCTGGGTGGAGTCGAAGCGCACGTGGACGTCGTGCAGCCGGATCAGGCTCATCAGGGGGTGACCTCTCGGGTGGGGCGCACAGCTCGGAGAAGTCCGGCCTGGGGGCGGGGTCGATCTTACCGAGTCGGGCGCGGACCCGAGGCGGCGGCCGTCAAGTCAGCTGGACGGGCGGATCGGCACCAGGCAGTCCACCTCGCCCTCGCGACGGTAGTGCTCGATGTGCGGTCTGCTGGTGTCGTGGTCGGCGCGGCCGAAGAGCACGTCGAAGGCCTCGCCGATCTGCTCGTAGACGGCCGGTGCCGTCCCGCGCAGCCGGAGCCGCAGGTAGTCGCCGCCGGGGATCACGGTCTCGTCCAGAGCGAGCGGGTTGTCGGCGTCCCGGTCGAGACGCACGGTCGACAGGCGGTACACACCGTCGTAGACCAGTCCCATCATCGAGCGGCCCCTGAGAGAGTCGAACGTTCCCTCGAAGTCCGGCCAGGCCGCCTGCACCGCTGCGAGGTCGTCGGGCACGTCCCGACTCAGTGCTGGTCTCTCGTCGAGCGTCACGACGTCGATCCGGCCGAGATCGTGGGCTGCGGGATGGTTCCTCATGGGGACAAGGTACCGAGGTCGTCCGTCCATCGTGCCTGGTCTTCGCCTCGAGACGAGCGTCCAGCGAGCGGGGTCCCCGCCGTCCCGGCCACGGGACGCCGTGGCTTGTCAGGTGTCCGCGTAACCCGCGATGCGCCGGGCTGCCTCGTGAGGGGTGAGGTGAGTGGTGTCGACGACCTCGGCCTCCTCGCGGAGCCAGGACTCGTAGGCGTCGGCGTAGAGCTCCAGGTGGCGCATGCGGAAGTCCGAGAAGCCCATCACCGTGTCGTTCTCGATGCGACCTCGGAGCGTGTCTTGGTCGGCGTGGAGCAGCACGTGACGGACCGGGATCGCGTGGGCGGTGAGTCCGTCGTGGATCTCCCGCCAGTAGGGCTCGACGAGCACGGTCATCGGGATCACGAGCGTCCCACCCGTGTACTCGAGCACGCGCCGCGCCGTCTCGACCACGAGCGGACGCCACGGCGGCCAGTGCTGGAAGTTGTCCGTGGCGGGCAGCCCAGGCTTGATGTCCATCAAGGTCTCGCCGACCTTCTCGGCGTCGAAGACTCGGGAGTCCGGGACCAGCGCCTGGACGAGCGCACTGGTCGTCGTCTTGCCTGCGCCGTGGGTGCCGTTGAGCCAGATGATCACCGCACGAGGGTACCGCCGCCCCGGAGACGAGCAGCTCAGGGGGATTCATGGTCCTAGGTGACTAGTCCTCGATGGTGCGGACCACCCGGGCCGGGGAGCCGACGACGACGGTCCGGGCCGGGACGTCCTTGGTGACGACAGACCCGGCACCCACGACGGCGTCGTCGCCGATGGTGACGCCGGGGAGCACGGTGACGTTCGCGCCGAGCCACACGTTGTTCCCGATGACCACGGGTGAGGGGATGAGGTCGCCTCGCCGGGAGGGGGCGATGTCGTGCTGGAGCGTCGCGATGACGGCGTTGTGGCCGATGAGGCAGTCGTCGCCGATGGTGATGCCTCCTTGGTCCTGGAACCTGCAGCCGGCGTTGATGAACACGCGGCGCCCGAGCCGGATGTTCTTGCCGAAGTCTGAGGTGAAGGGTGGGAAGAGGGTCACGGACTCGTCGACGGTGGATCCGGTGAGCTGTGAGAGCAGCTCGCGGACCCGCGCTGGCTCGTGGTACCCGGAATTCAGGTCGCCGGTGATGCGCAGAGCCTCTTGGCTCGTCTCGTGCATGATCGCGTGCGCGGGGGACCCAGCGGTGATGGTCTCGCCCGTCGCGAGTGCGTCGAGCAGGTCGGTGAGTGTCATGGTGCTCCGTTCTCGATGGGGGAGTCGTCTGCGCAAGAGTGTCCCCGGCCCTGCTGCCGGAGCCGCAGGCAGGTCCTGCGCCTGGAGCGTGGTGAGGGGTCGAGCGTGCCACGGGGGCGGGGCGTCTCGCCTGCAGTCTCTCAGGGCACGATGCTGATGGTGACGTCCCCGCCCTCCAGGCCAGACAGCTCGTCCTCGGTGGCGTCGTAGGTGCCGATGTGGACTGTCTCGTCGGAGAACCCGATGTCTGAGGCGTCGTAGTAGAACCCCAGGTTTCCCCAGGGCGTGAAGTAGATCAGGTCACCATCCTCGGGGTCGGACCCTGGTGACCCCGAGGTATCGAGCTGACGGCCGACGGAGGCGATCTTCTCGCGGCCGGCGAACTCCTCGACCGTGGTGGTCACGGGCAGGATCGAGAGAAGGTCACGGACTGTCGGGTTGTCTTCTCCGAGGGTGACGTCGACCGTCGTCTGGCCGGAGGAGAACCGGACGACTGTGCCCTCGACCTCGTCGACCGGCGCAGCCGGTGATCCGGGTACGACGGGTCCCGGAGACTCAGGCGTGGGTCGGGGAGGTGACGCGGGTGACGGCGCGGCGCTCGACGGTGCGGCGCTCGACGGTGCGGCGGGCGCCGGTGGTGAGCCGGCGGTGCTGCACCCGGTGAGAGGGAGCAAAGCCGTGAGCGTGGCGCTGACGATGGCAGTCGTGCGCATCGGGTGTCTCTCCAGTCCCTCGGGGCGTGCAGCAGTGTGCTGATCTCCAGGTCAGCACACCTGATGCAGGTGCCCCTCAGGAAGGCTCTGCTGAGAGGTGTACCAGCAGTACGTCGTCTGGCGGGCCGGCGCCGCGTAGCGTGGCGGGCATGAGCAGCTCGAGCGAGGCACGTGACTTCTTGGTCTCTCGCCGGGCACGGGTGCGACCCGAGCAGGTAGGGCTGACCGCCGGTCCCAACCGACGCGTCGCAGGGTTGCGTCGTGGAGAGGTCGCCGACCTCGCGAACATCAGCGTCGAGTACTACTCCAAGCTCGAGCGGGGCAACCTCAGCGGAGTCTCCGACGCGGTGCTCCGCTCTGTGGCTCATGCCCTCCGTCTCGACGACGCGGAGACCGCGCACCTGTTCGACCTCGCTCGTGCGCTCACCACGAGTCCCACCAGGCGCGGGCGCCCCACCCGCCGCACGCCCACGATCCGAGCAGGGTTGCAGCAGACGCTCGACGCGATCACCGACGGTCCGGCGATCGTCCGCAACGGACGCATGGACCTGCTCGCCGCCAACGCCCTGGGACGTGCGCTCTACTCCGACGTCTACCTGGACCCGCGCCGTCCGGCGAACTTCTCCCGTTTCACGTTCCTCGACCGAGAGCGGTCCGAGCGCTTCTACCCCGACTGGGACGCAGCCGCCGACGTCGCCGTGGCGATCATGCGCCTCGAAGCTGGACGCGACCCTCACGACCGTGACCTCCAGGACCTCGTCGGTGAGCTCTCGACCTGCAGCGCGGACTTCCGTGAGCGGTGGGCCCGCCACAACGTGCGCCTGCACGCTGCAGGAGTGAAGCCTTTCCACCACGCCGCAGTCGGTGACCTCGTCTTGACCTACGAAGCCTTCGACCTGGCCGCGGACCTCGGCCTCAACCTCACCGTCTACTCCGCACCCGCCGGGTCTCCCACGGCAGACGGCCTCCGGCTCCTGGCGCGGTGGGCGGCTACGGGCGAGTCCGAGGAGGCTCCCTCCACCCGTCC
>NZ_JACBYE010000013.1 GCF_013415325.1 Sanguibacter inulinus | reverse complement strand
CCCGACAGGGTGGCCGCCTCTTCTGCGTGACGGAGCGAGGAACGAGGGCTGTGCGACGGACGTCGCCCGAGGCGGCTGCGTCCAGTCACACCCTCCCGGACGCTGGCCGCGTCCGGACACTGGCCGTGCGACGTTCAGCCCCAGCAGAGGCAGAACGGGTGCCCGGCCGGGTCCGCGTACACCTGGAAGCCCTCGGCGGCCGAGGTGTCGTCGGCGGCCTTGAGCAGCGTGGCACCGAGCGCGAGGGCCTCGGTGTGCGCTGCTGCGATGTCCGGGACGTAGAGGTCGAGGTGGATCTGCTGCGGTGTGCCACCTGGCCACTCGGGGCGACGGTGGTCCGGGGCGAGCTGGAACCCCATCTGCGAGGAGCCGTCGACGACCAGGCTGTGCCAGTCGTCCTCCTTCTCGACAGTGCCACCGAGCAGAGCCGCCCAGAAGGCGCTCTCGCTCTCGAGGTCGTCGGTGTCGAAGACGGTGATGCGCCGTGTGATGTCCATCTCACGATCATGGCACCGGGCTCTGACACCCACCACCGCACCCGCGGAGGCGGGCAGAGCCTGACGCGTGTCCTCGTACCCACCGTCGTCGCCCGCCTGTTCCCCACCTCGCGAGGGCCCCTCGTCCCGGACAGCGCAGCACCCCGCCGGTCGACGACCGACGGGGTGCTGCGCTGCAGTGCTGTGGTGCCGCTGGCTGCGGCGGTGGGCAGGGTCAGGACCCCGCGTCACCTCCGGTCCGGCGGCGACGGACGGCCAGCGTCGTGCCGCCGGCGACCACGAGCAGACCGGCCACGACCAGGGCTGTCGTGATGCCGTCAGCTCCCGTATTGCTCAGCCGCCCTGGTCCGCCCGCAGATGTCGGCTCGGTCCGGGTCGGGTCCGTCGGGATCGCCGTCGGCTCACCCGTCGGACCCGGAGGGTCGGTCGGGGCCGGAGGCTCGGTGACCGGCGGGTCCGTGGGCTCCGGGGCGACGGGGACGTCCGCGAGGATGTCCACGATGTCGGCCCGGGCGCCGTCGCCGTTGTTGAGGTGGAGCATGAGGATCCGCGGTGCGCCGGCGACGGGCTCGAGGGCTGCCGGGACAGCGCCTGCAGGTGCCGGTGCCGGGGTGAGGTTCACCGGGATGAAGCCCTCGGCGTCCTCGTAGAAGATCTCCTCGGCGCCGTTCGCCCCGAACCAGACGGCCGGTGCGAAGACGTCGAAGGTCGCCGTGCCGGTCGAGTCGACGAGCGAGCTCGTGGGGTCTTCAGCCGAGCGAGGTGCGTACTCGGAGTAGGTCTCCACGTGATAGCTGATCGTCGTGCCAGCCGAGTCGGCGGTGTACCCCAGGTCGGCGAGCGGGACCGACATCGTCAGGA
The DNA here is from genome assembly GCF_013415325.1 of Sanguibacter inulinus. Taxonomy (GTDB): domain Bacteria; phylum Actinomycetota; class Actinomycetes; order Actinomycetales; family Cellulomonadaceae; genus Sanguibacter; species Sanguibacter inulinus. The sequence goes on along the minus strand of NZ_JACBYE010000013.1, from coordinate 77,460 downwards.
CGTTGCTGTCGAACTGGTTCGTGTCGACGTCACCCTCGGCGAGGTTGATCGGCAGGACGCTGACCACGGCGTCTGCGGCGACGTCGACCGTCACGGCGACCATGAGGTCGATCGTGTCGTCGTAGATCGTGGCGTAGGTGTAGTAGTCCTCGGTCCCGTCGTTGTCGGTGTCGATCGAGACGACGGGGTAGCTGCGGGACTGCATGCGGCCCCAGTCGCCGTCCATCGCGATACCGAAGGTGAGGACGCCTGCGGACGGGTCGTCCAGCTGCGGCGCTGTGCTCGAGGCACCGACCGCGACCACGTCGAGGGACGAGAGGGTCTTGGAGGCCGAGTCGGCCGGGAACTCCTCGACAGCGTCTTCGACGCCGAGCTGGAGAGGCACACCTGTCGAGGCGTACGCCTCGGAGCCCTCGCCCTGTGCCAGGCCAGGCCCGGCGAGCGTGAGCTGGCCCGTGGTCGCTGCGGGGTCCGTGAGGACCACCGGGGCGGCGTGGACGTCGCTCACAGGCTTCGGTGCGGAGAAGACCGCCACCCGCAGTGTCCCGCGCGCATCGTCGGTCGGGACGAGCTCGAGCACTCCCGAGGCGTCGGAGACGAACTGGCGGGCGAGGCCGCCCTGGACGGCTTCCATCGTCGGGTCGAGCGTCCTGCGCAGAGCGCTCGGGTCGGTGATGGTCAGCGTGACGGTGGCTGTCGCCGTCCCGCCCGCCGGGACGGAGACCGTCGCAGGGGAGACCGAGTACTCGACGCCGGGGACCGTGGTGCGTGCCTCGTACGTCGGCGTGTAGGTCGCGGTGTCAGGACCGTCGTTGGTGAGCGTGATCGTGCGGGTCTCGGTGTACCCGGCGGCGGGGACCTCGACGATCCCGAAGGAGGCCGTGACGAGGCCGCCGACGTCGTCGGTCGCCGCGGTGACCTGGTTGGTGACGGCGGCGAGGGCGTCGATGCGTCCTGTGCCAGCACGGGCCGGGGCGTAGGCCGTCGGGTCGTCACCGCTCACGACGATGTCGTGCGTCGCGGTGTTGATGATCTGCGCCTTGACCCTGTCCGCGGACCAGTCGGGGTGCGACTCGTAGACGAGCGCGGCGACTCCGGCCGTGAGCGGGGTGGCCATCGAGGTGCCGCTCTTGACGGAGCGGTCGTCGCCCGTGCCCGAGGCCGCCGAGATGATCCCGACACCGGGTGCCGAGACGTCGGGCTTGACGATGTCGTTGTACGAGCCGTGCTCACCGCGCGAGCTGAAGCTGGCGATCGTGTCGGTCTTGGTCGGGTCGTAGAAGTCGAAGACGCCGAGCTGGTCGGAGGAGAGCTTGAGGGTCAGCGTCCCGGCGGCCGCGAGCGGTCGGAGCGCGGCCGAGGCGTCGGCCGTGACCTGCGCACCTGGGATGTTGGCGTTGCCGGCGATCCCGGACTCGAAGCTGTTGACCGTCGAGGTGAGGAGCACACCTGTAGCACCAGCGGTGGCCGCGTTGTTGAAGCGTGCTGCCGAGCCGCAGGGGAGGGCGACGTCGTCGTTCCACTCCACCAGGACGATCTTGCCCGCAACGGCGGCTGCGTCGGTCGTCGAGTAGGGCAGGCACCCTTCGAGGTTGGCAGGGTCGGTCAGCGGGACGACCGGGGCTTCCAGGGTGAAGGGGCCGACGAAGTTCTGCGAGTACTGGGCGCCGTAGGCCTGCTCGGTCGTCGCGTCGGTGACCGAGTCCTGGAGCCCACGCCCTGAGGCCGAGGCGGCCACAGCGAGCGTGCGCGCGGTGTTGCTCGGAGTCCCGGCGATGTCTGTGACGTCTCCGGCGTTGCCCGAGGCGACGACGGGCAGGACGCCCTGGTCCATGAGTGCCGCGAGCATCGCGTTCTCGGGGTCGTCGGCAGCCCCGAAGTCGCTGCCGAGGGAGAGGTTGACGACGTCGATCTGCTGGCCGTCGGCGATCGCCGCGCCCACCCAGTCGATCGCCGCGCCGGTGAGGTCGGTGCTGCCGCCGGCGTCGCCGAAGACCTTGAGGGAGTAGAGGCCTGCGTCGGGCGCCGACCCTGGGCCGATCCGGAAGTCTGTCGACTCGTCGACCGCGGCGTAGGCGTCCGGGAGGCGGGTGCCGTCCGGCGCCTCGCCGAAGGTGAGGCCGTCGGCGCCGACGCCGTAGCCACCGGCTGTGCCAGCCACGTGCGTGCCATGGCTGCCGCCGAGACCGTCGATCGGGTTCTCGTCGGGAGCGGGGACGGGCTGGTAGGTGGCCGGGTCGGTCGGGTCCGCGTTGTAGGTCGGACCCGCGAAGTCGGCGCCGCCGAGATACTTGGTCGCGTCGTACCACGCCGGGTCCGGTGCCGCCGTCGAGGCGAGGGCCGCCGCGTACGCATCCGTGGTCCCCGGTCCGCCGAAGGCCGCGTGCGTGTAGTCGATCCCGGTGTCGACGACGGCGATGTTCACGCCCGCGCCTGTCGTCCCACCACCGCTCCACGCCTCGAAGGCGCTCACGAGAGCGTCGGAGTTCACGTTGGTCGGGTCGGACACCGTCGGCAGGTCCACGGTCTGCGAGCGGATCGCCGAGATCTTGACGACGTCGTCCATGGCAGCGATCGTGTCGATGCCCGAGGCGTCGAGGTTGAGCGCGACACCCGGCACCGTGTACCGGGTGACGTAGAGGACCTCGGAGTCGGCGTCGACCGCCGTGGCCTGCGCCTCGACCGTGGCGGCGGTCGCGTCGATCTCGTCGACACGCTGCTGGACCGAGCCCGCCGAGCGTGAGGTGCTCTGCACCTCGAGGGCTCCGGCGCCGGACGTCTGGACGAACACGGAGACGCGTCCGTCGCGCCCCGAGAGCGACGGAGAGACGACTGCCGGGTCGAGGGCGGAGGTGTCGTCCGCCCCTCTCCCGGTGAGGGGGGTGGTGGGATCTGCGCTGGCGGCCGGGGCGACGAGCCCCGCCGCGAGGGCCAGCCCGACGGCAGCTGCGCCGAGGCTTCTGGCACCCGACGTGTGTCGGTGAACGGTCACGAATTCTCCTTGGAGGTGGGAGCTCTGTCGTCGACGACGACTGTGGCGCGCGCAGCCTCGTGGGCCGTCCGTCGGGTGACGGGCAGCAGGAGGCCGGGTGAACCGGGGGGTGAACTCGAGCGACGTTACCAACGGGTAGCAGCCGGATGTAAGAGTCTTGTGCAGAAGTTACGAGGCGTTAACACGGCGGTGTCTGCGCAGGTCAGGGCATGTTTTTGAGAGAGATTTCGCTGGTCTTGGTGATGGGGAGTTCTCCCCATTCCATGAATCGGGGCTCCGAGCGGTCTGGTCCTCGTGACCATTCGTCCCACGTCTGTTCAGATTCTTGTGCTAGCGGTCCGGGGTCGATCAGTAGGGAGAGAAGCGCTGGTCAGAGGTCGACGCTTGCCGGCCGTGACGCACGACGCGCCGAGGACGCTCGTCGGCTGTCGGGGCTCCCACGTAGACTCGCCCCCATGAGCGAGCAGCCGTCGACGAGCACAGGTCCTGAGCGGATCCAGCCGGTCCAGATGTCCCAGGACCCCTTCAACGCGCCCACGGCCCCCGGCGGGCCCGGAGGCGGGACGTCGACGAGCGTCCTCGAGCACACCGAGACGCGCGAGGAGGTCGAGCCCGGCGACCACGAGCGCTTCGCGCACTACGTGCGCAAGGAGAAGATCCTCGACTCCGCGCTCAGCGGTAAGTCCGTCATCGCGCTCTGCGGCAAGGTGTGGATCCCCGGTCGCGACCCGAAGAAGTTCCCGGTGTGCCCCATCTGCAAGGAGATCTACGAGGGTCTTCGCGACCCGCAGGACGGCGACTCGGGCTCGGGTGACTCCGGCAAGTGAGTGCTGCGTCCCACGAGCACACGAGCGAACCCTTCGACCTCAGCGCACTGAGCGCACCTGAGCCTGAGCCTGCCACGGGTGGCGAGGCGCAGGACCACGACAGCGGTCACGCCCACACCAGCCTTCCGGCCGGCGCACCGCTCCCGCTGCCGGCGACCCCGGTCCCGCAGGCTGCGTCGTCGGCAGCAGCCTCGCACCTGTCGCCGAGCTTCCCGCGCCGCGCCCCCTGGGGCACGGCGTCCAAGCTGCGTGCCTGGCAGGCCGAGGCTCTCGAGACCTACCGTGCCCGCAGCCCGCGCGACTTCTTGGCTGTCGCGACCCCGGGCGCAGGCAAGACGACCTTCGCGCTGCGCATCGCGACCGAGCTGCTCGAGCAGGGCACGGTCCGGCGTATCACCGTGGTCGCCCCGACCGAGCACCTCAAGCACCAGTGGGCCGACGCGGCCGCCCGCGTGGGTGTCCGTCTGGACCCCAACTTCAAGAACAGCCAGGGACGTCACGGCGCGCAGTACGACGGCGTCGCGCTCACCTATGCCCAGGTGGCGGCCAACCCCGCGCTGCACATGGCGCGCACCGAGGCGGCTCGCACTCTCGTGATCCTCGACGAGGTCCACCACGGCGGCGACGCGCTCTCGTGGGGTGAGGCCATCCGGGAGGCCTTCGAGGGCGCCACCCGCCGTCTCGCCCTCACCGGGACGCCCTTCCGCTCGGACACCGCGCCCATCCCCTTCGTGGTCTACGACCGCGGTATGGACGGCATCCGCCGATCCTCGGCCGACTACACCTACGGCTACGGCGACGCGCTGCGCGACGGCGTCGTGCGCCCGGTCATCTTCCTCACCTACTCCGGACAGATGCGTTGGCGGACCAAGGCCGGGGACGAGGTCAGCGCACGTCTCGGCGAGGCGATGACCAAGGACATGACGGCCCAGGCCTGGCGCAGCGCCCTCGACCCCAACGGCGAGTGGGTGCCGTCGGTGCTCGCTGCCGCCGACAAGCGGCTCAGCGAGGTCCGTCGCGCCGTCCCGGACGCCGGTGGTCTGGTCATCGCGACAGACCAGACGGACGCACGGGCGTACGCCGGGCACCTCGCGCGGATCACCGGTCAGTCTCCAGTCGTCGTGCTCTCCGACGACGACGGCGCCAGCAAGCGCATCGACGAGTTCTCCGACGGGGACGACCGCTGGATGGTCGCCGTCCGCATGGTCTCCGAGGGTGTCGACGTGCCGCGCCTCGCCGTCGGTGTCTATGCCACGTCCACGTCGACGCCGCTGTTCTTCGCCCAGGCCGTCGGTCGTTTTGTGCGAGCCCGGCGCCGCGGTGAGACGGCGTCGGTGTTCTTGCCGAGCGTCGGCCCCTTGCTCGACCTCGCGAACACCCTCGAGCTCGAGCGGGACCACGCGCTCGACAGGCCCCTCACGTCTGAGGAGCAGGGCGACATGTACAACCCGGAGGACGCCCTCATGGCGGCCGCCAACCGGGAGGAGAAGGCCTCCGACGGTCTCGCGGACCAGGGGTCCTTCGAGATGCTCGAGTCGCAGGCCTCCTTCGACAGGGTGCTCTTCGACGGCGGCGAGTTCGGCACCGGGGGAGACGTCGGCTCCGACGAGGAGCTCGACTTCCTCGGGCTGCCTGGCCTGCTCGACGCCGACCAGGTGACCACGCTGCTCAAGCAGCGTCAGGCGAGCCAGCTGAGCGGCAAGGGCAAGGCGGCGCAGCAGGCCGCCGAGCGCAGCGAGCTCGAGCACCGTCGTGCCGCAGACCTGCGCAAAGAGCTCTCACAGCTGGTGTCCGCCTGGGCCCGACGCTCGGGCCAGCCGCACGGCTCGGTCCACAACGAGCTCCGGCGTCGCAGCGGTGGGCCCGAGGTGCCGCTCGCCTCGATCGACCAGCTGACCCAGCGGGTCGAGGTCGTGCGGGGCTGGTTCGTCGGGAAGAAGTAGCCCGGCGGCCGGCCCGCTGAAGGCGTGGGTGGCCCGGCGGCCGGCCTGCTGGAGGCGGGGCAGGCCGCGCAGCGCTGCTCGCCACGGGCGTCGAGGCGCGAGACGTGCGAGGCGCGGGCCGCCTGGGTGCGTCCCCGGCGCTCGTCTCAGTCGAGCACGAGCGAGGTCGTCGGAACGGCGACCTCGCCCGTCGACAGCCTGCGGGCTCCGCGAGGCAGCTCGTCGCGCGAGGCCTCGTGCCTCGCCGCGGCGGTGACGACGCCCTCCGCGCCGGTCCACCCCGGCAGGACCTCGCCAGCCGTCACGAGGTCGACGAGCAGCGGGCGCATCGTCTCACTCGTCGGTGCCCACGCGGCGACGGCCTCGTCCCGGCCTGTGACGACCACCTCGGCGATCGCCCGTCCGTCCTCGTCGAGCTGACGCGCGGCAGTCTTGCGGCCACCCACGCTCGTCTTCGACGTCGAGGCCTTGGCCACGGGTGCGAGGGTCCCTGAGGAGTCTTCGCGGGCGACCAGCTTGTAGACCATGCCGCAGGTCGGTGCGCCGGACCCGACGACCAGCTTGGTCCCGACCCCGTAGGAGTCGACGGGGACCGCGGCGAGCGAGGCGATCGCGTACTCGTCGAGGTCCGAGGTCACGGTGATCGACGTGCCCGTGGCACCCAGCGCGTCGAGCTGCTTGCGCACCTCGACGGCCTGCACACCGAGGTCGCCCGAGTCGAGACGCACCCCGCCGAGCCCGGTGCCCGCGACCTTGACGGCGAGCTCGACGCCGCGGGTCACGTCGTAGGTGTCGACGAGCAGCGTGGTCCCGGTGCCCGACGACGCGATCTGCGCCCGGAAGGCCTCTTCTTCGTCGTCGTGCAGCAGGGTGAAGGCGTGCGCCGCCGTGCCGATGGTCTTCACGCCGTAGCGGCGGCCCGCCTCGAGGTTCGACGTCCCGGCGAAGCCCGCGACGACGGCTGCACGGGCTGCTGCGACTGCGGCCTCTTCGTGCGCGCGGCGCGAGCCCATCTCGAGGCACGGACGACCGACGGCCGCGCTCGTCATGCGCGAGGCTGCCGACGCGACGGCCGAGTCGTAGTTGAGGATCGACAAGATGACGGTCTCGAGCAGCACAGCCTCGGCGAAGCTGCCCTCGACGACCATCACCGGGCTCGACGGGAAGAACACCTCGCCCTCGGCGTAACCGCGCACGTCTCCGGTGAACCTGTACGTGGAGAGGAACTCGAGGGTGCGGGCGTCGACGACAGACTCTCGCTCGAGCCACGCGAGCTCGTCCTCGTCGAAGCGGAACTTCTCGATCGCGTCGAGGACGCGTCCAGTGCCGGCCAGCACGCCGTAGCGGCGCCAGGACGGCAGGCGCCGGGTGAAGACCTCGAAGACGCAGCGACGGTCGGCGGTCCCGTCGGCGAGCGCTCCCTGCAGCATCGTGAGCTCGTATCGGTCGGTGAGCAGCGCGGTTCCCATGGCACAACCGTAGGTCACCTGGGCGGACGCGCACCTGAGCACGAGCTTCAGGACCTGCACCTAGAGTTGACCCGTGAACGTCAAGACCATCCCCGGCCAGGAAGTGCGCCAGGACACAGGTGCCTCGGTCGGTGAGCCCTGGGTCACCCTGGTCTGGAACGACCCGGTGACCACCATGAACTACGTCGTCTATGTCTTCGAGAGCTATTTCGGCTTCTCCGAGCGCAAGGCGCACCGCCTGATGATGCAGGTGCACTCGGAGGGCAAGGCCGTCGTGTCGACGGGCGGCCGGGAGAAGGTCGAGATGGACGTCCAGGCCATGCACTCCTTCGGCCTCTGGGCGACCATGCAGCGGAGCGGGGAGTAGTCGTGCGGCCTTTTGAGATCTCGGACGAGGGAACGGCGTACGTCGCCGCGCTGTCGACCCCGGAACGCCTCGTGCTGGCCCAGGTGACCGGCGACGTGGTCGAGCTCCTCGGCGGTGAGGACACCGACGTGGACCTCGACGAGGCCGACGGCGAGGCCGACGTCGACCGTGTCGACCGTGAGGACACCGAGGACGGCGCGGAGCCCGGTGCCACCCCGCTGGACCAGGGGGCACCGCCCACCGAGAGCGACACCGCCCCTCTCGACGGCGCCAAGCCTCTCGACGGCGCCGTGCCTCATGACGCGCCGGACGACGCGGGTGCCGCGGCTCGCACCCCGGCGACAGCCGGAGACAGCCTCGGACCCGGCGCCCAGGACGCCGACCCCGACGACCACCTCCGCCAGATCCTCGACGGCATCGATGCCGACGTCGTCGTCGCCCCGGCGGACCCTGCGGTGCGCAGGCTGCTGCCCGACGCCTCGGACGACCCCGAGGTCGCGCACGAGTTCCGCCGCCTGACCGACGACGACCTGCGTCAGCGCAAGGTCGACCGGCTGCTGCTCTTCGCGGACCTGCTGCTCGAGGCCTCACCGTCGGCTGACGAGGACGAGCAGCTGCCCCTGGTCGTCGGTCGGGAGGAGGGTGCCGAGATCGCCGGTGCGCTCGGCGACGTCCGCCAGGTGATCGGCTCGAGGCTCGGGCTGCAGACCGACGCCGACACCGACGCGCTGTACAGGTCCGTCTCGGCGACCTGGGAAGAGGACGAGGGTGACGGGCCCGAGACCGGGCAGGAGTCTGCGCGAGGCCACGCGGGTGAGGCGCTCAGCGGCCCCGAGCTGTTCCTCGGGTCGGTGTTCTTGCTGACCGGCTACCTGCAGGAGTCGTTGACCGACTGCTTGCTCGAGCACCACCGCCGGGCAGGCCGGGCGTCCTGACGGACTATCCTCGAGGGGTGAACAACGCCCCGATCGGGATCTTCGACTCCGGTGTGGGGGGCTTGACGGTCGCCCGCTCCATCCTGGACCAGCTGCCCCACGAGTCCATCCACTACATCGGCGACACCCGGAACTCGCCCTACGGGCCCAAGCCTCTCGCGACGGTCCGGGCGCTCGCCCTCGACGTCATGGACAGCCTCGTCGAGGAGGGCGTGAAGATGCTGGTCATCGCGTGCAACTCGGCCTCGGCCGCGGTCTTGCGGGACGCGCGCGAGCGCTACACGGTGCGGCACGGCATCCCGGTGGTCGAGGTGATCCTGCCCGCGGCGCGACGCGCGGTCGCAGCGACCCGCACGGGTCGGGTCGGGGTGATCGGGACGCGCGCGACGATCGAGTCACGCGCCTACGAAGACGCGCTCGCCGTCGCGACGGGGATCACAGTCACCCCGCAGGCCTGCCCCGACTTCGTGTCCCTCGTCGAGTCCGGGGTGACCTCGGGCCCGGCGGTCCTCGAGGTGTCGCACCGGTACCTCGACCCGGTCCGCGAGGCCGGGGTCGACACCCTGATCCTGGGGTGCACGCACTACCCGCTGCTCACCGGCGCGATCTCCTACGTCATGGGCGACGACGTGACGTTGGTCTCAAGTGCTGAGGAGACGGCCAAGGACGTCTACCGCACGCTGGTCGCCCACGACCTCGCCAGGGACGAGAACGCGGGGCCCCCGACCCACAGGTTCCAGTCGACGGGGGACACCACGTCGTTCTCGGTCCTCGCCCGACGATTCCTCGGTCCTGAGGTAGTCATGGTGGAATCGGTCGCATGAAGCTGACGATCCTCGGGATGGCAGGTTCCTTCCCGTCGCCGGAGTCCCCGGCGTCCTCGTACCTGGTGCAGACCACGGACGCGGACGGCCGCACGTGGTCCTTGCTCATGGACCTCGGCAGCGGCGCCCTCGGTGCCCTCCAGCGTGAGGTCAACCCCTTCGAGGTGGACGCTGTCGCGATCTCGCACCTCCACCCCGACCACTTCGCAGACCTCTGCGGCTTCTACGTGTATCTCAAGTACCACCCGGTGTGCGGTTCGGAGCGGGGGACCGGGCGTCCTGCGACCCCCGTCTACGCGCCGGCCGTGGCCGAGCAGCGGCTCGCCGAGGCCTACGGTCTCGAGGCGCACGAGTCCATGAGCGGTCAGCTCGACTTCCACGCGTGGGAGCCGGGCACCACGACGACAGTCGGTCCCTTCGAGATCGAGCCCGTCGCGGTCGACCACCCGATCCCGGCCTACGGCGTCCGGGTGACCGGACCGAGCTCGATGCGCCCCGGCGAGCGTGCCACCCTCGCCTACACGGGAGACACCGACTCGTGCGACGGTCTCGTCGAGCTGGCGCGGTCGGTCGACCTGCTGCTCGCCGAGGCGGCCTTCGTGGAGGGGCGCGACAGCGTCCGCGGCGTCCACCTCACCGGGCTCCGGGCCGGTGAGGCGGCCACGCAGGCCGGCGCTGCGCGTCTCCTGCTCACCCACATCCCGTCGTGGAACGACCCCGAGGTCACGGTCGCCGAGGCGAGGTCCAGCTTCAGCGGACCCGTCGAGGTCGTCGCACCCGGGGCGAGCTACCTGGTCTGAACGTCTGGGCGCCTGGGCAGTCGGGCGCCTTGTGGCCAGCGCCAGGGCTCGCCGCACCGCCGGACCGCCCGACCTCGTCGGCCGCGCAGGAGCCTCGTCGACCTGCACACCAACCCGCAGCCCGTCCCGCCACACCCTCGTTCCCAGGGAGCACCGCCGTGACCGACCCACGTCTCGTCCTCGCCACGCACAACGACCACAAGGTCGGTGAGCTGCGAGCGATCCTGCTCGCCGCCGGGACCGTGCCCGGTCTGCTGCCCGACGAGGTCGTCGGGGCGACCCGCTTCACGGACGTCCAGCCTGTCGAGGACGGTGTGACCTTCGAGGCCAACGCGCTCATCAAGGCCCGGGCTCTCGCCGCCGAGTCGGGACTGCCCTCTGTCGCCGACGACTCGGGTCTCGCGGTCGACGTCCTCGGCGGGGCGCCAGGCATCTTCTCGGCCCGCTGGGCCGGCCGTCATGGTGACGACCGCGCCAACCTCGACCTGCTGCTCGCCCAGCTGGGAGACATCGCTCCCGAGCACAGGCGCGCACGGTTCGTCTGTGCAGCGGCGCTCGTGACGCCCGAGGGTGTCGAGCACGTGGTCCGCGGCGAGCTGGTCGGGACGCTGCTCACGGCTCCGCGTGGTGACGGTGGTTTTGGCTACGACCCGATCCTGCTGCCCGAGGGCTACGACAGGTCCTGCGCCGAGCTCAGCCCCGAGGAGAAGAACGCCATCAGCCACCGCGGCCAGGCGTTCAGGGCCTTGGCGCCGACGATCGCCGACGTGCTGCGCGGCTGACGAGCGCCACCAAGCCGCGCCACCCGAGCAGGGTGACAGCCAGGAAGCCGAGAGCGACGAGCGGGAAGGCTCCGGAGACACCCTGACCTGTCGCGAGGCGCAGCAGCATGCCGCCTGCCCATGCGGCACCTGCGACGACCAGGCCTGCCGGGGCGAGATCTGAGACACCCGCGAGCCGGGTGCTCGCCGAACCCTGCGCTGCGCCTCCTCCTGACAGCGTCGGCACGAGCGCGACGAGCGCCCAGCCGACCGCCGCCCCGGCGAGGAAGGGCCAGGCCGTCGTGAGCAGGCCGACAAGACCGCCCTGCTCGTCGTGCGAGGAGCGGCCACCTGCGGCGAAGACCGCGACGCACAGCACGTCGGCCGCCGCAGCGACGGCGAGGGGCACGCGGACCCCTCGCGTGGGACGGGTCACGGGGCCGTTCTCGGAATTGAGCACAGAGGAACGGTACCCGCGACGTATCGTGGCCGGGTGCATCTCGTCTCCGACAACCTCTCGTTCGGCTATCCCGGCAGGCCTGTCCTCTCTGACGTCTCCCTGCGGGTGAGCGCCCGGCAGCGACTCGCGGTGGTGGGTGAGAACGGCTCGGGCAAGACGACCCTGCTCAGGCTGCTCGCAGGCGAGATCGACCCGAGCGGCGGTGAGGTCCGGCGCGTCGGCACCGTCGCTGTCGTGGCGCAAGAGCTCGTCGTCCTCCCCGGGCAGACCGTCGGTGACCTCGTGGACGAGGCACTCGCCGACGTCCGTCGCACGGCCGACGAGCTCGACCGAGCGAGCGCCGAGTTCGACCACGAGGGCGCCCGGCTCGGCGAGCTCGCCGAGATCATGGCCCGCGTCGAGCACCTGGCGGCGTGGGACGCCGAACGTCGAGCCGACGTCGCGCTCACCCGCCTGGGGGCCTGCCGCGACCTGACCAGACCTCTCGAGACCCTGTCGGTCGGCGAGCGCTTCAGGGTGCGGCTGGCCTGCCGGCTCGCGGGACGCGCCGACCTGCTGCTGCTCGACGAGCCGACCAACCACCTCGACCGGGAGGGCATCGCCTTCCTCACCCGCGAGCTCGTCGAGTGGGGTGGCGGGGTCGTCATCGTCACCCACGACAGGCAGCTGCTCGACGACGTCGCGACAGCGATCCTCGACCTCGACCCGTCGATCGACGGTCGCCCGGTGCTCTACGGTCAACCCGGATACCTGTCCTACAGGTTCGCCAAGAACCAGGCGCTGCACAGGTGGCGCCAGCGCTACAGGGCCGAGCGCAAGCGCGCCGCGCAGCTCGCCGAGCGCCTGGACCAGTCCTACGAGGGGCTCTCCGACGAGTGGCGCCCTCCCAAGGGCTCGAACAAGCACCGGCGGGGCACCCGGGCACGGATCCACGTCAAGGCGGCCGACAGGCTGGTCGAGAAGCTCGAGGCCGAGGCCGTCGAGATCCCGCCGCCCCCGCCGACCCTGCACTTCCCCGACCTGCCCTCGATGGAGCCCACCTGGGGGGCTGGCGACCCCGTCGTCGAGGTGCGCAACCCGCGGGTCGACGGCGACGACGGCAGGCCGCCGCGTCTCGACCTGCCGGGGCAGCGCATCGTCGTCCCCGCTGCCGGGCGCCTGCTCGTCACGGGGGCGAACGGTGCCGGCAAGTCCACGCTGCTCGGTGCGCTCGCCGGGACGGTCCCGCTCGACCGCGGCTACCGCACGGCGCTGTCCCGGGCACGCCTCGGTGTCGTCTCGCAGGAGGGCGTCCACCGCACAGGCTCACGGACCGAGGACGGTCACGTGCCGACGGGCTTCGACGAGTACGCAGCCCTCGCCCTCGACCTGCTCGCGACGGGCGCGCTCGACCCCAGCTACGTCGTCCCTGTCGCGATGCTCGGCGTGCTCTCGGAGGAGGACCTGGACCGGCCGGTCTCCGAGCTGTCCGTCGGGCAGCGCCGCCGCTTCGACCTGGCGTGCGCGCTGCTCGCCGCTCCGCACGTGCTGCTCCTCGACGAGCCGACCAACCACCTGTCGATCGACCTCGTCGACGACCTCACCCAGGCGCTGCGCAGCACCTCGGCGGCCGTGGTCGTCGCGACCCACGACAGGCGCATGCAGGACGACCTGCACGACTGGCCCCGCCTCGACCTCTGACGGTGCTGGTCGCGCTGTCGCTGGCGTCGTGTCCGCAGAGGACCGTGCCGACCAGGGCCTGTGTGGTGAGTCCTAGGAGAGGCGTCCGACGTGCGCCATGGCCTGCTTGAGCAGGACGCCCTGGCCGCCGTACATCTCGGCCTGGACCTCTTCGCTGCACGCCTGCTCCGGGGTGAGCCAGGCGAGGTCGAGGGCGTGCTGCTGAGGCTGGCAGTCGCCGTTGACCGGGACGACGTAGGCCATCGAGACGGCGTGCTGACGGGCGTCGTAGTACGCGGTGACACCGGGGGTCGGGAAGTACTCGGCGACGGTGAAGGGCTGCGGCGACGGAGGGATCTGCGGGAGGGCGACGGGGCCGAGGTCCTTCTCGATGTGCCGCAGCAGGGCGTCGCGGAGCCTCTCGTGGTAGAGCACACGACCCGAGACGAGCGCGCGGGTCATCGCACCGGTGCGGGACACGCGGAGCAGCAGCCCCACGGCGACCACGTCGCCAGAGTCGTCGACACGCACGGGGACGGCGTCGACGTAGACCAGGGGCAGGTGCGCGCGGGCGCCCGTCAGGTCCTGCTCGCTCAGCCAGCCGGCCGGCGTCGAGTCCTCGGGTTCGAACGGGTCGTGGGGGAAGTCCGCGGTGTCAGTCACCCAGCAGTTGTACCCCGCGACCTCGGCCCAGAGCCAGCGGGCGCACGGCGTCGAGGCGACGATCGTCTGAGGGCGAACAGCGGTCCCAGGTGCTCGGCGGTGGGCTCTCGACGCGCGCGGGGAATAGATCGCCCCCCACTATTGTCCTAAGAGGCATACCGACCGGTGGAAGGAACCCCATGGCAACCCAGGAACTCACGCAGGAATCGTTCGAGCAGACCATCAAGGACAACGACATCGTCCTGGTGGACTTCTGGGCGTCCTGGTGCGGCCCGTGCCGCCAGTTCGCCCCAGTCTTCGAGGCCTCCTCCGAGACCAACGCGGACATCGTGCACGGCAAGATCGACACCGAGGCTCAGCAGAGCCTCGCGGCCGCTGCGAACATCACGTCGATCCCGACGCTGATGGCCTTCCGTGAGGGCGTCCTCGTCTTCTCGCAGCCCGGAGCGCTCCCCGCGCCGGCCCTCGCGCAGGTCGTCGACGCCGTGAAGGCGCTCGACATGGACGAGGTCCGCTCGCAGATCGCCGCGCAGGGCGCAGGCGGCGGCACCGCAGTCTGACCGCACGGGTCTGACGACCCCACCACGACCCGACCCACCGCTGTGTGCGGTGAGCTGGCAGACCACGACCGGTCCAGGAGATCCTGGGCCGGTCGTCGTGCGTCTGGACGAGGTCGCACTGGTCCGCGCCACAGGCCTCAGGGGGCTGCCGAGGTGCGCGAGGCCCGGGAAGTCAGCGAGGCCTGGGAAGCCAGCGGGGTGAAGCCGTGGGCTCAGCCTCGGCGGACCGCGGTGATGTCGACGATCTCCCGGCCCTTCTCGGTGCCCTTGCGCTCGAAGCTCGTCACCGGACGGCCTGCGAAGCGGGGAGCGTCGAGGTCGACGTCGAAGTGCTCGGATGCTCCCAGCACCTCACGCATCTGCCGGGCGTAGTCCGCCCAGTCTGTCGCGAGGCGCCAGACGCCACCCGGGCGCAGCGCGCGAGCCACGAGGTCGGCGAAGCCTGGGGTGACCAGACGGCGCTTGGTGTGCTTGGCCTTGTGCCAGGGGTCGGGGAAGAACAGCCAGAGCTCGTCGACGCTCCCCGGGGCGATCGTCGACCCGAGCAGCACGGCCGCGTCGACCTGCATGAGGCGGACGTTCGTCGAACCCGTGGTCCGCAGTCGCTGCAAGGTCTGCGCGACACCTGGCTTGTACACCTCGACCGCGAGGAAGCTGGTCTCGGGGGACTCGACCGCGGCGTGCGCGACAGCCTCGCCCTGGCCAGACCCGACCTCGACGACGAGCCGGCCCGTGCGCCCGAAGACGGCCTCGGGGTCGAGCACGAAGTCGGGGTCGACAGACGTCCGTCCGACGGCGCGGGGCGGCTCGACCACGAAGCGTGGTGCGAGCTCGTCCCAGGTCCGCTGCTGGCGGTCTTTGAGGCGACCGCTGCGCTGGACGAAGGACACCGTGCGAGCCCTGTACCGGCCGCTCGGCATCTGTTGCTCTGGGTCGACCTCGGTCTCTCCGTCGTGCACGGAGGATGCAGCAGCGGACCGGGGAGCCTCTTCAGGCGCGGAGGTCCGAGCGACGTCAAGGACGTCGGCCCCAGGGCTCAGTGCTGCGTCGTCGTGCGCAGCGGCTGCGTCGTCTGCCAGAGGTCGGGGGGAGGTCATGCGAAAAGTCTGCCAGTGCGCGAGAGGGGACTCGAACCCCTACGTCCGAAGACACCAGGACCTAAACCTGGCGCGGCTGCCAATTACGCCACTCGCGCTCGCCGTGCAGTCTACGCGGCTGCTGGTCCGTGACCGTGCCGCAGACCGTCGTGCTCGGCCGACGGCGTGGCTGGTCGGCAGACCAGCCACGCCGGACGGAGATCAGGCCGCGTCGATGCCGAGGTCGCGGCGCAGCTTCGCGACGTGGCCGGTCGCGCGAACGTTGTACTGCGCCAGCTCGATGCGCCCCTCGGCGTCGATGACGAAGGTCGACCGGATGATGCCGGTGACGACCTTGCCGTAGAGCTTCTTCTCGCCGTAGGCGCCGAAGGCCGTCGCGACAGACTTGTCCTCGTCGGAGGCGAGCGGGAAGGTCAGGTGCTCCGACGTGACGAAGCTCTCCAGCTTGGCGACAGGGTCGGGGGAGATCCCGACGACCGTGAACCCGGCGCCCTGGAGCGAGGCGAGAGAGTCGCGGAAGTCGCAGGCCTGGGTGGTGCAGCCCGGGGTGCTCGCAGCGGGGTAGAAGTAGACGATCGCCCGCTTGCCGGAAAGGTCGGCCGACGAGATCGTGCCGCCGCCCGCGACGGGCAGCGAGAACTCGGGGGCGAGGTCCGTGGGGGAGAGGCGGGTCGTCATGGGGCTCCTCGTGTCTGTGGGAGACGGTGCTGTGATCAAGGCTGATAAGAGCTGGTGTGCAGGAGGTGCTGGGCGGCTCGTGCGCCCAGGTCGCTGCTCGCACTGCCCGTGCGAGAGCGCACCGTGCCGCGCCGCCCGCGGCTCAGACTACGCGCCGCGACCGACCTCGACCGTGAGGCGAGCAGGTGTGCTGCGCGGCACGTCGGGTGCGCGCGAGTCGTCCAGGCGAGATCCAGGGAGGGCGTGGATGATGGAGATGGCCGCACCTGTGCGGACCCCTCACCACATGGGCACATCTCTCCATTGTGGTCCGGCTCACTCCTGGTGTTGAGTGGGCTGATGGGGAACTCCACGTGGGAAAGGTGGCTGTGATGCTGACGAGCCGTTCTCGATCGACCGAGGTGGACTCCGGTCAGGGTGCAGCGCTCCCGCGTCGTGTCCCGGGTGCCAGCCAGCGCGAGACCGAGGCTGTGGCGCCTGTCGTCGCCTCGGCGGTCCCGTCCGACCTGCGTGAGCGCCCCGCGGCAGACCTCGACGTCGACGACACTGCGTCGCCTGAGATTGACCTGTCGGGGCTCCCCGACCTCCCGGACGTCAGCAGCCTCCTTGCGCGTCTCGTCGACGAGCGGATCCCCATGGCCCTGCTCATCGACCTCGTGAACCCGGCCGCCCCGGTGGTCGACGACGAGGTGGACAGAGCACCTTCTGACGTGGGGTAGAGTTATCACCGAAGTCGAGCGGTGAACATCAACCAAGGGCTCTGGTCCTTGGTTTTTCACTGCGCAGACATCAAGCAGATCCGATTGGCGCTCAGGCGTCAGAGGCTGCTAAAGTTTTCACCGCGCGCCATTAGCTCAATTGGCAGAGCAGCTGACTCTTAATCAGCGGGTTCCTGGTTCGAGTCCAGGATGGCGCACCACAGAAGGCCCGGGATCATCACGATCCCGGGCCTTCGTCGTTCTCGGAGGTCGCCCGGGGGAGCCATGATGAGTCGTCGTCGGAGACGAGAGCGCCGAACGTATATCCGGCCTCTCGCTGTGAGTCGCGACTCTTCTGCACGCGCCCCTGCGCCCTCGTGCGCCGCGCTCGCTATCCTGGGCTGGTGCCGACAACCCGTGTAGCTCTCGCGACCTGTTCCGTCCTCCCTGACCTGGACCCTGACGACACCCCGCTGCTGGGTGCGCTCGCGGAGCGCGGCATCGACGCCGTCGCCGCGGTGTGGGACGACCCCGAGGTCGACTGGGACTCCTTCGACCTCGTCGTGGTCCGGTCCACCTGGGACTACTCCCAGCGTCAGGACGAGTTCATCGAGTGGGCCCGCAAGGTCCCGCGCCTGGCCAACGACGCCGAGGTGCTCGCCTGGAACACCGACAAGTACTACCTCAAGACCATGGGCGAGATGGGCATCCCGATCGTCCGCACGCTGTGGCTCGACCCTGACCGTCACCTCACCTCCCAGGCGATCCACACACGCCTGCCCGCGCACGGTGACTACGTCATCAAGCCGACAGTCAGCGCGGGAGCCCGCGACACCGCGCGCTACCAGGAGAACACCGCCGAGGCCCGCGGCCAGGCGATCCTGCACGCCCGCGAGCTGCTCCGCTCGGGGCGTCACGTCATGGTCCAGCCGTACCAGAACCAGGTCGACGTCGCGGGTGAGACCGGTCTGATCTTCGTGGGCGGCGAGTTCTCGCACGCCGTCCGCAAGAACGCGATGCTCTCGCGGGGTCACCGCCCGACCCAGGGGCTCTACCAGGAAGAGATCATGCGTGCGACGGAGGCCACCGAGCCTCAGCTCGCGCTGGCCCACCGTGCCCTCGAGGCTGCCCGTGAGGTGCTCGGGGACCCTGCGGCAGACATGCTCTACGCCCGCATCGACATGCTGCCCGGAGACGACGGCGAGCCTGTCCTGCTCGAGCTCGAGTTCACCGAGCCGTCGCTGTTCCTCGCGAAGTCGCCCGGAGCCCTCGAGCGCTTCGCCGATGCGATCGCTGCGCGCGCGACGAGGTCCTGACGCAGGAGCCTCCTCACGGACGCAGGACGCGCCGGCAGCCCTCTCCAGGGGTGCCGGCGCGTTCGTCGTCTCGGGGAGCGTAGGGCGCTCTCCTGGAGTACGACGAAGGCCCCCCGCTTCCGCGAGGGGCCTTCTGCATGGGGTGAGTAACGGGACTTGAACCCGCGACCCCCTGGACCACAACCAGGTGCTCTGCCAGCTGAGCTATACCCACCATGCGTCTGCATCCGGTCCGTCTCCGGGCCGAACGAGATCACGTGGTCCGGCGTACCGAACCGTTGAGAATCCTACCTGGTGTTTCAGGTGCTCGGCGACACTGTGTCGGCCCGGACGACGAGCTGGGCTGCTGCACCCCCGGACAGGGCATCCGGAACCGCGAGATCTCGCGGTTCTGCCTGTCGGCATGTGACGCAGGTCAAACTCCCGCCAGGACCGTCGGGACGTCGCCGGGCCTCTCGGTGCAGGTCAGCGGCAGGTCAGCGGCAGGTCAGCGGCATCCCGGCGACGGGACAGCTGCAGGTCAGCGGCCTCCGGCGGTGCCGAAGGCCTCCGGGACGGAGAGCGTGCCCGAGACGGAGTCCTGGGCGATGCTCGTGGCGAGCGCACGGGAGGTGGCCGTGTCCGGGCCGGGCTGGGGGACGAAGAGCGCCGACCTGTAGTAGCGCAGCTCGTCGATGCTCTCCAGGATGTCGGCCAGGGCGCGGTGCCCGCCGTTCTTGGTGGGCGAGGCGAAGTACACGCGCGGGTACCAGCGTCGGGCGAGCTCTTTGATCGAGGACACGTCGATGATCCTGTAGTGCAGGTGGGCGACGAGGTCCTGCATGTCGCGGTCGAGGAACATCTTGTCGGTCCCGACCGAGTTGCCGGCCAGGGGAGCCTTGCCGGGCTCCGGGACGAAGCCGCGCAGATAGTCGAGCACCTGCGCCTCGGCATCGGCCAGGGTGGTGCCGCCCGCGAGCTCGTCGATGAGCCCGGAGCTCGTGTGCATGTCGCGCACGAAGTCGTTCATCTGCTCGAGCGCCTCGTCGGGCGGCCGGACGATGACGTCGATCCCGTCACCCAGGACGTTCAGCTCGGAGTCGGTGACCACTGCGGCGACCTCGACGAGGGCGTCGGCGCCCAGGTCCAGGCCTGTCATCTCGCAGTCGATCCAGACGATGCGGTCGTTCTTGCTCTGTGTTCGTGCCACGGGCTCAGCCTACGGCGTGCACGAGAGAGCCCCGTCGCCGGGAGGGTGCTGACCCCGGCGACGGGGCTCGGTGGCGGCGCTCACGCGTCGCGGTGGAGGAGGTGTGCGATCCGAGCCCAGAGCCGGGCTGCGAGAGACCGGGTGTGCGGGGCTCGGCGGGCTCGTGCGATCTCTTGCACGAGCCGGTGGCGTTCGAGCTCGAAGAGCGCGAGGTCGCCGTGGGGGTTCAGGGGGTGCATGGTGTGGTGCTCCGTGACTGTCAGGTGTGCGGGCTCAGGTGTCGACTCCTGAGGGCCCATGACGTCACCGCGGTGTGGCACGAGCCAACCACCTGGCCGCTCTGCCGCGCACCCTTATTTCCGCAGCGGACCTCCCGTAGACACCTCGCGTACCGCCCGCACACCTCCCGCTGCCGAGCCGTCGGGGCGAGGGTAGTGTCGGCTGATGCCCTCACGAGAGACCGCCCGTCGCGTCCCAGCGCTCCTGCCCGGGCTGCTGCTCGTGATCCTCGGGGCGTCGGGCTTCGCGGTCCTGCTCGACGCCGTCCTCGAGCGTGACGACCTGGCAGGCCTGGACCAGCCTGCGCTCGAGTGGCTGGCGGACCACAGGACAGGTTGGCTCACCACGGTGTTCACGACGATCACCACGGTCTTCGGCCCCTACGTCCTGCCGGTGATCGTTGCCGTCGGCTGCGGGATCTGGGGCTGGCGGACGCACCGCTGGCGCGACCCGGTGATGCTCGTCGGCGCGATGGTCTTCTCGACGATCGTCTCGACCGTGGTCAAGGCGCTCGTGGCTCGTCCTAGGCCCGCGGGAGATCTCCAGACCGTCCCGGGCGTGGAGTCTTCCTTCTCCTTCCCGTCCGGCCACACGATCGGGGCGGCGACCCTCGTCCTCGTCGGCGGGTACCTGCTGTGGCGCGAGGCGCGCACCCGGAGCGCCTTCGTCGAGTGGACAGTCGTGAGCGTCGTGGTGGTGCTGGTGGTCGCGGCGAGCCGGCTGTACCTCGGCTACCACTTCATCACCGACGTGCTCGCGGGGGTGTGCCTGGCTGTCGTCACCCTCGGGGTGGTCGTCGGGATCGACCGCTGGCGCGGTGCGTCTGTCGGAGCGACCCACGGCGAGGAGATCACGCTCGCGGCGCGCGAGGAGGACGCCAGGCTCGGCTACGGAGCCGCTGGCCCTACCGCGGCGAGCCCCACCCCTTCCGCCAGGCAGGCGCCGCAGGACCCTAGGACAGCAGACGACCCCTCCGACCGCTGACGGTCGGAGGGGTCGAGAGGTGCAGAGCGGAGACGAGGCCGGGAGGCTCGCTGACATTCCTCGGCGTTCCGGGAAGTGACAGCGCCTGGGCGCTGACCGCGCAGCGCCTCAAGGCCGAAGTGCCCGGGGGGCGTGTCTCGTTCCTCAGAGAGCCGTGAGGATCATCGGCCCGTCGTCGGTGATCGCGATGGTGTGCTCCCAGTGGGCGGCGCGTGCACCGCGCGGTGAGCGCAGCGTCCAGCCGTCGTCGTCCTGCACGTAGTCTCCGTGACCGTCGGCGATGAACATCGGCTCGATCGCGATGACGAGGCCGGGCGTCAGCTTGAGTCCCTTGCCGCGGCGGCCCTCGTTGGGGACGAAGGGGTCCATGTGCATCTCGGTGCCGATGCCGTGCCCGCCGTGGTCCTCGAGGTTGCCGAAGCGTGCCTTGCGGGCGACCCTGGACACGGCGTGGCCGATGTCGCCGATCGTGCTGCCCACCTGTGCTGCGGCGATGCCGGCGTCGAGCGCGGCCTTGGTGACGTCGACCAGGCGCTGGTCCTCGGCGCGCGGTGTCCCGACGATGAAGCTGCGGGCGGAGTCGCCGCACCAGCCGTCGAGGACAGCCCCGAAGTCGATGCTCACGAGGTCGCCGTCCTGGAGGGCGTAGTCCGTCGGGATGCCGTGCACGATCGCGTCGTTGACGGACGCGCAGATGACCCCGGGGAAGGGGACGGGGGCCCAGTCGGGGTGGTAGTCGAGGAAGGGCGAGGTCGCGCCGGCGTCGGCGAGGACGCGCGCGGCGACGCTGTCGATCTCCTTGAGCGTCACGCCGACCGCTGCGGCGTCCTGCATGGCCTGGAGTGCGCGGGCGACCACACGGCCGGCCTCACGCATCTTGACGATCTGGGCGGGGGTCTTCATCTCGATCACGTCCCGAGCCTACTGCCCGAGGATGGTGCGAGGGCGTCAGCCGCGGGCGCGGACCTCGTCGACGCCGCGGTTCGCGAGCTCGTCGGCCTTCTCGTTGCCGACGTCGCCCGAGTGGCCCTTGACCCACGTCCACGTGATGGTGTGCCGTGCGACCTGCTCGTCGAGGGCCTGCCAGAGGTCGACGTTCTTGACGGGCTTCTTGTCACCGGTGCGCCAGCCGTTGCGCTTCCAGCCTGCGATCCACTTCGACATGCCGTTCATCACGTAGGTCGAGTCGACGTGCAGGTTGACCACGCACGGCCTCTTGAGAGCTCGGAGTGCCTCGATGACGGCCGTGAGCTCCATCCGGTTGTTGGTGGTCACGGCCTCGCCGCCGAAGAGCTCACGCTCGTGCCCGCCGGCCTTGAGCCACGCGCCCCAGCCGCCGACGCCCGGGTTGCCCTTGCACGCGCCGTCGGTCCAGATCTCGACGGTGTCGTCCTGCTCGGCGGGCGGGTCGGTCGGTGCGGGGGAGGGCTGCGTCATGCACACATCCTCTCAGGGCGAGGGTGTGGTCGAGGCCCCGGCGGGGGCCGTCCACCCACCCTGTCAGCACCTGTCGGTGCCGTGCAGAGACCGCGCGCCCTCGCCACGTGCTCGACGCCGCAGGTCTCGCATAGGATCGACGTGCCTCCGTAGCTCAGTGGATAGAGCAAGAGCCTTCTAATCTCTAGGTCGCAGGTTCGAGTCCTGTCGGGGGCACCAGGTCGTCGGGTGGGTCGGGTGCGGCCGTCCGTCGCCACCCGTGCGTGAGCTCGACCCCCCGGCTGTGCACAGGTACCCGGCGTGCGAGGGTGACGATCTCGTCGGACGATGTCTCCAGGTGACCGACCGCGGAGGTCGCCTAGCTCACGAGGACGGACGCGCAGACCTCGCCGACGACGGCGGGGCGAGCGCGAGGCGATCTCGGCGAGAGCCGAGGTCTTCGTGCGCGGTGCCACGCCTCGTGCCGACGAGACACCGCCAGCCGACCCGCTCGGGCCCTCGAGCGGGTTCCGCCCTCGGCCCACGTCCACGCCTGCGCGCCGCCCCGAGGTCCTGTCCGGGGGTTCCACGCCCGACGCGCAGGGTTCGTCAGACCCTGGAGAGTGCATGCCGTCGATCCCGCTCGCCCCGCTGCCGCAGCACCTCGAGACCGTCCAGACCTGGACGCTCGACTCGGTCTCAGAGCTCGGCAGGCTCCGGCGAGAGCTGTCGGAGGCGCTCCTCGAGTCCCACCCTGAGCACGCGGCGGCGCACGGCGAGCTGACGGAGGGCATGGTCCTGGTCTGCAGCGAGCTCGCGACGAACGCGATCAAGCACGGTCGTCCGCCGACAGTCGTCAGGCTGCTGAGCGACGGCGTCTACGTCCTCGACGTGATGGACCACGACCCTGTCAGCATCCCGGCCATCGCTCGCGGGCGCGGCGCTGGGGAGGGCGGCTTCGGGCTGGTCCTCACCGACATGTTCGCGGCCCGGGTCGGCTGGTACTCGGGGGACGAGACCAAGCACATCTGGGCGTCGTTCCCGGTCGACGAGCGGCGCGACGACGGCTCCGAAGGCTGACGCAGCAGCCGCCGCGCGCGAAGGTTCGTGCTCCCGTCCCGACACCCCGCTGCCCCGTCTCCCTTGACCGGGCCACAGCCGCGCGGTCGGGGAGACCTCCACTCCCGCACGGTCTCCCACGCGTCCCGTGAGGCCCGCTGTCCCGCCGGGGTGACACCGGGGTGCCCCCTGGACGTGCCGGGGTGAGCCACGGGTGGGCCTGGGGTGACCCTCGACCGAGCGGCGGGTGGTCTGCGCCCGGCTCGGGGTGAGGCGGCCTGCCCGCGACGGGTGACGACCGGGGTGGACGACGGGCGAGCGCCAGGTCACGGGCCGGACCGAGCGGGTGCAATCCGGGTGAGGGGCGGGGTGGTTGAGCGATCTCCCCGCTGGTCGCCGGTCTCCCGGGCCTAGCGTCGGCGACAGGCAAGACGTCTCGGAGTCACTGTCGCTGGAAGGTCGATCATGAAGAGAAGAGCAGGAAGTCTGGCCGGGGGAGGACTACGGTCCCTCGCCAGCAGAGCACGCTTCGCCGTCGTCGTGGTCCCGTCGCTCGTGCTCGGGGGTGTGGTGAGCGGCGCTGCTCTCCCCCCGGCACCTGCGGCGGCGTCCGAGGAGCTCGTCGAGACCGCTCGCACCGCCGCGAGCGCTCCGAGCCCCGACGATCTCGCAGCGGTCGACCCCGCGCAGACGACGGTGCCGGACCCGGCTCCTGTCGTCGAGCCGGAGCCTGTGCCGCCGGTCGTGGAGGAACCCGCACCTCCAGACCCTGTCGACCCCGCACCGCCGGCTGTCGAGCCCGCACCTGTCGAGCCCGCACCCGTCGACCCGGTGCCTGTCGGACCGGCAGCCCCCGGACCTACCACGCCTGAGCCGACGGTCCCCGACCCGGCGACCGACGAGCCCGCGACACCGACGTCCCCGGCTCCTGCGCCCCAGTCCCGCTCGGCTGCCCCGCAGCCCGGCGTCCCAGACGCCGCGGCAGCGGTCGACGACGAGGTCGTCCCTGCCGTGGTGCCCGACCCCACGACCACCCAGTCGGTCGTGACCGTCAAGGTCGGCGGCATCCGCACGACCCTGACCCAGGTGTCCCCGCTCGCCGGCGTGACGCTCCAGCTCTTCGACGGGGGGACCGCTGGCGCGACGACCCCGAGGCTCGAGCCGTGGGCGACCTGCGTCTCTGACGCGACCGGCGACTGCAGCTTTGTCGTCCCCGAGACCGGTGACGGCGGCGTGAACCGTGACGCGAGGTTCTGGGTCAAGCAGGCTGGCGCCGCGCCGAGCGGCTACTTCGCCAACGCGGCTCTGGCTGTCGGCGGCGACACGACGTCGCAGACCTACCAGTTCCGCACAGGCCTCCAGCTCCGCGGCGGCACCACCTACACCTCGACCACCGACTTCATGGTGAGCTCGGGACGCGGGTTCACGGCCTCGGGCGGCATCTGGCAGAGCTCGCTCGCCGACCCGGGCCTCCCGGCCCAGTGCGGGCTGCGTGTCGCGCTGGTCGTCGACCTCTCCGGGTCCGTCGGCCGGTACATCACCGAGATGCGCGGCGCAGCCTCGACTTTCGTCGACTCGCTCACGGGGACGCCGAGCTCGGTCGCCCTCTTCACCTTCGCCGACAACGCCCCTGCGGCGACAGGCGCGAACCTCGGGCTGACCCCGGTCTCGACCCCCGCGGGTGCGCAGACCGTCAAGAACCGCATCGCGAGCTACACCGCAGGTTTTGACACCAACTGGGACCGTGGCCTCTACCAGGTGGCGGCCTCGTCGACGGCCTTCGACGTCGCGGTGGTCCTCACCGACGGGAACCCCACGGTGTACGCGGCCCACGAGGGCCCGGGTGACCTCACCCGCTTCCGCGAGGTCGAGAACGGCATCTTCTCCGCCAACGCCGTCAAGGCCGAGGGCACCCGGGTCATCGCCGTCGGTGTCGGCGACGGGCTCGGGGGTGCCCCCGACAACCTGCGCGCGATCTCCGGTCCTGCCGCCGGGTCGGACTACTACCAGACCGACGACTACGCCGAGGCGGGCGAGGCCCTGCGCGACCTCGCGCTCGGCACGTGCAACGGGTCGGTGAGCGTCGTCAAGCAGGTCGTCCCGTCCTCCACCACAGGCGAGACCGTCACGGGGGCCACCCCCTCGGGCGGCTGGACCTTCGAGGCGAGCACCTCGAGCCCCGGTGTCACACCGTCCGAGCAGTCGGGCACCACGGTCTCCGGGACGGGCGCCGTGAACTTCCCGCTCGAGTACGCGGGTGGGTCGTCGACGGCGACGGTCACCGTGACCGAGCAGCAGAAGGACGGCTTCACCCTCGTCACGCAGGCCTCGAAACGGGCTGTGTGCACGGACATCGCCACGGGCGACCCCGTCGA
This sequence comes from Sanguibacter inulinus, assembly GCF_013415325.1. Taxonomy (GTDB): domain Bacteria; phylum Actinomycetota; class Actinomycetes; order Actinomycetales; family Cellulomonadaceae; genus Sanguibacter; species Sanguibacter inulinus. The sequence continues at coordinate 52,109 of NZ_JACBYE010000013.1, read as the reverse complement.
GGTCACCAACGACCCCGACGACGCGCTCGGCTTCAGCGTCGACGCACCGGCGACGGCCGCGATCACCTGCACCGTCTACAACAGGGCACCGCAGCCTCAGGCGAGCCTGACCGTCGACAAGGAGTGGGTGGTCAACGGGACCACCTACACCGAGGGCAACCAGCCGATCGGCCTCGCCGCGCAGCTCACGGTCGACCAGACCCCGCAGCCCTGGTCCTCCCCGCGCGACGGCTTCGTCGAGGGGGCGCAGGTCGAGGTCGCCGAGACCACCGCGATCACCGGTCGCGACCTCTGCGAGGTCACCGGCTCGCGGATCACCGAGCAAGACGGCCAGACGGTCGACCTCCCCGTCCCGTCGACGATCACCCTCGAGGCCGGAGACGGCAACCGCCTCACGGTCACCAACACCGTCACCTGCGAGGCAGAGCTCACGCTCGTCAAGCAGGTGGCCGGCGGACCGGCTCAGCCCACCGACTGGGCCCTAGACGCCGTCGCACCGGACGGGTCCCTCCCCGGCCCGTCCGGTGCGACGGGAACTCCCGGCGCGACAGCCCTGGTCACCCCGGGCGTGCGCTACCCGCTCGTGGAGTCCGGAGACGGACGCTACGTGCAGACGATCCGGCCCGGCGCCGTGCTCGTCCCACCCTCGACAGGGTCGTGGCAGTGCGAGCAGGTCACCGAAGACGGCACAGTGGTCCCAGGCTTCAACGACGGGATCAACGGCGGTGTCACCGTCCCGCTCGGGTTCCGGGTCCGGTGCACCTCGGTGAACCAGTCGGCCACGCTCACCCTGGTCAAGGAGGTCGTCAACGACGACACCGGGACCGCCGAGCCCGCCGACTGGTCGCTCACAGCGACCCCCACGGGCGACGTCCCTGACGACGTCGTCACCGAGAGCGTCACCGGCTCGACCGAGGGTGTGACGGTCCAGGTCCGACCCGGGACCGTCTACGACCTCACCGAGTCCGGACCCGAGGGCTACGCGCTCGCCTCCCTCGAGTGCAGCACAGGCCCAGGGGACACCTTCGTCCCCGCGACCTCGGTCAACCTGGCCGCGCTCGACTCGGTGACCTGCGTCTTCGTCAACGACGACGTCCCCCCGCCGCCCTCGTGGCTGCTGTCCAAGACGAGCGACCCCGCCGACGGCTCCGTCGTCACCGAGGGCCAGACCGTCACCTACACCCTGCACGCCGTCAACGACGGGCAGGTCGACGTCCTCGGAGCCACAGCTGTCGACGACCTCACCGACGTGCTCGACGACGCGACGCTCGTCGAGCCCCTCGACCCGAGCCTCGCCCTCGACCCGGAGACCGGGCTGCTCACCTGGCAGCTCCCCGACCTCGTCGTCGGAGCCGCAGAGGCGACCGTGCAGTACGCGGTCGTGGTCTCCGAGGTCGAGACCGCAGGGACGCTCCACAACGTGGTGACTGCCGGGACTCCCGGTGGGCGCTGCCCGGCCGAGCTGCCGCCCGTGGGACGTGAGCTCGCCGCCGCGACCTTCCTGGCGGGAGCCTTCCAGGCCCTCGTCGAGAACGGCTGCGAGACAGACCACCCGACGGGGGAGGTCGACCTGTCGGTCGCCAAGACCCACGCGGCTGTGGTCGACGACGCCGTCGACTCCGGCTCGGGCCAGCGCCTGGACTACACGGTCGAGGTCACGAACGTCGGCGTCGACCCCGCCGCCGACGTGGTCGTCACCGACCCGCTGCCGGACTCGGTCGACTATGTCGAGGGCACGCTGGTCGTACCCGCAGGCTGGACGGCGCAGATCGTCGACGGGCTGCTCACAGCCAGCTCCGACGGCGACCTCGCCGCCGGGGAGGTCGCGACCTTCACCTACGCGGTCCTGGTCGGTGACGTCCCGCGGGCCGTCCCGGGCGGCGCCCACGACGACATCGTCAACACCGCCTGCGTCTCCTCGGCAGGGCTCGACGCCGACCTCGCAGACAACTGCGCGACCGACACGGTCCCCGTGAAGTCCGTGGCCGTCACGGCGCTCGCGGTCTGCGTGAACGACACGCCGTACGTCTCGTACGAGGTCACGCCGTCGAACGTCGTGGGAGACCCTGTCGTCGCCCTGATCTGGTGGACCGCAGCGGCCTACGAGGCCCGGGACGTGACGATCGGTGCCGCCGACACCGCAGCGCTCCTCGCCGACGGCGCCTCGCAGGTCGACCGGGTCACGCTGCCCGACGGCTGGGTCCAGGGTGACACCATCACGGGCGAACAGCTGTGGCCCGGTGCTGCTGTCGACGCCGACGGTGATCCCGTCGCCTGGCCCGGCTGGACGCAGAGGGCAGACGGCACATGGTTCCTCGACCCTGCAGCCCCGTTCTACGAGCTGCGCGGCGAGACCGTCGTGGAGGTCCGGGTGAACCCGTCGACAGGGTCGACCCTCGTCTACCCGCCGGCGACCCCGGACTGCGACGCCAACCCACCGGTCGTCGACCCGCCCACGGTGGCCCCGGCGTCCGGCGCGGTGCCCCGCGGTGGTCGAGGTGTCGTCTCCTCGCCGTCGTACCTGCCTCGCACCGGGGCCGAGATCGGCGCGGCGGCCCTGCTGGGCACCGGTCTGCTCGCCCTGGGGGCGATGCTCGTCGGGAGCCGCCGCAGGCGTGACGGGCTGACGCGGGACGGGAGGCTGTAGCGGCCGGCGGCGTGCCGGAGCGGTGAGGGTCGGGCTGCGGACGCAGCCCGACCACCGGTGGCGGGGCCCCACGAGCACCTGGGTCCCCGCCACCGGTGCGCGCCCGCGCAGGTGCCGCGGTGCATGCCTGCGCAGGTGCGCCTCGGTCGTCGTGCGCGTGGTACCTGTCTCGGAGCACCCGGTCGGGCGGCTCGGCTCCTGGGACGCCCCGTGGGTGCACCTGGACGGCGAGGCCCAGCCCCGTGGTCGTCGGCCCTCACCGCTCGCGAGTGCCCGGAGCGTGCCAGGGTGGTCTCAGGACGACCGACTGGCCGACGAGAGGCAGACGCATGGACCAGGCAGCACAGGCGAGCGCGACCCCGACCGCAGGAACCGTGACGCACGACCACCCGGTGCTCGACCTCGCCGGGACGTGGAACGCCCGTGACGTCGGTCGTCCGTCCGCACCTGGCGAGCCTGGGGGAAGCAGCGCCGGCAGCTCCGCGGGTGACGCAGGACCAGGGCCGGTGCTGCGCGGCGGGGTGCTGCTCCGCTCTGCCTCGCTCAGCACTCTCGCTCGTGAGGGTGTCGCGACGCTCGAGCGCCTCGGTGTCTCTGCGGTCCTGGACCTGCGGGGCGACCACGAGGTCGAGCGCGACGGAGCCGACGTGCTGCCTGCCGGGACCCGCCAGGTCCGGCTGCCCTTCGGCGACCTCGGCCGCTCGCACGCCGAGCCCGAGGGCGCCGGGGCCCAGGGCGCTCCGGCCGACCCGCGGGAGATGCTCGCGCGCCTCGCGAGCAGCGACGACCCCGCTGCGGCGGGGGAGAACCTCATGCACCGCCTCTACGCAGGCTTCGCCGAAGATCCTGCCGCGCTCGAGGCCGTCGCGGGAGCCTTCGAGACCCTCGCCTCCGAGCCCGGAGCCGTCCTGGTGCACTGCTCGGCAGGAAAGGACCGCACGGGCTGGGTCGTCGCCGTCGTCCAGCTGCTCTGCGGGGTCTCGCGGGACGATGTCCTCGAGGAGTACCTGAGGTCGGCCTCGTCAGCCCCGACGCTCGCGGCCACGCTCCCGGACGTCCCCGGGGTACCCCCGGCGTTCTGGGCAGCGTTCACGACAGTCCGCCCCTCGTACCTCCGGACCGCCCTCGACGCCGTCGAGGACACCTACGGCTCCCTCGAGGCGTACGCCGAGGCAGCAGGCGTCACCCCGGACGTCCTGGCCGCCGTGCGGGCACGCCTCGTCCGGCATGCCGGCCAGACCGGGTGAGATCGGCAGGCCTCACCCGGCGCGCGCGTTTGGCCTGACCACCGTTGCGGGCGAGAATCGTCGGGTGAGCATCAGCAGCGGTCGTCAGTCCCAGGGGTCGGCAGGTCCGTCGTCGCAGCCGTCTGGGTCGAGCGCCGACGTCGCCGAGCCGCACGTCACGGTCTTCGACGTGGTGACAGACCTGCGCCGTGACGTCGCCGCGGTCGAGCTCCCGCTGTCGATCGAGGGATCAGACGTGGCGGCAGGTCAACGCTCGCGTCTCGTCGACCAGCTCGACGACCACCTGCTCCCACGGCTCAAAGAGCTCTCCAGCCCGGCCGTCGTTGTCATCGCCGGCTCGACAGGGGCCGGCAAGTCGACCCTGCTCAACTCCCTGCTCCACGAAGAGGTCTCCGAGGCGTCGGTGATCCGCCCGACCACCCGCGAGCCCGTCGTCGTCTACAACCCGCAGGACGCCGAGGTCATCGAGGGCACCCCGCTCGTGGGTGCCGTGCGGTCTGTCGCCAACGTGAACGTCCCGCGGGGCATCGCCCTGCTCGACGCACCGGACCTCGACTCCGTCCTCGACGAGAACCGCGAGACGGCCAGCCGGCTCCTCGAGGGCGCTGACCTCTGGCTGTTCGTCACCACGGCGGCCCGCTACGGTGACGCCCTGCCCTGGCGGACCCTCGAAGGTGCCGTCGAGCGCGGTGCGACAGTCGCGATGGTGCTCAACCGCGCGCCCAAGGCCTCGCTCACCACGGTCCGCGGTGACCTCCTCAACAGGCTGCGCGAGCACCGGATGGAGAGCGCACCGCTGTTCGTGGTCCCTGACGCCGGTCCCCACGAAGGACTCCTCGACGCGTCGTCGGTCGCCCCGATCGAACGCTGGCTGCGCACGCTCGGCGGCGCCGACAGGGCCCGCTCTGTCATCTTGCGCACGCTGCGCGGCTCGCTCGCGGCGCTCCCGCCGTGGGTCGACGAGCTCAGCGGCCACGTCGAGGCCCAGCACGCGGCCGCCGTCCGGCTGCGCCGGGCCGCCGACGCCGCCCTGCCGCCCGTCGCGCAGGCGACCCGCCTCGTGGTCGAGTCCGGTCGCCTCTCGCTCGGCGCTGTCGAGACCCGGTGGTCGCAGCTCACGGCTCCCGCCAGGCTCGACAAGGCGATCTCGCGCTCGGGCCTCGCCCGTGGCTCGGCCCGCCGCGGCCGTTCGCGCGACGAGCACCTCGAGGCCCTCACCGAGACGGTCCGTGAGGCTGCCACGGCGATCCTCACGGTCGCCACGGCTGACGCCCGCGCCGCCCTGCGGGACGCGCTCGAGCCGCTCCCGGGTGGTGCAGGTCTGGTCCCCGAGGTCACGGAGGCCCAGGACGACGCGTCCGCGCTCGAGGCCGTCGACGCCTGGGTCGCCGCAGCGCGCGCCGACATCGAGCGCATCGACGAGTCCGAGGGCAAGCAGAACGCCGCGGCGGTCCGCGCCTTCGGGCGGGACGGCCTCACCGCCCTGCTGCTCGCCTCGGCGGTCGGGCTGGCCGCCGCCGAAGACCTGCTGGGACGCCTGCTCGGCAACGCCGGACGTGACCTCAGCCCCGAGGTGACGAGCAGGCTCGCAGACGCCGCCGAGGGCGCGGTGCTCGCGCAGGGTGTCCCCGTCCAGACCGCGCTCGACCACCCCGCCCTGGCCGACGACGCGGCGATCGGCCTGCGGGTCCGCCTCGCCGAGCTCGCCCAGCTGACCTGACATGACCACTCCACAGGAGCGCACCGTGACCCCGTCCGACACCCGCCCCGCCCGCCGCACGGCCGAGACCGCGTCGACGGACGGAGCGCGCTACTCCGAGCACGTCGCCAACCTGCGGCACGCCCTCGAGGTCGCCGGAGACAGGCTCGACCCGCAGGTCGCCGCCCATGCGCGCTCTGTCCTCGCCGGGGCCGACGAGCGGCTCGCCCTCGGCGTCGACCACACGATCGTCGCGCTCGCCGGGGGCACAGGCTCGGGAAAGTCGAGCACCTTCAACGCGATCTCCAGGCTCACCTTCGCCGACGTCGGGGTGCGCCGCCCCACGACGGCCCGGGTGACGGCCTGCGCCTGGAGCGACGACGCGACCCCGCTGCTCGACTGGCTCGAGGTGGACACCGAGCGCCGCATCAGCCGCGGCACCGAGCTCGACGGCGCGGAAGAGGAGTCCCTCGCGGGGCTGATCCTCCTCGACCTGCCCGACCACGACTCGATCGCCTCCGCGCACCGGGAGATCGTCGACAGGATCCTGCCTCTCGTCGACCTGCTCATCTGGGTCGTCGACCCGCAGAAGTACGCCGACGAGGCGCTGCACGCCGGGTACCTGCAGTCCTTCGTCGGCGCCGAGGCGTCGATGATCGTGGTGCTCAACCAGATCGACACGGTCGCGGCTGCTGGTCGTGACGCCCTCGTCGCCGACGTCTCACGCCTCCTGCGCGAAGACGGTCTGGTCGGGGTCGACGTGCGTGCGGTGTCTGCGCGCACCGGTGAGGGGATCGACGAGCTCCGGGAGACCTTGCGCGAGGCTGTCAGCCGCCGCAGCGTCGCGGCGCGCCGTCTCGCCGACGAGCTCGACCGAGAAGGCCGCCGGATCGCCGAGGAGGTCCCCGCGTCCGTCCTCGAGCAGGTCGGTCCGCTGGTGCCGGGCGAGGTCGACCGCGTCGCCGTCGCGGTCGGCGTGCAGGCTGTCGTCGACGACGTCCGCGCGAGCGTCCGCTCGGGTCGGACCGCGACCCGGGCACCGGAGTTCCGCAGCCCGCAAGAGTCTGCCGTCCGGGTGATCCGCAGCCGGTGGGTCAGCAAGGTGGCAGACGGCATGAAGCCTGCCTGGGCCCAGTCTCTCGACGAGGCCGTCCCGGAGCAGGACGCGATCTCCGCGGCGCTGCTCGGGGCCCTCGAGGCCGTCCCTGTCGACGCCTCGCCATCTGCGAGGGCGACGAGCCTGCGCAAGGCCGCGTGGTGGGTCTTCGGCGTGGCCGTGGTGCTCGCGGTCGCCGCGATCCTCGTGGTCGCGGGGGTCTTCGACGTGGAGGCTGCCTTCGGTGCGGTGGCAGGGGCTGCGGCAGGCGCCGCAGTCCTCGTGGCTGTCGTCCTGCTGATCGTCGGGTCACGGACGCGCGCGGCTGCGGCCGACGAGCGCGCGGAGAAGGTCAAGACCGCAGCACTCGACGCCTTGCGGTCGACGGTGGAGACCACGCTCGCGCGACCGGCGCAGACAGTGCTCGACGAGCACCGCACAGTGCGCGAGTCGGCGCTCTCGGTCCGGGACAGCGGGTCGGCTGCGGCCGCCGGGACGGGCCTCGCGCAGCGCTAGCTCCTCGTCGAGATCTCGTCGTCAGGCCGTCGTGGAGCTGTGCTCCACGGGCCTGGACGCTCGAGGACCGGTGCCCTCGTCGGTGCCTGCTCTGGGCTTGTGGCTCGTCCCCAGGGGCGTCTAGACAGCCGTCGTCCACAGTGCCCCGCAGACTCCTCGTCGGGCGCAACCAGGTCGCGCGATGCTCGGACTTCTCGACGTCCGACCAGGACGTCCGCAGTCGTGGAGGACCTATGAGCATCGACAGCAAGATCACCGTCTCCGGCTGGGTCGGGACCCAGCCACGCCACGTCGTCACGCAGAACGGCACGTCGTTCACGGTGTTCCGTCTCGGCAGCACGAAGCGCTACTTCGACAGGTCCCAGGAGAGCTGGGTCGACGGCGCGACGACCTGGTTCACGGTCAAGACGTGGCGCAGCGCTGCTGTCAACGTCGCTGAGTCCCTGCGGAGGTCCGACCCCGTGGTCGTCCACGGTGCCCTGTCGACCGAGGTGTGGGAGTCGCCCGACGGGCCCCGGACGACGCTGGTGATCGAGGCTGATGCGCTCGGCCCGGACCTCACCCGGGGTCAGGCCACGTTCCGGCACACGGTCCACCAGACCGGGGGAGAGGCCGTCCACCAGACCGGCGCCGAGGCGAGCACCTCGACGCCGTCCGGCGGCTCACCGCTCGACCCTCTCCTCACCGCACCTCTCGACGCTCTCGATGCCGCACCTCTCGACGCCGCACCCCTCGACGCGTCCGCGGAGGACCCGTGGCTCGTCGACGGGAGCCGTGCGCAGGTCGACAGGTCGGCGTCGGAGCCCTCCGAGACGGCCCCGGCCATGAGCGCGTAGGCTGGGGGGTCGAGCATCCCGCCGGGTCGCTCGGCCCCGTGGTCTCCTCTCGATCTCGCACCAGTCGTGCGTCGTCGTCGGGGCTGCGGTCGTGCGGCGAGCGGCGGGCATCCCCTAGAACTGCGCGCGAGCGAACCCGCTCCTGCGCCCGACGAGCATGAGGCGGACAGAGAGCCAGTGGCTGAGTTCATCTACTCCATGTACAAGACGCGCAAGGCGCACGGCGACAAGGTCATCCTCGATGACGTGACGCTGAACTTCCTCCCCGGAGCGAAGATCGGGGTCGTCGGCCCCAACGGTGCCGGCAAGTCGACCATCCTCAAGATCATGGCGGGGCTCGAGCAGCCCTCCAACGGCGAGGCACGCCTGTCTCCAGGCTTCTCCGTCGGCATCCTCCTGCAGGAGCCGCCGCTCAACGAGGAGAAGACCGTCCTGGGCAACGTCGAAGAGGGCGTCGCAGAGATCAAGGGCAAGCTGGACCGCTTCAACGAGATCTCGGCCCTCATGGCTGAGCCCGACGCCGACTTCGACACCCTCCTCGCCGAGATGGGAGAGCTCCAGGAGGCGCTCGACCACGCCGACGCGTGGGACCTCGACGCGCAGCTCGAGCAGGCGATGGACGCGCTGCGGTGCCCGCCGCCGGACGCCGACGTCAAGGTCCTCTCCGGTGGTGAGCGCCGCCGCGTGGCGCTCTGCAAGCTTCTCCTCGAGAAGCCCGACCTGCTGCTCCTCGACGAGCCCACCAACCACCTCGACGCCGAGTCGGTCCTCTGGCTCGAGCAGCACCTGTCCTCCTACGCCGGTGCGATCCTCGCCGTGACCCACGACAGGTACTTCCTCGACCACGTCGCGGAGTGGATCTGCGAGGTCGACCGCGGGCGCCTGTACCCCTACGAGGGCAACTACTCGACCTACCTCGAGAAGAAGGGCGAGCGCCTCAAGGTCCAGGGCAAGAAGGACCTCAAGCTCGCCAAGCGTCTCGCCGACGAGCTCGAGTGGGTCCGGATGAACGCCAAGGGCCGCCAGACCAAGTCCAAGGCTCGTCTGGCGCGCTACGAAGAGATGGCTGCCGAGGCAGACCGCACCCGCAAGCTGGACTTCGAAGAGATCCAGATCCCGCCGGGCCCGCGTCTGGGCAGCGTGGTCATCGAGGCCAACGACCTCAACAAGGGCTTCGACGGTCGCACCCTCATCGACGGGCTCTCCTTCACGCTGCCGCGCAACGGCATCGTGGGTGTCATCGGCCCGAACGGTGTGGGTAAGACGACGCTCTTCAAGACGATCGTCGGCCTCGAGCCCCTCGACGGCGGCGAGCTGAAGATCGGTGAGACGGTCTCGATCTCCTACGTCGACCAGTCGCGTGGTGGCATCGACCCGAAGAAGTCGCTCTGGGAGGTCGTCTCCGACGGCAACGACTACATCAAGGTCGGCAACGTCGAGATGCCGTCGCGGGCCTACGTGGCCGCCTTCGGCTTCAAGGGCCCGGACCAGCAGAAGGCCGCAGGCGTGCTCTCCGGTGGAGAGCGCAACCGTCTGAACCTGGCGCTCACCCTCAAGCAGGGCGGGAACCTCCTGCTGCTCGACGAGCCCACCAACGACCTCGATGTGGAGACCCTCGGCTCGCTCGAGAACGCTCTGCTGGAGTTCCCGGGCTGCGCCGTCGTGGTCTCTCACGACCGCTGGTTCCTCGACAGGGTCGCGACCCACATCCTCGCCTACGAGGGCACCGAGGAGAACCCCGCGTCCTGGTACTGGTTCGAGGGGAACTTCGCCTCGTACGAGGAGAACAAGGTCGCGCGCCTCGGTGACGACGCCGCACGTCCGCACCGCGTCACGCACCGCAAGCTCACCCGCGACTGATCTGTCCGCCACGGGTGTGGACCAGGGGAAACTCCGGCAGACTGCATCCATGACAGACGGATCGCCGCACGCGGACCAGGTCGACGACGACGATCGTGTCGTCGTCGACCTGGTGTCGTCTCTGACGGACCTGCGGTCCGCGATCCACAGGGCGGGTTTCCCGCTCGAGACGGTCACCGCTCCGAGGGCACGGGCGGAGCGGACCAAGGCCCTCGACCAGCTCGACGACTATCTGCTCCCGCGGCTCAGGTCGCAGGACGCACCGATGCTCGTCGTCGTCGGCGGGTCGACAGGCGCCGGCAAGTCGACACTCGTCAACTCGATCCTCGGAGAACGGGTCACCGCACCCGGAGCGCTGCGCCCGACGACCCGGTCGCCGGTCCTCGTCCACCACCCGCTCGACACTGAGTGGTTCACGAGCGACCGCATCTTCCCTCACCTCGCTCGCGAGACGGGCGGGACCCCGTCCAGCGTGCCGCCCCCACCCCCGCACGGCGCGTCGGGGCCCGGTCGCAGCCCGGACCGTCGCCCGCACGGTGACGACAGGCCCTCGCGCTCTCTGCGCCTCGTCCCGTCCGAGGCGCTGCCGCGCGGTCTCGCGATCCTCGACGCCCCCGACGTCGACTCGGTCGTCGCCGGCAACCGAGAGCTCGCCGCTCAGCTGCTGGCCGCGGCCGACCTCTGGCTCTTCGTCACCACGGCCGCCCGCTACGCCGACGCCGTCCCGTGGGAGCTCCTCGACGAGGGCGCCTCCCGACGCGCGCAGGTCGCGATCGTCGTCGACAGGATCGACCCCGGGGCGGAGGTCGTCGCCGACCACCTCCGCGAGATGCTCGCCGCGCGCGGGCTCGGTCACGCCCCGGTCTTCGTGATCCGGGAGACGTCCCTCGTGGACGGTCTGCTCCCCGTCAGCCTCGTCGCGCCGGTGTCGCGCTGGCTGACTGCTGTCGGGAGCGACGCGACAGCCCGCGACGCCGTCGTGGCCGCGACCCGGGACGGGGTCGTGGACGACCTCGTCGGCCGGGCGCTCGTGCTCGCCGACGCTGCCGACGCCCAGGACGCCGTGGCCTCTGCCCTGCGGCGGACCGTCGAGCGGGCATGCGACGAGGCGGCGCGCGAGATCAGCACGTCGACCTCCGACGGGTCCATGCTGCGTGGTGAGGTGCTCTCACGCTGGCAGGACTTCGTCGGGACCGGTGAGTTCATGCGCGGGGTCGAAGAGCGGATCGGCCGCGTCCGTGACGCTGTCAGCGGGTTCTTCCGCGGCCGCCCAGGGAGCGCGCCCAAGGTTGCGGTCGCGATCAGCAGCAACCTCGAGGCCATCGTCTTCGACGCCGCGGACCGAGCGGCAGAACGGTCCTACTCGGCGTGGCAGGACGACACCGCCGGTGCCGCGCTGGGCCCCTCTCTCGACCTCTCGAGGGCCTCGGGCGCGCTGCGTCAGGACCTCGCGGAGCAGGTCCGCGGCTGGCAGGGTGACGTGCTCGCCCTCGTGTCCGAGCGCGGCGCCTCCAAGCGCGGACGGGCACGGGTCCTGGCCGTCGGGGTCAACGGGATCGGCGCAGCACTCATGATCGTGGTCTTCGCCTCGACCGGAGGGCTCACCGGCGCCGAGGTCGGGATCGCAGGCGGGTCGGTGCTCCTCGCCCAGCGTCTCCTCGAAGGTGTGTTCGGTGACGACGCCGTGCGTGCGCTCGCGCGCGACGCGCACGGGTTGCTCACCCGGCGCGTCCGTGCGCTCCTCGACGCCGAGGCCGCACGGTTCACCTCCCGGATCGACGAGGCCTTCGGTGCCGGGGAGAGCGGCACGCCGACCGGTCAGGGCGGGACGTCGGACGGTGCTGGACAGGTGTCAGGGTCCACCACCCGCCCTGGGAGTGACACCACGACGGACCCAACCAGCTCGACGACCCGGGCCAGCTCGACAGAGGGCCTGGGTCGAGGTGCGGGCCCGGAGCTGAGGGCCAGGGCGTACGCCGTCCAGCGTGCCGCTGCCCAGGGACGGGCCGGTCGGGCGACCCCGTCGTTGCACCCGACGACGGTGCCGCTCGACGGAGCCGTCACGGGCGGCCACGTCGTCGGCGCGAGCGCCGGCGCAGGTGGGACGCTCGAGGCGGACGAGCGGGTGCGGGTCGGACGTCTGCGTGGGGCCGACCTCGAGATCGTCGAGAGCCCGTACGCTGCTCCGGTGCCACCACCACCGCCGTCGCCTCCCGCACGTCGCGGCATGCTCAGCAGGTTCTGGCACCGTCGGGCGGACCGTCAGGACGCCGGGCAGCCCGCGGTCCCGCCGGCTCCGAGCGGCTGGCCAGAGGCAGGCTCACAGGCCAGCGGTCCGACTGTCGTCCAGCCCCGATCAGGCGACGTCGACCGCACAGACGCGTCCCGACGGGACGACACTCTCCGAGCACCAGCACCAGCACCAGCACCAGCACCAGCACCAGCACCAGCACCAGCACCAGCACCAGCACCAGCACCAGCACCAGCACCAGCACCAGCACCAGCACCAGACGACCGGGAAGGTCCGCGCTGATGCGGGCTCTCGCGACCTCTGGCCGCCGCCGGAGCGAGGCGCTTACCCTGCGGGTCCAGGCGCTCGAGAGTGCTCTCGAGGCCGGGCGCGGATGGCTCGACGGGCCCACGGTCGAGCGCGGTGAGCAGGTCGCCGCACACGCCCGTGCGAGGCTGGACCAGTCGGTCGACCACACTGTCGTCGCGCTGGCAGGCTCGACGGGCTCGGGGAAGTCCTCCATCTTCAACGTGCTCGCCGGTCACGACCTGGCGACCCCGGGGGTCCGCCGGCCGACCACCTCGCGGGCGATGGCGGCAGTCTGGGAGGCAGACCCGCAGGGGGCGCAGGCGGCGTCCCGGCTGCTCGACTGGCTCGACGTCCCGTTGCGGACCTTCCTCGAGCCCGGAGCCGACAACCAGGGTCTGGTCCTCCTCGACCTGCCAGACCACGACTCCGTGGTCGTCGAGCACCGGGTGCGCTCCGACCTCCTCGTGGACCGTGCCGACCTGCTCGTCTGGGTGGTCGACCCGCAGAAGTACGCCGACGCCGTCCTCCACGAGCAGTACCTGCGCCCACTTGCCGGTCATGCCGGCGTCGTCGTCCTGGTGCTCAACCAGATCGACAGGCTCTCGCACGTCGACCAGCTCCAGTGCCTGGCGGACCTGCGCCGTCTCGCAGCCCAGGACGGGCTCGGGTCGTGCCCCGTCATCGGTCTCTCTGCTGTCACCGGACAAGGCGTGGGCGAGCTGCGCTCGCTCGTTGCCTCGGCCGCAGCCGCCCGCGAGGCCGCGACCTCTCGACTGCTCGCCGACGTGCGGGCCGCTGCCGAGCGTGTCTCGCAGGAGTGCGGCCCCGCGCGCGAGATGCGCAACCGGGCCGCAGCGCGAGGCGAGCTGACGACGGCGCTGCTGCACGCGGCACGTGCTGACGTGGTGGTCGACGCGGTCCGTGCGTCGTCCTTGCTGCGTGCCCGGGCTGCCACGGGGTGGCCGTTGACACGGTGGGTCGGACGGTTGCGCTCCGACCCTCTGCGGCGGCTCAACCTGCTGCGCCGGGACGTGCGGACCGAGCTGAGCCGCACGTCTCTGCCGCCCATGGACGCGGCGATGGCTGCCAAGACCCACACAGCCGTCCGGGAGTACGTCGACGGTGCCTCGGCCGGAGCGCCGGGCCCGTGGGTGCTGGCCACACGCGCACTCGTCCGGGACGACGGGCTGCCCGACGCCCTCGACCAGGCTGTCGCACGGACCGAGCTCGACGGTGAGCGGCGTCCCCGCTGGTGGTCGGTCGCGTCGGCCGTGCAGTGGGCCGCGGTGGCCGTGCTGCTCGTCGGGGTGCTCTGGCTCGCGGGCCTGGCGGTGCTCTCCTTCATCCAGCTGCCCGTGGCGAGCTCGCCGGACATCGAGGGATACCCCATCCCGACGCTGCTGGTGGTCGTCGGGCTGCTGCTCGGCGTGATCCTCGCTCTCATCGCACGTCTGCTGTCCTACATCGGCGCGAACAGGGCGGCCAGGCGCGCAGAACGGCGGCTGCGGGTCCAGGTCTCGGCGGTCGCGAGCCTGTCGGTCGTCGAGCCTGTCGAGGCCCAGCGGCACCTCCTGGACGAGTGCCGAGCGGCTGCGGCCCTCGCTGCCCGCTGACCGGACCAGCATCCGTCCGGGGGTCGGCTGGCGCTGGGCAGCGTCGCGAGGTCCCACCCGAGGTGTGCTGAACTTGTCGGGTGACTCGTCTCTTCGTCCCCGTCCAGCTCAGGTGGTCCGACCTCGACGCCTACGGCCACGTCAACAACGTCGAGATGTTCCGCATCCTCGAAGAGGCGCGGATCACGGCCTTCTGGGCGCATCCTGCAGAGGAGGCGTCACCGGCGGCCGCGCACGACGCCTGGCCCACGGCGGTCCTCGACTCTGGTCCCGGTGCCTCCTCCCACACCTTCGTGGCCCGTCAGGAGATCGAGTACCTGCGGCCGCTCGGCTTCGCCAGGCGACCTGTGCGGGTCGAGATGTGGATCGGGCACATGGGCGGCGCGAGCCTCGACGTCTGCTACGAGGTGCACGACGACGCGAGCCCGACCGGGCGATCGGGCCCGGGGTCGACCGCACGACCCGTCGCGCGGGCCGTCACCACGATCGTCCTCGTCTCGGCCGCGACGGGTTCACCGCGCCGCATCGCTCCTCACGAGCGCGCTGCGTGGGAGCCCTTCGTCGGGGAGCCCGTCAGCTTCCGTCGCCGAGGAGCCTGATCACCGCAGCCTCGGCGGCCGAGCGGGTGCTGCACGGCGGGATGGTCGAGCCACGCTCCCACAGGTCGAACAGGCGCGGGTCGATGTAGGACGCGCGGGCGACCGTCGGGGTGTTCCCGAGCTCGCCCGCGACTGTGCGGACCACGCCGGTGACGACAGTCTTGCGCTTGCGGTCGGACGAGGGCGCGGGACCGGCTGCCTCGAGCAGCTGGGCCGCGAGGACGGTGGCGTGCCAGGTCCTGAACACCTTCGCGCTCGCGTCGGAGCCGAGGCGCTCTTTGACGTAGCCGGAGACGTCGGCAGACGAGACTGTGTGCCACGTCGCGGGGCTGCCGGGCTTGCGCCAGGCGACCAACCTGTCGGAGGGGTCGCGACGACGCAGGAAGGTCCGGACGGCCGCGTGGACGTCGGGGTCCTCGATCGTGATGTCCTGG
The DNA here is from genome assembly GCF_013415325.1 of Sanguibacter inulinus. GTDB lineage: Bacteria > Actinomycetota > Actinomycetes > Actinomycetales > Cellulomonadaceae > Sanguibacter > Sanguibacter inulinus. The sequence goes on along the minus strand of NZ_JACBYE010000013.1, from coordinate 37,023 downwards.
TCCTTGCCGGACTTCGCCGGGAACTGGAACCGCACCGTCCCGTCACGTCGGGCGGTGACGTGGGACCGCAGCAGGGTCGAGACGCCGTGGCTGTCGTTCTTCGCGGCGTAGGACTCGCCGCCGAGGCGGAAGAGCCCGACGTCGAGCAGCCTGAAGACGACGGCGAGGGCCTTGTCGCGCGGCATGCCGGGCAGCTGGAGGTCGCGGGTGACCCGCCCCCGCGCCCCCGGGAGCCTCGACCCGACCTCGAGGGCGTGGTCGTGCTTCGCCCTGTCGCGGCGCTCGCGCCACTGCGGGTGGTAGATGTACTGGCCGCGCCCGGCAGCGTCGATCCCGTAGGCCTGCACGTGCCCGTTGGGGTACGGGCAGATCCACACCTGCTCCCAGGCTGGCGGCACCACGAGGTCACGGCAGCGCTCGAGCACCTCGGGGTCCTCGACGCGCTGACCCGAGGGGTCGACATAGCTGAAGCCGCTCCCGCTGCGCCGGCGGGAGATGCCAGGCTGGGAGACGGTGACACGGCGGAGGCGAGGCATGGGACGATTCTGACCCCGCGCGAGCGGCGCAGCATCCTGAAGCCTGTGCAGAGCCAGAGCCAGAGCCAGAGCCAGAGCCGGAGCCGGAGCCTGTGCAGAACCACAACCCGAGCCAGAGCGGGTGCGCGCCCAGAACCAGTTCAGAGCCCGGGCCAGAGCGGGACCCGGCGCAAGAGCCAGCGCGTGACCCGGCCCCAGCGCCGCGCAGCCTACGGGACGCGGACCATGCCCTCCTGGGCCACGCTCGCGACGAGCACACCTTCCTGCGTGAACACCTCGGCCGTCCCGAGCCCTCGGCCACCCTGGGCCGAGGGTGACCCCTGGACGAACAGCAACCACTCGTCGACCTGCACGTCGCGGTGCCACCACATGGCGTGGTCCAGGCTCGCGACGCTCAGGCCCGGTGTCATCCAGCTGTTGCCACCCTTGCGCAGGACGGGCTCGAGCATGATCTGGTCGCACGCGTACATGAGGAGCGCGCGGTGCATCAGCTGGTCGGCCGGGACCTCTCCGCGGGCCCGCATCCACACGCACTGACGGTCGGTCTGCTCGCCGCGCGGGCCGAGGTACAGGGAGCCGTCGACGTGACGGACGTCGAAGGCGCTCTGCCGCGACCAGAAGTCCGCGACAGGGTGGTCGATGGCGCCCAGCTCCTCCTGAGCGGAGCGGACCTCGTCGGGGGCCGGGACGTCAGGCATGGCGGAGGAGTGCTCGACGCCCTCCTGGAGCTCCTGGAAGGAGGTGATCATCGAGAGGATCGCGCTGCCGCTCTGGTACGCGTGCGTCCGGCGGGCGCTGAAGGAGCGGCCGTCCCGCAGGCGCTCGACGGCGAAGTCCACGGGCTGCTGGATGTCTCCGGCCCGCAGGAAGTATCCGTGCAGCGAGTGGGGGAGACGACCGCGGTCCACGGTCGCCCCGGCGGCGAGGAGTGCCTGGGCGAGGACCTGACCTCCGTAGACACGACCGTTGGGCTGGTGCACGCTCGCGCCGGAGTAGACGTCTTCTCCGGTCTCGGCCCCGAGGTACTGCAGGTCGAGGACGGACAGCAGATGAGCGAGCGGGTCGTGCGGGGCCGTCTGGTCGGGCGAGACGGTCTGCACTGTGGCCTCGGTCTGGTCGGTCACGCGGAGCTCCTACTCGTCGAAGGTGTTGATGAGTGAGTGGGCAGCCCGGTCCAGGTAGTCCCACAGGGTGGCGCGGTGCAGCGGCGCGAGGTCGAGAGAGTCGACGGCGCTGCGCATGTGCAGCAACCAGTGGTCACGAGCCTCCGGGTTGACCTTGAAGGGCGCGTGCCGCATCCGCAGCCGCGGGTGCCCGCGGGTGTCGGAGTAGGTCGTCGGACCGCCCCAGTACTGCTCGAGGAACAGCGTCATGCGTTCCTTGGCGGGCCCGAGGTCTGCCTCGGGGTACATGGGACGCAAGATCTCGTCCTCGGCCACGCCCTCGTAGAAGGCGTCGACGAGCCTGACGAAGGTCTCGTGGCCGCCGACCTGGTCGTAGAAGACGTCGGTCTGTCCGGGGGTCTGGTCGCTCACCCAGCCATCATCGCAAAGTTCCCGGCCGGCCCGCGCACGCTCACCCGGGTCGAGGCGCCTGGGGCCGTCGCGCTCGGGGTGGTCCGCAGGCCTTCTTGTGACCCACCTCACCAGATGCTTGCCAGTGGACCCCCTGTGCTCCTACGTTCGAGCCAGGAGACCGCGTGCGCGTCCTCCCTGATCGGAGGGTCCAGATGAGTACCTCACCGTCCCAGACCACGCACACGACGCAGGCCGCACCGTGGCTGCCGCTGGTCGTCGTCGTCCTCACCCAGATCCAGGCGTCCTTCGCCGTCAACGCGCTCACGGTCTCGATGGAGGGGATCACCACAGACCTGAGCACCCCCGCGACGTCGGTCGGCACGGCGATCACCGCCGGCACCTTCGCGATGGCCGCCTTCATCCTGCTCGGTGCCAAGGTCGGTGCCAGGTACGGGTCGCGCACGGTCTTCCAGGTCGCCGTCGCGATCCACGCGCTCGCGATGGCAGGCGTCGCGCTCAGCCAGAGCCCCGCGATGCTCTTCGTCGCCCAGGCGTCCTCGGGCGCGGTCATCGCCCTCATTGCCCCGGCCCTCACGGTGTTCATCGCGACCAGCTATCACGGTCCGCAGCAGGCCAAGGCGATCGGCCTGCTGGCCGCTGCGATCCCCGCAGCCGGGGTCCTCGCGCTGCTCGTGGCGGGGACCTTCGCGACGACCATCGGCTGGCGGTACTCCTTCGCGCTCATGGTGGCCCTCGGCGCCGTGAACCTCGCGCTGAGCTTCAGGCTGAAGCCTGTGCCCCCGCAGCCAGGGCTGTCGATCGACTGGGTCGGAGCCGGGATCGCCGCCGCCGCGATCATCGCGCTGAGCTTCGGCTTCAGCGGCCTGGGCTCGTGGGGCGTCGTCCTCGCCACCCCGCAGGCCCCCGTCGAGGTCCTCGGCCTCTCGCCTGCCTTCGTGCTCGTGATCGTGGGGGCTGTGCTCGGGCAGGTCTTCTTCCGCTGGGTGCGCCGACGCCAGGACGCCAGGCAGTCGCGGATCTTCGACCTGCGGGTCCTCGCGACGGGCTCGGAGAAGGCCGTCACGGCGTGCATGGCCATCATGCTGTTCGTCGGGACAGCGGCGAACTTCCTCATCCCGCTGTACATCCAGGTGGTGCAGGGGCGCTCCAGCATCCAGACGTCGTTCTCGATCATCCCGTACACGTTGTCGATCTTCCTCGCCAGCACCTTCGTCGCGTACCTCTACGCGCGGTACTCGCCGAGCCTGCTGGCCCGCTGCGGGTTCGTCGTCGTCGCCCTCGCGCTCGTGCTGCTCGCCTTCACCATCAAGAACGACTGGGGCCAGGTGCTCGTCGTGCTCGGCCTGGTCCTGCTGGGCCTGGGGCAGGGAGCGATCGTCGCCCTGGTGTTCAACACCCTGCTGTCCTCGGCGCCGCGTGAGCTCGCCGGTGACGTCGGGGCGTGGCGAGGGCTGGTCCACAACCTGTCGGGGAGCGTCGGCATCGCTGTCGCGAGCGCCTTCGCGGTCGGCGTGCTCGCCTCGACGGTGGCGAGCAGCGCCGCCCAGCACCCCGAGATCCCACCCGGCCTCGTCGCGCAGGTCGACCTCGACGACGTGAACTTCCTCAGCAACGCCCAGGTCGCCGAGGTCCTGGCGCGCACGACAGCCAACCCTGTCGAGCTGGCCGCGGCGATCGAGGTCAACAGCGAGGCGCGGCTGCGGGCGCTCCAGATCTCGCTGCTCGCGCTCGCGGGCATCGCGACGCTCGCGATCGTCCCGGCCGGTCGGATGCCCAAGGTCCGTCCGGGGGACCTTCCCGAGGTCCTCGAGCCTGACGACCCTGACGCGATCGACGACGAGACGGCGACGAGACCGGAGCGCGGCTGAGAGGGGCTCTCGGTCTCACCTCGGTCTCAGAGCTCGAGGGTCATGAACACGCTGTGCGGGTCGTCCACGTAGCTCCCGAAGGGCGGGCACTCCACAAATCCGGCCGCGGCGTAGAACCGGCGGGCTGGGGCGAAGAACTCCATGCTGCCGGTCTCGAGGGAGATCCGGCGAACCCCTCGGCTGCGCGCGTCCTCGACGAGGTGCGCGAGCATCCGGGAGGCGATCCCCTCGCCGCGACGGGCTGGGTCGGTGCGCATGCTCTTGAGCTCGGCGTGGGAGCTCTCCGGTGCACGGTGCCCGTCGTGGCCGCTGCCGCCTCGGCTGCTGCGGTCGCCGCGCTCTTCGTCGTCGTCGTCGCCGTCGCCGTCGTGGTCGCCGAGGTCAGAGGGCAGGTCGGCGAGCGCGCCGGTCCCGACGAGGACGCCGTCGAGGCGCGCGACCCAGACCCGGACGCCCTGGCGCGACAGGCCGTCGAGGTCGAGAGCGTGCTGGCTCTCGGGAGGGGCGGTCGGTGCCATGTCGGCCAGGTGCGCGGCCAGGAACGTGTGCAGGTGCGGGTCGGCCAGGTCGGCGCGGGAGATCTCGAGAGTCACCGGGACATGGTGCCGCCCGAAGATGACAGGAGTGTTTCGCAAGGCCCAGTCCACGGACCACAGCGTCACAGCCGCGGAGACCAGATGGCAGAGCCCCAGAGCCCCAGAGCCCGAGAGCCCGAGAGGACGGGAGCGACTGAGGGTCAGACACTCACAGACTCACAACCCCAGAGACTCACAACCCCAGCTGGTCCAGCACCGGCAGCCGCGACCGCACTCGTGCCTTCGCGTCTTGCGCGGTCTCGGCCGACGTGGCCAGCAGCGCGAGCTCGCGGCACTCCTCGACCGTCACCTCGGCGAGCACGGCGGCGACGTCGGGGATCGCGCGTGCGGTCATCGACAAGGACGTGACGCCGAGCCCGACGAGCACGACGGCGAGCACAGGGTTCGACGCGGCCTCCCCGCAGACCCCGACGGGCCGTCCCTGCTGCGCGCCACCGGCGCAGGTGGTGGCCACGAGCTGGAGCACTGCGGGCTGCCACGGGTCGGACAGCTCGGCGAGCGACCCGAGCAGCCTGTCGGCGGCCATCGTGTACTGCGTGAGGTCGTTGGTGCCGATCGACGCGAAGCTGGCCCGCGCGAGGATCGGACCGGCGAGCAGCGCGGCGGAGGGCACCTCGACCATCACGCCCGGGACGTCGAGCCCGTGGGCTGTGCACGCGGCGACGAACTGCTCGGTCTCGGTGACCGTGGAGACCATCGGGGCCATCACCCACACCTGCGCGGTCTCCGCGGCGGCAGCCCGGGCGATGGCCTCGAGCTGCTGGTCGAGCAGCTCGGGGGAGCGCAGGGCGGTCCGCAGCCCACGGACGCCGAGCGCCGGGTTCTCCTCGTCGTCGGAGGTGAGGAAGGCGAGCGGCTTGTCCGCCCCGGAGTCGAGGGTGCGGATGACCACCTTGCGGCCGGCGAAGGCGCTGAACACGCGCCTGTACGCGGTGACCTGCTCGTCGACCGTCGGCGGCTGCTCACGGTCGAGGAAGCAGAACTCGGAGCGGAACAGCCCGACACCCTCGGCCCCGGCGCGGGCGGCCGGCTCGGCGTCGGACGGGTCACCGATGTTCGCGAGCAGCTGGACCCTGTGCCCGTCCTTCGTCCGGCCCTCGCCGTCGAAGGTGCGTGACCTCGCGGCGACGGCGCGGACCGTCGCGAGCTCGTCTGCGGTCGGGTCGGCGACCACGAGGCCCGTCGAGCCGTTGACGAGCGCGAAGTGCCCGTCGCGGAGGAGGTCGTGAGCACCCTGGGCGGCGACCACCGCCGGGATGCCCTTGGCGTTGGCGACGATCGCGGTGTGCGACGTCGGTCCAGCGCCGTCGGTGACGATCGCGACGACCTGAGCAGGGTCGAGAGAGGCTGTGACGGACGGGGCGAGGTCGAGCGCCACGAGCACGAAGGGCGTGTCGCAGCTCGGCAGGCCGGGCTTGGGCCGCCCGGTCAGATGGGCGACCAGCCTGTCGCGGATGTCGTGCACGTCGCTGACCCGCTCGGCGAAGTACCCGCCGAGCGTCTCGAACTGCTCGGCGACGTCGGACGCGGCCTCCCACACGGCGCGCTCGGGGACCAGGTAGTCGTCGAGGACCCGGCGCTGGGCGTCGGCGACGAGCGTGGGGTCCGCGGCGATCGCGGCCGTGGCCTCGAGGATGCCGCGGGCCTCGCCCGTGGCTCGGGCGGCGTCGGCGTCGAGGTCGGCGGTGACCTGGTCGCTCGCCTCCTGGATCGCCGCGGCACGGGCGTGGTGGTCTTCCCGCGGCGAGAGCCTGAGCCCGGGGGAGGGCTCGGCGATCGGCAGGGGCATGTGCACCACGGGGCCGGCCACCAGGCCGGCGCAGACTCCGATCCCCGAGACCGTCCTCGTCGACGGGCGGGGTGCAGTGGTGTCCATCCGTACCTCCTGATCAGCGCAGTCTCCAGGCAGTCTCGCAGTAAAAACGCGTCGAGGCGACTACTCTTGGACCAGAGTCGATGAGCACGGCCGGCATCGATCCGCAGACCACGATCTATCAGGAGTTCTTTCATGAGCAAGGCACAGCAGATCCTCGCCGCACTGGGCGGACAGGCCAACGTCGTCGACCTGGAGCCGTGCATCACGCGACTGCGTGTCGAGGTCGCGAACCCGGACCTCATCAGCGAGACCGACCTCAAGGCGACAGGCGCCTTCGGCGTCGTGCGCTCGGGCCGCATCGTCCAGGTCATCGTCGGCCCGGAGGCCGACAACCTGGCCGCCGAGCTCGACGGCCTCCGCTGACCGGAGCGTCACAAGTGGACCTCGGGGACGCCGCAGCCGTGACCGACCAGCCAGCACCCGCCCCGGTGCGGCTGGTCGCACCCGTGTCGGGTGAGGTCGTCGCGCTGGCGGACGTCCCCGACCAGGTCTTCGCAGAAGAGATCGTCGGCCCCGGCCTGGCCATCGAGCCGCGCTCGGCCACGGGAGGCACGGACACCGTCGTCCAGGCCCCCGTCGACGGGACGATCGGCTCGCTCTACCCGCACGCCTTCGCGATCGAGACCGACGACGAGCGCACTGTCCTCGTCCACCTCGGCATCGACACCGTGACGCTGCGCGGTGAGGGATTCGAGCTGCACGTCGCCTCGGGCGACCAGGTCACCGCCGGGCAGCACCTCATCACCTGGGACCCTGACGCCGTCGCGGCTGCGGGGATGTCCACGGTGTGCGTCGTCATCGCTCTCCAGGGCGAGCCTGCAGACGTCGACAGGGTCGCCGAGCCGGGCCAGCAGGTCAGCCGCGGCGACGAGATCGCCCGCTGGCGCTGAGCCGACGACCGCGCACGACCCCGTCCTGACTGTGCGCGGAGCCTCGTGACTGCGTCGCAAGGATTCCCCGCACTCCGGGATTACCCGCCCTCCGCCCCGAGCGCGGTAGGCGGGCGACCGGGCCGCTCACTCGGCTGCGAGGGCCAGACCTGCCTCGGACAGCTCCGTGCGCACGGCCTCGCGCAGCGCGCGGGCGACGTCCCACTGCATCGACGGGTTGGTCCGCACCTCGATGTTGAGGGTCACGCCCGCAGCGCTGAGGGTCTCGATGCCCACCACACGGGGTGTCTCCTGCAGATAGGTGCTGAGCACGGGGTCGGCGGTCAGGCGGGCGCCGGCCCGGGTGAGGGCGGCGCGCGCCTGCTCGAGGTCGGCGTCGACGGCCAGCCCCACCTCGACCGTCGCCCGGGCCCAGCCCTGGGTGCGGTTGCCGACGCGCAGGATCTCGCCGTTGCGCACGTACCAGAGCGTGCCCGAGGAGTCGCGGACCTTGGTGATGCGCAGCGCGACGGCCTCGACGGTCCCGGAGACGTCCCCGACGGTGATCGTGTCGCCGACCCCGTACTGGTCCTCGAAGAGCATGAACATGCCCGACAAGAAATCCTTCACCAGGCTCTGCGCCCCGAAGCCGAGGGCGACGCCGGCGACCCCGGCTGACGCCACGAGCGGCATGATGTTGACGCCGACCTCGTCGAGCATCATCAGCACGACGATGGCCCCGACCACGAGGGTCGCCGTCGAGCGCAGCACAGAGCCGATCGTGCGGGCGCGCTGCGCCCGCCGGGCCGCGGCGAGCGGGTTGGTCTGCAGCACCGCCGTGCCGACGCCTGTCGCGGCGAGGTTGCGCAGCCCACGCCGGTCCATGAGCGAACCGCTCGCCAGGTGGTCCGTGACGGACTTGATCATCCGGCGCAGCAGCACGAGCACGACCAGACCGACGAGCGCCGTGAGCACCAGGCGCAAGGGTGTCCCGACGAACCAGTCGCCCCACGAGCTCAGGCTCGAGGCGTCGAAGGGCTCGGTGCCTGCTGAGGCGCTGACGGTGCTGAGGGTGGAGGAGAGAGCCATGGGGTCCACGCTACCGAGACCCCGGCGCGCCCGTGGTCCCGTCCCGCAGACGTGCGTGAGTCAGCACCTCGACAGGGTGCGCTGCGCCACACCGCCCGCGCTGTGATGCCCAACCCGCGAGTCTCTGGCAGGATTCACACGTGGACCCCACTGAGCGCGCGACCCTCTCACCTGCACTTGTCGACCTCGCCGAGGCTCACGGGATCTCCCCCGACCACTGGGGATTCCACGGCGAGAAGAAGAGCGCACCCGCCTCGACCCTCGTCGCGATCCTCGGGGCGCTGGGAGTCGACGCGACGTCGCCCGAGAACATCGACGTGGCGCTGGCGACGGTCGTCGACGACGAGTGGCGCCGGATGCTCCCGCCGACCGTCGTGACCCGCCGCGGCGTGGCCTACAAGGTGCCCGTGCACGTGACCGACGGCGTGGACGTCGAGGTTTGGGCCGAGCTCGAGGACGGCACGCACGTGGCGCTGTCGCAGGTCGACGACTACGTCGAGCCGCGGACCGTGGACGGCCGGACCATCGGCCGGGCGACCTTCGAGCTCCCGGCCGACCTCCCGCTCGGCTGGCACGAGCTCCGTGCCCGCACCCGTGACGGCCAGTCTCGCGCCGTGCTCGCGGTGACACCCGACAGGCTCGAGCTGCCCGCGCACCTCGCGGACGGCCAGCACTGGGGCCTCATGGCCCAGTTCTACTCGGTCCGCTCCCGGCAGTCGTGGGGCATCGGCGACTTCGCGGACCTCGCCGACATCGCGTGGATCGGCGGCCAGCAGCTCGGCGCCGACTTCTTGCTCGTCAACCCCGTGGCCGCCGCGGAGCCGACCACCCCCATGACGCCGTCGCCCTACCTGCCGGTGAGCCGACGCTTCGTCAACCCCATCTACCTGCGGGTCGAAGACATCCGCGAGACCGCCTACCTCTCGGCCGCCGACAGGTCGCTGGTCGAGTGGGCCGCGGACGACGTCCGCGAGCTGAGCACAGACCCTGGCCCGATCGACCGCGACGCGGTCTGGGACGCGAAGAAGAGCGCGCTCCGGGTCGTCTTCGAGGCGCCGCGCTCGGCTGCGCGCCAGAAGGCCTTCGTGGACTTCTGCCTGTCGCAGGGCAGCGGGCTCGAGAGCTTTGCCACGTGGTGCGCCTTCACCGACCACCTCGGCTCGGGCGAGTGGCCCGAGGAGTACCGCACCCCGGGGTCCGAGGCCGTCGCGCGTCTGCGCGAAGAGCTCGCCGACGAGGTCGACTTCTACTCGTGGCTCCAGTGGGTCGCCGACGTCCAGCTCGAGCAGGCGCAGCGCGCTGCGCGCGAGAGCGGCATGGGGATCGGCATCATGCACGACCTCGCCGTCGGCGTGCACCCCGAGGGCGCCGACGCCTGGGCCCTGGCCTCGGTGATGGCACGCGGCATGGAGGTGGGCGCGCCGCCGGACATGTACAACCAGCAGGGGCAGAACTGGTCGCAGCCGCCGTGGCACCCGCGCGAGCTCGCCCGTGCCGGGTACGCGCCGTATCGCGACCTCATCCGGACGGTGTTCCGTCACGCCGGCGCGCTGCGCATCGACCACGTCATCGGGCTGTTCAGGCTCTGGTGGATCCCGGCCGGCACCCCGGCCGACGAGGGTGCCTACGTGCGCTACGACCACGAGGCGCTCATCGGGATCCTCTGCCTCGAGGCGCACCGCGCGGGCGGCGTGGTCATCGGTGAAGACCTCGGTGTCGTCGAGCCCTGGGTCCGCGGGTACCTCAACGACCGCGGTGTGCTCAGCACCTCGGTCCTGTGGTTTGAGAAGGACGAGGACGGGCGGCCCTTGGCTCCTGAGGCCTACCGCCCGCTCTCGCTGACGACCGTCACGACCCACGACCTCCCGCCGACCGCCGGATACCTGGCCGGGGAGCACGTCGAGCTGCGCGAGCGGCTCGGGCTCCTCACCGAGCCCGTGCACCAGGTCCGCCAGGAGGCCCGCAAGGAGCGCGAGCAGATGGTGCTCGCGCTGGCCAGCCGCGGGCTCGTCGGTGACGAGCCGTCGGAGCGCGAGCTCGTCGAGGCTCTCCACAGGTACATCCGTCAGACCCCGGCCGCGCTGCTCGGTGTCTCCCTGGCCGACGCCGTGGGGGAGCGCCGCGCGCAGAACCAGCCGGGCACCGACCAGGAGTACCCGAACTGGAAGGTCCCGCTCGGAGACTCCAGCGGCAGCGTGGTGCTCGTGGACGACCTGGCGCACAACGCGCGTCTGCGCTCGCTCGCCGCGGTGATGAACGAGGGGACCGGGCGGAGCCAGGGCGAGGGCCCAGAGGGCTCCGACCGCTCAGCCGGCTGACAGCAGCAGCACCACCAGCCGAGGAGCCCCAGCCGACGACAGGCTGAAGGCCGCTCTCCGACTGCTCAGCCGGCTGACACCGGTCCCAGCCGTCAGATAGCAGCAGCCGACGACAGGCTGTCGTCGACCCTGCGGACGGCGACCCTGCGGACGCTGATCCTGCGGACGACGACAGAGGCCCGCCCTGGTGCACGAGCACCAGGGCGGGCCTCTGTGTCCGCGGGGCTGGTCAGCCCCGCATTCGTCAGCGAGCCGCGTCGACAGCCTGGGCGCGCAGTGCGCGCTCGACCCCGGCGAGGGACTCGTCCACGAGACGACGCAGCGCGGGAGCGGCGTCGGGGTGCGCTGCGAGCCACGCCTGGGTCGCGTCGCGCAGGCGCTCGTCGGCGAGGGCCGCCGGGTAGAGCCCTTCGACGAGCGTCTCGGCGATGTGGTAGCTGCGGCTCTCCCACAGCCCCTCGATCGCCGCGAAGTACGGCTCGACGACCGACGCGAGGACCTCGGGGTCGTTCACGTGGCCGAAGCCGATCGTGGTCGAGCGGACGATCGCGTTCGGCGCGGTGTCGGACTCGACGAGAGAGTCGAAGGCGGCACGCTTGCCCTCGACCGTCGGGATCGTCGCGCGGGCCCGCGCTGCCGACTGCTGGCCGTTCGAGGTGTTGTCCTCGGCGAGCGTGGCGTCGATCTCGTCGGCCGTGGCGGCCCCGGAGAGGACCAGCCCGTCGAGGATCTCCCAGCGCAGGTCGGTGTCGATCGTCAGACCGTCGAGGGTGACCGATCCGTCGAGGAGCCCCCGCAGCGTCGTCGTGTGCGCCGCAGAGCTGGCGACGGCCGCGAAGTACTTGATGAACTGGAACTGGGCGTCCGACCCGGCCTCGGCGGCCTGCGCGAGGATCCACAGCCTGTTGCCGACGGTCTCGACCGTCTGCGGACGGGTCGCGGGTGCGACGTAGCTGCGCGCGGCGAGCGCGAGCTGGGCGAGGGTCGTGCGGATGGTCGTCGACTCGGTCTCGGTCGCGATGTTGCCGAGCACGAGGTCCACGTAGTCGCTCGCAGGGGTCTCGCCGTCGCGGGTCGCGTCCCAGACCGAGCCCCAGACGAGGGAGCGCGCGAGCGGGTCCTGGATCTTCGCGAGGTGCGCGATCGCGACGGCCAGCGAGGCCTCGTCGAGGCGGATCTTGGCGTAGGCGAGGTCGTCGTCGTTGAGGAGGACGAGGTCGGGGCGCGCGCGGCCGACGAGCTCGGGCACCTCGGTGCGCTCGCCGTCGACGTCGAGCTCGACACGGTGGGTGCGCACGAGCGCGCCCGAGGCGTCGATGTCGTAGTACCCGATCGCGAGACGGTGCGGGCGGATCGTCGGGTAGTCGGCCGGGGCGGACTGCAGGACGGCGAAGGACGTGACGACGCCCGCCTCGTCGACGGTGATCTCGGGACGCAGCGTGTTCACGCCCGCGGTCTCGAGCCACAGCGCGGACCAGGAGCCGAGCTCACGGCCGCTCGTGGTCTCGAGCTCGGTGAGGAGGTCGACGAGCTCGGTGTTGCCGTACTCGTGCTTGGCGAAGTACCTCGCGACACCGGCCATGAAGGCGTCGATGCCGACCCACGCGACGAGCTGCTTGAGGACGGAACCGCCCTTGGCGTAGGTGATGCCGTCGAAGTTGACCTGGACGTCCTCGAGGTCGTTGATGGTCGCGACGATCGGGTGCGTCGAGGGCAGCTGGTCCTGGCGGTAGGCCCAGGACTTCTCCATCGCGGCGAAGGTGGTCCACGCCTGCGTCCACTCGGTGGCCTCGGCTGTCGCGAGGGTCGAGGCCCACTCCGCGAAGGACTCGTTGAGCCACAGGTCGTTCCACCACTTCATGGTGACGAGGTCGCCGAACCACATGTGCGCGAGCTCGTGCAGGATCGTGACGACCCGGCGCTCCTTGATCGCGTCGGTCACCTTGGACCTGAACACGTAGGTCTCGGTGAAGGTCACGCAGCCGGCGTTCTCCATGGCCCCGGCGTTGAACTCGGGGACGAACAGCTGGTCGTACTTGGGGAAGGGGTAGGGGTACTGGAACTTCTCCTCGTAGAAGGCGAAGCCCTGGCGTGTCTTCTCGAACACGTAGTCCGCGTCCATGTGCTCGGCGAGCGAGGCCCTGCAGAACACACCGAGCGGGATGACCCGGCCGTCGCTGCTGGTGAGCTCGGAGCGCTGGACCACGTAGGGACCGGCGACGATCGCGGTGATGTACGTCGAGATGCGCTGGGTCGGCTCGAAGGACCACGTGGAGGTGCCCTCGCCGGCCGGGACGGGCTCGGGCGTGGGGGAGTTGGAGACGACCTCCCACGCGGACGGCGCGGTGACCGTGAACTGGAAGGTGGCCTTGAGGTCCGGCTGCTCGAAGGCCGCGAAGACGCGGCGGGCGTCGGGGACCTCGAACTGCGTGTAGAGGTAGACCTCGCCGTCGACGGGGTCGACGAAGCGGTGCAGACCCTCGCCCGAGTTCGTGTACGCGGCGTCGGCGACGACGCGCAGCGTGTTCTCCGCGGCGAGCCCGTCGAGCTGGATCCGGGAGTCGGCGAAGACGGCCGCGGGGTCGAGGCTCTGCCCGTTGAGGGTGACCTCGTGGACCGTCGGGGCGACCAGGTCGATGAAGGTGGCCGAGCCGGCCTGCGCGGTGAACCGGACCTCGGTGGTCGACCGGAAGGTCTCGGGACCGATCGTGAGGTCCAGGTCGATCACGTACGAGTCGACCGCGACGATGCCGGCGCGGGTGGTCGCTTCAACGCGGGTCAGGTTCTGTCCGGGCACGGACGCCTCCTCGGGGGATGCGGTGCCGGCAGGCTGCGGAGGGGCTGGTGAGCGCGCCGAGGCAGGTCCGGGCACCTGGTGGGTGGGCCTGATGCGGCCAAGGACGATCATGTCACGCCAGGGGCCCGCGTCGCAGGCGACAGACGCGTCAGGTGTCGGTACCGTCGAGAGCCAGACCTGGGTACGGCTCGAGCGGGAATCGACGGCTCGTCGCAGACGTTGTCACTGGTCGACGACACGTGGGCCCGGTCTTCGCCGGTGCCCGCCGACCGTCGGTCAGGGCGGCGTCCCGAGCCGTCAGCACGACCGCAGCACGCACGAGCCCAGCACGCACGAGCCCAGCAGCACGACCCCAGCAGCACGACCCAGCCCGCAGGCGGCACCGGCCACGGTGCCCACCCCGACGAACCGGAGCGACATGACCGAGCAGACCACCACCCAGACCGCCGACTTCTGGTTCGACCCGTTGTGCCCCTGGGCGTGGATGACGTCTCGCTGGATCGGCGAGGTCGAGAAGGTCCGCGACATCACCGTCCGGTGGCACGTGATGAGCCTGTCGGTCCTCAACGAGGGGCGGGACCTGCCCGAGAAGTACGCCGAGCTCATGTCCAAGGGCTGGGGCCCCGTGCGCGTGGTCACCGCGGCGCGCATCGAGCACGGCGAGCAGTTCGTCAAGCCGCTCTACGACGCGATCGGCACGCGCCTGCACCCGGGTGCCCGTGAAGACTTCGAGGCCGTGATCCTCGAGGCGCTCGACGAGGTCGGGCTCCCGGCGTCGCTCGCCGAGGCCGCCACGTCGGACCGCTACGACACCGAGCTGCGGGCCTCCCACAAGGAGGGCATCGACAGGGTCGGCGAAGACGTCGGCACCCCGGTGGTCGCCTTCGGAGACGTCGCGTTCTTCGGTCCCGTCGTGACCCCGGCACCGAAGGGCGAGGCCGCCGGTCGCCTGTGGGACGGCTGCGTGCTCGTGGCCGGGACGCCGGGCTTCTTCGAGCTCAAGCGCACCCGGACGCAGGGACCGGTCTTCGATTGAGCCCCGCAGTCCACCTCGGTCTCCCGGCTCCCCGTGCCTCCCTGGGCGGGGGCGGCCGGGCCTCCGCGCGTCTGCGCGAGGTCCCGGCAGCCCCGTGGTCGACCCTCGCGAGCGACGCGCCCGAACTGGCCGCAGCGGTCGCCGGGCGCTTCGCCGCGAGCGAGCGGCACGTCCTGGCGACCATGACCGTGAGCGGTGCACCCCGCGTCAGCGGGTCCGCCGTGCAGATCCGTCACGGCGAGCTGCTGGTACCGGTCGTCCTGCGCTCGCCCAAGGGCGCTGACCTCGCCGGTGACCCGCGCTGCGTCATCCACTCCAACCCCGGGGACGGGTCGATGGTCGGGGACGTGAAGATCACCGGCCGGGTCACCGGGCTGGTCGGGGCTGACGGCGAGCTGCGCCCGCACGGGCGCGACGCCGTCGACGTCCTCGTGCTCCTCGAGTCGCTCCAGCTGTCGGTCCGGGACCAGGAGACCGGCGAGATCACGGTGACCCGGTGGGTCGCGCCCGAGGTTCCGCCTCTCGACGGCCCGGCGGCCCAGGCGGCCGCACCTGCGGATGCGGCCGAGGACCTGCGATGACCCGCCCTCCGGACTGGGTCGAGCACGCGATCTTCTGGCACGTGTACCCGCTCGGTGCCGTCGGCGCCGAGCCCACGGCTGCCGAGGCGGGCGAGGCCGTCCAGCACAGGCTCGACAGGCTCGTGCCGTGGCTCGACCACGCCGTCGTCCTCGGCGCCTCGGGGATCCTGCTCGGCCCGGTCTTCGCGTCCTCGACGCACGGCTACGACACCGTCGACCACTTCCGGGTCGACCCACGCCTGGGTGACGAGGCCGATCTCGTGGCGCTCGTCGACGCGGCCCACGCACGCGGTCTCAGGGTCGTGCTGGACGGGGTGTTCAACCACGTCGGGCAAGACTTCGCGAGGTTCCAGGATGCGCTGGTGAGCGGCCCCGGCTCGGAGTCGGCAGCCTGGTTCAGGCTCCGCTGGCCCGACGACGGCGGTGCTCCGACGCACGACGACTTCGAGGGGCACTCGGCCCTCGTCGCCCTCGACCACTCGAACCCGGCCGTCGCCGAGCACGTCGTCGAGGTGATGGGCTACTGGGGCGACCGCGGTGTCGACGGCTGGCGGCTCGACGCCGCGTACGCCGTGCCCCCGGCCTTCTGGGCTCCCGTGCTCACCGAGGTGCGCAGGCGCCACCCCGGCACCTACGTGCTGGGCGAGGTGATCCACGGCGACTACCCGGCCGTGGTCGCCGAGTCCGGCATGGACTCGGTCACGCAGTACGAGCTGTGGAAGGCGGTCTGGAGCTCCCTCAACGACCGCAACGCCTACGAGCTCGACCACGCGCTGCGCCGCCACTCCGGCTTCGCCGAGACCTTCGCCCCGGCGACCTTCGTGGGCAACCACGACACGACGAGGATCGCCAGCCGCCTCGACGACCCCCGGCACCTCGCGCACGCGCTGGTCGTCCTGTTCACTGTCGCCGGGACTCCGACGATCTACGCGGGCGACGAGCTGGGGCTCGAAGGCGTCAAGGAAGACCGAGCAGGGGGCGACGACGCGGTCAGGCCCGAGCTCGCGGCTTCTCCGCCGAGCGACCCCGAGCTCGACGCAAACAGGGCCTTCGCGCTACACCGTGAGCTCGTGGGGATCCGCCGACGGCACCCGTGGTTGCACAGGGCGCGGACCGAGGTGCGCGTGATCTCCGACACGGTGATGACCTACGTGTCGTCGTCGGGAGAGGACGCCCTCGAGATCGCGCTGAGCACCGACGACGCGCCTGTCGAGATCGTGCTCGACGTGCCGGTGACCTGGCTGGCAGGCGCGGGTGACCTGGCCTCTGACGGGGTCACGCTGCGTCTCGAGCCCCACGGGTGGGCCTGCCTGGAGCGCCTCGCACGAGCCTGATCTGCGCTCGTCGGGGCGGCCCTCGGGGTCCTGCGCTGCGGGCTCCGGGGGCGGGACATCCCCAGGGTGACGTGACATGCTGCCCTGTGCGGGGACGGTCCGTCGCTCCCGCAGACCACACGTGAGGAGACCATCGAATGGCAGGAACCACGCCGACCTCCGCCCCGCGGAGCACCCCGGGGAAGCGCAGGCTGCCACCCTGGCTCGTCGTGTTCATCGCGTTCGACGTCCTGCTCGTCGCGGGGGCCGCCTGGCTCCTCCTGGGCGGGTCGTCCGGCTCGGACGCCGACGACGGCGCCTCGTCGGCGCCTACGTCGGAAGCCTCTGCCGGGGCCACCGACGCCCCTGCGGACCCGGCCGAGCCGGACCCGTCACCCACCCTCGAGATCGACCCCGCCGAGGCGACCGTGATCGCGTCCCCGACCGGCAACATCACCTGCTCGATCGTCCCCGTGGGCGTGCGCTGCGGCATCGCCTCTCTCGCGGCCGAGCCCGCACCCGTCGCCGGGTGCGAGGGCACAGTCGGTCACGTGGTCGAGCTCACCTCGGCCGGTGTCTCGACCCCGTGCGTCCCCGATGCCGAGAAGCCCACCGAGGCCGGGCCCGACGTCGCCGTGCTCGACTACGGTGCGACGAGCGAGGTCAACAACTTCGTCTGCGAGAGCACCGAGTCCGGGATGCGCTGCACGGACTCCACGACCGGGGACGGCTTCGTGCTGGCCCGCGCGGGCGTCTCAGGGGCCTGACCCCAGGGACCCGAGTCTCAGAGGCTGACCCCCAGGGCCCTGCGACAGACGCACGCAGTACGCAGGCACGAGGAGAGCCCTCACCACGACCCGTCTCGACGGGCTGCGGTGAGGGCTCTCCTCGTGCTGCTGCTGGTGCTCGTGCTGCTGCTGGTGCGGCGCACCGCTGCGAGGGGCAGCGGTGCGCTCAAGGTCACCAGATGCGGACGCGGTCCTCGGGAGCGAGGTACAGCGCGTCGCCAGGCTGCACGTTGTAGGTGGTGTGGAACTCGTCGAGGTTGCTCACGACGCCGTTGCAGCGGAACTCTGCGGGGGAGTGCGGGTCGGTCGCGAGGCGCTGGATCATCGCCTCGTCGCGCATCGTCGTCTGCCACACCTGCGCCCAGGACAAGAACACCCTCTCGGCGCCCGAGAGCCCGTCGACGACAGGTGCGCCGGACAGCTCGGTCCCGAGGGAGATCTCGTAGGCCTTGAGCGCGATGGACAGCCCGCCGAGGTCGCCGATGTTCTCACCGATGGTCAGCGCGCCGTTGACCGTGCGGTCCGCGTCGAGCTGGGCGGGGTGGAAGGCGTCGTACTGCTCGACGAGAGCAGCGGTGCGCTTCTCGAACTCGGCACGGTCAGAGCCCGTCCACCAGTCCTCGAGGCGGCCCGAGCCGTCGTACTTGGACCCCTGGTCGTCGAAGCCGTGCCCGATCTCGTGACCGATCACCGCGCCGATGCCGCCGTAGTTGGCGGCGTCCTCGGCCTCGGGGTCGAAGAACGGCGGACGCAGGATCGCGGCCGGGAAGACGATCTCGTTCATCGACGGGTTGTAGTACGCGTTGACCGTCTGCGGGGTCATGTGCCACTCGTCGCGGTCGATCGGCTTCCCGATCTTGGCGAGCTCGCGGTCGAGGTCGACAGCGTTGGAGCGCCGCACGTTGCCGACGAGGTCGGCCGCGTCGACGACGAGCGCCGAGTAGTCGCGCCAGCGGACGGGGTAGCCGACCTTCGGGGTGAAGGCCGAGAGCTTTGCCAGAGCCTTCGCCTTGGTCTCCTGGCCCATCCAGTCGAGCTGGGTGATCGACTGGCGGTACGCCTCGATGAGGTTCGCGACGAGCACGTCCATGCGGCTCTTGTGCGTCGGCGGGAAGTGCCTGTCGACGTAGACCTTGCCGACGGCCTCGCCGAGGGCGCCCTCGACGAGGGACACACCACGCTTCCACCGCTCGCGGACCTCCTGGGCTCCGGAGAGCGTCCGGCCGTAGAAGTCGAAGTTCGCCTCGACGAGCTCGTCGGTCAGGTACGGGGCGCGGGCGCTGACGAGGTGGTAGACGATCCACGCCTTCCAGTCCTCGACGGGCTCGGTGGCCCACAGCCCGGCGAAGCCCGTGAAGAAGTCGGGCTCGCGCACGACGACCTGGTCGAGCGAACCCTCGGGGGCCCCGACGGCGAGGGCCCAGGCGCGCCAGTCGAACCCGGGTGCGGACTCGGCGAGGGCGGCGAGCGTGGTGGGGTTGTACGTGAGCTCGGAGTCGCGGTCGCGGACCACGTCCCAGTGGTGCCCGGCGAGCTTCGTCTCGAGGGCGAGCACGGTGTCGGCGGCGGTGGGCGCAGAGTCGGTGGTGTACGCGCCCGAGAGCGCGAGCATGCGCGCGACGTGGCTGCGGTAGGCCTCACGCGTCTCGGCGTACTTCTCCTCGCGGTAGTACGACTCGTCCGGGAGGCCGAGGCCCGCCTGGTACAGGTACACGACGTACTTCTCGGGGTCCTTGGCGTCGTTGTCGACCCAGAACCCGAAGGCCCCTGCGCCACCTGTGCGCTGGAGCGCACCCAGGGTCCCGGTCAGCTCGGGCTGGCTGGTCGCGCCGCGGACGAGCGCGAGGTCCTGCTGGAGCGGGTCGACCCCGGCTGCCTCGACCGTCGCGGTGTCCATGAAGCTCGCGTACAGCGCACCGATCTGGGCCTCTTCGCCGCTCAGGTCGTCACGTCCGCCGAGCTCTTCGATGATCTGCCGCACGTGGGCCTCGGCCTCGTCGTGCAGCTGGCGGAACGCGCCGTCGGAGGCACGGTCGGCGGGGATCTCGTGGCTGGCGATCCAGCGGCCGTTCACGTGCCTGTACAGGTCGTCCTGCGGGCGGACCTCGGGGTCCAGGGCCGTCACGTCGATCCCGGACGTCGCCGGAGGTCGCAGGTCCTGCTCCTGGGCTGGTGTGTGCTCGTTCGTCGTCATCGGTCCAGGCTATCCGTCGCCGACCCGCTCGACCCCTCAGGCGCCTCGACGTTCGCGCAGGGCGTCGTCGGGGCCGCGCCGTCGGGGCCGCGCCGCATGGGGATGGGGAGAGGTGCCCACGGTCCGGGGGCCCAGATCGCAGCGCGACGCACCCCACCTGTGGTCCTCTGATCCTGCGAGGTGCTCATCGGCGCTCGCCGGACACCTCCCCCCGACTCACGAAGGACATCTCATGCAGACCCTCACCCCCTGGACCGCACCCGACCCCGTCGTCCGTCAGCTCTCGGACGCGCAGGGGTTCCAGAAGGCCGTGGCGCCGTCGAGCGCCGCAGCGAAGGCCTTCGGCGTCTTGCTCGTCATCGGCCTCGCCCTGCTCGCCTACAACCTGGTCAGCGTGTTCCGCACCATGAGCGAGTACGACGCGGGCGGCGACAGGTTCTTCGAGGTGTTCTTCTCCACAACGGGGGAGAACTTCAGCACCGACCCGATGCTCGTCGCCTACGTGTGGGGACCGATCATCCTCATCCCGCTCGCGATCATCATGCTCGTCGTCTCCAAGCTGACCCGCGGCAAGCGGACCGAGGCCGCCTTCGCCGCGTACTCCCGCGACGGCTACGTCGCCAAGGCCCTCGGTCTGCCGTTCCGCTTCGCGGCCAACAACTCCCAGGTCGTGCCCCAGGTCATCGTGCCGGCGCACCTCGGGTCCGAGGAGGTCTCACGCTGGATGGCGGGCGTCGCGCAGCAGGTCAGCACCCTCGACAAGGCGGGGTCCAAGCAGCTGACGAAGACTCTCGTCTCCAAGCTGTCCAAGCCCGAGGTCGCCATCCCTGCCGAGACGGTCTTCCCCGGCTCGCCGCCCTTCGCGCTCCTCGTCCACGCACCCGACGCCGTCGGCGCGGAGACCGTCCGCGCCGTCGTGCCCGGCGAGCGCAGCACCCGCGCCTACATCGTCAACCTGTCCAAGGTCGAGGGCTGGAGCTGAAGTTGCGGCATGATGTGAGCATGCGCGTTCACATCGCTTCAGACCATGCCGGCTACGAGCTCAAGAGCTTCCTCGTCGAGCACCTGACGACCGCCGGTCACGACGTCGTCGACCACGGTGCCCACGAGTACGACGCCCTCGACGACTATCCGTCCTTCTGCTTCGCGGCCGGCGAGGCCGTCGTGGCCGACCCGGGCAGCCTCGGCGTCGTGATCGGCGGCTCCGGCAACGGAGAGCAGATCGCGGCCAACAAGGTGCCCGGGGTCCGGGCTGCGCTCGCCTGGAACCTCGACACTGCTCGGCTGGGCCGCCAGCACAACGACGCGAACGTCGTCGCCGTCGGCGGGCGCCAGCACACCGTGGCCGAGGCGGCGTCCTTCGTCGACGCCTTCCTCGCGGAGCCCTTCAGCGGCGACCCGCGCCACCAGCGCCGGATCGACCAGCTCGCCGCCTACGAGGCCGCACGCTGATCCTGGTGGGGGACTGCACCGCCGGACCGGACCGCCGACTGCTCGTGGCCTCACGAGGTCGGCGGTCTTCGGCGACCGGGGGGTCTCGTGCCTGAGGGGCACACGGTCCACAGGCTCGCCCGCACCTTCGGTGAGGTCTTCGGTGGCCAGGCTGTCGAGGTGTCCAGCCCTCAGGGCAGGTTCGCCGCCGGTGCGGCGCTCGTCGACGGCCTCGTGCTGCACGCGGCCGAGGCCGTCGGCAAGCAGATGTTCCTCGGGCTCGGGCCGGCCGACCACAGCCCGAGCGCCCCTGGCCTCGCAGACGGCCTCCGGTGGGTGCGCGTGCACCTAGGGCTCTACGGGTCGTGGACCTTCGCGAGCGACGGCAGCGCCGAGGTCTCTCATGCCATCGGTGCCCCGCGTAAGAGGGTGGGGGAGCGCGAGACCGTGCTCGCCGCCGCCGCTCCTGAGGGGAGCACGACCGGTGCCCGGGCAGGCGTGACCAGTACCCGGCGGAGCGATTCCGGTGCCCTGGGAAGCGTGTCCCGGATCGCGGGCGCTGGAGACGACGACGCACTGGGCGACGACGCAGACCTGGACGTGTGGGAGCCCCCCGACCCTCGCGGAGCAGTCCGCGTGCGGATCCTCTCGGCCCACGCCGTCGCCGACCTGACCGGGCCGACAGCCTGCGAGGTCATCTCCCCGGAGGCGGCGCTCGCGGTCCAGCGGCGTCTGGGGCCCGACCCTCTGCGCAGCGACGCCGACCCGGAACGGTTCGTCTCGGCGGTCCGCAGGTCGCGGTCGGCCGTAGGTCTCCTGCTGATGAACCAGGACGTCGTGGCGGGCGTCGGCAACATCTACCGCGCCGAGGCCCTGTTCAGGGCCGGTCAGTCGCCGACGACCCCGGGGCGAGACGTGCCGAGCGAAGTGCTCCACGAGATCTGGGACGACCTCGTCGTCCTCATGGCCGACGGCGCTGCGATCGGCGCGATCGTCACGACACGCCCCGAGCACCGCGGCGACGGAGCAGGCGCTCCGCCGCCGCGAGGCCGTCGGGCCGTGCGCCAGAACACCGATGCCGCTCCTGGTGCTGTGCCGCGCGACGAGTCCTTCTACGTGTACCAGCGCGACGGTCTGCCGTGCCGGGTCTGCGGGACCGAGATCGCACGATCAGACATGGCAGGCCGCAACCTCTTCTGGTGCCCGAGCTGTCAGCGCGACGATCGCCGGTGACCCGGTGACCCGGTGACCCGGTGACCCGGTGACCCGGTGACCCGGTGACTCGGTGACTCGGTGACTCGGTGACTCGGTGACTCGGTGACTCGGTGACTCGGTGACTCGGTGACTCGGTGACTCGGTGACTCGGTGACCCGGTGAGACCTCCGCTCAGAACACCCAGCTGCAGACCGGTGCCACGGGCCACCCGAAGCCCGACGCCGCGCGGAGCAGGGAACCGTCTGTGTGCTCTTCGACGCGGCCCGCGCTCGCCAGGGCGGCGAGCGACGTGCCACCCAGATACGCAGCGCCCAGCTCTGTCACCGACAGGCTGAGGTCGGGTGCGTCGTCGGTCCGCACCACCGTCGCGGGCCCGAAGGCTGTCGCGGTGAGCCGCCAGGACCCCTCGTTGGTCGGCAGTCGCGGGTCGGTGACGTGCAGGACGAGGTCGAGGTCGGTCGTGTACGTCCGTGCGGCGAGCGCACCGGGGACGTCGACGATCCTCACCCAGACGTTGTCGGCGATCTTCGGTGCTGCCGCCCGAGGGTCGACGAGCAGCGAGGCGATCGGGTCGTCGAGGGGGATCATGAACGGCTCGATCTCGTGCGTGAGGTCGAGGTCGAGGATCGTCGACCACAGCCTGTGCGTGGCCGTAGGGTCGAGCCCGACGACCTCGCCCGTCGAGACCGTGCCGCGGGGACCGGTGTGACCCCAGTCGACCTTGCGTCGGAAGGTCGTGTAGCCCCGGGGCTCACCGTCCGACTCGACGACGACGATGCGTCGCGGCTCGCGCCCGTTGCGGAAGGCTGCGGGGTCGTCCAGGTGGACGGTCCTCAGCTCGTCGGTCTCGCGGGTCGCCCACCCGGGCCTGTTGATGCCCGATGCCGGGGTGGGCTGCCGTCCGGCGCGGGCGTGCAGGTCGCTCACGAGCTCGCCGTGGACGGCGGGGTCGAGCGTCTCGATCCTCACGGTGAGGTCCTCCGAGCCCGCGACAGGACGGAGCGTCGCCCCGCGGGGGACGGTGAGCCGCAGGTCCTGGGCGGCCAGGCCGTAGCCGAAGCGGCCGTAGATCGCGGCCTCGGCGGCGAAGAGAGCCGAGACAGTCTCACCCCGCTCCACGCAGTCGGCGAAGTGCTGGTCGATCATCGCCGAGAGGATGCCGCGGCGACGGTGCTGAGGGTGGACGCCCACCCAGGTGAGACCGGCGACAGGGATCTCGGCGCCCGGGACGGGGAACCTGCTGAAGGGGTACGACGAGTGGATGGCCGCGAGGCTCTGCCGGACCGGGACGGCCCCGTCGATGGGGACGGCGTCAGGGTCGGGGGTCTCGACGATCACCCCACGGGTCCGCTCCCAGGTCAGCGGCAGCGGCAGCTTCTTGGACTCTGCGGGGTCGACCGGGGACGGGAAGGTCCAGTGGTCGAGCTCGATGAGCTCGTCGCGTCGTGACTCGGGCAGCTGGATCTGGGTGTAGCCGTCGGGGAGTGCCATGCCTCGACTCTGCCAGCGGCCACCGACAGGGGCCAGGGTTTTACGGTGCGTAGTCTGTGCGGGTGGACGAGGAGTACCTGGAGAGCGTGCTCGACGTCGTCGAGACGGTCCCGCGCGGGTCGGCGACGACCTACGGCGACGTGGCCGAGGTCGTCGGGCGACGGCTCGGCCGCGGCGGACCTCGCCAGGTCGGCGCTGCGCTGCGCGATTCCGGCGGGGCGGTCCCGTGGTGGCGCGTGGTCAACGCGCAGGGGAGGCCACCGGCCCACCACGTCACGCGTGCGCTAGACCTGCTGCGCGACGAGGGGTGCCCTCTCGTCCCCGACGGCTCGCGCGTCGACCTCCGAGCCGCCCGGGTGGACTGGGACGAGCAGATGGACCTGAGTGCGGGATCGGGGTCCGAGTCCGTCTGACACCGGACCGCCCGAGACCTGCGCGCGGCTCGAGTCTGCTACGACGGCACTGTGCCTGGCAGAAGCGGTCAGACGTCGCCACCCCGACGGGCCCGGCGGCGCCAGAACCAGCCGGCCTGGTCGCTCTGAGCCCCTCAGGCAGCAGCCATGACCGCCCGCAGCGCCGCGGCGTCGCCCTGGACCACGACAGTCGTCACCGCGGTCTGCTCCCACAGCGCCAGCCGCTCGCGGATCCTCTCGGACGAGCCGACCAGCGCGATGTCGTCCACCAGCTCGCGCGGCACGGCTGCTGCGGCGCGCTCGCGGTCGCCCGCGAGGTAGTGCGCCTGGATCTCGTCCGCCGCCTCGCTGTAGCCGAGCCTGTCGACAGCGTTGCGGTGGTAGTTGGCGCCCTTCGCCCCCATGCCGCCGACGTAGAGCGCGATGAAGGGCCGGACCTGGTCGGCAGCCTGCTCCGGGTCGTCGTGCACGACGACAGGCACCGTCGCCGAGACCTCGAAGTCCGCCGCAGGCCTCAGCCCGGGTCCGCGCCGCGCGAAGCCGTCGTCGAGGAGCTCACGGAACTCGTGGTCGAGGCGTGGGGCGTAGAACAGCGGGAGCCACCCGTCGGCGATCTCCGCGGCGAGCGCGATGTTCTTGGGGCCTTCTGCGGCGAGGTGGATCGGCAGGTCGGCGCGCAGCGGACGGACCGTCGAGCGGAGCGCCTTGCCGAAGCCTGTGACGGGGCGCCCGCCGGCCGTGCTCTCGTCGAGGGGGAGCGGGTAGGTCGGGCCAGGGGCCGTGACCGGGGCCTCGCGACGCAGCACCTGACGCACGATGTCCACGTACTCGCGGGTCCGGGCCAGCGGACGCGGGTAGGGCTGGCCGTACCAGCCCTCGACGACCTGCGGGCCGGAGACGCCGAGACCGAGCACGAAGCGACCGCCGCTGAGGTGGTCGAGGGTCAGTGCGGCCATCGCCGTGGCCGTCGGGGTCCGGGCCGAGATCTGCGCGACGGCCGTACCGAGCCGGATCCGCTCCGTCCTCGAACCCCACCAGGCGAGCGGGGTGAGGGCGTCCGAGCCGTAGGCCTCGGCGGTCCAGACGGAGTCGACGCCGAGGGCGTCTGCCTCGACCACGGCCTCGGCCATGCCCTCAGGGGGGCCGGCCGACCAGTATCCGGTGTGCAGTCCGATGCGCATGCGTCTCCTCGACGGTGAGGGGGTAGGACCCAGCGAGCCTAGCTCTCTTCGGCGGTGCTCTCAGGAGTCCCGGCCGGACGGGCCGCGCGGTGCCTGTCGGCGAAGGCGTTGAGCAGCGCCGCTGCGGTCGCGGCGTCGTCGACCGTGACGACGAAGCGGCGGCCACCGGTCGACCGCACCTCGAGGGTCTCGCCCCCGCGGATGACCACGCCGGTCCGTCCGTCGGTCGACGTCCGCCACCCGTAGCCGCCGAAGTCGCGCAGCGGGACCACGTCGTCGACCGTCGCGTCCACGATCTCGTCGACGGGCAGGTGCTTGCGCGGCACACCGAGGGTCGAGCGGACGGTGAGCCCGGTGACGTCGACTGTCACGATCCACGAGAACATCGCCAGGCTCAGCAGCACCAGGGCGACCGGGACGGCCAGCAGGCCCCAGGTCCCTGCTGTCGTGACGGCTGCTGCGACGAGCACGGCGGCGAGCAGCGTGATGACCATCCCCGTCGAGCTCGAGGTCCTGCGGACCCACACGGCCCGCTCGTCTGCGGTGAGAGGGATGCGCGGGACGTCGTCGCGAGGTCTGTCGGTCTCGGGGGAGGGCTCGTCACGGGGGAGCACGAGCGCGACGAGCAGCCCGAGCGCGAGAGCACCGACGACTGCCACGGTGATGGCGAGTCCGACGCCCCCGACCTCAGACCCGTCGGTCAGGCCTCGTTGCGGGGCGAGGGTGCCGACTGTGAGGGCGGCGACGAGTGTGGCGACCCCGACGTTCAGACCGACCGCGAGCTGCCGGAGGTTGCGGACGCGCCCGGCCCAGAAGGCGAAGGCCCAGAACGCGGCCACCAGGACTGCGCACCCCGCGACGGTGCCGACGAGCAGCGTGCTCAGCGAGCTGAAGCCGTCAGGACCGTCGCTGCCCCAGTGGGTCGCGACGCGTGCGGGCAGCTCGTCACGCCAGGATGCTGCGACGCCCGCGCCCGCCACGAGGATGACGAGAGGTAGGACCAGCCCGAGGAGAGTGGTCGACCCCCGATGCTGGACGGGCCCTGGTCGGGTGCTGCGGGCGGTGGTCATGAGAGGGCCTCCTTGAGCAGGGCGAGCGTGGTCTCGGGTGAGAGGTTCAGGGCGCGGGACTCGGCGGCGACGGCGGCGACGGCGTCGCGGAGCGTCGCGAAGTCGGCGCCGGCGCGCTCCGTCACGACGGCCCCGCGTCCGCGACGCAGGTCGATCAGCCCGTCGTCGCGAAGGTCCTGGTAGGCGCGCAGGACCGTGTGGACGTTGAGGTCGAGCGAGGTGGCGAGCTCACGGGCCGAGGGCAGCCTCTCGCCGACGGCGAGGTCGCCGCGTGCGACCCCGAGGCGCACCTGGGTCGCGAGCTGGGCGAACAGCGGCTCGCCGGCTGTCGGGTCGATGCGGAAGAGCATGACGCAACAGTAGTTGTTCTATCGCAACTAGCACAAGTGAGATGTGTGGCGTCCGCCTGGCTGACCGTACGTCTGGAGGTCTGGAGGTCTGGAGGTCTGGAGGTCTGGAGGTCTGGAGGTCTGGAGGTCTGGAGGTCTGGAGGTTTGGCGGGCGGCGCGGTGGACCCGCGACCCGCGAACTCGTGCACCGGCGTGCTGGTGGACCGCGTGACCGGAGGACATGATCCTGCACGGCTCGAGGACCTCGCGGTCCCGCTCGCCGCCCTTGTCTCAGATGAAGATCGCAGGGTCTTCGCAGTAGTCGACCCCCGGGGACGCCGCGGGGCGCCCCCTGACGACCGCCGGGACGCCGACGGCGACGGTGCCGTCCGGGACGTCTTTCACGACCACGGCGTTCGCGCCGATCTGCGCGTCGTGACCGACCGTGACGGCGCCGAGCACCTTCGCCCCCGCGCCGACGACCACCCTGTCGCCGATCGTGGGGTGCCGCTTTCCGTGGGTCATCGAGCGTCCACCGAGGGTGGTGCCGTGGAAGAGGGTGACATCGTCACCGACGACCGACGTCTCGCCGACGACGACACCCATGCCGTGGTCGATGAACAGCCGACGGCCGATGGTCGCCGCCGGGTGGATCTCGATGCCTGTCGCCGAGCGCGTCGCCTGCGAGAGCAGCCGGGCCGGCAGGCGCAGTGCCGGGTTGCGCCACATCCGGTGGGTCACCCTGTGCGCCCAGACGGCGTGGACCCCGGGGTAGGCCAGGGCGACCTCGAGCGAGCTGCGGGCAGCCGGGTCGCGGTCGCGTGCGACCTGGAGGTCTTCGCGGAGCAGCGTCCAGGCGGCGGTGAGGCGTGACATGAGAGTCCTTGGGTCGTCAGAGGCGAAGAGGTCCCGTGCGCGCCGACGGGCGTGCACGGGACCTGGTGCAGCAGGCCTGCCGCGTCAGTGCGAGGACGCAGCTGGCCGGGCGGGCTGGGCTCAGTCGAGCAGGTCCGCGTAGAGGATCGACGTGAGGTAGCGCTCCCCGAAGGACGGCACGATCACGACGATGAGCTTGCCGTCGTTCTCCGGGCGCTTGCCGATCTCGAGCGCGGCGTGGATCGCAGCGCCGGAGGAGATGCCCACGAGGAGCCCCTCTTCCTTCGCGGCACGGCGGGCGACCGCGACCGAGGTCTCGGCGTCGACGTCGAAGACCTCGTCGTAGACGGTCGTGTCGAGGATGTCGGGGACGAAGTTGGCCCCGATGCCCTGGATCTTGTGAGGCCCGGGCTGCCCGCCGTTGAGGATCGGCGACTCGGCGGGCTCGACGGCGATGATCTTGACCTCGGGCTTGCGCTCCTTGAGCACCTGCCCGACGCCGGTGATGGTGCCACCCGTGCCGATGCCGGCCACGAAGATGTCGATCTCGCCGTCGGTGTCGGCCCAGATCTCCTCGGCCGTGGTCGCACGGTGGATGGCCGGGTTGGCCTCGTTGGCGAACTGGCTCGCGAGGATCGACCCAGGGCGCTCGGCAGCGACCTCGTTGGCCTTGTTGACAGCGCCCTTCATGCCCTCGGCCGCAGGGGTGAGGATGAGCTCGGCGCCGTAGGCGCGCAGCAGGGCGCGACGCTCCTTCGACATGCTCTCCGGCATGGTGAGGACGACGTCGTAGCCGCGGGCTGCGCCGACGAAGGCGAGCGCGATGCCGGTGTTGCCCGAGGTGGCCTCGACGATGGTCCCACCAGGCTTGAGCGCCCCCGACGCCTCGGCCGCGTCGATGATCGAGACACCGATGCGGTCCTTGACCGAGTTCGCGGGGTTGTAGTACTCGAGCTTGGCGACGACGGTCGCGCCGACGCCCTCGGTGAGCTTGTTGAGGCGGACGAGCGGGGTGTTGCCGATGAGCTGGGTGACGTCGTCGTAGATGCGTGCCATGAGGTCCTCTTCTGAACGGTCCGCCGGGGCGGAGCTGCGGGTGGGGTACGGGAGGTTCTGAAGGTGCAGAGGTGCTGCCTGGATATCGGCTACCGGGTGGCCCCGGTGGACCCCAGGTCGAGCGGTCGGGGGACCCGGGTCACGGCCCGCCGCGGCGTGGGAGGCGCGGGGTGCCTCGTGCGGGTGGACCGCCGGCAGGATCGCCAGAGGCACGGGAGACGAGCGGTGATCGGCCCGGCTGTGGGCAGGGATCAGCGCTCTAGAGACACTGCAGACAGCAGGGGGAGGAGACCGCCCGGCCGCAGTGCGCGCCGTGACCGCGGAGCCGCGGGTGCGCGGCAGGCTCGGACGTCAGGGTCCGGAGGCTCGTCGTGCTGCGCTCGCGCACCGTGCCTCCCCCTCGTCGTCCCTGAGCGGCCTGTCGGGCGCTGACGTCGAGGACGCCAGCCGACCCTGGCCTGCCCGAGCGACTGTATCGACAGTGCAGGTGGGGTGCAACGGTGTGCCGCCCGGTGGTCTGACGAGGGGCGGGTGAAAGGGGAGGTGCACGGCCCGCCCGGAGCCCCGGGGGTGCTCCAGGCCGGAGGGCCGCGTGCGCGCTCGTCTCCAGGCGGGCGGCTCGCGGTCGGTACTCTCGGGGGACCGTCACGAACCCAGGGGACCCATGAAGCACCGCACTGCGACCGCCGTCGCCCTCGCCTCTGTCGTCGCCCTCACGAGCGCCTGCTCGGCGGCCGGGAGCGCGAGGGAGCCCCTGCCCATCGGTGCGGGCACACCGTCGCCCTCGGTCTCTGTCGAGATCACCGCAGACCCGGCGCCAGAACCTTCGACCAAGCAAGAACGGATCGACGCCGCGCGGGACCCGAGGCCGCGACCGACACGTCAGCCTCAACCGAGCTCTCGCGACCTGTGGCGGTTGACCTTCGACTCGGAGTGGTTCGACCTGGGCGAAGAGAAGCAGGCCGACATCTGCGAGGCGTGGCGCCTGCACGGCAACGCCAAGGCGCACGAGCTCTTGGTGGTGCCCGACACGATCTCGGCCTACGAGGTGGGGACGAGGCTCGAGGACGAGCTCTGCCTCGACCACCCGGGCTGACACCCGACAGATGCATGAAGCCCCCGTCCTCGGAGTGAGGACGGGGGCTTCATCATGCTGATGAGGATCGTGCTGTCGGAGCGGGCGACGAGAATCGAACTCGCATCATCAGTTTGGAAGACTGAGGCTTTACCACTAAGCTACGCCCGCACGGTTCTGATCCGGGCTCCTTGCTCGACCGCTCGGCCGGCTGATCCTCACGGAGAGGTCCAACGTCTGCACGGAAGAACTGAGCGGTCCGGAACGAACCTGCGACAGACACCCTAGCAAAGGATCAGGGGTGGATCGCACGCGGCAGGGCCCACGCCGCTGAGACAGACGACACCCTGGTCGCGCTCGGTCGGACAGGTCGGTGGGCTCCTGCTGAAGGCGCCCTCGCTCGTCTGCCGCGGAGTGCTGCGGATGCTGCGCACGACGGCTCGGACGACGAGCGCCGAGGTCGCACGGCCTCTGGACCAGCGTCGGTCCCGGCTCGGCGAAGGCGTCGCGCTGCCGGTGTGCCGACCACTCCCGACGCCGTCTATGCTTGGCCGAGCGTGCGCCGCCCAGCGGTGCCCGCGGGGTGTGGCGCAGGTTGGTAGCGCGTCCGGTTTGGGACCGGAAGGTCGCAGGTTCGAATCCTGTCACCCCGACTCGCAGCGGAGGACCCCGGCGCTGGAGAACTCGACTCGTGCCGCGGTCCTCCGTCGCGATCGACGTGCCGCCTCCCCGCCGCCGTCATCCTCCGCGGCCCGGCTCCGCGCCCACGGGCCCCTCTAGGACCTCTGCTATGTCCTCGCGCCGTCCGTGGCGTACGATCTTCAGGTTGCTCGTGGGCGAGTATGGCTCGCGAGACGCGGTCCCTCTGCGGTGACGGCCCAGCCAGTCGCCGAGCGGTTGGCCGCGAGGACGCACGAGAACCTCAGTAACGTTCGTGCCGGGCTATCGGCATGCCATCGAGCAGTTGGAGATCATCGAAGTGAAGAGCGCCGTCGAGACCCTGGACCCGACCAAGGTCAAGCTGACCGTCGAGGTGGAGTACGACGAGCTCAAGCCGAGCATCGATCACGCGTACAAGCACATCGCCGAGCAGGTCTCCGTCCCCGGATTCCGCAAGGGCAAGGTGCCTGCACGCATCATCGACCAGCGCGTCGGCCGTGGGGCCGTGCTTGAGCACGCGATCAACGAGTCGCTGTCCGGCTTCTACCGCCAGGCCGTGTCGGAGACGGACATCCGTCCGCTCGGCCAGCCCGACGTGCAGGTCGTGAAGGTCCCCGAGCTCGAGACCGAGGGTGGAGAGCTCCACTTCACCGCCGAGGTCGAGGTCCGCCCCGAGGTCGAGCTCCCCGAGCTGTCGTCCATCAAGGTCGCGGTCGACGACGTCGAGGTCACCGACGACGACGTCGACGGTCGCCTGGACTCGCTCCGTGAGCGCTTCGGCACCCTCGTCGGTGTCGACCGCCCCGCGGCCGAGGGCGACTTCGTCGTCATCGACCTCAAGGCCACCGTCGGCGACGACGAGGTCGACAACGTCTCCGGCGTGTCGTACCAGATCGGCTCGGGCAACATGCTCGAGGGCCTCGACGAGGCGCTCACGGGTCTCTCGGCCGGCGAGACCACCACCTTCGTCGCACCGCTCGCCGGTGGCGAGCACGAGGGCCAGGACGCCAGCATCACCGTCGTCGCGACCGCTGTGAAGCAGCGCGACCTCCCCGAGATCGACGACGACTTCGCGCAGCTCGCGAGCGAGTTCGACACGATCGACGAGCTCAAGGCCGACCTGCGCGAGCAGGCCGCCGGCGTGAAGCAGTCCAACCAGGCCGTCCAGGCCCGTGACCTCCTCCTCGAGGAGCTCACCAAGGCCGAGGTGCCGCTGCCTGCAGGCGTCATCGAGGCCGAGGTCGTCCGTCACCTCGAGGGCGAAGGCCGCCTCGAGGACGACGAGCACCGCGCCGAGGTGACCGAGCAGACGCAGGTCGCCCTGAAGAACCAGATCGTGCTCGACATCCTCGCCGAGAAGCTCGAGATCAAGGTCGCTCAGAACGAGCTCCTCGACTACCTCGTCAACGCGAGCCGTCAGTACGGCATGGACCCGAACACCTTCATCAAGACCATCGACGAGAACGGCCAGATCCCGGCCATGGTCGGCGAGGTCGCACGCTCGAAGGCTCTCGCCGTGGCACTGCGCCAGGTCGAGGTCGTCGACGGTGAGGGCAAGGCTGTCGACCTCTCCGAGTTCATCGGTTCTGACGAGGACGACGCTGCGGTCGAGGCCGCTGGCACCGCCGCCGTCGAGGGCGCCGACTCCGAGGTCGTCGAGTCCGACGCCGCAGAGTCCGAGGCAGCAGAGTCCGACGCGGTCGAGACCGACAAGGCCTGACACACCTCAGGGCCCCTGGCAGGGTCCGGCCGCAGGGCCCCGTCTCCGTGCGAGACGGGGCCCTGTCGTCTCTCTCGGCCCCCGCGAGAGCTCGCCCACCAGCAGCCCCGCACGCACCGAGCACTGTGCGCCCAAAGCGAAACAGACCCGGTGCGGGACGAAACACGGGTGGGGCTCGCGTTAGGGTCACAACAAGCAAGGGTCAGCAGCACGAAGAAGGAGTTCGCGTGAACGAGCAGATGCCAGTGGCAGCCCGCGGAGACGTGGCAGGCCTGGGCCTGAACGACAGCATCTACAACCGCCTTCTCAAGGAGCGGATCATCTGGCTCGGCTCGGAGGTGCGCGACGACAACGCGAACGCCATCTGCGCCCAGATGATGCTCCTGGCAGCGGAAGACCCCGAGAAGGACATCTTCCTGTACATCAACTCTCCCGGTGGGTCGATCACCGCGGGCATGGCGATCTACGACACCATGCAGTTCATCCAGCCTGACGTCGCGACGGTCGCGATGGGCATGGCCGCCTCGATGGGGCAGTTCCTGCTGTCCTCGGGCACCAAGGGCAAGCGCTACGCGACGCCCCACGCCCGCGTCATGATGCACCAGCCCTCGGGCGGCATCGGCGGTACGGCCACGGACGTGCGCATCAACGCGGAGCTCATCCTCCACATGAAGCGCGTGCTGGCCGAGCTGATCGCCGAGCAGACGGGCAAGAGCACCGAGCAGATCCACACCGACTCCGACCGCGACCGCTGGTTCACCGCTCCTGAGGCGCTCGAGTACGGGTTCATCGACCACGTCGTGACCCACGCCGGGTCTGTCGCCGGCGGCGGCGGCACGACCGGCTCCTGAGCCGGCTCCGCCCCCATCACTTGAAGACCTTTGAGGAGTAGACCCATGAGCACCGAGTCTCAGTTCATCAGCACCGCGCAGCGTCTCGCTGGTGCGGGCGGCGTGGCGATGCCGTACGGCTCGCCGTCGTCGCGGTACATCTTCCCGCAGTTCGAAGAGCGCACGGCCTACGGCATCAAGCGCCAGGACCCGTACAGCAAGCTCTTCGAGGACCGCATCATCTTCCTGGGTGTCCAGGTCGACGACGCCTCGGCGGACGACGTCATGGCGCAGCTGCTCGTCCTGGAGAGCCAGGAGCCGAACCGCGACATCATCCTGTACATCAACTCACCCGGTGGTTCTTTCACCGCGATGACGGCGATCTACGACACGATGCAGTACATCACCTCCCAGGTGCAGACGGTCTGCCTCGGGCAGGCCGCCTCGGCTGCCGCCGTGCTGCTCGCCGCGGGAACCCCGGGCAAGCGCCTGGCCCTCCCCAACGCTCGCGTGCTGATCCACCAGCCCGCGATGGAGGGTGGCGGCTACGCCCAGGCCTCGGACATCGAGATCCAGGCCAACGAGATCATCCGCATGCGCGAGTGGCTCGAGGGCACCCTGGCACTGCACTCCGGTCGGGACGTCGAGCAGGTCCGCAAGGACATCGAGCGCGACAAGATCCTCTCGGCCCAGCAGGCCGTCGACTACGGCCTGGTCGACAGCATCCTGGAGAGCCGCAAGTCGGCGATCCAGAACAAGGGCTGACCACGACGAGGGCCGACCAGCCCTGAGAGCGTGACCCCGGCAGCGGCCGGGGGTGAGATACCGTGCACCCGTCGGAGCGCCATGCTGACTTTGGCGCTCCGATGGTGTGCAATGGAAGATGTTCGACCAGCAGTCCCGAGGACGTGAGCGGGGTGGGCTGGATGCCATGATCCGCACCCGACCGGGGCGGTCCCGGGAGGAGACGGCGTGACACGCATCGGCGACGGCGCTGACCTGCTGAAGTGCTCCTTCTGCGGGAAGTCCCAGAAGCAGGTCAAGAAGCTCATCGCAGGCCCTGGGGTCTACATCTGCGACGAGTGCATCGACCTCTGCAACGAGATCATCGAAGAAGAGCTCACCGAGGCGGCTGAGGTCGGCATGGTCGAGCTCCCCAAGCCGCGGGCGATCTTCGACTTCCTCGAGCAGTACATCATCGGCCAGGAGGGCGCCAAGCGGTCGCTCGCCGTGGCCGTCTACAACCACTACAAGCGGATCCAGGCGGGCGAGGGAGCCCGTTCGGTCGGAGACGACGCGGCCCAGGTCGACATCGCGAAGTCGAACATCTTGCTCATCGGCCCGACGGGCTGCGGCAAGACGTATCTCGCGCAGACCCTCGCAAAGATGCTCAACGTCCCCTTCGCGATCGCCGACGCGACAGCGCTGACCGAGGCCGGCTACGTCGGTGAAGACGTCGAGAACATCCTGCTCAAGCTCATCCAGGCTGCGGACTACGACGTCAAGAAGGCCGAGACGGGCATCATCTACATCGACGAGGTCGACAAGATCGCCCGGAAGTCGGAGAACCCGTCGATCACCCGTGACGTCTCGGGCGAGGGCGTCCAGCAGGCGCTGCTGAAGATCCTCGAGGGCACGACGGCCTCGGTCCCACCCCAGGGCGGTCGCAAGCACCCGCACCAGGAGTTCATCCAGATCGACACGACGAACGTGCTGTTCATCGTGGCCGGAGCCTTCGCGGGGCTCGACGAGATCATCTCGTCGCGGGCCGGCAAGCACGGCATCGGCTTCGGTGCCCCGCTGCACACCGCTGACGCGACGGACGCCTTCGGTGACGTCATGCCCGAGGACCTGCTGAAGTTCGGGCTCATCCCCGAGTTCATCGGGCGTGTCCCGGTCATCACGACAGTCACCCCGCTCGACCAGACGTCGCTCGTGCGGATCCTCACCGAGCCGCGCAACGCCCTGGTCAAGCAGTACCAGCGGATGTTCGAGATCGACGGTGTCGAGCTCGAGTTCACCGACGACGCCGTGGCCGCGATCGCCGACCAGGCCCTGCTCCGGGGGACCGGCGCACGAGGTCTGCGCGCGATCATGGAAGAGGTCCTCCAGCAGGTGATGTTCGAGGTCCCGAGCCGCGACGACGTCGAGCGTGTGGTCGTCACCGGTGAGGCCGTCCTCGAGAACGTCTACCCGACGCTCGTCCCACGCACGGACCTCGGCAAGAACGCCCCGCGCGAGAAGAGCGCGTGACCGAGCAGCCGAGCGACCCCACGCAGGACCCGAGCATCCGCACGGAGATCTTGCGGCTGCGGGGGAGCATCGACAACATCGACGCGTCGCTGATGTACCTGCTCGCTGAGCGCTTCAAGTGCACCGAGCGCGTCGGTGAGCTCAAGGCGCAGGGTGGGGTCGCCCCCGCCGACCCGCTGCGTGAGAGCCAGCAGATCGAGCGGCTCGGGCGGATCGCTGCGGAGGCTGGGCTCGACCAGCGTTTTGCCGAGGAGTTCCGGTCCTTCATCGTCAGCGAGGTCGTCCGGCGGCACGCTGCGATCGCCGCCGAGCGCGGTCAGGACACTGTGCTCGACACGTTCTCCTGACCTGACCGCGGCTGGCCCGCCCCGGTTCTGGCTGGGTTCTCTGGTCCTGGTTGGCCCGCGGTTTGGTCCGAGCAGTGCGGTCAGGGCTCCGCGTCTCGCGGCGCGACCCAGGAAGGCTGCGTGCCGCTGCGCGCCCCAGACAGGCTGCGTGCCGCTGCGCGCTGTGCCTGGTGGCTGCCGTGCCCACCTGCTGGACGTCTCGACGTGGGGGTGTCGGGCCGCCCACCGGTGCATGTCTGGTGCTCACCCCTGGCCACTGGCGTGACCGGGTGAGGTGCGACAGACTGGGTCGTCCGGGCAGCCCGGACCGCGGCTGTCCGTCCCGACGAGACAGCTGCGAGGACTCTGGATGAAGATCGACTGGCTCAAGCCCCTGCTGGGCGCACCCGGACCGTTCGTCACCGTGTACATCGACGCGACGAGGTCAGGCGAAGGCGACCGCGAGGTCGAGAACAGGTGGAAGAGCGTCCGCAGATCGCTCGAGAAGGACGGTGCGACGGCGCCCGTGCTCGACACGATCGGCGAGGAGATCGTCCGGCCGACCCGGGTCGGTGGTCCGCACGGTCGGGTCGTCGTCGCCGACGAGACAGGTCTGCTGGTCGACAGGGTCACCAAGACGCCTCCCGCGGTCCAGAAGGGCACCTACGGCCCTTTCCCTGCGCTGCTGCAGGCTGCAGGAGCCGCTGACGAGTCCGTCGACTACCTGAGGATCGTCGTCGACCGCCTCGGTGCGGACCTCACGTGGTCCGAGGCCGGGGGACATCTGCCGTACGCCGAGCACGAGTCTGTCGAGGGCGGGCACGACGTCGTCAACAAGGCGAGCTCGGGAGGGCTGTCGCACAAGCGCATCGAGTCCCGTGCGGAAGACTCCTGGGAGCGCAACGCCGAGGCCGTCGCCGCCGAGGTCGACCGTCAGGTGGCTGCGCACCGCCCGGAGGTCCTGCTGCTCAGCGGAGACGTCCGAGCGGTCGCACTGCTCAAGGGAGCGCTCCAGAAGAAGACGGCCGAGCTGGTCGTCGACGTCGCTGGCGGGTCCCGCGGGCACGGGGTCAACGAAGATGCCTTCGAGGCCAACATCACCGAGGCTCTGGAGGCCTTCCGCGTCCAACGCCGGGAGAAGGTTCTCGACGAGTTCCGGCTCGAGCACGGTCGCAGCACCGGGGGAGTCACCGGTCTCGCCGACGTCATCGCGGTCCTCGCACGCGGCCAGGTGAAGGAGCTGCTGCTCTCGGACGAGTACGGGCCAGGCTCCGAGCTGGACGGCCGCTCGGTGTGGGTCGGTGCCGAGCCCTTGCAGATCGCCGCCTCGCGCGACGACCTGGCGGACCTCGGGGCCGTGACGGACGAGCACGAGCTGCCGGCGACGATCGCGCTGGTCCGTGCTGCTCTCGGTCAGGACTCCGGCCTGACCTTCGTCCCGGCAGAGTCGCTGTCGCTCGTCGACGGTGTCGGCGCGCTGCTCCGCTGGCACGACAGCGGGACACCCGGGGACGAGCTCGCCCCGAGCATGTCCTCCGACGGAGGCCGCATCGAGAATCTCGGCTGACGCTGACGCTGACGCTGACGCTGACGCTGACGCTGACGCTGACGCTGACGCTGACGCTGACGAGCACGACACAGCACGACACAGCACGACACAGCACGAGAGAGAGCGGCGGTGACCACCTTGGTGGTCAC
>NZ_JACBYE010000012.1 GCF_013415325.1 Sanguibacter inulinus | reverse complement strand
ACGGGTGGGTGGGCCTACTTGCCGTTCTCGTCGGTCTTCTTCTTGTCGATGAGGCTCGAGATGTCCTCAGGGATGTCGAAGGCGCGGGCGTTCTCCGCGTCGATCTGCGCAGCGGCCTCGGCCGAGGAGCCCTCGACGACGACAGCGTCAGCGGGCGGGTCGACAAGCTTGGCGATCGCGGCGCGGAGCCAGCGGGAGGTGTTGCCCGGGGTCGTCTCGAGCGTGATCGCGTCGTCCTCGACGGCGACGATCCGGCCGAAGTAGCCCGAGCCGGTCATGACCTCCTGGCCGACAGCCAGGTTGTCCCGGAAGGACATGGCCTCTTTCTGACGCTTGCGCGAGCTGCGGGTCATGAAGACCATCGCGACTGCTGCCAGCACGAGGATGAAGATCGTAGTCATGACGTGGGATCACGTCTCCGTTCTGCGTAGGGAACTATCGGAGTCTAGGCGCAGAGGCGCCCAAGTCACTAACGACCCGGGGCGACGGAAAGTGCCCAGCACGTCTCGAGGGTTCCCGCGACCCGGGCCGCGACGCAGCACCTCGCCGATCGGCTAGCCGAAGAGCGTCGCGCCGTCCGCCGGCGGGGTCAGGCCCAGGTGGGCCCAGGCCGCGGGGGTCGCGACGCGACCACGAGACGTGCGCCCGATCAGTCCTTCGCGGACCAGGAAGGGCTCCGCGACGGTCTCGACGGTCTCGGGCTCCTCCCCCACGGTCACCGCGAGCGTGGTGAGCCCGACAGGGCCGCCCCCGAAGCGGGTGCACAGCGCACGCAGGACAGCGCGGTCGAGCCTGTCGAGCCCGAGGGCGTCGACCTCGTAGACCTCGAGGGCGGCGCGCGCCGCACGCAGGTCCATCGACCCGTCGCCGCGCACCTGCGCCCAGTCGCGGACGCGGCGCAGCAGACGGTTCGCGATACGGGGTGTCCCCCGCGACCTCGAGGCGAGCTCGCTCGCAGCCTCGGCCTGGAGCTCGGAGCCGAGCAGCCCGGCAGAGCGGACCAGCACCCTCTCGAGCTCGTCGGAGGAGTAGAAGTCGAGGTGGCCCGTGAACCCGAACCTGTCGCGCAGCGGCGCGGGCAGCAGGCCCGCGCGGGTCGTCGCACCGACGACCGTGAACCTGGGGAGGGTGAGCGGGATGGCGCTCGCACCCGCGCCCTTGCCGACGACCACGTCGACCCGGAAGTCTTCCATCGCGACGTACAGGAGCTCTTCGGCCGGACGCGCGAGCCTGTGGATCTCGTCGATGAACAGCACCTCGCCCTCGTCGAGGGACGAGAGCACCGCCGCGAGGTCGCCCGCGTGCTGGATCGCCGGGCCCGAGGTCACGCGCAGGGACGCGCCGAGCTCGGCCGCGATGATCATCGCGAGGGTTGTCTTGCCGAGCCCGGGCGGGCCGGAGAGCAGGACGTGGTCGGGCGACGAGCCACGTCCGAGGGCGGCGTCGAGGACGAGGGAGAGCTGGTCGCGGACCACGCGCTGCCCCACGAACTCCTCGAGCCGGCGCGGGCGCAGGGCGGCCTCGGCAGCGCGCTCGAGGTCGTCAGCCCCCGAGCCTGTCATCCGGTCTGCCGGGAGGTCGACCCCGTAGACGTCAGGGTCGACGTCATCCACGGTGGCCGCCGAGCACCTTGAGCGAGGACCTGAGCACGACGGGGACGTCTGCCGTGGTGACAGTCGTGGCGCCCGACTCGTCGAGCACCGTCGCGATCGCGTCCTCGGCCACCTTGGCCGACCACCCGAGGCTGACGAGCGCCTGGACGACCTGCTCGCGCTGGTCGCCGAGGGCCGCCGTGGGCGCCACGCCTGCGGCGTCGAGGCCCGTCGGCTGGCCGAGCTTGTCGCCGAGCTCGAGGATCAGCCGCTGGGCTCCCTTGGCACCGATGCCCGGGACACGGGTGAGCGCCTTGACGTCTCCCCCGGCCAGCGCGCGGCGCAGACCGTCGGGGGTGTGCACGGCGAGCATCGCCAGCGCGAGCCGCGGCCCGACTCCGCTGACGGTCTGCGAGGCCTCGAAGACCGAGCGCTCGTCGTCGTCGGTGAAGCCGTAGAGGGTCAGGGAGTCCTCGCGGACCACGAGCGAGGTGGACAGCGACGCCTCGGCGCCGACCCGCAGCGTGGCAAGGGTGGCCGGCGTGGCGTACACGAGGTAGCCGATGCCGGCGACGCTCAGGACGGCACTGTCCAGACGGACGGTCTGGACGGTTCCGGACAGGGACGCGATCACGGGCTCACCGATCTGCTGGGACGAACATGTGTACGAACAACCCTAGCAACGCTACCGGGTGCCCTTCGCGCGGCGCGCCGACTGCTCGGCCGCGGCCCAGGCGCGCTGGGCCGGCGTCTGCGCGAAGCGCTCGGCCTTGTCGAGGATCGCCGAGGGGCGCCACAGGTGGCAGATCGCGAGGGCCAGCGCGTCGGCGGCGTCGGCCGGCCGCGGCACCTCGGAGAGCCCGAGGATCTGCGCGACCATCTTCTGCACCTGCTCCTTGCCGGCCCGGCCGCTCCCCGTCACCGCTGCCTTGACCTCGCTCGGCGTGTGCATCGCGACCGGGACGCCTCGGCGGGCCGCTGCGACCATCGCGAGACCGGCAACCTGCGCCGTGCCCATGACCGTCGACACGTTGTGCTGGGCGAAGACCCTCTCGACCGCGACCACGTCAGGGGTGTGCGCGTCCATCCAGGTGTCGAGCTCGTCGGCGATCTGCAGCAACCGCGCGTCGACGGTCGACGAGGGCGGCGACATGGCGACGCCGACGGCGACCAGGCGCGCGCGGCGCCCGGTCACGGAGTCGACGACGCCGATGCCGCAGCGGGTCAGGCCGGGGTCGACTCCGAGGACGCGCACGCGTGGCGTCAGTCGTCGTTCTCGAGCTCGGCCATGACCTCGTCGGAGGCGTCGAAGTTGGCGTAGACGTTCTGCACGTCGTCGGAGTCTTCGAGGGCGTCGATGAGCCGGAGCACCTTGCGGGCGCCCTCGGCGTCGACCTCGACCTGCATCGACGGGTGGAAGACGACGTCGGCGGAGTCGTACTCGATCCCGGCCTCCTGGAGCGCTGTGCGCACGGGCACCAGGTCGGTCGCCTCGCACAGGACCTCGAAGGCCTCGCCGAGGTCGTTGACCTCTTCGCCGCCGGCGTCGAGCACGGCCTCGAGGACGGAGTCTTCGTCGGTGCCCTCCTTCGGGACGACGACGATGCCCTTGCGGGAGAACAGGTACGCGACAGAACCCGGGTCGGCCAGCTGGCCGCCGTTGCGCGTGAAGGCGATGCGGACCTCGGCGGCCGCGCGGTTCTTGTTGTCCGTCAGACACTCGACGAGGAAGGCGATCCCACCGGGGCCGTAGCCCTCGTACATGATCGTCTGGTAGTCGGCGCCGCCGGCCTCCTGGCCGGAACCACGCTTGAGCGCGCGCTCGATGTTGTCGTTGGGGACCGAGGTCTTCTTGGCCTTCTGGACCGCGTCGAAGAGCGTCGGGTTGCCGCTGATGTCAGCACCGCCCGTGCGGGCGGCCACCTCGATGTTCTTGATGAGCTTGGCGAAGAGCTTGCCACGCCTGGCGTCGATGACGGCCTTCTTGTGCTTCGTGGTGGCCCATTTGGAGTGACCTGACATGCCTGAGTACTCCTTGCGAACGATCGGTGCGGACGTCTTCGATGACGTGGCCGGGTCGAGCGCGACACCGCTGCGGGCTGCGCAGGCAGCTCCCGGACGGGTCAGGGCTCGGCGCAGCCGCGCCGGACTGCGTCGATCTTACCGGGGCGAGAGCCCCGGCGTGCGCCTGGCGCGCACCGACGGTGCTCGGCGAGGGCCCGGCGAGCCCTCGGTGAGTGCTGCGACGAGGGTCCGGAGGGCTCTCGGCGCGGGCGCGAAGCCACACGTGGCCACGGCTGCACACGGCTCAGAGCGCTACGCTCGGCGGACCTGCACCCCCTGTGCGTCCGCTCGCGACGGTCTGCACCTGCACCGAGGAGTCCCATGAGCCAGCCGTACCAGCCGCCCCACCCGGGGGCGTGGCAGCCCCAGGGGCCGTACATGCCTGCCCCGCCCAAGACGTCGACCCGGGGTGCGCGCGTGCTCACCCTGATCGGCGTGCTGGCGCTCGTGGTGGCCGTGGTCGTCGGGGTCGTGGGGATCACCATGCTCCGCGACGCCGTGACCGACCCCCTCAGGCCGTCGGCAGGGTCGGTGGTCATCGCACGCGGGCCCTCGGACCAGGCGCTCACCCTCGACGCCGAGGCAGGACGGACCTATTCGCTGGTCTCGCTCGACGCGACGAGCGCCGCGGGTGTCGGCGCCACGGCCGAGGTCACCGGGCCGGACGGCGAGCCGGTCCGGGTCCTCCCCGTCGACGAGTCGACCCATCTCTCCGTCGACGGGTACACGGTCTCGCGCTTCGCCTCCTTCACCACGACCACGGCCGGCACCTACACGATCGACGTCGTCTCGAGCGTCACGCGGGACTGGGACGTGGCTGTCGCCGACCCGGGGGGCGTCGACGACCTCGCCCGGGACCTCGTCGTGGGTGTCGTGCTCGTCGTCGCCGGGGTCATCGGTGCCGGGATCGGGCTGGTGCTGTCGATCGCCGGCTGGATCTGGTGGGCGGTCCGCAGGTCCAACCAGCGCAGGGTGGCAGCCGTGCAGGCCGGGGCCTACGGCTACCCGCCGCAGCGGTACTGAGACGGGAGCACCGCGCAGTCCACGCGGACTCGGAGCACTCCGCAGTCCGTGCGGGCTCGGAGCACTCCGCAGTCCGCACGGACTGCGGTGCCGCCGCGGCGCACCGGCAGGACGGACCCGCACAGCACCGGTCCGTCCGCGCGAGGTGGTGCAGGCTCGTGCCGGTCAGGACGTCGGACGCCGCGGGCGGCCAGCGCCCGGCTTGCCCTTCGCAGCCTTGCCCTTCGCAGCGTCGCCCTTCGCCGCCTTGCCCTTCGCAGCGTTGCCCTTCGCAGCCGCACCGCGCTGGGGTGCGGGGGCCTTCCTCGAGGCAGCCCCGTCCGCCGAGGCCCCCCTCCCCTGCGTCCTGCCCTCGCCGCGGGTCCCGGAGTCTTCGCGGGCAGCATGCCCGACGGGCAGCTCGGGGTCCCGGGCGCCGCGCTGGCCGACGGCGCGCGCCGAGCGCAGGGCCTGACCCGCACCTGTCGTCTTGGACGGGCGCACGTACGGGGCGACCTCCCCGACCAGCCAGGTGACAGCGGCGTCACCGGCGACGACCTTCTGGGGCTTGGCCTTGATCTGGGCGAGCCGCATGAGGTCGCGGACCTCGCCGGCCTGCTCGGGCAGCATGATCGTCACGACGTCACCGCCGCGCCCGGCCCGGGCGGTGCGTCCGGAGCGGTGCAGGTAGGACTTGTGCTCGGCCGGCGGGTCGATGTGGACGACCAGCTCGACCTCGTCGACGTGGATGCCACGCGCCGCGACGTCTGTCGCGACGAGCACCCGCACGATGCCCGACGTGAAGGCGGCCAGGTTGCGCTCACGGGCGTTCTGGGCGAGGTCGCCGTGCAGCTCGACCGCCGGGATGCCCTGGGCCGTGAGGATCTTGGCGAGGTTCTTGGCCTGGACCCTGGTCCGGGTGAACAGCACGCGTCGGCCGGTTCCTGAGGCGAGGCGCGCCACGACAGCGCTCTTCTCGGCGGGCTCGACGGCGAAGACGTGGTGGGTCATGGCCGCGACGGGCGAGCGGGCGCTGTCGACCGAGTGGACCGCAGGCCGGACGAGGTACCTGTCGACGAGCTGGTCGACGTCTCCGTCGAGGGTCGCGCTGAACATCATCCGCTGGCCGCCCCGGGGCGTCTTGTTCAGCAGGCGCCGGACGCCGGGCAAGAACCCGAGCTCGGCCATGTGGTCTGCCTCGTCGAGGACCGTCACCTCGATGGTGTCGAGGGAGAGGGCCTTCTGCTTCAGCAGGTCTTCGAGACGCCCGGGGCAGGCGATGACGATGTCGACTCCCCCGTTGAGCGCCGAGATCTGGCGCTTGGGCGTGACGCCGCCGTAGATCACGGTCGTGACGAGGCCCGCTGCCCGGGCGATCGGGGCGACGGTCGCGTCGATCTGCTGCGCGAGCTCTCGCGTGGGGCAGAGCACGAGGCCGCGGGGCCGACGGACCGCCTGCTTGGTGCTCGACGCCGCGAGCCGCGTGACGAGCGGGAGCGCGAAGGCGAGGGTCTTGCCCGAGCCCGTGCGGCCGCGGCCGAGCACGTCGCGGCCCGCGAGGGTGTCCGGGAGCGTCGCGACCTGGATCGGGAAGGGGCTGTCGAGGCCCTGGCGCGCCAGCTCGTCGCGCACGGCGACGGGCAGGGCGAAGTCGTCGAAGCTCGTCATGTCAGGGTGCCTCTCGCGCCCGCGCCGGAGCTGGACGCCAGGCGTCCTGCCCGACCGGGGTGGTGTTCAGGGGTCGGGCGCACACTAGTCCCGCTCGAGACCTATCGCGCGCACCACGCCGTCCCAGCCGGCGAGGAGGTCGTCGACGATGTCGGGCAGGTCCCGCGGGAACACCTCGTCGGTGGTCGCGCGGAGCTCGGTGGTCGTGAGCCAGGCCATCTCGTCGATGAACCCGGTCTCGATCTCGGTCCACCCGTCGCGGACCAGGCGCCCGTCGTGGGTGAGGCGGACGAAGAAGAACTCTTCGTGCTGGAGGCAGCTCTCGCGGGCGAAGTCGAAGATCGCCGACCGCGTGACGACAGGACCCACGAGGTCCTCGGGCGCGACCCGCAGACCGGACTCCTCGAAGACCTCACGGACCGCAGCCTCGTGGGCGCTCTCCCCAGGGTCGATGCCCCCGCCGACGGTGAACCACCAGTGGCGTGAGGGCTCGTCGGCGTCGTGGCCGCGCACGACGAGCACGCGGTCCTGGTCGTCGACGAGCAGCACGCGGGCCGCGTGGCGGGTCCGCATCCCGGTCGGTCCCACAGACCAGCCGGCGTCGAGCTGGACGCTGCGCTCCTGCGCCGCGACGAGCGCAGCCGCTGCGGCGCCCTGGGCGTCCGCGGGCTCT
The DNA here is from genome assembly GCF_013415325.1 of Sanguibacter inulinus. Taxonomy (GTDB): domain Bacteria; phylum Actinomycetota; class Actinomycetes; order Actinomycetales; family Cellulomonadaceae; genus Sanguibacter; species Sanguibacter inulinus. The sequence continues at coordinate 72,638 of NZ_JACBYE010000012.1, read as the reverse complement.
GGGACGTCTGCGGCGTCCAGGGCGTCAGCGGGCTCCGGGGCAGCCGGGAGGCCTGACCTGTCGGCCTCAGGTCCGGCGTCCTCAGGCACCCGTCGTCGCCCCGGGGACGGCGCGCGGACGGCGCAGGGCCGGGGGCCAGCTGTCGTCGAGCTCGACGGTCTGGGGCATCGACGCACGTCCGGCGAGCCGCACGGCTCGGACGAAGACCTTGGCGCGCATCCGCTGAGCCTGGTCGACCGCCTCGTTGTGGAAGCGGCGGGCGAGCTGGACGCGGTACCAGGCCCCGGCGAGGGCGTCGAGGAGCGGTTCGGCCTCGGGGAGCGAGTAGAGCTCGTCGACCTCGTCTGGGTCGTCGAGGACAGCCCGCAGTGTCGAGGAGAGCGCGCTCTCGGCCTGCGACCTCTCGTCGCCGAGGTCGCCGTCGAGCGCGCGGGACACCGTGCCACGAGACGGTCCGCGGCCGGCGCGCCCGTCGGCGTCAGGGGCACGGACGAGCGGCTCGAGGTCGGGGACGGCGACGGCGAGCTCGCGCTCCCCGGCGTCCGAGCCTGACGACGCCTCACGGGCTGCCTCGAGGAGCAGCACCGAGCTGACGGGGTCGAGGACCCCTGAGGTCGCGATCTCGGTGGCGACGGCCGAGCGACGGAGCAGCTGGGCGTCGAGGGCGAGCCTGGAGGCGACCACCTTGCGGTGCAGCCTGTCCAGGCGCGTGGCCGAGACCCACACGAGCCAGCCGAGCACCAGCACGACAGCCACGACGATCACCGCGGTCTCTGACCAGGTCATCGGGTCACCTCCGTCCAGCCGCCGCGTCGTCGCAGGCTGAGCGACGACGGGTCTTCTTCCACACCACCGAGGGCGCGGGACGCCTCGAGGACCATCTCGTACACGGTGAGCACCTGGCTCGTGACGGTCGACCAGTCGTACTGGCGGACGGCGACCGACGCGAGTGTCGTGCGCCGTGCCCTGTCCTCGGGGTCGGCGAGGGCCGCCAGGACCGTGCGGGCGAGGTCGGCGCTGTCGCCCACCCGGAACACGTACCCGGCGCGGCCGCCGTCGAGGACACGCTCGAAGGCGCCGAGGTCGCTCGCGACGACGCACGCGCCCGCGCTCATGGCCTCGACCAGGACGATGCCGAAGCTCTCTCCCCCGGTCTGCGGGGCGATGTACAGGTCGACCGACGAGAGCAGCGCGGCCTTCTCCTCGTCGGTGATCGACCCGAGGAACTCGACCGACGCGGCGTGCTCGCCGAGCTCGGCGAGGGCTGCGTCGCGGCCGTCGTCGCCGCGGCCGGCGACCAAGAACCGCGCACCCGGGATCACGCGGAGAATCTCGGGCACAGCCCGCGTGAGGACCGGCAGTCCCTTGCGCGGCTCGTCGAGACGACCGAGGAAGGCGATGGTCGGAGCGTCCGGGGTCCCCGTCCAGCGGGGGTCGGCCTCGGCGTCCTCGAAGGTGTCGACGTACACGCCGTTGGGGATCACCACAGCGTCCCCGCCCATGTGCTCGACGAGCGTGCGGCGGGCGTCCTCGGACACGGCGATCCGTGCGGAGATCTTCTCGAGGCTCTGCCGCACGAGCGGGTACGCAGCCTGCAGGGCGCGGGAGCGGATCAGGGCCGTGTGCATGGTGGCGACGATGGGGCCGCGGGCGATCCACAGCGCGAGCATGCTCAGGCTCGGTGTCACGGGCTCGTGCAGGTGGAGGACGTCGAACTCCCCTTCCTTGAGCCAGCGGCGGACCTTGGCCGCCGTGCGCGGGCCGAAGGTCATCCGCGCGACCGAGCCGTTGTACTTGACCGGGATCGCCTTGCCGGCCGACGTGATGTAGTCGGGGATGGGCGTGTCGTCGTCGGCCGGGGCCAGCACCGAGACGCTGTGGCCCTGGGCCATGAGGGCCTCGGCGAGGTCACGGATGTGGAACTGGACTCCGCCCGGGACGTCGAAGGAGTACGGGCAGACGATGCCGACCTTGAGGCGTCGCGTGGTCATCAGCTCTCCGACTTCTGCACGGTCTGTGCGTAGCGTGCGGCATCGAGGTCCTCGACGAAGACCTTCTGCAGCATGTGCCAGTCCTGCGGGTGGGCGCGGATGTCGTCGCCCAGGTCGTCGACCCACCGCTGGGTGACCGCCTGGATGCGTTCCTTGGTGCTGCCCTCGGTCGGCACGTCGATCGTCGGGTGGAACCTGATGACGATGCCCCACGGGGTGCCGGCCGCGGCGCGGCGCGCCCCGGTCAGCCGTTCGTAGTAGATGCCGGCGGCCACGAGCGGTGCGCCCGTGGAGACCGCGAGGGCCGCGGGTCCGACGGCGACCCGGGCGCGGGTGCCGAGGTAGTCGACCTCGACACCGCGGTGCGACAGGTCACGGTCGGCCAGCAGGCAGATGATCCTGCCGGGCTTCTGGGCGGCGCGGAGCAGCGAGCGGAAGACGCCAGGGTCTCCTGCGGTGAGGATCTCCATGCCGAGGGCCTCGCGGAAGGCCTTGAACTCCTCGTACAGCTCGGGGGGCTCGAGACGCTCGGCGACGGTGAGGACCGGGGCGATGTGCTGGCTCGCGTAGACACCGGCGAGGTCCCAGTTGCCCTGGTGGGACAGCGCGACCACGGGGGTGATCCCCTGACCGACGAGCTCGCGGACCTCGTCATAGCCGACGACCCGGACCCGGGCCTCGACCTGCTCGGGCGTCGCGTGCCGCATGACGAAGGCCTCGCCGTAGTACCGCATGTACGAGCGCATGCCGGCACGCGCGAGCCTGCGGAGCTCGCGCTGCGAAGCGTTCGGGCGAGCGCGGGCGAGGTTGCGCGTCAGCTGCTGGACGCCCCCGGTGCGCAGCAACCAGGTCACGTCTGCCGCGGCGACCGTCACGGCGCGCAGCACGGGCGCCGGGACAGACCCGGCGTGCTGCCAGGCGAGGTGGAAGAGCCGACCGGCGTCGAGAGCCATGCCTCAGCCCTCGCTCGTCGCCGGGACGACCGCGGCGAGCGCCTGCCGGCGCACCGTCGCGATCCGCTGGCCGACGGTCACCAGGCTCGCGAGGGCGAGCACGACGAGCGCGACCACGAGCACGACCACGGGGGCGCCGAGTCCCACGACCCCCGCGCACACGAGCGAGACCACGAGCCGCTCGGCGCGCTCGGCGATGCCGACGTTCGCGGTCATGCCGAGGCCCTCGGCGCGCGCCCGCGCATAGGAGACCATCGATCCGATGACGAGGCAGGCGATCGCGGCGGTCGCGCCCCAGGCGCGGGTCGGACCCTCGTGGTGGAGCAAGAAGTACGCGGCGAGGCCGCAGAAGATCGCGGCGTCGGCGAGCCTGTCGAGCGTCGAGTCGAGGAAGGCACCCCAGCTGCCCGAGCGTCCCGCGAGACGCGCCATGGTCCCGTCGAGGGAGTCGAGGAAGGCGAAGAGCCCGATGATGATCGCCCCGGCCACGAGGTGGTCGGTCGGGAAGGCCCAGAGCGCCGTGACGAGCACGCCGAGGGTCCCGAAGACCGTCACGGCGTCGGGTGAGACCTTCGCGGCCAGCAGCGCCTTGGCGAGGGGGTGGAAGAGACGCCCCATGAGGCCTCTCAGACGGCTCAGCACGGATCGTCCTCCGTCGATGTGGTGGGCGCTGCGTGCGTACCCGGCCAGGCGGCCGCGAAGAGCTCGCGGGTCTGGGACAAGAGCTGGGGCAGCGCCTTGGTCCGCCCGACGACGGGCAAGAAGTTGGCGTCGCCGGCCCACCGGGGCACCACGTGCTGGTGCAGGTGGGCTGCGATCCCGGCACCGGCCACGGCACCCTGGTTCATGCCCAGGTTGAAGCCGTGCGGCGCCGAGACCGCCCGGACGACCGTCATGGCCGTCCGGGTGAGCTCGGCGACCTCGACGACCTCGTCGGACGTGAGGTCGGTGTAGTCCGCGACGTGCCTGTACGGGCACACGAGCAGGTGACCGGCGTTGTACGGGTAGAGGTTGAGCACGACGTAGGCGTGCTCGCCGCGCGCGACGACGAGGCCGTCCTCGTCGCTGCGCGCGGGCACAGCGCAGAAGGGGCACTCCCCCGGCGTGGCGTCGGCCGGCTTGTCCTGCCCACCGATGTAGACCATCCGGTGCGGGGTCCAGAGCCGTTCGAGCCCGTCGGGCTCACCCGGGTGGTCGGTCGCCTGCTCGCTCACACCTGGACCCGGTCCCGCACGGCAGCGAGCACACGCTCGATCGCCTCGGCGACGGGGATGCCGTTCTCCTGGCGACCGTCACGGTAGCGGAAGGAGACGGCCCCGGCCTCGACGTCCTCGCCACCCGCGATGAGCACGAAGGGGATCTTCTGCGTGCTGGCGGTGCGGATCTTCTTGGCGAACCTGTCGCTGCTGTCGTCGAGGTCGGCGCGGATGCCGGCCTTGCGCAGCTGCGCGACGACGTCGGCGAGGTAGTCGTTGAAGGGCTCGGCGACGGGGACCGCGAGGACCTGGACCGGGGCGAGCCAGGCCGGGAAGGCACCTGCGTAGTGCTCGGTGAGCACGGCGAAGAACCGCTCGATCGAGCCGAAGAGGGCGCGGTGGATCATCACCGGGCGCTGGCGGGTGCCGTCGGCGGCGGCGAACTCGAGGTCGAACTTCTCGGGGAGGTTGAAGTCGAGCTGGATGGTCGACATCTGCCACGTACGGCCGATCGCGTCCTTGGCCTGGACCGAGATCTTCGGGCCGTAGAAGGCTGCGCCGCCCGGGTCGGGCACGAGGTCGAGACCCGAGGCGATCGCGACCTCTTCGAGGGTGCGGGTCGCCTCCTCCCACGCGTCGTCCGTGCCGACGGACTTCTCGGGGTCACGGGTCGACAGCTCGAGGTAGAAGTCGTCGAGGCCGTAGTCCTTGAGCAGGCCGAGGACGAAGTTCAGCGAGGTGGTGAGCTCGTCCTTCATCTGCTCGCGGGTGCAGTAGATGTGCGCGTCGTCCTGGGTGAAGCCACGGCCACGGGCCAGGCCGTGCACGACGCCGGACTTCTCGTAGCGGTACACCGTGCCGAACTCGAAGAGGCGCAGCGGCAGCTCGCGGTAGGAGCGTCCGCGCGAGGCGAAGATGAGGTTGTGCATCGGGCAGTTCATGGGCTTGAGGTAGTAGTTCTGCCCGGCCTTGCGCACGGTGCCGTCGGCGTCGAGCTCTTCGTCGAGGTGCATGGGCGGGTACATGCCGTCGGCGTACCAGTCCAGGTGCCCGGACGTGAGGAACAGCTGCTCCTTGGTGATGTGCGGGGTGTTGACGAAGGAGTAGCCCTCTTCGACGTGCCGCTTGCGCGAGTACTGCTCCATCTCGGAGCGGATGATGCCGCCCTTGGGGTGGAACACCGCGAGTCCGGAGCCGATCTCGTCGGGGAAGGAGAAGAGGTCGAGCTCGGTCCCCAGGCGGCGGTGGTCGCGGCGCTCGGCCTCGGCGAGGCGCTCGAGGTACGCCTTGAGCTCGTCCTTGGTGGGCCACGCGGTGCCGTAGACACGCTGGAGCTGCGGGTTCTTCTCGCTGCCGCGCCAGTAGGCGGCGGCCGAGCGCATGAGCTGGAAGCCGTTGCCGATCAGGCGGGTGCTCGGCAGGTGCGGGCCGCGGCAGAGGTCCTCCCACGCGACGTCGCCGTTGCGCTTGACGTTCTGGTAGATGCTGAGCTCGCCGGCGCCGACCTCGACCGAGGCGCCCTCGGCCGCGGTGTCGCTCGAGCCCTTGAGGCTCACGAGCTCGATCTTGTAGGGCTCGTCGGCGAGGTCGACGAGCGCCTCTGCCTCGGTGACCACGCGGCGCCGGAAGGTCTGGCCCTCCTTGACGATCCGCATCATGGCCTTCTCGAGGGCCTTGAGGTCCTCCGGGGTGAAGGGCTCGGCCACGTCGAAGTCGTAGTAGAAGCCGTCCTTGATGGGCGGGCCGATGCCGAGCTTCGCGGTCGGGTTGACCTGCTGGACCGCCTGGGCGAGCACGTGCGCGGCCGAGTGGCGCAGCACGTCGAGGCCGTCGGGCGAGTCGATGGTCACCGACTCGACGACGTCACCGTTGGCGAAGGTGCTCGCGAGGTCCTTGAGCTGGCCGCCCACGCGCACCACGACGACGTCCTTGCGGTCCGCGAAGAGCTCGGTGCCGGTGGTCGTGGTGGTCACGGTCGTCTGCGTGCCGTCGAGGGTGATGGTGACGTCGGGGGGCAGCACTGACGACTCAGGCACGGTGGTCTTCTCCTAGGACGATCGAGGGGCGCCCTCGTCCGAAGGCGCCCCTCGATGGTACCGACACCTGTGCGGCCCGTGGGGCAGGCTGCCCAGCCGCGTCGTCACCCGCCCGCGTCGTCGCGGACCAGGTGGGACGCCGGGTCGGGTCTGAGCCCGCGCACCCTGAGGTGCTGGCGACCAGGTGGTGTCAGTCGTTGGCCTTCTTGGCCTTCTCTGCCAGCTGGTCCACCTTGGCGTCGACGGAGTCCGGTGCGACAGACTTGATCGCGTCGGCCACCGAGTCGATCTTGTCGTCGGTGAGGAACTCTTTCGCCTTGCCCGCGAACTCTCCGAGCCCGCCCTTGCCCTGCTCGCTCATGTCCTGCTCCCTCGCTGCTGGTGAGCACCGGCGGACGCCGGGTCTAGAACCGAACCTAACCCCGTGACGGAGGTCACGCAGCCGGGAGCGCGTCGACGGCGTGCAGCCACGACAGGACGGTGTCGGCCTCGAGGTCGTCGACCGTCGCGATCTTGGTCGACGCCATCTGCGCCGAGCCGGCCGCGGCCAGACGGCCCGTGGGGTCCTCGATCCGCTGCCCCTGCCAGAGCATGAGGGTGACGTAGGAGCTGTAGGCCTTGAAGCCGGCGACGGGGGTCTTGCCGTCCATCCACACGGGATGCCCGTGCCACATGACTCCTTCACGCCCGACGAGGCCGGAGTCGAGGATCTCGACGAGACGTCCGCCGACCTCCCTCAACGGCTCGGCGAGCCCAGCGACGTAGGTGGAGACGGGGATCGATGCCATGGCGGTCCTGCCCTTCGGTCGGAGCCTCGACGCCCGGAGGCTCATGACCAGCAGCATCGCACCGGGGCCTGCGTCGCGCCCGTCGGGGACAGACCGCGGCTCTCCCGGGACTTTCGTCCTGGTTGCGGCCGATCAACGGAGAAGGTGACATGTGTCCGCTGTCCGGTGCAGCATGGAGGCATGATCCCGGTCTACTACTACTCGAGCGCGTCAGGGACGGTGCGGCTGTTCGCCGAGCGCCTCGGGCGGCCCGCGTACCCCCTCAGCGAGCGTGCTGTCCGACGGTCCGTCCCCGACGGGCCCTGGGTCCTCGTGACGCCCTCCTACAAGACCGGCAACCCGCAGAACGACACGATCCCCGAACCCGTCCGACGGTTCCTGTCGGACCCGCAGACACGGCGGCTGATGGTCGGGGTCATGGGGTCGGGCAACCGGAACTTCGGAGAGCACTACCAGGCCGCGTGCCGCCAGATCGCCGCTGCCTCGGGGCGACCCGTCCTGTTCGAGTTCGAGCTGCAAGGAACGCAGTGGGACGTGGCCGAGGCGCAGCAGATCCTCGCCGACCTCGACGCGGCGATCGAGGCGCACGGGGTCGGTCAGGCTCGGGAGCCGCAGGGGACGTGACAGGTCCGAGAGATTGAGCGAGCGAGCGATTGAGCGAGGAGACGATGACCGTCCTCACCCCAGCCCGGCCACCGCTCCCCCGGTGCTGACAGCACTCGCGGCGCTCCCGATGCGCCCGATGAGCTGACCCGCGGCGACCACGACCAGCGCCCCGGCGTAGAGGCTCAGGACTGCGGTCAGCGCCTGCTCGCGCGCCGACCCCGTCCGTCCGAGGACAGGCAGCGCGACATAGCCGTTGGCCAACCAGATCCGTCGCAGCACAGGCGCCTTGCGGAGCCTGCGCGGAGGCTTGACCAGGAAGGGCCACAGCAGCGGCAACCCGCCCGTGGTGACCAGGTCCCCGACGAGGTGCACGACGAAGCCCACCAGCACGGCCTGCGGCAACCACTCGAGCTGCTCGGGCGCCCAGGCGAGCACGGCCACCGTGACGAGAGCCGCCCCTGCCCAGAGGTTGACCACACCGGACCTCCCGAGGTCGAGGGCCTTGTTGGCGAAGGCGACGAGCGCGAGCAGCACGAGCGCCGAGCCGAGCGGGATGGTCCCCAGCAACGGGACCGTGGCCGTGAGCCGGTCCGCGAATCCCGTGAGCAGAGCCGCACCCACGGCCGCGAGCGCCGTGTGGAGCCCGTGGCGGTGACCGCCCGAGGCTGCCCCTGCGGCGCCGGCGAGGCCGCGGGTGAGGAAGCCGCCGGAGCGGGCGATGGTCGCGGAGTGGTGGTCGGCGTCGGGCAGCAGGGCCGCGCCGGCGGTGACGAGGGCTCCGAGGATCACTCCCTGGGGTTCGAGGGGGTGGGTGCCGAGCGCGATGGGCGCAGTCGAGGTGAGCGCGACCCAGGCTGCTGCGCCGGAGACGGCGTGGCTGGCCCCCATCATCGGGCGGCGCTCCGGGCTGTGTGCTCGGAGGGGACGAGGGCCGCTGTGGGCGGGGGGTTCACGGTGGGGTCTCCTCGGGTTCTTCGGGGTGGGGCTGTGGGTGCGTCGCCGCTGGTGGTGGGCCTGTGGCTGGACTTCGGGCCCGTCCGGACGCTGCGACCTGCGTGGTCGAGGTGCCGAGAGTATCACCCGTCCGAACAGGTGTTCGACCGAGGTCTTCACCCCGTCCGAGGCGAGACCGTGCGAGACCATGGGGAGATGTACAGCGAACGTCCGGCACAGCTCCGCGGTGCCGCCCTGTGGCAGGTCACGGCTGGCTCGCCCGGTCCTGCTGGCGCGATGCAGGACCGCTCGGGACCTACGGACCAGGGCCCCACGGCCTCGTCCGCGAGCGCAGACCCGACGCCCTTGGCAGCGCGTGAGGCCACACCCACGCTTGCGGCATCGGCATCGGCATCGGCATCGGCATCAGCCTCGGGGTCGGCGGCGGCCGAGCTGGTGCTCCCTGACGCGTGCATGGACATCGTGTGGACGGGTGGGCGGCTCGTCGTAGCCGGCCCGGACACACGGGCGCACAGCGTCGAGATGCGGGCCGGCGAGGTGGCGGCTGGGCTCCGTCTCGCCCCGGGGACGGCCCCGGCACTGCTGGGGGTGGTGGCCCACGAGCTGCGCGACCAGCGGGTCCCGCTCGACGAGGTGTGGTCGGCGCGGGCGTCCAGGGGCGTCGCCGAGGCTGTCGAGCGGGCTGCGCCTCGCGGTCCTGGTGCTGTGGCGGCGGCGATCGAGGACACCCTCCTGGGTCTGTCTCCGCTGCGGCAGGGCGTGAGCGGGCAGGTGATGCTGACGATGTCGGCCCGCGGCGCCGAGGTCACCGAGATCGCCCGGGAGACGGGTTGGTCAGAGCGTCAGCTGCGTCGGCACAGCCACGAGCTCTTCGGCTACGGGTTGGCGACGTTGCGCAGGGTGCTCAGGCTCCAGGCTGCGGTGCGCCTCGCCGGGACCGAGACCTCGCTGGCTGCTGTGGCGGGCGGGGCGGGCTACAGCGACCAGGCGCACCTAGCCCGGGACGTCCGCGCCCTGACGGGGACCACGCCCACGGCGTTGTTCGCTGGCCGTACGGCAGCCGGGTAGGACCCTCTGGGCTTCCCGTCCTCCGCGGGTGCGTCCCCCGTCGTCCACGGGCGGAGGACGCACGTCGCGGTCACCCGAGCGGAGCGAAGAGGTCGACGGGGGTCCCGTCGGGGTCGAGGACCGTGGCGTAGCGCTGTCCCCAGAACGCGTCCCAGGGCTCGTGGTGGACAGTGGCCCCGGCGGCCTCGAGCGCGTGGGTCACGGAGTCGACCTCGGCGGGTGAGTCGCACAGGAAGGCGAGCGCGCTGCGGTGCCCTCCTGTGGGCGGTGTCCATGACGGGTCGAAGCTGTGGATGGTCTCGACGGTGTCCCAGGCGAGGCGCAGTCCCGAGTCCAGGGTGATCTCGACGTGGGGCTCGGTGTCTGCGTCGGCGGGGATGTCGAGGCCGAGGCGGCGGTAGAAGGCGAGGGTGGCGGGCATGTCGGTCGTCACGAGGCCGACCATGTCGAGTCGAGGTGTCATGCCCCCAGGCTAGGCGCGCCGCTCCCCCGTCGTCTTGGACAGAACGGCCGTCGTCGGTCTGTCCCCCTCCGGTCCCGTGCCCGGGACCACGGCGTCCGTGAGGATCGGACCCGCGGAGCCGGTCCTGGCTCCGCGCAGCCGGACCTGACGAGACGCTGCCGCGCGCGCCAGGGGTGAGATGGGACGATGGGGCGCGTGAGCCCGTCCTGCACCTGTCCTGCGCCGTCGTCCCTCCTCTCCCAGAGGCTGGTCACCACGTGGGTCCGGTGAGGCGGGTCGTCGCACGCGTCGACTGGTTCGTCGTCTCGTTGCTGCTCGCAGTCGTCGTCGCGTCGTTCTTCCCGGTGCGCGGGCAGGCGGCCGAGGGGCTCGAGGTGGCTGTGGTGGTCGCCGTCGGGTGGTTGTTCTTCCTCTACGGGGTGCGGCTGCCGACCAAGGAGGCTGTCGACGCGCTCCGCGACTGGCGCCTGCACGGGTCTGTGCTCGCGGTGACCTTCATAGTCTTCCCGCTGCTGGGTCTGGCGGTCCAGCTGGTGCCGTCCTCGGTCGTCCCGCACGACCTCAAGCTCGGTCTGCTGTTCCTCACGCTCTTGCCCTCGACCGTGCAGTCGTCGATCGCCTTCACGTCGATCGCCCGTGGCAACGTCGCCGGAGCCGTGGTCGCCGCGTCCTTCTCGAACCTCGCAGGGGTGGTGCTCACCCCGCTGCTGGTCGCCGGGCTCCTGGGTGGGGCTGTCGGGTTCTCGGTCGACTCGATCGGAACGATCGGGCTGCAGCTCTTGGCACCCTTCGTCGCCGGTCAGCTGCTGCGGCGCTGGATCGCGCCGTGGGTGCTGGCGCACAAGCGGCTCACGACCCTGACCGACCGCGGGTCTGTCCTGCTCGTCGTGTACTCGGCGTTCAGCCACGGCGTGGTCGACGGCATCTGGACGACAGTCGACGTCGGGTCCGTCGTGGCTGTCGTGGTCCTGTGCTGCGTGGTCCTGGCGGTCGTGCTGACCTTCACCAGCGTCCTGGGCAAGAAGCTGGGCTTCAGCCGCGCGGACCGGGTGGTGCTGCTCATGTGCGGGTCGAAGAAGTCCCTCGCGAGCGGGGTCCCGATGGCCACGGTCCTGCTGCCCGCCGCGAGCGTGGGCATCATGGTGCTGCCGCTGATGATCTTCCACCAGATCCAGCTGATCGTCTGTGCGGTGATCGCCCGGCGCATGGGCGACGCCGCCGAGCCCGAGCCCGCGCGCACCTGAGGTCTGGCCGGAGCCAGACCTCAGGTGCGCGGGATGCCGGCGGGCACCTGGACGGCTCAGGCCTGTCGTGCCTGCGCGCTGTCTCGTGCGGCCTTGGCGAGGATGTTGCGGGCCATCGACGGGAAGATCAGCCCGTGGAACGGCCACACACCCCACCAGTACAGCTTGCCGAACAGGCCTCGGGGGAAGTAGATCGCCCGCTGGCGGTAGCGGGTGCCGTCGCCGTCGGGCTCGGCGGTGAGCTCGAGCCACGCCTCGCCGGGGACCAGCATCTCCGCGCGCAGACGTAGCTGGCGTCCGGGCTCGATGTGCTCGACGCGCCACCAGTCGACGGCGTCGCCGACGACGAGGGTCTTGGGGTTGCGGCGGCCGCGGTTGTGGCCCGCTCCGCCGAGGACCTTGTCGGCCAGGCCGCGGATCACCCAGGCGGCCGGGAGCGAGTACCAGCCGTTCTCGGCGCCGATGCCCTCGATGACCGACCACACAGCCTCGGGCGGGGCCTCGCCGGTGCGTGACCTGTCGTCGACGTACACGGTGCGACCGGCCCAGTCGGGGTCGCTCGGCAGGGGCTCGTAGGGCTTGCCCGAGGAGGCCCCGGTCCAGGACGTCTCGACCTCGCCGTTCTCGATCCTGCTGAGCGCGAGGCGCACGGCGTGCCTGTACCCCGTCAGCCCGGCCGCGGGGGGCGCGATGACGTCGTCGACGTCGTGCTCCTGCGCGACGGCGTCGTGCTGGAGCGACTGGACGAGCGGCACGGCCATCGAGTGCGGGATGGGCGTGACGAGCGCGACCCACCACCCGGCGAGCATCGGGGCCGGGATGGGCAGGGCGTAGATGCGGCGGTGCGGGAGACCCGCCTCGTAGCCGTAGCCGTACATCAGGGCCGCGTAGGTCAGGACGTCGCGGGACCCGATGTCGAAGGTGCGGTTGACGTCGGCGTCGACCAGCGGTGCGTGCACGAGGTAGTGCAGGACGTCGCGGATCGCGATCGGCTCGATCTTGTTCTGGACCCAGCTCGGGGCGGGCATCAGCGGGACGTTCTCCGTGAGGTGACGGATCATCTCGAAGGACGCCGAGCCCGAGCCGATGACGACCCCGGCCTGGAACACGATCGCAGGGACCGGGCTGTCGAGGAAGACCTTGCCCACGGCCGTCCGCGAGCGCATGTGCGTCGACAGCTCGACGCCCTCGGGGTGCAGGCCACCGAGGTAGACCAGGCGGGACACACCGGCGCGCTCGGCGGCGTCGGCGACGAGCTGGGCGGTGTCGCGCTCCTGCTCCTCGAAGTCCGAGCCTGAACCCATCGAGTGCACGAGGTAGAAGACCGTGTGGACGTCCTGGCAGGCCTTCTCGGTGTCGTCGGCCGAGCTGAGGTCGCCCTCGACGATCTCGACCTGGTCGTGCCACGGGACGCCCTCGAGCTTGGCGGGGGTGCGGACCAGGACCCTGACGGCAAATCCTTGTGCGAGGAGGCGTGGGACGAGGCGGCCGCCGATGTATCCGGTCGCGCCCGTCACGAGGACGAGGGTGGGTGAGGTCATCTCCTGATGGTAGGTACGGGTCAGCGTCCTCGCGCGGGGTGGGAGTCGTCGTCTGCGGGGCCGGTCTCGTCGCTGTGGCGTCCTTGGCGCTGGGCCTCCAGACGGATCGCTCGGCCTTCGGCGACGTCGTCGGCTGCCTTGGAGGCGCGCTTCTCGATGCCGCGGGTGTCGCGCGGGGGCAGCTGGAGGGTTCCCTCGGCCGGCAGGCCGGACTGGAGCTCGCGTCCGCGCTCGAGCTCGGAGTCGATCTCGGCGCCGAAGAGCAGCGCGAGGTTGGTGATCCACAGCCACAGGAGGAACACGATGACTGTCCCCAGGGTGCCGTAGGTCGAGCCGTAGGAGCCGAGGGTCGCGACGTAGATGCCGAAGCCTGCCGAGGCGATCGCCCAGACGAGGATCGCGACGCCGGCCCCGACGCTGAGCCACCGGAACTTGGGCTGCTTGACGTTCGGCGTCGAGTGGTACAGCAGCGCGACCATGACGATCACGACGAGCAGGACGACGGGCCACTTCGCGATGCTCCACACCGTGAGGGCGGCGCCGCCCAGCCCGATCGTGTCGCCCACGGCCTGCGCGATCCCGCCGGACAGGACGAGTGCGACGACCACGAGGGCCGCGCCGACGGCGACGGCGAGGGTGATGAGGAGGTTGACGGGGCGCAGCTTCCAGATCGGGCGCCCCTCCTCGACCTCGTAGACGCGGTTGAGTGCCCGGCCGAAGGCCCCGACGTACCCGGAGGCCGACCAGAGGGCGCCCGCGAGACCGACGACCAGGGCGAGGCCTGCGCCCGAAGACTGGCTGGCGACCTGGTCGATGAGGGGTTCGACCGTGGCGAGGGTCTCCTCGGGCAGGACGGAGGAGACGATCCCGAGCACGTCGTCGACGAGCTGTCCGCCGTCGCCGACGAGTCCCAGGATCGAGACGAGGGCGAGCAGCGCGGGGGCTGAGGCCAGGACCGCGTAGTACGTCAGGGCTGCGGCGAGGTCGAGGCACTGGTCGCGCGTGAACTGACGCAGGCTCGTGCGGAGCACCAGCTTCCAGGACCTCTTGGTGAGGTCGGTCGGCGAGTCGGGGTGCGTCGCTCCGGCCGAGCCGGCCGGACCTGACGGCTCGTCGGTCGACCTGCTCGCACCGGCTGGGTCGGTGCCTGTCGATCCGGTCTGGTGCGGGTGGCTGTCCCCGGTGGCAGGCATGGGTCCTCCGTCGTGTCGCTGTCTCGGTGTCGCTGTGCCGGTGCGCGCCGACGTCGTGCGCGGGCCGGCGGGCCTGATCCGACCCTAGGGACTCCCCGGGTCGGCACAACACGAAGGGCTGTGGACATCCGCCGTGCTGGCGGCTGTCCACAGCCCTCGAGCGCGTCGGGCGCGCAGGCGCCCTGCGCTGTCAGCGGGCGGTGAGCGCCGCGTCGACCTCGCGCAGGAAGTCGTCGAGGTCATCCGGGGTGCGGGAGGTCACCAGGGTCCAGCCGTCGGTCGTGTCGGCGACCACGGACTGGTCCTGCCACGTGCCGCCGGCGTTACGGACGTCGGTCTGCAGGGACGGGTACGACGTGAGGGTCTTGCCCGAGGCCAGCCCGGCCTCGACGACGAGCCACGGTCCGTGGCAGATCGCGGCGACGGGACGCCCGGAGCGGGCGAAGGTGGTCACGGCGGCGACGGCCTTCTCCTCCAGGCGCAGGCTGTCCGCGTTGAGCGTCCCCCCGGGCACCAGGAGCAGGTCGTAGGAATCGAGGTCGACGTCCGCGAGCGCGAGGTCGGCCTCGACGGAGCGGCCGGGGTCCTTGTCGCCGACGAGGGTCTGGACGGTGTCCTTGCTCGGGGCGGCGACGTCGACGTGGGCTCCTGCGGAGCGCAGGTGCTCGAGGGGGACGACGAGCTCGTCCTGCTCGACGCCGTAGGTGGTGACGACGGCGAGGACGCGGCGGCCGGTGAGGTCGGTGGTCATGGTGGTGCTCCTCTCGGTGGCGGCGCGGGGCCGGCAGGGGTGGTGCTGGGTGTCCTTCGACCCTAGGCCGATCTGACGGGGTCACAACCTGGGCTGTGGTGACGACCACCACGCCGACGAAGCGCAGGGCTGGCGCGAGGCTGGTTCGCCGCTCGGGCGCCCTCCCCAGGCGCTCGCCCCTCGTGCGAAGATCGCGACCATGAGCGACCTGGGCCCCGAGGCCGACGGCACCGCAGGTGCAGCAGACCACCCCACCCGTAGCGCCGCCCCCGCGCGCACCCCAGGCACGTGGGGGCTGCGGGCCGACCTGCTGCGACATGGTGCCGGGCACAGCTCGGACAAGGTCGGCTACGTCGAGCTGTTCTTCGACCTCGTCTTCGTCTTCGCGGTGACCCAGCTCTCCCACTCGCTCATCGCGCACCCTGACGTGGAGACCCTGCTGCACACGCTGATCCTCGGCGCGGCGGTCTGGTACCTGTGGATCGACACGACGTGGGTGACCAACTGGCTGGACCCTGACCGTCTGCCGGTCCGCACGATGCTCATCGTCCTCATGGCGCTCGGGCTGGTGATGTCCAGCGCGATCCCGGAGGCCTTCGACTCCAAGGCGCTGCTCTTCGCCGTCCCGTACGTCACCATCCAGGTCGGGCGGTCGGTGTTCGCGGCGCTGGCGCTCAACCGTCGCTGGTCGGAGAACGGTGCCGGGTTCCTGCGCATCACCGCGTGGGTGTCGGTCTCCGGGGTCTTGTGGATCACCGGGACGCTCGTCGACGACGGCCTGCGCCTGACGCTGTGGGGTGCGGCTGTGCTCATCGACTACGCGGGACCGCGCGCGATGTTCGCCGTGCCGTTCTTCGGCCGCACCGACCCGCGCACCTGGACCGTCCGCGCGGACCACATGGCCGAGCGGGTCAGCCTGTTCGTCATCATCAGCCTCGGCGAGTCGATCATCATCACCGGGACCGCCTTCGCCGAGCTCGAGGTGACGGCGGTGACCCTGCTGTCCTTCGGGGCGGCCTTCGCGAGCACGGTCCTCATGTGGTTGCTGTACTTCGACAGGTCCGAGCGGCGCGCGACGGAGTTCTTCGCCCGGGCGGACTCGACCACGGGGATGGTCGCGCAGACGGCGTACACCTACGTGCCGTTCCTCCTGGTCCTCGGGATCGTGCTCACGGCCGTCGCCGACGAGCTCGTGCTGCTGGCCCCGACAGGTGGTGCTGGTGGCGCGGAGCACGCCGGGACTGTCGCGGGCAGCGCCGCGACGCACGGGAGCGACCCGTGGACGGCCGGCCTCGTGTGCGGGGCGGCCGCCGTGTACCTGCTCGGCAACCTGCTGTTCCGCAGGGCGACGGGCGGACGCTGGTCGCTCCCCCACCTGGTCGGCATCGTCGCCGTCGCCGCGCTGTTCGCGGCGCACCCCTGGGCAGCACCTCTCACGCTCAACTGGGTGTCCAACGCTGTGCTGCTCTCGGTGATCGTCGGTGACGTGGTCGTCTCGAGGCGGGAGCCCGCGCGGGAGCGGGCGTAGCGCCGTGGCTCCACCCGACCACGGGTGGACGGCGGGACCCTCGTCGCCCACCCGCACACCGACCGCGCCGTCGCCCGGGTAGATCGGCTCACGACGTGCGTGTGCGCGGCCTCGAGGAGAGCAACTGCGGTCACGCGTCTCATCGAAGGTCTGTGGCCACCTCGAGAGTGTGGCTGGACTCCCGGAGACCCATGACCTGTTGGCGAACCTCGAGCCCGCGTACGTCGGCATCACGTGAGGCTAGGGCACCGAACAAGGCAACCATCTGGGAGTGCAGCGATCCCGACGTGGTGTCGTGCTCGACATGTCTGCGTGTGACCAGCTCGGTGCGTTCGGGCAGCACGCCTACGATCTCGCCGGCGCGAGCCCACTGCGGGGGCACGGGACGAGAGGTAGGCCAGCACAGCAGGTACTGGGTCGACTGGACGTCTCGTGCGCGAGCCGAGGTCCATGGGCGCCCGATGGGCCCGAGATCTTCGGCGATCAGGCGAGAGACGAGCGTCGACTCGCGCGCCGCAGCATCAGCCCGCTCGACGTCGTCGTCAGAGGTGGGGGCTGGCAGGATGACCCCGACGAACGGCTGGGCTGGCATCTGCCGTTCGAAGATGTCGACCGGTAACTCAAGCTCGATGAGGATACGGCGGGCGAGGTCGAAGGCCAGGTCCTCTTGTTGTCGAGTCGCTGCCACCTCCTGTTGGTGCGCGACCAGCGCCTCACGGCCCGAACCGGAGACGATTACCTCAGCGACCGCAGGTAGCGATACGCCGGCCCTGCGCAAGGCATGGGTGACAACACCATCGTGCACCTGGCCCGGGTGATAGAGCCTGTACCCGTTGACGGCGTCCACAGCCGCGGGGCAGAGCACCCCTTCTTGCTCGTAGTGACGCAGCGCTTTCACGCTCAGTCCCGTCAGCGCCGCGAACTCTCCGATCTGAAGCATGACTTCAGCATGAGGCATCCCCTCAGGGGAGAGGCAACTTCACAGCCCGGAGGTCGCCCGTTCCGGGCGTTCGATCTGCCACGGCAGCGAACCGGCTTGTCCACAACCGTTGCACCGACCCGAGAACGCCCTGCCAGGCAGATGTGGGTCCCGTCGTGCCTCTGTGGGCGGGTGGAGCCGCGCAGCGAGAGAGCTCAGGCCGTCCCCAGGTGCGCGAGAGGTGACGTCCCCCTCCCCCGGGTCCACCAGAAACGCCTGGTACAGGGTTTCGGGTCGACGAGGTTTCGGGAGCGGGTTTCGGTGCGCCATGGCCGGCGTGTCGCCCTCAGACTGACCAAGCCGGGACCTCAACCGAAAACGATCGTTTTCGGAGTGGAGTGTGCGCACCCTGCAACGCCCTCCGCGTCCACCCGCCAGACTCCGCCGTACTTGTCAGACTCTGCCAGAACGTGCCTATACTGACGATCGGCTCAAGCGTCCACGGACCCTTGGGAGTCGCGATCTGCTCAGGAAGGCACCTCATGTACACACGCACACTCGGCCAGCAGGGCCTGACCACCTCCGCCATCGGCTACGGCTCGATGGGCATCTCCTCGTTCTACGGCCCCGGAGAGGAGGCCGAGGGCATCGCCGCGATCCGCAAGGCGTACGAGCTCGGCGTGACATTCTTCGACACCGCCGAGATGTACGGGTGGGGCGAGAACGAGAAGGTCGTCGGCCGCGCGGTCAAGGGCTTCCGCGACGACGTGGTCATCGCCACCAAGTTCGGCTTCACGCCCACCTTCGACCTCAACAGCCGCCCGGAGCACATCCGCGAGGTCGTCGAGAACAGCCTGCGCTACCTCGGCGTGGACCACATCGACGTCCTCTACCAGCATCGCCCCGATCCGAACGTCCCCATCGAGGACGTCGCCGGGGCGGTCAAGGAGTTCATCGACGCCGGCAAGGTCAAGTACTTCGGTCTCAGCGAAGCCGGCCCAGAGACCATGCGGCGTGCTCACGCCGTCCAGCCGGTCTCTGTCCTCCAGACCGAGTACTCCCTGTTCGACCGTGAGGTCGAGACCCTGTTCCCGACCCTGGACGAGCTCGGCATCGGGCTGGTCCCCTACTCGCCCTTGGGTCGCGGGTTCTTAACCAACTCGGCCAAGCCTGCCGCCGAGTACGACGAGACCGACATGCGCCACAACGCTGCCCGCTGGCAGCCGGGCAACTACGAGAAGAACCTCGCGGCCGTCCGTCAGCTCGACGACCTCGCCTCGACCAAGAACGCGACGGTGGCCCAGCTGGCCCTGGCCTGGCTGCTCGCACAGGGCGAGCACATCGTGCCTATCCCCGGCACCCGCAGCGCCACCCGCGTCGCGGAGAACGTCGGCGCAGCCGACCTCACCCTCACCGACTCCGACCTGGCCCGCATCAAGGAGATCCTGCCCACCGGCGGCTTCGGCTCCAGGTTCCCCCCAGGCATGAGCTCCGACTGGGTCTAACCAACCGCTCAGGCGCAAGCCGGCGCCCGGTCTTGCCTCCAGGAGACCCACACTTACCGCAGAAACCTCGAAGGAGATCGACCATGAAGATCCGCCTCAGCCTACCCGGCGGCGAAGCGACCGGTGAGATCGTCGACTCGGTCGCCGGCCGCGACCTCGTCAGCCTGCTGCCAGTCACCGTCGAGATGTACGACCTGTTCGACCGAGAGAAGCCAGGCCCGCTCCCACGCGCCCTCGACGGCGTCACCGAGACCGCCCTGACGTACGCAGTGGGCCAGATCGGGTACTGGGCCCCTAGCCACGACATCATCTTCTTCACCGCCGACGACGGAAAGCTCGAGATCCCCGAACCGGGCATCGTGCACCTGGGCACCGTCACCAGCGGCCTCGAGACGATCGCAGCCGCAGGAGACTCGTTCACGATGACCATCGAACGAGCCTGAACCCAGCCCGCTTTCCATCGTGAGATCAGCCCCCGACCCGGGATCGCGGGTCGGGGGCTCATCTCGTGTGAGACGTCCGCTCGAGCGGATCGGTCACGCGGTGCGAGCTGTCGTGCTCAAGGCCGCTCGATGCCCTCGAACGTGCGCAACACCTCGATGGCGTGGATCGTGGGGTCGTAGGGCGGGTGCCCGATGCCCTTGGTCACAGGCCGTGTCGAGACCGGCTCCCACAGCTCGTCCCTGCGTCCCGACGCCAGTGCGAGGAGGGCGTCGCGGACGAAGGCGTCCCGGGTGACCTGCTCTGGGCTGGCACCGGGGGCCTGCTGGCCGACGATGCCGTGCATCTCGGTGCCGTGCACGGCGTGCGCGCCCTCGACCGCCCCGACGGAGAGCAGGTATGCGGTGCCTCCGGCTGCGGCGTGCGCGAGGGCTCCGCGGGCTTGGGGCAGGGTGAAGGAGAAGTCGGTGAGCAGCGCACCGCGGACCTCGACGGGCGTGCGCCCCTCGACGTCGTACGCGGCGATGATCCTCCGGGCGCGGCTGCGAGGGATGCGGTTGCGGGTGGCGAACTCTTCGACGAGGCCGTCGATGGTCCCCGGGTCGAAGTCCGCGGTCCTGTGCAGGACCCACCAGTCAGTCTCGTGGGTCGTGCTGCTGAACAGGATGTCGACGTCGCGGTGCTGACCGGACTCGAGGATCCGCATGGGGTGGTCGACCAGGATCCCGTTCGGCTGGTCCCGGTCGTCGGCGATGGCGACGAGGTCGTTGTCCACCCCGTGCGCGGCGCCAGGGTCTGAGGACTGCGTGGCGGCCATCGCCTCGGCGAGCACCTTCGCGTCGACGTCCAAGAGCTTCTCTGGGGCGTCTTGCGCCCCGAGCGCGGTCAGGACCGCCAGCGCGCGCTCTTCGCCTCCCCACGCCGGTACCTGGCGGGCTGGCATCCCGGAGAACGCGGCCAGGTGGTGGTATAGGCCGTCGGCGGACGGTGCGACGAGCAGGCTGAGCGCGCAGTACGCGCCGGCGCTGTGGCCGGTGACGGTGACGTTGTCGGGGTCTCCGCCGAACCGGGCGATGTTCTCCCGCACCCAGCTCAGCGCAGCAACAACGTCCTGCAGCCCGAGGTTGGTCGCTTCGGCAAGGGCGCCGCCGTGCTGGGAGAGGGACAGCCAACCGAAGGCGCCGAGCCGGTAGTTGATCGAGACGCCGACGGCACGCCCGGTCGCGGCGAGTCCGGAGGCGTTGGAGGTGGTCTGGGTGTTGGCGCCCATCATCCAGCCGCCGCCGTAGATGTACACGACCACGGGCAGCGGCTCGTCGCCGGCGTCGGCGGGGGCCCACACGTTGAGGTTGAGGCAGTCTTCGCTGAAGCCGTTGTCGGCTTCGAGCCATGAGCCGTCGCCGGCCTGGAGAGGGGCGGGGCCCTTCTGGTTGTAGGGCAGGTCGGGGTCGAAGGGCACGAGCTCGGGGCGCCGGAACCTCTTCGCGGTGGCGTAGGGGATCCCGAGCCAGGAGCGCACGGCGTGGGGTGCGGGGGTTGTGGTCATGTGACTGGTCCTCTCGATGGAGTGTCGGTCGGCCTCGGATCGGTGGGCATCGTGGAGGTGCCTTCCCGCAGCGTGGCCCAGTGCCGGAGTCGTTCGGTGATGTTGCGCTCGTACCCGCTGGTGGTGGGTTCGTAGAAGGTCTGGCGGGCCATGGCGTCGGGGAAGTAGTCCGCGCCGGAGAACCCGGTCTGGGTGTCGGGGTCGTACTGGTAGCCCTGGCCGTAGCCGAGGTCCTTCATGAGGCGGGTCGGGGCATTGAGGATGTGCGCGGGTGGCATGAGCGACCCGGTCTTGCGCGCTGCGGCCGTCGCTATGGTGAAGCCGCGGTAGACGCCGATCGACTTGGGTGCCGTGGCCAGGTAGACCACGGCCTGGGCGATGGCGAGCTCGCCCTCGGGTGAGCCGAGACGGTCGTAGACGTCCCACGCGGCCAGTGCCTGCTGGACAGCGCCCGGGTCGGCCATGCCGATGTCCTCGGTGGCGAATCGGGTGATGCGGCGGGCGATGAATAGGGGGTCTTCGCCTCCCTCGAGCATCCGTGCCAACCAGTACAGGGCAGCGTCCGGGTCGGACCCGCGCATGGACTTGTGGAGTGCGGAGATGAGGTTGTAGTGACCTTCTTGGGCCTTGTCGTAGAGCGGGGCGCGTCGCTGCACAGCGGCGGTGAGCGCTGCCTGGTCGACGGGCGCGGGCAGGGAGTGCACCTGCTCGATCATGTTCAGCAGGTAGCGCCCGTCGCCGTCGGCCATGGCCGTCAGCGCCTGGCGGGCGTCGTCTGTGAGCGGCAGGGGTGCACCCAGGAGGTCCTCGGCACGGGCCACGAGGGTGTCGAGGGCGGGTTCGTCGAGGCGCTTGAGGACGAAGACCTGGCTGCGCGAGAGCAGTGCGCCGTTGAGCTCGAAGCTGGGGTTCTCTGTCGTCGCGCCGACCAGGACGATCGTCCCGTCCTCGACGTAGGGCAGGAAGGAGTCCTGCTGTGCGCGGTTGAAGCGGTGGATCTCGTCGACGAACAACAGCGTGCCCTGCCCGATCTCGCGCCGGCGCTGAGCCGACTGGAACACCTTTCGTAGGTCGGCGACGCCGGAGAACGTGGCGGAGAGCGGTTCGAAGGCCAGGTCGGTCTGCTCAGCCAGCAGCCGCGCGATCGTGGTCTTGCCGCACCCGGGAGGGCCCCACAGGACCATCGACACGAGCTTGTGGGCCTCGACCATGCGCCCGATCGGCGCCTCTGCGCCGAGGACGTGCTCTTGGCCGACGACGTCGTCCAGGGTGCGGGGCCGGAGCCTGTCGGCCAAGGGCCGCGAGTCGTCGTCGATCTCGAACAGCGACGGCGCGTCGTTCATGATTGCTCCTGTCGCGCACGGTCTCCGGCGAGGTCGTAGGAGTCGTGCACAAGGTCGCTGATCAGGTTCTTCGTGACGCCCGTCCCGGGCCCGACCGAGATCCAGTGCTTCTTGTCCAGGTAGTGCCCGACCGTGATCGTCTCGATGTCGCGGCGCAGCGCGTCCCCGTGGGGCGGGTCGACCTTGACGGTGATGATCTGCAGGTCCGGGTCGTCGTCGGTGACGATGAGGAAGACCTTGCCGTGCACCTTCCACACGTCCAGGTGCGGGGTGAACGGACGCCCGTGGCTCACGCCCTCCAGGGACGCGGCGACTTCGCGGGCATGTCGCTGCAGTGCTTCGCCATCCATGCGTATCCCCTTCTTCTGGTCTAGACTACGTACCAGTGTACGCACTACGTCAGACATGGAGAAGAAGTGCGCCGAGGCAAGCCCAACGACCCAGGACGCCGCGACCGGATCCTGCAGGCCACCCTTGAGGTGATCACGGCCGACGGCGTAGCCGGGGCGTCCTATCGCGGCATCGCCGCCCACGCCGGGGTACCGCTGGGGTCGATGACCTACTACTTCCCTTCCCTCGAGAGTCTCGTCGTGAGTGCGTTCGACTCGACCCGCAGCCACCTCGAGCCCCGCTACGCTGCACCGTTGCGCGAGGCGCGCACACCAGGAGACATCGTCGACGTGCTGGTCGAGGCAACGGTCGGTGCGACGAGCCCGACGCTCGACGACATCCGCCTGTACGCGGAGATTCGGCACTACGGCATCCGCAACCCCGACGTGGCCGCGGTCCTCCAAGCGGTCGAGGATGACTCCCTCGCCATGCTCCACGGCCGACTTCCGAAGAGCACCGGGCTCGCCGTGAACGCCTTGCTGTGGGGTTGGTGGAGCCACCGTCTGGCGCACCCCGACGAGGCTCTTGACGAGGTGACCGTCCGCCGGTCCTTCGAAGGTCTCCTCGCCGTCCCGGCCCTCGACCCCCCGTCCCCCCGTCCCCCACGAAGGAGCAGACCCATGCCTGACACGATGCGCGCGATCCGCCTCACGGGCCCCGTCGACATCGACGATCTCCCCATCACTGACGTCCCCGTCCCCGAGGTGCGTCCCGGGTGGGTGCGTCTGCGTGTGAGGGCGTTCGGGGTCAACGAGTCCGAGGTCACGAGCCGCCAGGGAGAGTCTGGCCCCGACTTCTCCTTCCCCCGGGTCCTGGGCATCGAAGCTGTCGGGGTCGTGGATGCGGTCGGTGCAGGCGTCGACCTTGCCCCTGGCCAGAAGGTCGCCACCATGATGGGCGGCCTCGGGCGCACCATCGACGGCAGCTACGCCGAGTACACCGTCGTCGATGCGGCCAACGTGATCCCGTTCGACACCGCCCTGGGATGGGACGTCGTCGGAAGCCTTCCCGAGATGCTGCAGACCGCGCACGGCGTGCTCATCACAGGGCTCGCGCTGCAGGCCGGCCAGAGCGTCCTCATCCACGGCGCTACGTCCACCGTGGGACTCACCGCGGTCGCGGTCGCCCACCAGCTAGGTGCCACGGTCTTCGCTACCACCCGCAACCCCGCCCGAGCGGAGCTGCTCACAGGCGTCGGCGCGGACCATGTCCTCGTCGACGACGAGACTCTGCCAGAGGCGATCCGCGCGATCGCGCCCGACGGTCTCGACGCTGCCCTCGAGCTCGTCGGCGCGCCGGCCCTTCCTGCCACGTTGTCCGTGACCCGCTCCGGTGGGACGGTCTGCTTCGTCGGTGCGCTCAGCGGGAGCTGGACCATCCCTGACTTCGACCCGTTCACCATCCCCACCGGGGTTCACCTCACCAGCTATGCGGGCGAAGCGACAGACCTCCCCGCCGACGCGCTGGGACGCTACCTGCAGGCCATCGAAGCGGGCACTCTGAACATCGTCATCGCCGGGACCTTCGAAGGACTGGAGAAGGTCGCCGACGCGCACCGCAACCTCGAGTCCCGCCACCAGCCCGGCAAGTACGTCGTCGTCCTCCCCACGTCGTGACCCGCAGCGACACCCGTCCGACCAAGACCACCTGACGCCCAACTTGCCCCGTACGCACCGCGACCACCGACTCGCCGAGGAACCGTGACCATGACACCAAGCCGTGCCGACCACCCCGTGCCCGACGTGATCCGTGTGCGCGGCGCTCGCGTCAACAACCTCCGTGACGTCGACGTCGACGTCCCGCTGAACAGGCTGGTCTCGATCGCCGGCGTCTCGGGGTCCGGAAAGTCCTCCCTCGCACTGGGCGTCCTGTATGCGGAAGGGTCACGGCGGTACCTAGAGGCGCTGTCGACCTACACGCGGCGGCGCCTCACCCAGTCCGCGCGGGCCGCAGTCGACAGCGTCGAGCACGTGCCGTCGGCTCTTGCTTTGCGGCAACGGCCCGCGATACCGGGCGTGCGCTCGACGTTCGGCACGTCGACAGAGCTCCTCAACAGCGTGCGCCTGATCTTCTCCCGTCTCGGGCACCACCAGTGCCCCAACGGGCACCGCCTCGACCCGACGATCGACGTGGCGCTGGACCTGCCGCTGACGTGCCCCGTCTGCGACGTCGTGTTCGGCCCTCCCAGCGCCGAGTCCTTCGCGTTCAACAGCGAGGGGGCGTGCCCGCGGTGCGAGGGGACCGGCATCGTCCGCGACGTCGACGACAGCACGCTCGTCCCTGACGAGTCGCTCAGCATCGACGACGGCGCCGTGGCCCCATGGGCGATGTTCGGGCTCGTCGCGAACGCGAAGGTCGTCGCCGAGATGGGAGTCCGCACCGACGTGCCCTTCCGTGACCTCACCGCAGCCGAACGCGAGACCGTACTTGCCGGGCCAGAAGAGAAGCGGGTGATCCTCTACCCCTCGAAGAGCGGGAAGCTGTTCGAGCTCAACGCCACCTACCGCAACGCCCACCAGTCCGTCGTCGAGGCACTCAGGAAGGCCGAGACGGAGAAGGGTCTGGGACGGATCAGAGGCTTCCTGAGCGTGCAGACCTGCCCCGACTGCCACGGCACCCGCCTCAGCACGCTCGCGCGCTCCACCCTCGTCGCAGGCATCACCCTCCCCGAGGCAACAGCTATGACCCTCGACGACGTGACCGAATGGGTTCAAGCTCTCCCGACCCAGATGCCGGAGAACATGACCGCGATGGCGGCAAGCATCGTCACGCAGATGGTCGAGACCGCACAGATGCTCATCGGCCTCGGGCTCGGATACCTCACCCTGGACCGCGCGTCGCCCACGCTCTCCACCGGGGAACGGCAACGCGTCCAGCTCTCCCGCGCCGTACGCAACCGCACCACCGGTGTGCTCTACGTCCTCGACGAGCCCTCCATCGGCCTGCACCCCTCCAACATCGACGGGCTCATCGCCGTGATCCACAACCTCCTCAGAGACGGCAACTCAGTCGTGGTCGTCGACCACGACGCACAGGTGCTCAGCAAGGCGGACTGGCTCATCGAGATCGGCCCAGGGTCCGGCATGCACGGCGGAACTGTCATCGCGTCCAGCACCGTAGCCGACCTCGCAGACAACCCCCACTCCCTCATCGCCCCCTACCTCGGCCCCGACGCGCCAGGACGGATACGTCCCGACCTCGCGGCCGGAACAGTCTTCGACGAGGGTCGTCTGCGCCTGTCCACCACCCCCATCCACACCGTCCACGCCCTCGACGTCGACATCCCCAAGGGCCGACTCACCGCCGTCACCGGAGTGTCCGGCTCGGGCAAGACAACCCTCGTCCTCGAGGGACTCGTCCCTGCCCTCCAGGCCAGCGCGGCGGGCGACCCGCTCCCCCCACACGTCACGAGCGTCGAACCGGACGGGATCACCACGGTGGCGGTCGTCGACGCAGCGCCCATCGGCGTGAACGTCCGCTCCACAGTGGCCACCTACAGCGGCGTCCTGGACGACCTCCGCCGCGCCTACGCTGCCACGCCTGACGCGAAAGAACGCGGGCTCAAGGCCGGAGACTTCTCCTACAACACAGGCTCGCTGCGATGCCCGACCTGCGACGGCACGGGGCAGATCTCGCTCGACGTCCAGTTCCTCCCCGACGTCGACATCGTCTGCACAGCCTGTGATGGCAGCCGCTACAACCCCACCGCGCACGACATCCTGCGAGTCCCGAAGCAGGACGACGCTGAGGCTCTCAGCCTCCCCGCCGTCCTTCGCCTCACCATCGAGCAAGCACTGCCTGCTGTCGCCGACCTCAAGAAGGCACACTCGCGGCTGCAGGTCCTCGCAGACCTAGGGCTCGGGTACCTCACCCTCGGTGAAGCCACCCCCGCCCTCTCCGGCGGAGAAGCGCAGCGTCTCAAGCTCTCCGGCGACATCGACCGCGACCAGCACGGCACGCTGTTCGTCCTCGACGAACCATCGATCGGGCTCCACCCCACCGACATCCGCACGCTCCTGAGCGTCCTGCAACGACTCGTCGACCACGGCGCGACCGTCATCATCATCGAGCACGACCTCGACATGATCCGCAACGCCGACCACATCATCGACCTGGGCCCCGGAGGCGGCACCGCCGGCGGGCAGATCGTCGCCACCGGCACCCCAGACCAGATCGCCCACACCGCCCACAGCCCCACTGGCAGATACCTCACCTGACGCCCACGGCCGTCTAGAGTTCGCTGGCAAGACACCCTGTCTGCGCCCCTCGCGGCAGCCCACGTGCTGACGAGCCCTCAAGTCCTGGCGCCGCCAGGGATGATCAGGTCGATCGTCGTCAGGTCGTCGGCCGACAGGACCAGCTCGGAGGCCGCGTCGTTCTCGGCGACGCGGGCACCGTTGCGCGACCCTGGGATCGGGACGATGTAGGGCTTGCGAGCCAGTAGCCAGGCCAGCGACAGCTGGGCGAGCGTGACGCCCTTGCTCTCGGCGAGGACGGTTAGCTCTTCGGCGATCTCGAGGTTCACCTCGAAGTTGCCCGGAGCCCACCAAGGGTTGTGGCGGCGGAAGTCGTCCGCCGGGTATCCGTCGAGAGGCTTGACGGCGCCGGTGAGGAATCCCCGGGCCAGGGGCCGGTAGGCCACGAGCCCGATCCCGAGCTCTTCGAGGACGGGGAAGAACTCCTCGGACGCGCGGTCGAACAGCGAGTACGAGGTCTGGACGACGCTGATCGGGTGCACCGCGTGCGCCCTGCGGACGTTCTCGGGGGTGGTGTTGGACAGCCCCAGGTACTTCACCTTGCCTGCGTCGACGTACTCCTTCATCACTCCGACGACGTCTTCGATCGGCACGGCGGGATCGTGGATGTGCTGGTAGAGCACGTCGATGTGGTCGACTCCGAGGCTGCCCAGGCTGGTGTCGACGACGTCTCGCACGTGGCCGGGCTGAGAGTTCGGGGCGAACGAGGGCGTGAAGCCGAACTTCGTCGCGATCGCCACCTCGTCGCGGACCGGGGCCAGGGCAGTGCCGAGCAGCCTCTCCCCCTTGCCCCAGCCATACAGCTCCGCGGTGTCGAAGAAGGTGACGCCGTCGTCGTAGGCCTGCCTGATGGCAGCGGTCGACGCGGCGTCGTACTCCGCGCCTTCGCCGAAGGCGGTGTCCATCGCGCCGTAACCGATAGCCGAGGTGGTCAGGCCCTGCTGACCGAGAATGCGCTTGTGCATGAGAGAGTCCGTTCTTGAAGTTGTGCCGTCAGTGTACGCATAGATTGGCAGAGTCTGACAAGTTAGGCAGGTGTAGGATCTCGTTGTGACTGAGACCAAGACCAGAACCGGCGGGCTTCGAGCCGTCACTCGCGACATCGTGCGCCAGCAGCTCTCCGACGTGGCGATCGACCTGTTCGCCGAGCACGGGTTCGAGTGCGTCACAGTCGAGCAGGTCGCGGCGGCGGCTGGGGTTTCCACCCGGAGCGTGCACAGATACTTCCCGGCGAAGGAAGACATGGTGGTCGGCACTCTTGCGGCCAACGGCGAGCTCGTCCGGGCGGCCCTCGAAGCCCGCCCGACGGACGAGCCAGTCATGGAGTCCTTGCGCGCCGCGTATGCCGCGATGCTCGCCAGCCGCCCGCAGACCGAGCGCGACAAGGTCGCCATCCGGCTACTCTCGAGCACCCCGTCGCTACGCGCTCGCAACGTCGAAAAGCACCTGGCATGGGCCGAGCTCCTCACACCCATCGTCACCGAGCGACTCACCGGGGCAGACGTCCCAGTCCGCGCCCGGGTCTCCGTGCAGATCAGCCTGAGCGCGCTCAACGTCGCCATGACCGCCTGGGTCGAGGACCACGAGACGCGCACCCTGCGCGAGATGCTCGACGTCGCTTTCCACGACCTGACACCCAACTAACAACGCCCTTCGCCTGGGCGCCCAAGACCGCCGCTTCAGTGAAGCCCCGCGCCCGGGGTTTCGGGGGCGCCAGAACTAGCACGAAAGCGACCGCCCCAATAATGGTGTCGATTCACAACCGAGGTTCGGGTGGGCACCGTTTCTGGTGACCGCTGCCACGAACTGCCGGCCCCACCACCGAAAACGATCGTTTTCGGAACGTCCTCATCTCACCCGCTGCGCCGTAGAACACGAGGCCGCTGGGCGGTACGGTGCGATCTATGCCACAGGTGGAGTACGACGTCTTGACGTTTCAACTGGACCCACGCCGCGAGTGGGTGTCCCCCGCCTGCGATCAACCCCGCGTGGAGGCGCTCCAGTACCTCGGTAACAAGGGCTTCGTGCTGGTGACGTCCGTCGAGGTCGCCGGCTTGCTGACCGACACCTTCATGAAGGTCAAGGAAGAGCCCGTCAGCTCACCCGTCGAATCCACGTGAGCCGGTATCCCTCGGGCACCTGGTCGTAGAGAGCGTCGCGGGCCTCCTCGTAGGTCGCGCCGTTGGCGGTGAGCAGAGCGCCGGCCTCGTCGTCGCGGTCGGTTTTGTCTGCGGGGATGCGGTGCGTGGGTGCTTCGAGGTGGATCACGGGCTGATCGTAGGCCTGGCCTCTGACGCCGGTGGGCCGGCCTGTCAGTCGATCGGGGCGATGAGGCTCGGGTCGGACGGGTCGGCCTTCGGCGTGCTGTTGACCTTGCGGTCGACGCGGTGCGTGGTGATCGTGGCCGCGACCTGCTCCGACGACGACGTCAGAGCTTCGACCATGGCGTCCTTGTCGTCGAGCTTGTCGGGGGTCAGCCAGTCGTCCCACAGGTCCGGCAAGAGGAACGTGGGCATGCGGTCGTGGATCTCACCGGAGGCGTCGCGGGCCTCGCGAGTGATGATCGTGTACGATAGCGCCCACTCCCCCGACACCTCGTCCTTGCGCGCGGCGTAGAGGCCGGCGGCCGCGAGAGGTCCGGGGCCGTGAATGTAGTGCGGCTGCTTCCCGCTCGGGGTCGTCTCCCACTCGTAGTAGCCCGTCATGGGCACCAGGCACCGCTGAGAGGCGAACGACGAGCGGAACATGCCTGAGGTCGCCGCGGTCTCGATTCTCGCGTTGATCGGCCGCGGGCCGGACTCCTTGGCCCATCCTGGCCGTAGGCCCCAGCGGGCTTCGTCGACGTCGCGGTGGAGCTCGCCCTCGTCGAGCCACTCCCGGACGATCGGTGCGCGGGTGCTCGGCGCGATGGAGTACCGCCCGGCCCAGGCGTAGGCAGTGCCGGGCTTAGCGTCGAAGAACGCCATGAGGTCGTCGATCGCGATATCACTTGCATACCTGCCGCACATGTCTCCGAGCCTGCCACGCGATCGCGCGGGCTGCTCGTGGGTTAGGCAGCGAGGGTGGCGATCTGGTCGGGTCGGAAGCCGGACCAGTGGGTGTCGCCGGCGATGACGACGGGTGCTTGGAGATAGCCGAGGGATCGCACGAGCTCGAGAGCGGTCGGGTCCTGGGTGAGGTCGACGACGTCGTAGGTGATGCCGTGCTTGTCGAGGGCCCGGTAGGTCGCGTCGCACGGTACGCAGGCGGGCTTGGAGTAGACGGTGACGGGGTTGGTGGTCATGGGGTCCTCCTGCGGGTGTCGGTCAGGTGAAGGGATCGTCCTGATAGCGGAGCCAGTGCCGTTTGAGCGCCTGGAGTGCAACCCGTAGGGCGGTGGAGGAGAGAGTTTCATGGTCGATGTCAGGAGCGAAGCGACGCGGCCGTGAAAGTCTCGGAGGAGCCGGCAGCGCAGCTGCTTGCGCGTAGGGCGCGGCGGCAATGATGGAGCGGCAGGAACGATCCTCACCTCTCGGGGAAACCGCGGCCGCGCAGCGGCCTTCGTCAACTCGTCGGGCGCGCAGCGACGGGCGAGCCGGCTTCTCAGGACTCTGCCCTGTGTACCTGAGTAGGGTGTTACGCCCGTGCGCTCTGGGTGGCACGGTTGAAGCATGACAACGATCACGATCGATCCGAGTGACGCCCACGACCACGTCGACCTGCTGCGTGCCTTCGCGCTCACGCTCAAGCACCCCGACTTCCCCAACTCGATCGCTCTCACCCTGGCCGACACCCTCGGTGACGTCGGCGGCGCTCGCTACGGAGTCATGCCCAACGGTCACCAGCAGGGAGCCGATTTCGTCGCTCAGAAGTGCGGCGAGCTCGCCTCGAGCATGGAGTCCTCGCTCGAGACCACCGCCCACTGACACTGGTTCCACTCGTACACTTGTTCGATGACTGACGGCCGACTCTTCATCGCTCCGCGCAACGCTCTGGCGGCCCCGCCAGAGCGTGCGGTGCGCCGGTGGCCGGGGTCGCACGAGATCCCGGTGCTGGTGCGCCTGGTCTGGTCGACGTCAACGCAGGTCGTCCCTGGTGTGGTCGTGCGCACTGCGCGCGATCGCGTGCTGGTTCGTTGGCACCCTAGCGCCCGGGACCCACAGACGCGGATGACGTGGCTCTCGCGTGAGGACGTGCGTACCGAGCTGCGTCACCCTGGCACCGGTGAGCCTTGGCCCTCGACGTGATGACCGTGCACGGGCGGTAGCCGGTGTGCGGGCTACTTGTGGGTCCCGTCGCGCCCCTGTGGGCGGGTGGAGTTGCGAAGCGTCGGAGCTCGGGCCGTCCACAGGTGTGCGAGGGGCGTCTCAGGGCGACCACGGTCGGGGGAGCGCGAGGGGGTATGTCCCCCTCGCAAGTCGCGCCGGCGACGTGCGGTGACGACGACGCCCCTCCCGGGTCTGCCGCAGGGGGCAGGGCATTCCTGGGAGGGGCGTCGGGGTTCGACGCTAGCGCACGGGCGCGGTTCATGGAGTTACTTCACCCCGGCCTGTTGCCCGTTCATCGCCCGGGAGATCGCCCGTAGGTCTCCCACGGCCAGGCAGTCCGGGCACGTGGTTTCGGTGGTGGTGGTCGTGGTGCGCCGGGCGCGGTCACCGCGTCGGCGCCGGCAGAGGGCGATGAGGTCTTCTCCGCAGGCGATCGACATGTTCGGCAGGATGCAGTGCACGGCCGGGGCCGCGGTGGCCTGCTCGACCTCCGCGAGGAAGTCGAGCAGGTCGGGGCTGTCTGCGATCGCGCGCGGGCTCATCGGTCCACCTGGTCGTAGTCGGCCGGGCCGTTGTCGCGGGAGAACGCGAAGCCCAGGCGGCCGAGGTCGTAGTGCCCGCCGGGGGTGGGGGTCAGGTGCTCGTCGGCCTGGTTGCCCTCGAGGTCGCGCACGACGAGGGTCTGGCCCTCGAACGTCATGGTCGCCAGCGCCCCCTCCTCGTCCATGAAGTCAGCGACGGCCGCGGCGATCGCCCGCGTGACGATCGGTGTCACGAACCCGTTCCAGGGGGCGCCGGTGGCCACGGCGGGGAAGACGCGGCCGCCGAACTCGAAGAAGAGTCCGGTGCCGCAGCACGGGCAGCAGTCGATGCAGGTGTCACGGGCGTTGGGGCAGGTGATCCACTCCCCCGCGTCGTCGGGGGTCATCGCCCCGGTGCAGTCGTCGCAGAACGTCTGGGTGTCGGTGTCCTGGATCTCGGTCGTGGTGTTCATGTGGTGCTCCTCGCGGGTTGGTCCTCGTCGGTTCGGTCGGCCGGTGAGTGCCCTGTTCTTCGGGCCTCACCGGTACGCACGAGGTACCCCCCGGAGCGAGGGGCCCCAGAGCCACCCGACCACCGCCGGCACTTCGAGCTCGAGTCGGGGACTCTTGGTGCGGAGCACCGTCCTGTGCCCTCTCCCCCACTGCCGGCGGGGGTCGGGTTGTCTGGGGTGCGCAGGGGTGTACCGGCCTGGTGAGACGCCGAACGCACCGACACGATGATGTGCCGGTGCGTTGATCGGGAAGAGGGCGCCGGAGGCGCTCAGCTCGTGGTGCTGCGCCCTGGGCGCGGTGCCACCGTGGTGGTCGCCCTGTCTTGGCCTACGCCCGGGTGCGTTGAGCAGCTAGGAGCCGGAGGCGAGTCGCTGCGATGGACTGCCAGGGCGGTAGGCGCGACGTCGCGTAGATGATCCGTAGCTCAACACGAGACCGACCGAACTTGTCGACGTGTTGGAAGCCAGTGTTGAAAACTTGTCCACGATCCGCGTTGGAGAAATATTCGAGAAGTGTTCATGCGTGAAAACTGAGCCGGAGTTATTCGGGCACGCAAGTTTTGATCCAAAGACGTTTCGACGATATGACGGTTACGGAGATTTGAGCCGTGGTGGATAACGAGACGTGAACTAAGTTGCCCACCTGGTTACGTGCCGACTTAGAGAGTCAGCACGAAACTTGCCACACGGTCCAGGCGACACGAACAGGAGCATCCTCGCAGGTCAGAGGCGTTTTCCTGAGGGTCTCGGCCGGTTCGCGCGAGGCGGCGGCGCACGCCGTTCAGCGGTGTGCGCACCTGCCTGAGCGCCCGGCGGACCTCGGGGCGAAGCGTGGAAGAGGGTTGAGTGGGTGCCAATTCACGACACCGCTGGACATTCATATGCCTCAGGGTATTAACTAGAGAACGCCTCCGACGGAGGTCCGAGAATGGCTCTCGGTCGCTTCATCGGAGGCGTCATGACTTTGCCGGTCGTGACTAGCCTACGCCCTGGCGTAGGTGCTTCGGTTCTGCGGTCGCGCCCGTTCTCGGTCGGCAGACCGCAGAAGGGAGTCACGATGAGCTCGTTGGTCACCAGGAGATGAGAAGGCCCCAGCGCTCACCTGGGGCCTGGTGAACGCCGGTCCTAGTCAGCCCCACACGAGCTGACAGGGCCAGGTGGAGAGTCTTCGCACGTTGCGGTGGTCCGGCCCGTTCAGCGGGCCGGACCGCCGTCGAAGTCGATGGTGAGAATCGCGACGGGGCTGACGGCGTGGAGTGAGCCTGCGGGCACCTCGAGGAGGGTGCCAGCAACCGGATGCGCAGACGTCGGGCCCTAGACCTCGTCGGTCTACCCACCGCCGCAGCCTGCTCGTGCCCTCAGGTCTGGCCTCGCGCGGAGGTCCTCGTCGCCTGCATCGGCGGGCTGGCAAGCCCCTCCATAGACGCCAGACCGTGCAGCAGGTCTTCGAGGGTGTCCGCAGCACTGTGCTGCGGCTCCCACCCGAGGAGGCTGCGCGCCCGGTCTGTGCTCATGAGCGGTGCGCCCATCGCCATGTCCAGCCACCCGGGGTCTGTGGGGATCAGGCGCAGGTCGTAGGCGATCGAGACGAGCCTGCGCAGCACGGCCGGGGGCACACCGACCGACCTGCCGTGGTCGAGGATGCTCGCGAGCTCGTCAGCCCGCAGCACCTGGTCGTGCGCGATGTTGAAGGCACCCCGCGCGGCGTCGCGGTGCAGGACCGCCGCGAGGTAGGCCCGGCCCACGTCGTCGGCGTGGACCACCTGCAGACGCAGCCCCGTCGGCAGCGGGACGAGCGGCAGCACCCCGGGCCGCAGGACCGAGCGGGGCACGAGGGGCCCGAGGAAGTAGCGGGCGATCTCGGCCCCGGCGTCGGGCTGGAAGATCAACGCCGGGCGCAGCCGCGTGACGACCATCTCCGGGTGGGCCGCCTCGACGTCGTCGAGCACCCGCTCCTGCGCTGCTTTGTCCACGCTGTAGTGCGACGTCGGGATGCCACCCGTGGACCACGACTCGTCGCGCGGGCTGTCGTCGTCGACCGGTGAGTACGCACCGACCGAGGACGCGACCACGAGGTGGGGCACCCCGGCCGCAGCGGCGGCGAGGGCCACGTGCCGGGTGCCCTCGACGTTGGTGCGCCGCAAGAGCTCGCGGTCCCGGTTCGGCTGGATCAGCCACGCGAGGTGCACCACGGCGTCAGCCCCGGCGAAGACCTGCGCGAGGTCGTCGACGAGCACCCGTTCCCTGGAGCCGTCCCGCGTGAGGTCCTCGAGGGCAACGTCCCGCTGGAACCACTCGACCCCGCGGAAGGGCTCGACGTCGAGGTCGGGGCGCCGACGCGACACCCCGACGACCGACGTCACCTCAGGCGCTGCGTGCAGGGCGCGGAGCAGCCCCGTCCCTGCGTTGCCGCTCGCGCCGACGACCACGACCCTCACGCGTGTCGTCCTGCGGGGGCGTCGTGGGCCTCAGCCGTTTGCGTTGCCTCACGGGCAGCGGTAACCGGGAGCGTCGGGTCGAGGACGACCTTGATGCAGCCGTCCTCCTTCTTCTGGAAGGTCGAGTAGGCGGCGGGGGCGTCTTCGAGGGCGACCCTGTGGGTGCGCAGGTCCAGGACGCCGAGCGGGTCGGTGTCGTCCGAGACGAGCGGGAGCAGCTGGTCGGTCCAGCGGTGGACGTTCGCCTGCCCCATCCGCAGCGTGACCTGCTTGTCGAACATCTCCATGAGGGGCATCGGGTCGATCGCGCCCCCGTACACGCCTGAGATCGACACGGTGCCGCCGCGGCGGACCGTCGAGATCGCCGTGTGCAGGGCAGCCAGCCTGTCGATCCCGGCCTTCTCGATCATCGGGCGGGCGAGCGCGTCGGGGAGCATCCCCGCACCGATCTGCGCGGCCTTGCCGACAGGCGAGCCGTGCGCCTCCATCCCGACGGCGTCGATGACCGAGTCGGTCCCGCGACCGTGGGTGAGCGCCTTGACGGCCTCCGGGACCGAGTCGACCTCGCGCAGGTCGATCACGTCGATCCCGTGCCGGCGTGCCATGGCCAGACGCTCGGGGACGAGGTCGACCCCGATGACCTGCCCGGCCCCGCGGTGCCGGGCGATGCGCGCGGACATCTGGCCGATCGGCCCGAGACCCAGGACCGTCACCGACCCGCCGACGGGGACCTGCGCGTACTCCACGGCCTGCCAGGCGGTGGGCACCACGTCGGAGAGGTAGAGGTACTTCTCGTCAGGAGCACCGTCGTCGGGCACCTTGATCGGTCCGTAGTGGGCCTGCGGGACGCGCAGGTACTCGGCCTGACCGCCGGCGACCTGGCCGTAGAGCTTGGTGTAGCCGAGCAGCGCGGCACCCTTGTCCTGGGAGCGCACCTGGGTGGTCTCGCACTGGGACTGCAGGCCGCGCGTGCACATCCAGCAGCGCCCGCACGAGACGTTGAAGGGGACGACGACGCGATCCCCCGGGGCGATGTGCGTGACCTCGGGACCGACGGCCTCGACGATGCCCATCGGCTCGTGGCCGAGGATGTCACCGGGGTCGATGAAGGCGCCGAGGACGCTGTAGAGGTGGAGGTCAGACCCGCAGATGGCGGTCGAGGTGACCCGGATGACGGCGTCGGTCGCCTCGACGATGGTGGGGTCGGGGACGGTCTCGACGCTGACGTTCTCGCGTCCCTGCCAGGTGAGTGCGCGCACTGTGTGCTCCTCGGGTGATCCAGACGGCCCGGTGGTCCGGGTGGTGCAGCGGATAGGTACGGCGAGGCCCCCGGGCTCGTGCGTCCAGCACGGGCCCGGGGGCCTGGAGTGTCACGGGGCGGGCGTGCCGCCGTTGACGTTGAGCGTCTCGCCGAGCACGTAGCTCGATTCGGGCGAGGCGAGGAACACGTACGCGGGGGCGAGCTCGGTCGGCTGACCGGCACGACCCAGGGGCGTCTGCTGCCCGAACTCGGGGAGCGCGTCGGCCGGCTGACCGCCCGTCGGCTGGAGCGGCGTCCAGATCGGCCCGGGGGCGACAGCGTTGACGCGGATGCCCTTCGGGGCGAGCTGCTGGGCCAGCCCCTTGGTGAAGTTGTTGATCGCAGCCTTCGTCGACGCGTAGTCGATGAGGTTCGGCGAGGGGTTGTACGCCTGGATCGACGTCGTGTTGATGATCGCCGACCCCGCGGGCAGCACCTTGGCGGCGTCACGCGAGATGCGGATCATCGCCTCGATGTTGATCGTGAAGGTCTGGGTGATCTGCTCGTCCGTGAGGTCCTCGATCGACTCGACGGCCATCTGCTTGCCGGCGTTGTTGACGAGGATGTCCAGCCCGCCGAGCCCGTCAACGGCAGCCTGGACCAGGCCTGCGGTGTACTCGGGGTCCATGAGGTCCCCGGGCAGCGCGACGGCTGTGCGGCCGGCCTCCTCGATGATGCGGACGATGTTCTCGGCGTCGCTCTCCTCGACCGGCAGGTACGCGATCGCGACGTCAGCGCCCTCACGGGCGAAGGCGATGGCCGTGGCCGCCCCGATGCCGGAGTCACCTCCGGTGATGAGTGCCTTGCGGCCCTCCAGACGGCCTGTGCCGCGGTAGGAGTGCTCGCCGAGGTCTGCCTCCGGGGTGAGATCGGAGTCGAGACCCGGTTCCGGCTTCTTCTCGGCCGGCGGCTCGATGGCCTC
Organism: Sanguibacter inulinus; assembly: GCF_013415325.1. GTDB lineage: Bacteria > Actinomycetota > Actinomycetes > Actinomycetales > Cellulomonadaceae > Sanguibacter > Sanguibacter inulinus. Next base: position 35,986 of record NZ_JACBYE010000012.1, on the reverse strand, counting down.
GAACCTCGAGACCGGGTCCTGGAAGGTCAGCTGGTCGTTCGTGCCCGACGAGTGGGTGCTCGCAGAAGTCATGTGGATGGACCTCCAAGGTCGTGATGGGGTCTTCCCACTGTGCGGTCGGCAGGCCGCTCACGCATCCGGGAGGTCTGTGGACCACTCCCGAGGTCGCGGCGCTCAGGTGCCTCGTCGCGTCCAGTCTCACGTCGAGGCGTCGCCCGGGCCCAGCACGAGACGTCCGTCGAGGAGGTCGGAGACCACAGCGGCGACGGTGGTGCCCTGGGCGTAGGCGTGCGCCCGGATCAGCGTGAGCGCATCGTCCGGGCTCACGCGCAGCTGGGCGATCACCATGCCCGTGGCCTGGTGCACCCGGGCCCGGGCAGGCCAGCCGCTGAGCATCGTCGAGGACTCGTCGTCGACGTCGCGCAGCAGCGCTCCCCCGATGATCGAGGCGACCACGAGGGCCTCGTCGTCCTCCCGCGTGAGCCTGGCCTCGGACGGCGTGTGGACGCTCAGCACACCGAGGACCGCCCCGGCGACGAGCATCGGGAAAGAGGTGACACGGAGCGGGCCGACCGCAGCCCGGAGCTCTTGCGCGAGCGAGGACGGCGCATCAGGGGCGTCCCCGACGACGAGCGTCGCCGGTCTGGCCGTCCGCTGCGCCTCGACGCGCGGCCCGGCCCCGAGGACCTCCTGGAGAGACTCCACCCGTTCCGCGACACGGTCCGTCGTCGCCAGGACGAAGGGGGCCCCCGGAGTCGAGGTGAGCGTCACCGACCCTCCGCTCGCGCCGAGCAGGGTCGCCCCGGCGCTGCACAGCCGCAGCGCGAGCGGGTTCTCGGGCGGCAGGCGGGCGACGTACAGGGCAAGCTCGGCGAGCACGCTGACGTCGTTGACCATCTGCTGCTCCCTCGTGCTGGCGTACCTGTCGTGAGCGGTCTGTGCGAGGCGTACTGCGCGCCGGCTGGAGGTGGTGGACGACGACGGTCGCGGGTCTTGCCCGCATGCGGGCGTCCGGCTCCTGCAGGCGGCCCGAGCACCGTCTTGTGCGTCACACTACGCCTGGGCCTGGTCGCGGGTCTCCCAGCCCTGTGGACGACGGCAGGCGGCCGGCCACGAAGGAGCCGCCCCGCCCGACCTTGCCTGCTCTGGCCCCTCCTGCCGCACCTGCGTGCCCGCCCCGGGAACGCACGAGGCGCCCGACCAGCGAGACCCGGAGGGGGTGGGGTCTCGCCGGTCGCGCGCCGGTTCGTGGGGGTCGCCGCCCCTGTCAGGGGCGGCGACCAGTCGGTCACCCGAAGGTGGCGGTGAAGATCTGGACGTCCTTCGGGAGCTCCAGCTCGACGGTGCCTGTCGTCGCAGCATCACCCTCGAGGACCGGGTAGAGGTTCGGGTTGCCCGAGACCTCGATCTCCTTGGTGTCGACGGTCTTGCCGTCGGCGTCCTTGATCGTGGCCTTCACGGTGCCTTCTCCGCCGAGGACGGTGAAGACGTTGGTTCCCGAGTAGGCGAGCTGGACCGCCGCGCCGTCCGCGGCTGCCGTGGCGCCCTGGGGGTCGAGGGTCCACGAGCCACCGAGGGAGAAGGTGTCCTTCGGCTGGTCAGGGTTGACCGTGAACTCGCCGGTCTTGTAGTCCTGCTCGCCGGAGTAGTTGACGACCTTCGTCGAGGAGAAGTACGTCTCGGGAGTCGTCTTGTCCTGCGGGGTGCCGTCGTCGACCGAGGTCTCGGGCGGCAGCTCGACACCGGGGTTGGCCTGCTCGAGGAGCTCACGGACCAGCTTCTCGGTGTTCTCGTAGCCACCCTCGCCGAAGCGGATGTGGCGGACCGTGCCATCAGAGTCGATGAGGTACTGCGCGGGCCAGTAACGGTTGCGGTACTTGGTCCAGGTCGAGTACGCGTTGTCCTGGGCGACCGGGTACGTCACGCCAAGCTGCTCGGCACCGGCGACCACGTTGCGGGTCTCCCGCTCGAAGGCGAACTCCGGGGTGTGGACACCGATGACCTCGAAGCCCTTGCCGACGTCCTTGTACTGGTCGTACCAGGCGTTCACGTGCGGGATCGCACGCTGGCAGTTGATGCAGGAGTAGGCCCAGAAGTCGACGAGGACGACCTTGCCCTCCTGCTTGAGGTCGGAGAGGTTCAGCGCCTCGTCACCGGGCGTGTTGAACCAGTTGTTGATGCCGCTCAGCTGGGGCGCGGGGCCACAGCTCTCGAGCTCGGACGCGCCGTTGGAGCAGTTGGACAGCTCACGGTTCTCGTCGGTGACGATGCCACCGAGGTCGAGGGCCTCCTGCACGGTGCCCGACTCGTTGATCTGGGACTGCAGCGAACCCGTGTAGTCGGGGAGTGCGCGCTGCAGGTACTGCGGGAGGTTGAAGGCCAGACCGATCGCCAGCAGGATCATGGTCACGCCGCCGAAGATGCGGATGCCCTTGGTGTGGCGCTTGAAGGCACCGACGCGCTCGGCGACCCTGCGGCCGGCCAGCGCGAAGATCAGCAGCGGGATGGCCGCGCCCACCGCGAAGGAGACCGTCAGGGCGACGGTGTCAGCCCCGATGTTCCCGGTCGCACCGGCGACGGTGATCGCCGCGAGGACCGGACCAGCACACGGCACGTACAGGACCCCGAGGCCCAGGCCGAGGAGAAAGGCCCCGCGGTCCTGTCGCGCCGAACCGCGCCGTGCACCCAGTGCTGCGATGCGTTGGAACGGTCGTTCGATGACCTCCTCGAGGCGCGGCACGATCATCCCGATACCGATGATGGCCAGCAGCGAGAGCCCGACCCAGCGCAGCAGGTCCTGAGGGAGACCGAGCGCGTTGAGGATCAGAGAACCGAGGAGGGTGAAGAAGGAGAAGCTCAGCACGAGGCCGGCGATGACGAGGTAGGGGCGCAGAGACTTCCGGCGTGCGGAGACCTCCTTGGCGGGCTTGCCGTCAGCAGGCTTGCCGCTCGTGCCCTTGCCCTTGCCGATGCCGACAGAGTCGCCGGCACCCGCCTTGGGCCGGTCTGCCACGGCGACGGTGCCGCGACTGTTGATGGTGACGGCCCCCGGCGCCCCGGCGAAGAGGGACGAGGTGGGCGTAGAGCTGGCCGACGTGCCCTCGGCGGGTGCCGATGCTCCGTCTGTGCCTTCGCCCGGAGAGCCAGGACGAGCGCCCTGGATACCTCCTGCGAAGAAGATCACCGGGAGCATCGGAAGGATGCACGGTGAGATACCGGTGATGAGGCCACCGATGAGCCCGATGAGAATGAGCGTTTCCATGGCAGCGGTTCGTTCTCAGAGGCCGCCCGGATGGGTCTGAGAAATATTCAGGTCCCACCCATCCGGACCCGCCACCGGCTCCGAACTGTCCGTGAGTCGCCCCGGAGAGGGAGGCCGAGAAAAAAGATTCTCGTCCACACCCATCCAGCGTCACGGCGGCTCCGAACTGATCGTGAGACGCCCCGCAGACGTGGGGCGGCAGAGCTGAGGAGAGACCGATGAACGTTCTTACCCGCAAGTCCTACGCAGTCACCAGCGTCGCAGTCCTCGCCCTCTTCGGACTGTCGGCATGTTCGTCCGACGACACCGCTGACGACAGCGCGTCGGTCAACGCCACGACCGAGGCGCCGGCCATGACCGACGACCCCACCACGGACGCCATGACGGACGACGCGACCGAAGACGCCACCGACGGCGCCATGATGGACCCGGCCGCCAACCTCGTCGGCCCCGGCTGCGCCGCCTACGCCGAGGCTGTCCCGGACGGCGCTGGTTCCGTGACCGGCATGTCGACCGACCCCGTCGCCGTGGCCGCCTCGAACAACCCGCTCCTGACCACGCTCACCGCAGCGGTCAGCGGCGAGCTGAACCCGGACGTCAACCTCGTCGACACCCTCAACGGTGGTGACTTCACGGTCTTCGCACCTGTCGACGACGCCTTCGCCAAGATCGACCCCGCCACCATCGAGGGCCTGAAGACCGACGCCGACACCCTCACCAAGATCCTCACGTACCACGTGGTCCCCGGCCAGCTGACCCCGGACCAGATCGTCGGTGAGCACGAGACCGTCGAGGGCGGCATGGTCAACGTCACCGGTTCCGGTGACGAGCTCATGGTCAACGACGCCAACGTCATCTGCGGTGGAGTCGTCACCGCCAACGCGACCGTCTACCTCGTCGACTCGGTCCTGATGCCGACGATGTGACCCTGACGTAGGTGCCTCACGGCACCGGCACGGCGTCAGCGCACCAGAAGGGCCCGCTCCCCCCGCCCGGGGAGCGGGCCCTTCTGCTGTGCCCGAGCGCTCCTGCTGTGCCCCGGCGCTTCTGCTGTGCCTGGACGCGAGCGCGGACGGAGTCCCCCGCGTGCCCTGCCGTCACCGCGGGCTGCAGGTCAGGCCAGGAAGACACCCAGGGACCGCTCGAACGGGCCGATCTCCGACTCGTCGCCGACGAGCCCGATGCGGCCATGCGCCTCGACGAGGAAGACACCGGTCTCCCGCTCGGCGCGCTCTCGCAGCCCGGTGACCCACTCGGTCTCGTGCTGGTAGACCACGACCCGGACACCCTTCTGGACGAGCGCGACGACGACGTCGTAGGTCGCGGTGCCGGGCACGGCTCCAGTGAGCAGGAGCCGTTCGAGCCGAGGCATCTCCAGCAGGAACGAGCAGTCGGCCCCGTCCAGGTCGAGACGTAGTCGTCGTACCGGGAGAGCTGCCAGCGCCGTGAGATCGGCGTCGTGCGTCTTCTCGGTCAGGTGCAGCTCAGATAGCTCGGTCAGGCCGAGCAGCGGAGCCACGCTGAGCAGGCCGGGCTCGTACGGCGAGGCGACCCAGAGTGTCGTCAGACCGGTGCACTCGGCCAGCGGTGACAGGTCCGCCGGACCGCTGAACCCCACCTTGAGGCTGGTCAGACCGCTCACCGCGCCGATGCCCTCGACGGACGAGGCGAACCCGAGATCGAGACGCCACGGAGCCTGTCGGAACATCGCTGCCGCGAAGGCGCGCCGGTCGAACCGTCCCCAGGCCGTGTGCAGCTCGTCGAGGACCTTGTCCGGATAGCTGTCGGACGCGTACTGCCCGAGCACCTCCAAGGCCTGCGGTGTGGCGATCTCGCCCAGGGCACGGATGGCTGCAGTGCGGGCTGTCGCCTTCTGCTTGTCGTACGGAGCCAGGACGCTCACGTCGACGCCACCGTGCGTGCCCAGCCAGGCCTTGACCTCGGAGACCCGCTGCGGTGCGTCCGGGTGCGCCGCCTGTGGAGCCGGCGCACCCGCCGTGGGCCGGTCAGCTGCTGCGTGCCTGGCGGCGCCGCGACGGATCATCTCCAGGTGCGTCTCGTCCCAGCTCACTCCGCCGACCATGCCAGCGACCCGGTCCACCACCCCGACGTCCGCACGAGCGGCCAGGGTCAGCAGCCCCAGGGTCGTCGTACCCACGCTCAGGACGGCAACCGCCCTCGCAAGGGTGCGGTCCGTCCCCGCGGCAGGCGACGAGACCAGGCCGAGGTCGTTGGCCATGCTCGGGTCGTCGATCAGGGCCAGCGCAGCGGCCTCGAGGTCAGGGGTCGCCGGCATCGCGGAGATACCTCTGATCAGGTTCGGCCAGCTCGCGTAGCGCGACACCTTGGCGGTGAAGTGTGTCGCCGCACCGAGCCCGACATGCCGGGCCAGAGCGGTCGTGACTGGGGCCTCGGCCATGGCCAGTCCTCCGGTGTCGTCGGTGCACGGCGTGAGCGGCCACGCAGGCACGCGGCTCGAGACCACACGGTAGCAGCGCCGATGTCGGAGGCGGCGGACCCGCTCTCACGGCTCTACGCCGCGCTGCTCCTCGACCAGGTGTCCCCTGCCCGCAGGGGCCGGTCTCGGACGGGCCGAGTCCACTGCCTGGCCGTGGTGCGTCGTCGACCACCGAGCCCGGGCACGGCCAGGCACAGGCTCCGTCCCGGCGGGACGCACGGCAGAGGCGGGCGACCGGAGTGGTCGCCCGCCTCTGCGAGGAGCCGTCGTGCCGCCCTGCTGGGCGGCACGCGGTGTGCGGGTCGCGTCAGATCTCGACGGCGACGATCGGGTCCGTGGTCGGCTGCTCCGAGCCGCCCCGGGGTTCGACGGTGACAGCCAGCGTCGAACCTGAACCGGCCTCGACGAGGGCCGAGGTCGAGCCGTCTTCGGGGTGCATCAGACCGAGCGAGCTGATCTGCTCCCCGTCGATGACCCAGAGCTGGTAGTCGCTGTCGGCGTCGGCGTCGGCCATCTCCGAGGTGGAGAGGAACACGCGGTCGGCCGAGACCAGAGCACTGACCTCGCCACCTCCCTCGACCTCGGCCCGCAGGACGCGGGAGGTCGGGTCGGCGACCATCTGCGCGACGACGTCAGCCTCGGCCTGCAGCTGCTGCTGCTGGGAGTGCGACTGCACGGCGATGCTCGTCGGGACAGCGATCCCCGCAGCCACGGCTGCGGCGACGCCGAGGGTGACCCATCGACGACGCGCTGCAGACGGGCGTCCTGCGGCGGACGGCTTGTGCCGCTTCTCGGCGAGGCGTACGGGTGCCGCCGCCGGCTGCGCGATCGACGCGAGCACCTGGCTGCGCATCGACGCCGGAGGTGCGGTGTCGACGGTGAAGGCCGCGACGACCTCACGGAACTCGTCGAGCTCCCGGCGTGCGTCGGGGTCGGCGGCGACGAGCCGCTCGACCTGGCGTCGCTCGAGGTCGTCGACATGGTCGAAGACGTACGGGGCGATGAGGTCCCGAGGGCCTTCGGGGGTCTGGTCGTCTGTGTCAGGCATGGTCCACCCCCAAGCAGTTACGAAGCCGGATGAGCCCGTCGCGGATGCGGCTCTTGACGGTCGGCAGGGAGGCACCGAGGTCCTCGGCTACCTCGCGGTACGTACGGTCGCCGTAGTAGGCACGCATGACGGCATCACGCTGGGTGTCGGTCAGAGACCCCAGACACCTGCGGACGCCTGCGGCCTCGAGCCGCTGCTCCACGTGCTCGGCAACCATGTCGTACTCACCTCCTGCGCCCTTCTCGTCCGTGTCCTTCTGGTCACGGTGTCGTCGGGCTTGCTCTGAACGGACCCTGTCGACAGCTCTGCGTCGCGCGAGGGTGACCACCCAGGTACGGGCGGACCCACGGGCGGGGTCGAACCGTGCGGCTGTCTGCCACACCTCGACCATCACCTCCTGGGCCACCTCTGCGGCATGATCCGGGTCACGGAGCACACCGAGAGCCGTTCCGTAGGCTGCAGGCGCAAGCGAGTCGTAGACGGGGGCGAACAGCTCCGGGTTGCCGTCGGCGCACGCGCTCAGCGCTGCGTCGATCGCATCGGGTTGACTCGTCCTCGGGTTTGGCACCCGCTCAGTCTGCCTCACGTCCTGGGATTCGTTCGATCTGGACACCCCGGCGACGCCGGGGATATCAGAGGTTCGGAGCCCTCGCACGCCCGGATGGGTCAGAGTTGCCGAACTGTGACGCAGACCCGTGCGACATCCGTGACCACGCCTCGCGCGGCACGGTCGGGAGGGCTCCCGGCGATCACGTGCACAGCCTGGCGACCGTGGCCGGACCGGCACGGTACGTCCGCACAGACAGCAGCGGCCCGCCCCCGTGTTACTGGGGCAGGCCGCTTCTCTATGTCATGAGACCAACAGCTGTTACCACATCGCCTGCTCAGGCATTTGTTCTCATCCCTGAGCTTGAACCGCTCCCGGCAAGCTTGGGAGCCATCGTGTGGTGCCTTCGGTTCACATGTTGTCCGTAGCCAACCGACATACGCAACCATGTGCCGAACCGGGTCGTTGGGCGGGTGTTGGCACCGCGCATCGAACCGAAGTGTGATTCCTGCGTGCCAGTTGAACGGCACCTGCAAGGATCGTCGGGCTGACCCGACTTCGTAGAACTTAGCACAGGTTCGTCGAGGCGCGCAAGGGTCGTCTGCGCGAGATCATCGCACCTGCACGACGGGGCCGACGGTCGACCGCGCCCACGAGAGATAGGCGAAGCCTGTCGGGGCGGTCGCCGAGACCACACCGATCCTCAGCGCAGTGACCGAGTAGGTCGGGCTCGTGTACGGCAGCGCGCCAGGCACCGGCACGGTCCCCGGCGGCGCACCGGCGACGTCGGGCTGGACGTTCACGGAGATCGCCAGGGCGCCTGGCATACGGTTCGCCACAGCCTGGACCGCAGTGACCAGGGTGCCCCGCCGGGTCGTCAGCGTGGTGCCGAGCGTCGTGACCTGCCCGACAGGTTGGGCCGTGAGCGCGCTGTTCATCGCTGTCAGGAGAGCAGCCGGGAGGGCGGCTCTCATCCTGGTCGCGTAGGAGTTCACGGTCAGGCCTGGCATGAGAGCTGACAGGATCGGGTTCAGGACACCCGCCAGCCCCGTCTCGGTCACGACAGGGGTGAAGACAGCACTCCGGTCGAGATAGGCGCCGATGGTCCCGACGTGCTGCGAGCGGGTCGAGGTCACGTCGAGCAGCCCCGCGGTCCTGGAGGCCACGGTCACGTCAGAGGTCACCGTCACCGCCCGGACTGCCGTGAGCAGGGCCGCGGAGACCTGGTTCGACCAGGTCTGGACGAGGGCGTCGACCCGCGTGCCGATCGACGCGACAGCCGCGCTGCTCAGCTGGAGCGAGGAGTTCGGCGCCAATCCGTTCAACCCCGCCGCGTCACTGCCGAGGAGCGTCGCGAGGTTGACCGTCACCCGACCGTTCACGAGGTCGACAGTCACCTTCCCGTCCGTCAGCGGGGTGGTGCGCAGCGCCCCCAGTGCCGTGGTGAAGTTTGGCGTCGACACCGTCACCGTGCTCGAGGTCCGAGCCGCGGTGAGCCCGGTGACGACAGAGTTCGAGGCGTTCTGCACGCCGTTGGTGATCGCGACGGCCACCTGCCCGTTCGCCCCGCCGAGGGCCGTCACTGCCGTCCCGAGCGAGGTGACCGTCGCGTTGACGTCGGTCACGAGCGCCGCGACCGTCGGGCTGTCGATCTGCAAGCCGAGGCCCGCCACGCCGTAGCTGCGGGTGATCCCGGTGACAGTCCCGGGGCCCCAGAGGTCGTCGAGGAGAGACGAGCAGAAGTCCAGGGACGCGTTCGAGCCTGTCGCCCCGACCGACATCCTCGTGGCGGTCACGTTCGTGATCCCCGAGAACACCGACGAGAGGTCCAGGACGGCCGGCTGCGGGAGCTGGTTCGCGGGGGTCGACGCGCCGACGAGAACAGCACCTGTCGCGTCCACGAGACCTGAGGCGGCTGCAGCTCGGCCCTTGGTCGTCACCTGGGCGACCTGGTTGAGGGCACCGGCCGACCCCATCGGCAGCCCTGTGCCCAGACCCGAGACGGTGAGCCCGGTGATCCCGGTCAGGCCGGTGACCGCGAGCGGGTTGCCGTAGGTGTCGAGTGTCGGGTCGCCGTCGTTCGGTGCGAGGTCCGTCGCTGTCGACGGGGTCGGGACGGCCGCCGTGGTCGGGGTGCGCACGAGACTCATGCCCCGCGCCGCCGCGAGCCCTTCGAGGTCGGTCCCCAGGAACGACCCGCCGAGCGCCTTCGCCTGGGCCTGCGCCCGGAAGTTCGTGTCCGTGCCGCAGCGGATCTGCGAGGTCCCGACGGTCCCGTGCGTCCACTCCTGGTCGGTCCACGACGCGAGGGTCGGTACCGCGCGCAGCGCTCCGCCGACGACGAGCACGCAGGCGAGCAGGCAGACGAGGACGGCGTCCCAGCGCACCCTGCCGAGCGCGCCTGGGCTGAGAGGCTCGAGCCTGCGCCGGGTCGTCATCGACGGTCTCCACGAGCCGGGGCGGCAGCCTCGACGGCGGGTCGGCGGCGCCCTGCCGCGTGGGCGGTCGTGAGCACCCCGCCGGCGACGAGCGCCAGCCCGGCGACCCAGAGGAGCAGAGCGCCGCCCGCGCCGGTGGTGGGGAGAAGACCGGCAGTCCCTCGACCGGGGAGGTCTCCCCCACCGTCACCCGCCGGTGGGGTGCCGCCGCCGTCTCCCGGGCCGCCGGGAGCACCTGGCGAGCCTGACGGGCCGCCGGTCGGCTCGCCCGTCGGAGATCCGGTCGGGTTCCCCGTCGGCTCGCTCGTCGGCGGGTCCGTCGGCGGGTCGGTGGGCGGGACTGTCGGCGGATCGGTGGGCGGCTCTGTCGGCGGGTCGGTCTCGCCGGGGATCGCCTCGACAGCCGTGATCCCGAGCCCGAGCGAGCCCGTGAGACCCATGAGGGCCGCGTCCGCCCGGTTCTCCGGGGTGTCCTCGATCGACAGCGTGACCATCACGTACGAGGGGTCCCGGGAGTCGACGGCGTCCAACCAGTACCGCGGGCTGGACGTCGACAGGTCGTCGTCGGGGGTCGCCGTGGCGACTACGGTCCGCCCGAGGTCGCAGGACGGACCCCCAGGCCCGTCGACCCACTCGACCGAGCAGCGCTCGACCACGACGACCACGCCGTTGGGGACCTCCATGAGCGCGCCGTCCTTGCGGATCTGGAGCGTGAGCCTGGCGCCGGCCACACCGTCGACCGCGGCATCGACGAACCAGTAGGCCGGCTGCCCGGGCCTGAGGTCGGACAGCTCGGCGATCCCCCAGTCCGAGGACACCAGCAGCTCCGGATCGGCCTCCGCCACCTCGAGCGCAGCCGGCGACGGGACGGTCAGGACGTCGGCGCGGGCGGCGAGGACTGCTCCGAGGACGATCATGAGCGCACCCACGGAGGCGAGCGCCACGCGACGCGCCTTCGTCCTCTCACGTCCACGGACCTGCCCCTCCCCTGGCACCCTGCTCACCTCCTGCCCCTTCCTCAGGCGTCCCGCCTGCGGTCGCCGGTCAGGTCGGTCTCTCGTGCGTCGCCGGCGGTGGTCGCAGTCCCTCGCGCAGCATGGCGCGTGTCGTCCCGGGAGCAGAGCCGACGGTGGTGCCAGCTGGTGCCAGGCCGTCGCTCTGCGTCGCACCGTCCTCTGCCTGGTCCGGCTCTCCGTCTGCGTCGTCCTCGTCGCGCGGCCAGAAGACCCACACGGTGAGCGCAGCGACCACCGTCGTGAGGATCGCGAGGGTCTTGGGCTGGGCGAGCAGAGTCACGGCGTACCCGACGTAGGGGGCTCCGACGACGACCCTGTCCGCCTCGGTCACCGTGTAGACCTCGAGGTCTTGCGTCGCGTTGTCGTCGCCCTTGAGCACGAGCTCCCGCGCACCGTCTCCGGTGCCCGGGTCCGCGACCGACACGACCCGGTGGGTCACCGGGAGCCCGCCTGCGGCCCGCGGGACCGTGACGACGTCCCCGGGCTCGATCTCGTCGGCCGCCACGGGGACGGCGAGGGCTGCGGCACCTGTCGGGTAGGTCGGTGCCATCGATCCTGTCTTGAACAGGACGAGGGACCAGCCGAGGAGGAGGGAGAGCAAGAACCAGAGGATCGCGAGCGCCCCGACGACGCTCGCGACGTTCAGGCAGGCCTGCTGGACGCGTCCCGACCCACGGGACGCGCGGGTCACCCGGAGACCGCCGAGAAGTTCCAGGCGGGCGCCGCGGTGCGGCCCTGGAGCGCGCTGAGCGCGGTCCCGTTGGGGAGCGTCGGGTTGGCCGGCAGCGTGATCTCGAAGCAGTAGTGCTGCACGTTGCCTCCAGCTGCGCTCAGCGCCTGACCGGCGCTCGCGCCTGTCGTGGCGAGCGGGCCGTTGGCGATGATCGTCCCGGCGGTGAAGGCCGCGGCGTTGCAGGTGGTGGTCGTCGCGCTCACGGCGACGCGGACGGTGAGGGCGTTGAACAGCGCCTGGTTCGCGTCCGTGACGGTGATCCCTGTCGCCGGGACAGCGGGCTGCAGCGTGACGGTGCCGGCGATCGACCCGGTGACGGTCCGCAGCGCGACGGGTGCGTAGACCGCGTCCCCGGGGGTGAGCGTCAGCGCGGAGACCCCGAACTGGACGGCCCCACCCGGGTTCGTCTCGTTCTGGACGAAGGACGCCTCGGTGTACGGGTTGGTGACGTTCTGCTCGACCTCGAAGACCGAGGTCCCCAGGCCCGGCCCGTTGCCGGCGGCGTTGCCGGCGAAGACCCACTCGGTGTCCGTCCAGGCTGCCAGGGTGACGGTGGCGCCGAGCCCGAGGACGGCGCCCCCGGCCAGCATCGCCTTGAGCTTCGAGCTCCGACGCGTCCCTCGTGAGACCTTCGCCGTACGCCGTCCTGTCATGGTGCTCCCCTTGTGAAGTGTGGTGCTCTTCCGGTGCCCCCTGGTCACCGGAAGAGCGGCGGCGCGACGTGGTGCGCCAGCCATGAGACGACGCTAGGTCGGGCCCGGCCGATCACCATGCGTCTGGGCGTGATACCGGTAGCGGGTGGCGACCATCCACGCAGTACGGGTGAGTCTCGGGGAGCGGGACCAGTAGTCCCCCAGTAGTGTTCACAGTGTCGAGCGTCACATCCGCGGTCCGGACGCAGCACCCCGGTCGCACCCACCCCCGGGGACAGACCTGGCCGACGGTGGGTCGTGCCGCGAGCACGGGCACCGATCTGCGGGGGGCAGAGATGACCGACGGGGCTAACGCCAGAGAGCGAGTGAGCGGGCAGCGAGCACCCGGGGCTGCTGGGCGGCGAGGACGAGCACCCAGGCCGGTTCGCGACCAGCTGGTGCTGGAGGCAGAGCGCCACGTGCGCTCCGGGACGAGCGTGGTGGTCCTCGGGGTCCCGGGCTCTGGGCGGTCCTACTTCGCAGCACGGGTCGTCGAGTCTGTGCCGGACCTCAAGGTCGTGGCGGTCCGATCGGCCACGTCGACCCCAGGGCTCATCGTCTCGTCCGTGCACGACCCGGCCCGGGCGGCCGGGTCGGGCTCGGTCCGCCGGATACCCACGGTCGCTGCGGGCGCCGAGGACCTCACCGCCCTCGGCGGGACCTCGTCGGCCGCCGGGGCGACCGTCGTCCTCGCGGACGACGCCCACCTCCTCGACGAGGACCACCTGCAGATGCTCTGCGACCTGGCCTCCGACGGCCGGGTCGTGCTGGTCGCCACGACCGACACGCCCTCGACGGCGCCGACGGCCCGCGCTGCCGCGGTCGCCAGGCTCACGTCGCTCTGGCTGGACGCGGGTGCTGGGCGCATCGACCTCACAGGCCTCTCGGACGCCGACGGGCACGACCTCGTCAGGTCTGTCGCGGGCAGCGGTCGCCTCGACCTCGCGGTCCGGCACGCGATCCTCGCCGCGAGCGGTGGTTCCCCCGTGACGATCCGCGAGCTGACCCTCGACGCGCTGCGCAGAGACCGGGCAGCCGCTGAGCGCGACCTGCTGGGAATCCACGGCACAGGGCACCTGCCACCGCGGGTCGCCGAGCGGGCCAGGCGCCGGCTCGCGAGCCTGTCGACCGAGGACCGGCGGGCTCTCGTGCTGCTCTGGCGGCTGGACGGCTTCGACCCGGAGCGGGCCGCCCGGTACGTCGGCGAGGGCACGCTGCGCCGGCTCGTCCGGCACGGGTGCGTCACCCCCACCTCGGCGGGGTCCTCGACGCTGCGGGCGACCCCCGTCGACGCCGAGGCCGTGCTGCTGGACGACCCTGACGGCTCTTCTGGTCCGCAGCTGGCCCGTGCGCTGCGGTCGATGATCGAGCTCGACGGTGCAGGAGTCGTGCTCGGACCCTTCGAGTGCCTCGTGCTGTCTGACGCATGGGTCGAGTCAGCCGGGGGCCCGCAGTCCGTGACCCCCTCGGTCACCCCGCAGCAGGTGAGGCGGATCTCGACAGAGGCCGCACGCAAGGCCAACGCCATGCTCCAGCCCTACGGTGCGCTGTCGCACGCGATGCTCGTCCTCGACAGCGCCGTCAGCCCCGACAGCGCAGGCAGCGGTGACAGCACCCGCAGCGACGCGCTCGGAGGTAGCGGCCGTGCTGCTGCGGCTGTCGAGGCGTCTCGGGCGCTGGCCGCCCTAGGCAGCGTCCGCGCTGCGCACGACATCCTCGGCCGTGGTCTCGAAGGGCTCCCGGTGCCGCACGCACAGGACGCCGGGGAGGGCCCGACAGCCGGGCCACTCTCGGCGCCGGGGCCGAGCGAGGAGCTTGAGCTCCTCGCCCTGTGGCGTGCCGAGCTCGACGACTGGGACGGCGCCCATGGTGAGGGAGCTGGTGGTGACCAGGCCGTTGCCGACGCCGCCGACAGACCTGTCCGGTCCGTCGAGGCCCTGCGCTCTGCAGTCCACGCGCTGCGCGCCATGCACTGGCGCGAGGCGCTCGAGCACGCCCGCTCCCTCATGGAGGACGACAGCGCCGCCCTCGTCCTCAGGTTGCGCGCCTGCGCGCTGGCGGGGACGTCGGCCGCCTTCCTCGGTCACGGCGCCCGGCTCGAGTCGATCACCACGAGCGGCCGACGGCTGCACGCGCGCCTCGTCGCACAGGCGGGCTCCCCCACCGCGCAGCAGGTCGTCGACGAGGGGACCGCGTTCTTCTCGGCGTCGCTCGCCGCGCACCTGGCCTGCGCCGTCGGGCTCGTCGACACGCCGTCGCGCCTGGACGCCCTCATGCAGCGTGCCGTGGCCGCCCGGGACGTCGCGCACACGAGCACACTGAGCGCTCTCGCGGGGTACGTCGCCCTCGCTGCGGGCGACGACGCGACGGCCGAGACCGAGGTCGGCGCAGCGCTCGCCAGGGCCCCACGCCCCTCGACCCACGAGACGCACGCGTGGTTCGTGACGATGCGGGCAGCGGCCCTGGCCCGACTCGGCCGGACCGCTGAGGCCGACGAGCTCTGCGCAGCCGTCGAGGCTCCGGGGACGACGACCTCACGGTGGTCGCGCTATCTCGTGGACTCCGTCCGGCGTCTCGTGGACCCGGCCACCACCCCACCTCCCGTCGCGCCGACCCCGTTCCGAGCCGCCGAGGCCGCAGCCCAGCCGACCATCGCGCTCCTCGCGGCGGCGGAGGCTGCGTCGAACGTCGACGGCTCGGTGCGGCGCCAAGACCTCGTCGACGCCGCGACGGCCGCTCGCGAGCAGACCGACATCGGGTCGTTGCAGGCGGTCGCGGACTACGTCATCGCAGCGTCGACAGCCGACGCCGCGACGCTGGCCGACCTCACCCGGACCTTCGAGGGGCTGGGCATGCGCCAGCTCGCGGACGCGTGCGAGGAGCAGGCTGTCAGGCTGCTCGACCCTGACAGCCCGCACGCGCTCTCGGCGTGGCGGGACAGGGCATCCAGGTCTGACGGAGACGGGTCCGAGGAGGCGCTGACCACCCGCGAGCGAGAGGTCGCGGTGCTCGCCGGGCGGGGTTTGAGCAACCGCGAGATCGCCGGTCGTCTGTTCTTGTCGGTGCGGACCGTCGAGTCGCACGTCTACCTCGCGCGCCGAAAGCTCGGAGCCGCGTCCAGGCGGGACCTGGCGGGACGGCTGGCAGAGCTCGACGGTCACCACCGGTCCTGAGGTCCGCGGTTCGCAGTGCGGGACCTGCGCCTGTCTGCCCAGTCGCGCCTGTGGGCTGCGCCACGAAGTTTCAGAACTTCTGAACGACCAACTAAGGTGAGCCTTCACTAAGCCGCACCCTGCGGCCTCGGACGAAAGGCTCCACCCATGCTCGCTCTCCCCTCAGCGCGCCGGCCCGTGCTCGCGGCAGCGCTCGTCGCCGGAGCCGTCGCCCTCGCCGGCTGCGGGTCCGCCGACAGCACCGCCGAGTCGTCGACAGGCACACCGGCCACGACCGACGGGGCCTTCCCCGTGACGATCGAGAGCGCCCTGGGCGACGCGGTCGTCGAGAGCACCCCCGAGCGGGTCGTCACCCTCGGCATGGGGTCGGCGGAGACCGCCATCGCGCTCGGTGTCACCCCCGTCGGGATCGAGGAATACCCCTGGGGCTCCGACGACACCGGCTACCTGCCGTGGATCCACGAAGCGCTCGAGGAGTCCGGCGAAGACCTCCCCACGCAGTTCACCGGCGGGACGGAGATCGACATCGAGGCGATCCTCGAGCTCGAGCCCGACCTCATCCTCGCGCCGTGGTCCGGGATCACCCAGGAGCAGTTCGACACGCTCTCCGAGATCGCCCCGACGGTCGCCTACCCCGACCTCGCGTGGAGCATCGACTGGGACGAGCAGATCACCACGATCGGTGAGGCCCTCGGTCAGCCTGACGAGGCGCAGGACCTCATCACCGACATCGAAGACCAGTTCGCCGAGGCCGCCGCGGCGCACCCCGAGTACGCCGACGTGACCTTCTCGTACATCTACACCACCGATCCCGGCTCGCTCGGGGTGTTCCTGCCCGACGAGCAGCGCGTCGCGATGGTCCGCGGGCTCGGGCTCACCGTCGACCCCGTCGTGGAGACCTTCGACGAGACCGAGGGCACCGACTCCGCGCTCATCGGGCTCGAGAACGCCGACAAGCTCGCCGGCTCCGACCTGATCTTCACCTTCTACTCTGACGCCGACGCACGCGCCGAGACCGAGGCCCAGCCGCTCTACCAGGCGATCCCCGCGGTCAGCCGCGGGTCTGTGGTCGCACCGACCGACCAGAGCTTCGTCACGGGCTCCTCGATCATCAACCCGCTCACGGTCCCGTGGGCCCTCGAGCGCTTCGTGCCGATGATCGACGAGGCCGTCGGGAAGATCGAGCAGTAGCAGCAGGGCGGTCAGGGCAGCAGAGCGGGTCAGGGCAGCACAGTGGTCACGGCCGGGACGGGTTCTCGTCCGCCTCGGCCAGACCCTCTTTGTGCCGGGCCCACTCCGACCGCAGCGTGCCGTAGTAGCCGAGCAGCCACTCCATGTACCCGTGCATGTTGCGGATCCGCTCGTGGGCGGGTCCGGAGGGCGGCATGAGCTCGAGCGCCGTGCTCGCGAGCTCTCGCTGCTTGACGAGGTAGGCGTGCTCGTTGTCGAGGAAGCCACCCCACACGTCGGCGTCCATGACGAAGTAGTGCGAGCGGTCCCCCGGGCGCCTCACGCGGCGGACGAAGCCGATCTCGACCAGCCGTCGTGTGTACGTCGAGACCGACCCGCGGCTCGCCCCCGAGGCCTTGGCCAGCTCGTCCGCCGAGACCGGCTGGTCGCTCAGCAAGAGGTGCCCGACCATCCGTCCCTCGATGACCGAGAGGCCCTGCGACGACCAGTACTGCGCGTAGCGGTCCACGAACCAGGGCTCGAGCTCGGCTCGGTCACGCGGGGCGGAGCCGTCGCGTGGGGCGGAGTCGTCGCGTGGGGCGGAGTCGTCGTCACGCTGGGCGAGGTCGTCACGGGTCGGGTCAGGCATCTGCCGATCTTCTCAGGCGCGCGTGACCCTCGCCGCGGTGCCACGCGGGGCCTGGCCGGACCTCAGGCCTCGGGCCTCAGGCCTCGGCAGCACGTCACCGCTCCCCCGCGTCCCGGGCGACGAGGGCCGCCTGCACGCGCGAGCTCACCCCGAGCTTCATGAGGACACGCGAGACGTGGGTCTTCGCCGTCGCGGCACTGACGAACAGCTCGGTCGCGATCTGCTGGTTCGTCAGCCCGCGGCCGAGCGCCTCGAGCACGTCGCGCTCCCGCGGCGTCAGGTCGCCGAGCCGGGCGACCGGGTCGCTCACAGGGTCGGTCGCAGACTGTCGCCGCGGCGGAGCCTCGGCCGACGGCAGTGCTGACGGGTGCGGCTGACCCGGCTGGTCCGACCGTCCTGCGAGGGCTGGCAAGACTGGTGCGGGCTGAGCCGCGGCCAACGCCCGGATGACGCGTCGCGTGACCTCGGGGGCGAGGACCCCGTCGCCGTCCGCCACCCGGCGGACCGCGTCGACCAGCTCGTGCGGCTCGGCCGACTTCAGCAGGTACCCGGCGGCGCCGGCACCGAGCGCTCCTGTCACGTACTCGTCGAGGTCGAAGGTGGTCAGGACCAGCACCTCGGCGAGCCCCTCGGCGGTGATGGTCGAGGTCGCGGTGATGCCGTCGGTGCCAGGCATCCGCACGTCCATGAGCACGACGTCGGGGCGCAGCCGTCGCGCCTGCTCGACGGCCGCGGCACCGTCACCGACCTCGGCCACGACCTCGATGTCCGCAGCCGTCTCGAGCAGGAACCGCAGGCCTGCCCGCACAGCGGCGTGGTCGTCTGCCAGCAGGACCCGGATCACCGGGCACCTGGCTCTGGGCGCGACGCCGGGATCGTGGCCTGCACCGACCAGACACCCCCGGCAGGTCCGGCGGTCAACGTACCCCCGAGACTCTCTGCGCGCTCGCGCATGCCGAGCAGGCCTGTGCCAGGGCTGGCGGGGAGACCGGGGTGTGCTGGCATCGCGGCCGGCTCACGGACGCCGACGCAGGCGGAGTCTCGCAGCGGGCTGGTGATCCGCACGACGAGCGCGCCATCACCCGGCTCCAGCACGACGCGCACCTCTCCGGCCGCTCCGTGCTTCGCGGCGTTCGTCAACGCTTCCTGGACGATCCGCAGCGCAGCCTGCTGGACGGCCGCCGGCAGAGCCCGGGGAGCCCTGTCGTCGAGGAGAGCCACCATCCCGAGACCCTGGTGGGCCGCGACGACAGCCGCCAGGTCGTCGAGGGTGCCCGGTGCGCTCACCGGACCGCCGGCACGGTCGTCCGCGCGCAGCAAGACGATCAAGGTGCGCATCTCCGCCAGGGCCCGCAGGCTCGTCTCGCGGGCCATCTCCAGGGTCTCTCGCTCGTGGCCTGCGGGTCCTGCGAGGGCCGCACCCGTGCGGATCGCGATGGCCGAGACGTGACCGGCGACCACGTCGTGCAGGTCCCGGGCCATCGTGCGGCGCTCTGCCTGGACGGCCTCCCGGCGGTCGAGCTCGGCGATGCGCTCGAGGCTGTCGGCGTGGGCGCGGGCGAGCGTCGCCCGCTCTTCGGCGAGGGCTGCGAGCTCAGACGACGTCCGGACGTTCGCCGCCCACCACAGCGGTACGACGAGGAAGCCGACAGCCTGGATCGCACCCATCACCACGGCCCGCGGGTCACCCTCGGAGCTGGCGCCGGCGACCACCGCCGACACCCCGACGAGGGACCACGCCGTGACGACGAGCACCTGGCGCCCAGTGCGTGAGGAGAACAGGGCCGCCGAGTAGAGCAGGTCGAGCACGACGACCACGGTCCCGAGGCTGCCGCCCAGGGCTGTGTCGACGGCGAGCAGCACGAGGCCCACGAGGAGGGCCAGCAGGGGCCGCCGCCGCTTGCCGACCATGACCGCTGCACCGAGCACGAGCGGGACCGCGTGCCACCAGCGGTCCGGGTCGAGGGCCTCGTCCTGCGCCCACAGGCCCGACAGCCCGACGGCCAGCAGCACGAGGCCCGCGACGAGGACCGCGAGGGCGACCCGCAGGTCGGTCCGGAACCACCCGGGCTCGGTCCGCCGGGCGAGCGTCAGCCTGTCGTCGAGGTCACGGGTGAGCGCCACAGCGTCGTCAGAGGGCAGGCGGTCAGAGGGCAGGCGAGGGTCGAGCGGGCTCTCGTGCGGTCGGTCAGACGCTGGGGACCGGTGTGGGGAGGCGGGCTGCACCCGTCGATTCGACCACATCGCGATCGCGTGAGCGTCGCCCGAAGGATGTACGGCGTGCCTGCTCCGTGCTGCCCGAGGATCGCCCGGTCGGCCGACGACCCGGCCGGGCGCGCCGAGCAGGATCGAGGCATGGAAGACCTGCTCTCGGAGAACCCCCTCGTCCTGCTCGTGATCGCCTGCGAGATCGGCTTCTGGGTCGTGCTCGCGGCCGGGCTCGTCGCCCGCTACCCGTTGCGCCGGCCGCGGCTTGGCGGGATCTTGCTGGTGTGCGTGCCGGTCGTCGACCTGGTGCTCGTCACGGCCTCGGTCGTCGACGTCGCACGAGGGACCCCGCCCGGCTTCTCGCACGGGCTCGCGGCCGTGTATCTGGGGTTCACCGTGGCCTTCGGGCACACGCTCGTCCGCTGGGCCGACGTGAGGTTCGCGCACCGCTACGCAGGGGGTCCTGCGCCGGTGCGCGGACCACGCGACGGGCTCGCCGCCCTGCCCAGAGAGCTCAAGGACTTCGGTCGTGCGCTCGTCGCGGCGGTGATCGCCGGGGGCGTGCTGCTCGTCCTGAGCCTCGTCGCCGGGACAGGCATCCCGCCTGTCGCCGAGTGGATGGAGGACCCGTTGTGGAGCTGGACCGGCCGCATCGGCGTCGTCCTAGCCGTCTGGTTCGTCACCGGACCCGTGTGGGTCGCGCTCGGACCGCGGTCGGGCGGCAGAGACGCCGCAGGCGAGAGTAGTGGCCGGAGCGGGAGCGAGTGTCGGTGACCGGCGACGGAGCCGGGCTCTCGACGGGAGCGGAGCCGCTCGACGTGCCGTGCCGTGCCTCAGCCGAGCCGAGGGACCGGCACCGACTCGACGCCGCCGAGGGTCGGCACGACCGCGCGGATGCTCCCGTCCTCCTCGAAGACCAACCTGTCGATCGTCGTCTCGCGGTGGGTGCCGTCGCCGTCCGGGATCGCGAAGCGGTGATAGGCGATGAACCACTCGTCGGTCCCGGGCACCTGGAGGATCGAGTGGTGGCCGGTTCCCCGTATCCCCTGCTCGAGGTCCTTGGCGAGGATCACCCCGCGGTTCGTCCACGGCCCGTAGACCGAGGGGCCCGTCGCGTAGGCGACGCGGTAGTCCTCCGAGCGGGTGTCGTCGACCGACCAGGACAGGTAGTACGTGCCGTGCCGCTCGACGAGGAACAGCGCCTCACGGAAGTCGTCGATCCCCTCGACGACCCTCACCTCGGCGGGGTCGTACCCGGCCATCGTGTCGTCGAGCGGGACGACGTACCCGGTCGTGTTTCCCCACAGCAGGTAGTGCTGACCGTCGGTGTCGACGAAGACCGCCGGGTCGATCTGCTGGCCGTCGCCGAAGTCGCGCTTGTCGACGAGGGGGCGGCCGAGCATCTCCCGGAAGGGGCCGACGGGTGAGTCGGCGACAGCCACCCCGACAGACTGCTCGGCGGTGAAGTAGAAGTACGTCCTGCCGTCCCGCTCGATCGCCGCTGGCGCCCACGCGTGCTGGGTAGCCCAGGAGACGTCGGTGCCGAGGGTGAGGATCGTGCCGCGGTTGGTCCACGTCGCGAGGTCCGGCGACTCCCACACCTCGAAGTGCGTCCCGCCCCACCCCTCGTAGCCGTCGGTCGTCGCGTAGACGTAGTACCTGTCACCGATCGCGAGGATGTTCGGGTCTGCGTAGTACCCCGGGAGCACCGGGGAGGTCTGTGTGCCCACGCCGTCGTGGGGGTGCTCGGTAGTCACCGGACCACCGTACCGGAAAGCGCTCGCCAGACTCACGAGACGACGCTGGCCCGCTCTCCGGGCAAGAAGTCACCTCGTGGCAACACTCCTGGCCCAGAGGCAACGCCCCGGAAACACAGCACGGGCACCCGCGAAACATGTGTCCAGGACTGTATACATCCATGAGCACAGAACTGGACCCGGTGGTGTCGACACCCCCGCAGCGCCCCGCCTCGAGGCGCGAGCAGGTGTACCTGGCGCTCCGCGACGAGCTGATGAACGGCCGCATCTCGCCGTACGAGAGGCTTGCCGAGGAGCGCATCGCCGAGCGCCACGACGTCTCCCGCACCCCGGTGCGCGAGGCCCTCGCCAGGCTCCAGGCCGACGGCCTCGTGGAGAAGCGCGACGGCGGTCTCTACCTCTACCTGCCGAGCTTCCACGAGCTCGCGGGGCTCTACGAGCTGCGCGTGACCCTCGAGCTGCGCGGCATCGAGCGGGCCATCGCCGAGGTGGACATCCACCACGACCGTCCGCGCCTCGAGGCCGAGCTCGACCGCTGGTACGGCCACCGTGACCACCGCCCCACCCCCGACGCCGGGTTCGTCGCCGAGGACGAGCAGTTCCACACGACGCTCGTCGACGCCTCGGGCAACCCCGCGCTCACCCAGGCGCTGGTCCAGGTGAACAGCCGGATCCGCTCGGTGCGCATGTACGACTACCTGACCGAGAACCGGATGACGGCCACGATCACCGAGCACATCGAGATCGCCGAGCTTGTCGTCCGCGACCGCCTCCCAGCAGCGCTCGACGCGCTGCGCCACCACGTCGGCGCCTCCCAGGACGTCGTCATGGAGCGCGCCGCGAACGCCCTGGCCATGACCCGGATGATGACGTGAGAGGACTCTCGATGACCCCCGTGACAGACCTGACAGACGTACCGGCCGCGAGCGCGAGCACCGCGCTCCCGGGATCCGCGCTCCCGAGATCCGGGGACCTTCCCGGCGAGGCCGCGACCGTCGGAGAGACCGCCCCGGCAGGGCAAGCCCCAGGCCCGGCTGTCCGCAGGGTCCTGGCAGCCTTCGAGGCTCTCGACGCCGCAGACCACCCGGAGGTGTGGACGCACGTGCGCCCTGTCGCCGACGTCGTGGCCGAGGCCGCCGAGGTGGACGCCCGGGTCGCCGCCGGTGAGCGGCTTCCGCTCGCCGGGACGGTCTTCGGGGTCAAGGACAACATCGATGTCGCGGGCCTGCCGACCACAGCCGCCCACCCGGCCTACGCCCGGGTGCCAGCACGGTCGGCGACCGTGGTCGCCCAGCTCATCGAGGCCGGGGCGATCGTGCTCGGCAAGACGAACCTCGACCAGTTCGCGACAGGTCTGACGGGCTCGCGCAGCCCCTACGGCGTGGTCCGCAGCGCCGTCGTGCCGGAGAGGGTCTCGGGCGGGTCGTCGTCGGGGTCGGCCGTCGCCGTCGGGCTGGGGATCGTGGACTTCGCCCTCGGGACCGACACCGCCGGCTCAGGTCGTGTTCCTGCGGCCTTCAACGGTCTGGTCGGGATCAAGCCGACCCTGGGCCTGGTGCCCAAGGACGGGGTCGTGCCGGCCTGCGAGTCCTTCGACTGCGTGACAGTCCTGGCTCCGACGCTGGGCATCGCCAGGACCGTGCTGGGGCACATGACGGCGACGAGCCGTCTCGACCCGTCCTCGCGCAGCTGGCCCGCTGGTACTCGGCTGGCTGCCCCGCAGGCTGCACGTGTCGCGGTCCCGCGGGACGAGGACCTCGTGCTGCTGTCGGCCGAGTCCCGAGCCCGCTTCGACGAGGCGCGGGAGCGTCTGGAGGCGACGGGCGCGACGACAGCGCCGATCGACCTCACCCCGTTCTTGCGAGCGGCGTCGCTGCTCTACGACGGCGGTCTGGTGGCCGAGCGCTACGCGGCCTACGGGGAGTTCCTCGCGGCGCACCCCGAGCACGCAGACCCGACGGTCGCCCGGATCGCCGCCGCAGCCGGCGAGGTGACCGCCGCCGAGTACCTCGCGGCGCAGTCCGCCCTCGCGGCGCACAGGCTCGAGGCGATGGCGCTGCTGGAGGGTTTCGACGCCCTCCTGGCGCCGACAGCGCCCGAGCACCCGACTGTCGCGGCGGTGGCGGCCGACCCGCTCGGGACCAACGCCCGCCTCGGCACCTACACGAACTTCGTCAACCTCTTCGACATGGCTGGCGTGGCCGTACCGGCCGGCGAGGCCGACGGCGGGCTGTTCGGCGTGAGCCTGCTGGTCCGGGCCTTCGACGACCAGGTCGCGCTCGACCTGGCGGAGCGGATGCTCGCGGCCGGGTCCGCAGCGACAGCGCCGGGCGCGCCCTCCACGCCCTATCCCACGACAGGCACGAGTCTCGTCGTCTTCGGTGCGCACCTGACGGGCGAGCCCCTCAACGGCGACCTCGTCGCCCTCGGCGCCCGCTACGTCGGACCTGTCGAGACCGCCCCCGACTACAGGATGCACGCCCTCGCGACCACCCCCGCGAAGCCCCTGCTCGCGGCCGTCGCCCCCGGGACGGGCACCCGCCTGGCCGGCGAGGAGTGGTTGCTCACCCCGCACGGGCTCGGGCAGCTGCTCACCACGATCCCCCGTCCGCTCGCCCTCGGCGCGGTCACCCTCGACGACGGACGCGAGGTCGTCGGCTTCGTCGGCTCGCTCCCGGCGACCGGGGACGTCCCGCCCGACGTGTCCCACCACGGAGGGTGGCGCGCGTACAGCGCGTCGCTCGCCTGAAGACCTTCCCTGCACGCTCTGCCAGCTCTGCACCCCCCTGCACGCACAGCACCCGACAGAAGAGAGACTCCCGTGAAGACCTCCCGCACCCTGGTCGCCCTCGCGACCACGATGCTCGCAGCCGCCTCCCTCACCGCCTGCTCGGGCGACGCCACGGCTGACGCCGACGGCAACACCATCGTGAAGGTCGGCACCCTCAAGGGGCAGCCGCACCTGTACGCCCCGTACTTCTACGAGGAGAACGCCCCTGAGGGCGTGACCTTCGAGATCGTCACCTTCGACACCTCCCCCGACATCAAGAACGCCGTGGTCAGCGGCAGCATCGACTTCGGCGTCGCCGGTGTCCCGTCAGCCATCTCGGGCGCCTCGGCGGGTCAGGACGTCGTGGTGGTCGCCGCGGCGGCCGACGGCGGCTCGGGGATCATCGGCAAGGAGGGGCTCGAGGGTGTCGAGTCGCTCGCCGGGCTCAAGGTCGGGTACCCGAAGGGCTCCTCGCAGGAGATCCTGCTGCGCATGACCCTCGACCAGGCGGGCATGGACGCGGACTCCGACGTCGAGCTCGTCAACCTCCCGTTCTCCGACATGGCGAGCGCTCTCGCCGCCGGACGGATCGACGCGTTCTCCTCGGCCGAGCTCGGCCCGTCGACGGCCCTGCAGTCCGGCGCCGTCCAGGTCGCCTCGCCCTACGAGACGCCTGTGGGCAAGGTGAACATCGGCCTGTACACGACGGGTGCGCTCATCGACGAAGACCCCGAGCTCGTGCAGGACGTCGTCGACGCGCACATCGCGGCGACCGAGCACATGGCCGACGACCCGGCCGACTGGGCCGCCGGTGTGGTCGACACCTTCGGGATCGACGCGGCTGTCGTCGACACCGCCGTGACGAACATCTGGCCGCGCTGGGAGATCGACGCCGAGTACACCGACCAGGTCACCGCGCTGATCGGCCAGATGGCCGGCCTCAAGCAGATCGAGTCCGAGCCCGACGTCGCGACGCTGATCGACACGACCTTCGTCGACGCGCACGCCTCCTCCTGAGTCCGCGGACTCTTCGTACCTCACGCACTCGCGTACCTCGCGCGCACTGCGTACCCCTGGCGCTCCGGCCGGCCGCACGTCGGCCGGAGCGCCCCGGCTCGTCCCGAGAGGGAAGTGACATGACCGCACGCACGGACGCCCCGTCCACCACGGACACCCCGACCGGAACCTCCCCAGCACGCTCGTCCGCGAGCAGCACCGCGACCTCAGCACCCTCCACCACGTCGGCACCTGCCACGACCTCGGCGACCGCCGAGCGTCCGGCCTCAGGCTCCGCGACTCCTGTCCCGACCGGCAAGCCCACGGCAGCGCCGGGCGCACGGCGCCTGCGTCTCCCAGACCGCAGCACCTGGGCCACGCTCCTGCTCGCCCTCCCCGTGCCGATCGTCGGGCTCCTGCTGTGGAACCTCGGCGTGAAGCAGGCCTGGACGCTGCCCTTCGGCATCCAGATGGGATTCCTGCCGACTCCCGTCGAGGTCGCCCAGCGGATCCTCGACCTCGCCGGCGCCGGCTCGATCGACGACGCCTTCAGCGGCACGCTCCTCGACCACCTCGGTGCCTCGACGGTGCGGGTGCTCTCAGGCTTCGGGCTCGCCGCACTGCTCGCCATCCCGCTCGGGGTGATCATGGGCCGGTTCTCCCTGGCCTTCAAGATGCTCGACCCGACGGTCAACCTCACCCGGCCGATCCCGGTGACCGCGTGGGCCCCGCTGACCCTGCTGATCATCGGCTACGGCGACGGCTCGGCGATCTTCCTCGTGTTCCTCGCCGCGTTCTTCCCGATCTTGCTCAACACGATCTCGGGGGTCCGGCAGGTGCCCGTGCGCCTCGTGGAGGCCGCATCCATGCTCGGCACCCGGTCCGGGCAGGTCCTCTACAAGGTGATCCTGCCCGCGTCTATGCGCTCGATCGTCGGCGGTCTGCGCATCGCGCTCGGGCTGTCCTGGGTGATCCTCGTGGTCGGCGAGACCGTGGGCATCAGCACGGGCCTCGGCGCGATGATCACCCAGGCCCGCGACATGTCCAAGACCGACCTCATCGTCGCCGGGATGGTGATCATCGGCCTCGCCGGCTTCGTCGCCGACCGTGTCCTCGTCGGCCTCGTCAAGCTCGTGACGCGCAGCCGTCCGACCCTCTCCTAGAAGGAGCCCGTCATGCCTCGCATCGGAACCATCCGCCCCACCCGCCCCGCTGACATCGAGATCTCCGACCTCGGCAAGCGCTACGGCCGCGCCGGCTCAGGCATCTTCGCGATGGACGGCGTCGACCTGAGCGTCCCGGCCGGAGAGTTCGTCTGCGTCGTCGGCGCGAGCGGCTGCGGCAAGAGCACGCTGCTGCGCATCCTTGCCGGTTTCGAACCCGCCACCAAGGGCACAGTCACCGTCGCGGGAGAAGCCGTGTCCAAGCCCGACCCGGAGCGCGGTGTGGTGTTCCAGGACTACGGGTTGTTCCCGTGGCTCTCGGTGAGCGAGAACATCGCCTACGGGCCCCGCCAGGCACGCCTCCCCCGCGACGTCGTCCGCGAGCGCACGAGCCGCTTCCTCGAGGCTGTCGGTCTCACGCGCTTCGCGGCGAAGTTCCCGCACGACCTGTCGGGCGGGATGCAGCAGCGGGTCGCGATCGCGCGGGTGCTGGCCAACGACCCGTCGGTGATGCTCATGGACGAGCCCTTCGGGGCGCTCGACGCGCTGACACGCTCGTCGCTCCAGGCTGAGCTCTCGCGCATCCACCGCGAGACGGGGACGACGGTCGTGTTCGTCACGCACTCGATCGAAGAGGCCGTGTTCCTCGCCGACCGCGTGGTCGTGATGGCCGGCGGTGCCTCGCACGGGGTGCCCGGGCACATCCGGGAGATCGTGCCGATCGACCTGGGGACCGACCGTGACGTGACGTCACCTGAGTTCAACGAGCTCAAGCGGCACATCTCGGCCCTGGTCCACCAGGGCGTCGAGGCCGCGGCCTGAGACCCTCGGGTCCGTGACCTGCGCGCCCAGCAGCGTCCTTCCCTCCATGGCGGGAAGGACGCTGCTGCCGTGTCAGGGCGTGTCCTCTCGTCGCGCCTGCTGCCCACCGGCGTGCCTCTGCAGGCGAGGCTCAGCCGAGGACCGTCTGGAGCCTGTCGAGCCACTCCGCGGTGCCCTGCTCGCGCCAGGCGGGTTCTTCGAGGTGGTCGAGGAAGACGTCGTGCTCGGTCAGGACGAGGGTACTCCCCGATCCGCGCTCGGCGATCTCCACGCAGGTGAGCGAGACCGTCGCGACCCGTCCGGCGTGGGCGAGCGTCGAGGAGTAGACGAGGCGCGCGCCCGGCTGGATCTCCTGGTACGTCGAGGTGAAGACGAAGGGGACATCGGGGTCTGGTCCGCCGCGGGTGGTCTCGATGCCGCCCACACGGAAGTCGAGGGAGTGCTCGGCTCCGGGGCTGGCGAACCAGCGTGCCTTGGTGGCCGGGTCGGCCCAGGCGGTGAAGACCTGCTCAGCGCCCGCGTCGTAGCTGCGCTCGAGGGTGAAGGTGGCGTGCTCTGCGGGGTGCATGGAGGTCATGGCATCTCTCCAGGTGCTCGTGGTCGCTCTCCACAGTCCCACGCGCACCTTCACGCCGCACCACCGCAGGAGTACGGTCGAAGGATGGTCAACGACGACCCGACCCTCACGAATCCCGACCACTACAGGACGCTCTGGGAGAACGAGCACGTCAGGGTGCTCGAGTACACCGACGTCCCCGGCGACGCCACGACGCCGCACGACCACCCGAACTCGGTCATGGTGACCCTGAGCGCCTTCGACCGCAGGTTGTCGGCGGGCGACCGCGTCTTCGACACCCGGCTCCCCGCCGGAGCCGCCGTGTGGATCCCGGCGCAGAGGCACTCGGGCGAGAACACCGGTGGGACGCCGACGCACACGATCCTCGTCGAGCTCAAGGGCGAGGCAGCCGGCGTCGCGCAGGAGACGACTCTCGGTCCTGGACGGCCGTCAGGACCCGTCTGAGCGACAGCCCCACGACCTGAGACGAGACGACTGCGGTCCAGTCGCCGCCACCGCTGGTGGACATCAGCCCGACCTCCCGGTCGAGGTCAGGTCGCCCTGGTCGTCGTGCCCCTGCCGCCGCTACAGCTGGAGCGCTGCGCCCTTGAGCCGCTCGTACTCGTCGGGAGTGATCGTGCCGGCGTCCAGCAGCGCCTTGGCCTTCATGATCTCGTCCGACGGGCTCGACCCGGCGACCCCACGGATGTAGTCGTCCGCTGCGCGCTGCGCCTGGGCGGCTCCGCGCTCGCTGCGCTCGGCCATGCCGGGTCCCCGGGCGACGAGGTAGACGAGGACTGTCAGGAACGGGACGAAGACGAGGCACACCAACCACACCGCCTTCCCCCACCCCCCGAGTGCGTGGTCACGGAAGAGGTCGCTGACCACGGCGAACAGCGCGAAGAGGTAGGAGATGAAGGCGAAGCTCCAGAAGAAGAACCAGACGATGCTCCAGAAGTTGTCCCACATGATGAGGTCCTCTCGGTCAGCGGTGCGCGTCCGGAGAGCCCGGAGTCCTCCCACGATGGCGAACGCAGACCTCCCGGGCCTCATCCCTCGCGGATGATCTGGGATGGTGCGCCGGCGCAGCGCCCCAGGCAGGTCAGCCCCGGTGGGTCAGGCTGGTCGGCCGTCGTCGCGCCCGACCGGGTCTTCAGGACCACCTGGACCGTCGGGCACGACGGGGTCGTCGAGCGCCTGCTCTTGCATCCGGAAGGCCGCGACGAGGCTGGCGACGAGCGTCGCGAGGAAGATCTGCCCCACGAGCGCCTCGAGGGTCGCAAAGCCTCGGGCTGCCCCCGTGGTCACGGTGAGGTCACCGTAGCCGAGGGTGGTGAGCGTCGTGAACGAGAAGTACTGGAGGTCTGGGGCAGCCTGGGACGCACTCGAGACGAAGAAGGGGTCCGGCCCCACCCAGGCCAGGACCGCGTAGAGGCTCGTGAAGGTCATGCCGATGAGCAGGTAGGCGCTCAGCGCCCCGGCGATGGTCTGGATCGTCACGGTGCGGTGGAGGAGGACACGACTGACCACCAGGACGAGGGTGAGCGCGAGCACCGCGGTGACCATCACGTCGACGACCCCCTGGGCGTCCTCGACGGGGAGCACCAGGAAGCCTGCACCGGCCACGACCAGCCCACAGGCGACCAGCCACCGCATCGCCCGGCGTTGGCGGGATGTGGGGTCGGAGGCCTGCACCGTGACGACGAGGGCCACGACGTAGATGAGCGCCACGAGCACCCGGACCCGACGGTCGGAGGTCACCGCGAAGAGCAGGTAGCTGACGCCCAGCAACCAGAGCACGACCACGAAGTCGTCAGGCCTGCCGTGCACCCGACGCCGACGACGCCGTCGGTGGTCCTGGGCACGGCTCGTCACGAGGAGCACCTGCCGCCGGTCCCTGCCACGCCTGCTCCTCCCGGTCGGCACGATCACCTTCGTGCTGCAAGCCCGCTGCGCGGTAGCATGTGTGACCTGGGTCTCAGTCTGCGCTCGCCCCTCGGGGACGGGCATCATCCGAAGGTCATGAGACGCGACCGTCTGGGGGGACGATCATGATCACCATCCCGGCAGGTTCCTCCACAGCGTCCTCACCAGGCCTCGACGTCCGGGACCGCCCGCACCTCACGCACCCGGAGCCCGACGTCGTGCAGCAGGACCACCACCCCCGACAGGCCGGAGGCGTCCTGCACACGGCACCGCAAGACCGTCGACCCGCCGTCCTCGGAGGCCGTCGCATCGACGAAGTCGAGCAGGGCGACGGTGTCGACAGCCCCGTCCACCGTGATCTCGTAGAGCATCTGCGCTCCTCTCTCTCCAGGCCGGTCCTTCCTCGTCACCACCGTGCACCCCGGGTGGCCGCCCGCACCTCACGCGCGAAGGATGACAGCGACCCGTCCACGACACGCACGGTCCCCCCACGACGGCCCGTACCCGATGGCGCCGAGGCGGTGGGGCGCCGGTGAGCGCCACGTGGGGGGACCGTCCGGCGCACCGGGTACCGGCTCGCAAGATCCACCCTCCACCGCCGCCGACCCCGCACGTCGTCCGCGAGCGCATCGGTGCCCGACCGGAGACCGAAGCCGTCGGCAGCCGTCCCGTGACGCTCGTCTCCGCCCCGACCGGCTACGGCAAGTCCACCTTCCTCGCCGCGTGGGCGAGGACCTCGACCACCCGGGTCGCGTGGCTCGGCCTCGACGACCTCGACAACGACCCGCAGACCCTCTGGCACGGGATCGTCTCGAGCATCGAGGCCGCGGACGTCCGCACGACGGGCCGCAGCGGCCCCTGGCCCCTCGACGACCTGTGGGGCCCAGGGCACGAAGACGGCGGTCCTGTCGACAGGTTGATCTCCGTCATCGACGACAGCACCGAACCCGTCGTGCTCGTCCTGGACGACGTCGACGAGATCCGGTCGGACGGGGCGCGGGCTACCCTCGACCGCCTGCTCCGCTATCTGCCCGACCAGCTGCGTGTGGTGCTCGCCGGGCGCTTCGACCCGCCGCTCGCGCTCCAGCGCCTGCGCGCCCACGGCGACCTCACAGAGTTCCGTGCTGCAGACCTCCGGTTCACCCGCAAGGACGTCCAGACCCTCGGCGAGCTGTCTGGGGTCACCCTGACGACCGACGACCAGCACGAGCTCCACGAGGCGACGAGCGGATGGCCGGTCGCAGTCCGGATGGCGCTCGTCACGGCCCGAGACACGCCCGTCGGTCCGACCCTGCAGCGGCTGCTCAGTCCCCGGAGCCCTGTCGCCGACCTCCTCGTCGCGGACCTCCTGGCGAGCCTGCGACCCGACCTCGCCCGCTTCGTGCTCCGCGCGACCACCTGCCGGCGGATCGACGCCGAGCTCGCCGACGCGCTCTCGGGCAGCCCGGACGGGTCGCGGCTGCTCGTCGAGTGCGTCGACCGCGGGCTCTTCCTCGAGCGGGAGCCCGAGATCCCTGGCACGAGCGCCGTCTACAGGTGGCACGACCTCTTCCGGGCCCAGTGCCAGGCGCGGCTCGCCGCATCAGAACCCTCCACGTGGCGGTCCCTGCACCGGACCGCGTCGCACCACTGGCGCGACCGCGACCTCGAGGAGGCTGTCGACCATGCGCTCGCAGGCGGGCGGCCCGCGCTGGCCGCGCAGTGCATCAGCGAGCAGTGGATCGAGCTGGTCCTGCGCGGGCAGCACGCCCTGCTGCTCTCCCTGTGCCTGCGGGTGCCCCCGCCCTTCGACGAGAACCCTGACCTGCTGCTGCTGGTCGCCGTGTGCCGGTATCTGGAGGGGAACCCGGTCCAGGCTGATCTCCAGGTCCGACGAGCACACGCTCGGGCTGCGGCTGACCCTCCGGTCACCGACGGCGGCCGCTTCGTCCTGCTGGAGAGCCTCCTGCGCCTCCTGCTCGCGGTCGACGCCCCGGACCTCGTCGAGATGGCACGGCGCGGCAGGGAGCTGCTCTCACCCGGGTCCGCGACGACCGACGACACAGCGACGGCCGGCGCGGAGTACATCGTCGGCCAGCTGCTCTGCCGGGTCGGCGAGCGCGCCACCGGGGTCGCGCTCCTCGAGGCGTCGGCGACGATCGCGACGAGCCGCCGGATGACCGCGCTGCGCCTGGCGTGCGAGGCCGAGCTCGCTCTCGTCGCGAGCACCGTCGACGGGGTCGGTGCCGGGCGCACACGGGCCCGACGGGTCCTGGACGAGGCGGCGACGCTCGGGTGGCAGTCCGCGGCGACGATCTCCCCCGCTGTGCTGGCGCTCGCCCGGGCAGCTTTCGAGCGCGACGACCTCGACGAGGCGCGAACCCTCGCGGCCCGGTCAGCCTCGCGGAACCAGCCGACCGACCACTACCTGCGCGTCTGCTCCCAGGCGCTGCTGC
Source organism: Sanguibacter inulinus (assembly GCF_013415325.1). Taxonomy (GTDB): domain Bacteria; phylum Actinomycetota; class Actinomycetes; order Actinomycetales; family Cellulomonadaceae; genus Sanguibacter; species Sanguibacter inulinus. Next base: position 4,167 of record NZ_JACBYE010000012.1, on the reverse strand, counting down.
TCGAGGTCGCGCTCGCGGCTGGCGAGCCTGCGGGGGCCGAGGCCCTGCACAGCTCGCTGCTGCGCCGCGAGCACGACATGTTCTTGCCGGCCACCTGGCCCGTGGTCGCCTTGATGCTCGACGCCCGGTGGTCCTACGCCCACGGCTCGTCGTCCGACGCCCGGCAGACCGCCGAGAAGGCCGCCTTCGACGTGATGCTGCCCCACCACCCCGACTCGCTCGTCTGGTGCGCCGACCTGCTCCGCCTCGACGGGGACCTCGTCGGTGCCCGGGCTGTCCTCGACCTGCTGCCGGGAGGATGCCGGGCGAGCCACTCGCTCGTCGCACACCGGGTGGTGGGAGCGTTGCTCGCCGACGCCGAGGAGCAGCCCGACAAGGCCCACAGGCTCCTCGAGCAGGCGATCACCCTGGCCGAGGTCGACGACGTCCGCCGACCCTTCGTCGACAGGTCGTGCCAGGTCCTGCCGCTGCTCCGTGCGCACCTCGGCTGGGGCAGCCTGCACACGGCCTACACCGTGACGCTCCTCGACCACCTGTCCGGGGTGCGGCCTCCGGCGCCGCTGGTGCCGTCCTTCTGGTCTCTGACGCCGCGTGAGCACGAGGTCCTGGTCTACCTGCGGTCGGCGATGACGGCCGCCGACATCGCCGCAGCGGTGTTCCTGTCGGTCAACACCGTGAAGACCCACCAGCGGGCCATCTACCGCAAGCTCGGCGTCGTCGGACGGCGTGAGGCCGTCGAGGTCGCCGCGGAACGCGGGCTCCTCTAGACACCGGGAAGGACGACTGCTGTCTCGACGACCTCTCAGCCCGTGAGCATCGCCGGTCGGCGTGCGTCGTCCACCCGGACGGCCACGTCGGCCGCCCTCTCGGGCTCGACCTCGATGGCGTAGCGCGTGTACGCGTCGAGGGTCCAGCGGTCCTCGTCGGCCGTGCGACGGGCGATGGTCGACGTGCGCAGCGACAGGTGGACCGTGAGGTCCACGTCGAGCCAGCGGCCCATCGCGAGCGAGCCGTCGAGCAGCACGACCAGCCCGGGCGGTGCCTCGAGGTATCCGGCGCGCGTCGCCCGGTCGGTGACGGGGTCCCGCAACGACGGCAGGTAGCGTCCTTGCCCACCGGGGCCGACCGCGCTGAGCACCTCACGGTTGAGACCCGAGACGTCGATCCACGCGTCCAGCAGGCTGTCGGGGTCGTGACGGCCCATCTCGAGGCGCAGAGACGCCGGGCGCAAGAAGTCCTCGGCACGGATCCGCGCTGTCGGTCGACCTGCCGCACGCAGCGGCTCCACAAGGGCGTCTGCCAGCGCCCCGGGAACGGTCGACGGATGCCCGTCGAGCAAGACGCGCACCGCAGCCGGCGCCGGCTCGGCGAGGATGCGGGCGACGAGACGGGCGCGGAGCACGTCCTCGCTCACGGGTTCGACACGCATGGTCCCAGGATGCCCGGTCGACGCTCCGCCGGGCGAGCCGAGGCGACGACGTGACATCACGGGTCCCTGTGGGTAACCTCACACGACCTGTGGGAAGTGTGCGACCGCTCTTCTCCGTTGACGCCACCATGAGCGCAGAGACCTTCACCCCGACCGACGCAGCCTTCGACGAGCTGCTCGAGATCGACGCCGCGACCGCAGACCTGCTGTTCCGCGAGGCGCGCTCCGTCAACGCCTTCGACGACACCGAGGTGCCTGACGAGAAGATCCAGGCGGCCTACGACCTGGTCCGGTGGGGTCCTACCGCGATGAACACGGTCCCGCTGCGCCTGCTCGTGCTGCGCGACCCGGCTGCGCGGGCCCGCCTCGTCGAGCACATGGCCGAGGGCAACAAGGCAAAGACCCTCGCCGCTCCGCTGACCATCGTCGCGGCCGCGGACACGCGCTTCCACGAGCACATGGATGTCCTCGCCCCGTACATGGAGGGTGCCCGCGAGCGCTTCGAGGCCGCCGGTGAAGAGGCCCGCAGCGGCACGGCTCGCACCTCCTCGCTCCTCCAGGTCGGCTATCTCATCGTCGGTCTGCGGGCAGCCGGTCTGCACGTCGGGCCCCTCGGCGGGTTCGACGCCGCAGCGGTCGACGCCGAGTTCTTCAGCGAGAACGGCTGGCGCTCCCTGGTCGTCCTCAACGTCGGGACACCCGCCGAGGAGGGCGCAACCCGCCCGCGCCAGACCCGCCTGCGCTACGACCAGGTGACACAGACGCTCTGAGCCTGGTGGCCTAGGAGGAGGTGTGCGCCCGAGGCCTCTCGTCAGGCGTCGAAAGCCTGCGCCCCGACCACCCGCAGCAGGTCGAGGCTCGCGCGCGCCTCGGTGTCCTCCGGGGCGGCGGTCAGCACCAGCAGCGACTGCGTCTGGTCCTCGGTGAACAGCGCCTGGCAGTCGAGCTCGATCGGGCCGATCTCCGGGTGGAGGAGCGTCTTGTGGTCGGCGAACCTGCGCGCCACCTCGTGCTCGGCCCACAGGTCGACGAACTCGCTGCTCTCCAGGCTCAGCGCCGCGACCAGCGCACCGGCCCGGGAGCTCGCTCCCGAGCGCCCGTAGGCGACCCGGAGCGAGGCGACGAGGGCCCGCCCCTGCCTGTCGTGGTCGTCCCGCGGGTAGATGTCCCGCGAGGCAGGCTCGGTGAACCATCGATAGATGTCGCTGCGCGCCCACCCTGTCCGGCCGAGCACGTCACCGAACAGGGCGACGGCCATCGCGTTCGCGGCGAGCGGCTCGCACAGCTCGGAGAGGATCAGCGCGGGGCTGTCGGAGAGCCTGTCGAGCACCCGCAGGAGCGCTGGTGCGACGTGCGACGACGTGCTCCTCCGGTCGGGCGCAGGGTGACCGGCGGCGCGGAACAGGTAGTCCCGACCGTCTGCGGTGAGCCTGAGCGTGCGGGCCAGCGCCGCGAGCATCTGCGTGCTCGGCTGGGGACCCCGGCCCTGCTCGAGCCGCGCGTAGTAGTCGGTCGACATGCCCGTCAGCGCAGCCACCTCCTCGCGCCGCAACCCCGGTGCGCGACGGCGAGCGCCCGGCGGCAGGCCGACGTCGCCTGGCTGGAGCGTCTCGCGCCGGGCACGGAGGAAGGCTGCGAGCTCGTCTCGGTCCATCGCACCATCATCGTGGGGTGCGCGTCCCGACAACCAGGGATCGGCGCTCCCTGGTTCACCAGGTCTCTCCCGCTCGCGCCCCACGGGTCGCAGGGTGGAGGCATGAACATCACCGGAAGCACCATCTTCGTCCCCGGCGCCACGAGCGGCATCGGGCTCGCCCTCGCCCTGAGGCTGCACGACCTCGGGAACACCGTCGTCGTCGGCGGGAGGCGCACCGATCTGCTCGAGCAGATCGCCGCCGAGCACCCCGGCATCGGCACCGTGCAGATCGACGTCGCCGACCCGGAGAGCATCACGAGAGCGGCCGCGGAGGTCCTGGCCGCCTACCCCGAGCTCGACGTCCTGGTCGCGATGGCGGGCATCATGCGGACCGAAGACTGGCGCACGCCGGCCTTCCTGGCCGACGCCGAGGCGATAGTCACGACCAACCTGCTCGGCCCGATCCGGCTGGTCGCCGCCTTCGTCGAGCACCTGCAGTCGCGGCCTGACGCGACCATCGTCACGGTCTCGAGCGGGCTGGCCCACGCCCCGCTGCGCGTCACCCCGACGTACAACGCGACCAAGGCCGCGATCCACATGCTCAGCGAGTCGATCCGCCTCCAGCTCGCCGGCACCACGGTGAGCGTCCTGGAGATCGTGCCGCCCGCGGTCCGCACCGACCTCATGCCCGGGCAGGCCGAGAGCCCCGTCGCGATGCCCCTCGACGCCTTCGTCGACGAGGTCCTCACCCTCGTCGAGGAGCAGCCCGACGCGCACGAGATCCTCGTGAAGACCGTGAAGTTCCTCAGGTACGGCGAGGTGCGCGGGGACTACGAGCAGGTGGTCGCCGCACTGAACGCCTCCGACCCGCACGCGGCGCTCTAGCGCCAGCGCGCCTCGTCCTGGGCCCAGCCTGCGGGCCGGGTCAGGCCGGGCCGGGCAGGGCCGGGCCGAGCCGAGGGCAGACGAGCGCGCGGACGGGCAGGGCCCGCTGGGGCCGGGCGGGGCCACCTCTGCCCGGCCCGCCTCCAACTTTCGTCGGAGCCGTCCGTAGCCCGTGGTCTCTGTCGTCCGTGCGTCGCCCCGTCCTACTGTGGTCGGG
>NZ_JACBYE010000011.1 GCF_013415325.1 Sanguibacter inulinus | reverse complement strand
GGCAGGGGGCCAACCCGGAGGGGGGTTGAAGCGTGAGGTCATGGGGGGTCCTCCCAGGTGGTGGAGCTCGGCATGCTTCGCGGAATCGCTGTCAGGGTATACGCGCGACAGCGCCGCGTCAGGTCAGCGGGGAGAGGTCCCCACCTCCCGCGACGACAACGCGTCGAACATCACCCGCAGAGGAGACCCCTGTGGCGGTGAACGCGCACCCCGTTCGGCTCGTCACCTGACCGGCCGCAGGGACAGGGCGACCCCTCTGTCAGACGCCGTCTACAGCGAGGCAGAGCCGTCGAGCAGCCCGACGGCGCGCAGCGCAGCGCGCACGGCCTCAGCCTCGGCCTGCGTCGCCCCGACCTGCGGGAGCCTGAGGTGCCCGTCAGGGATGAGACCGAGGTCGACGAGCGCCGACTTGATCATCACCACGCCGAAGCCGCCACCCATCACTGCGTCGATGACCGGCACGATGCCGACGAACAGCGACGTGGCCCGTGCGTGGTCCCCCGCCTGGAAGGCCTGCCCGATCTCGACGAGCTCGCGACCCACGACGTGCCCCACGACGCTCACGAGACCCACGGCACCGTGGGCCAGGAAGGGCAGATAGAGGGCGTCGTCGCCGCTGTACCAGGCGAGACCCGTGCGGGCGATGTTCTGCGCGGCGGCGTAGACGTCACCGGTCGCGTCCTTCACGGCCACGATCTTGTCGTGCCCCGCGAGCCGCTCGTAGGTCTCGGAGGTGAGGCGCACACCCGAGCGGCCCGGGATGTCGTAGACCATGACGGGCAGGTCGGTCGAGTCGGCGATCGCCGTGGTGTGCTGGACGATGCCCCCCTGCGAGGGGCGGGAGTAGTAGGGCGAGACGACGAGCAGCCCGTGCGCGCCGGCGGCCGCCGACTGCTCGGCCATGCGGATCGAGTGGTCGGTGTCGTTCGAGCCGGCCCCCGCGACGATCACGGCGCGGTCTCCGACGGCGTCGACGACGGCGCGGACCAGGTCGGCCTTCTCGGGGGCATGGGTCGTCGGGGACTCCCCCGTCGTCCCGTTGAGCACCAGACCGTCGTGCCCACCGTCGACCAGGTGCGCCGCGAGAGCGACGGCGGCGTCGAGGTCGACAGCACCGTCGGGGCTGAAGGGGGTCACCATCGCGGTGAGCATCGTGCCGAAGGGACGGGTGCTGGAGGTCGGGAGCGCCATGGTCATAACCTACCCGTCGCGGCCCCCAGGACGGGACCCGGAGACCCGCTGCTCGCAGCTACGCCGAGGGTCCTCGCTGGTCCGGTAGGGTCTTGGCGCGCGGCCGAGGGGCCGCAGCACGTCCAGCAGGGGGCCACCGTATGAGCACGACCATGTCCAGACGCCGCATGATGGGCGCGTCCGCGCTGACGATGGTGGGGACCGTCGGCGCCGTCCTCACGGCCGAGGCCCTGACGGGGATCGCCCCGCACCGCGGCCTGTCCCCCACCGACCGTGTCGCGCCGCGCCCCCAAGACTCGACGGTCGCGTGCCGCACCGAGGTCTTCTGGCGGGCCCACCCTGCCGAGAGGCTCGTCTCGCTCACCTTCGACGACGGACCCGACCCGCGCTGGACCCCGCAGGTCCTCGACGCGCTCGCCGCGCACGACGCCCGGGCGACGTTCTTCCAGATGGGCGACGCCGTCGTCGAGCACCCCGAGATCACCCGGGACGTCCACGACGCCGGTCACGAGATCGCCAGCCACGGGTCTGGGCACCTCGACCTCAGCACGATGAGCGTCGACGCGATCCGCGAGAACCTCGGCTCGACGCACGACGCGATCGCCACGACGACCGGGACCGCACCCACGCTCGTGCGGCCACCCTGGGGACGGATCGACGCACCGGGCCTGCTCGTCGCCTCAGAGCTCGGGTACGACGTGGCGCTGTGGTCGCACCACCTGCCGACCGAGAAGGCGGAGAAGGTGGTCGACACCGACGTCGCGACGGCGAGCCCGGGCATGGTCGTGCTCTGCCACGACGGCCGCGGGACCCCCGCCGACTCGTTGTACGTCGCGGTGCGCAGGCTGCTCGCCGAGCTGACCGACGAGGGCTACACCTTCGTCTCCGTGTCCGAGCTGCGCGCGGCGGAGCAGGTCCCAGCCTGAGGGAGGCCGGGGGCCTCAGCCGAGCGGCGCTGCCCGGCGGTGCTCGACGAACCTGAATCGGAGCCCTGTGCGGGACTGCGTCCAGCCGTCAGGACCGCTCTCGTCTCCGACGACAGGCTCGGGCACCCAGCCGTCACCGATCTCCGGCGCGTACGTGTCCCCGTCGACCTGCGTGTCGATCTCGGTCACCACGAGGAGGTCGGCGACAGCGAGCGCCTGCCTGTAGACCTCGCCGCCACCCATCACCCAGACCCGACCTGGCGAGCGGTCGGCCGCGACGGCGAGCGCCTCCTCGAGGGACCCGACGACCTCGGCCCCTTCGAGCGCGAGCCCTGGTGTGCGGGTGAGCACGATGTTGGTGCGGCCGGGCAGCGGGCGGAACCGGCTCGGGAGCGAGTCCCACGTGGCGCGCCCCATGACGACGGCCGACCCCGCGGTCGTCCGGCGGAAGTGTGCGCCGTCCTCGGGCAGGTGCCAGGGCATCGTCCCCCCGGCGCCGATGACCCCGCCGCGCGCCTGCGCCCAGACGAGGCCCACCTGCTGCGCCGGGCTCATACCGCGACCGGGGCCGAGATCGTCGGGTGGTGCTGATAGCCCTCGACGACCACGTCGTCGAAGGTGTAGTCGAAGAGCGACGACGCCTTGCGCAGGGCGAGGGTCGGGAAGGCGTAGGGGGTGCGGGTCAGCTGCTCGGTGACCTGCTCGACGTGGTTGTCGTAGACGTGGCAGTCCCCGCCGGTCCAGACGAAGTCGCCGACCTCGAGCCCTACCTGCTGGGCGACCATGTGCGTGAGGAGCGCGTAGCTCGCGACGTTGAAGGGCACCCCGAGGAACAGGTCGGCCGAGCGCTGGTACAGCTGGCACGAGAGCCTGCCGTCCGCGACGTAGAACTGGAAGAAGGCATGGCACGGCATGAGCGCCATCTCGTCGAGGTCTGCGACGTTCCAGGCCGAGACGATCATCCGCCGGGAGTCGGGGTTCGTGCGCAGCGTCTCGAGGACCTGGGAGACCTGGTCGACGTGCCGGCCGTCGGGTGTGGGCCACGAGCGCCACTGGACGCCGTAGACGGGGCCGAGCTCGCCGTCCTCGTCCGCCCACTCGTTCCAGATCCGCACGCCGTTGTCCTGGAGCCAGCGGACGTTGGAGTCGCCGCGCAAGAACCACAAGAGCTCGCCGACGATCGATCGCAGGTGGACGCGCTTGGTCGTCACGAGCGGGAAGCCCTCGGAGAGGTCGAAGCGCATCTGGTGCCCGAACACGCTGCGGGTCCCCGTCCCTGTGCGGTCTGCCTTGCGGGTCCCGTGCTCCATGACGTGGCGCAGCAGGTCTTCGTACTGCGTCGGGACGGCGGGCGGAGGGACCTGCAGAGGCGAAGACGTCATGGCGTCCAGTCTAGGCCCGGGCTGGTGGGTGACCTGGGGCACGTCCCTCCTGCGCAGCGGGGTGCAGACGACGTCTCCCCTGCGTCTCCTCGGGCGACCGTGGCGCCCCCGTGCCCATACTGAGGGATGAGCACCTCACCCCTGTCCCCCTCCGTCGCAGCCCACCTCCCCACGTCGATGCTCGTCGACGGCCGCTGGCAGCCCTCGAGCACCGGCGCGACCTTCGAGGTCTGGGACCCGGCGACCGAAGAGTCGCTCTTCGACGTGGCCGACGGCTCGCCCGACGACGGCCTGCGGGCCCTCGACGCCGCGCACGAGCACGCCGAGGTCTGGCGTCGCACGTCACCGCGGACCCGCTCCGACGTGCTCCGCGACGTGTTCGACGCCCTGACCCGCAACGCCGACGACGTCGCCGCGCTCATCACCGCCGAGTGCGGCAAGCCACTCGCCGAGTCGCGGGCCGAGGTCACCTACGGTGCAGAGTTCGTCAGGTGGTACTCCGAGCAGGCGGTCCGGGTCCCCGGCCTCGTGCGCACCTCCCCCGCCGGCGGTGGCACGCAGATGATCCACCGCCGGCCCGTCGGCCCGGCGCTCCTCATCACGCCCTGGAACTTCCCGCTGGCCATGCTCACCCGCAAGATCGCACCCGCGCTCGCCGCGGGCTGCACGGTCGTCGTCAAGCCTGCCCGGCTGACCCCTCTCACCACGCTCTACGTGGCCGAGCTCGTGCGCGCCGCGCTCGTGGCGCACGGGCTGCCGGGCGGTATCCTCAACGTCGTCCCGACGTCGTCCTCGCGGGACGTCACAGGTCCGCTGCTCGCCGACCCTCGCCTGCGCAAGCTCTCCTTCACTGGGTCGACCCCTGTCGGACGCTCGCTGCTCGAGAGCGCCGCGGGCGGCATCCTCAAGACGTCGATGGAGCTCGGCGGGAACGCCCCGTTCCTCGTCTTCGCCGACGCAGACCTTGACGCTGCGGTCGAGGGCGCGATGATCGCGAAGATGCGCAACTCCGGGCAGACCTGCGTCGCAGCCAACAGGTTCCTCGTGCAGGAGTCCGTGGCTGCCGAGTTCACGGACAGGCTCACCGCGGCCTTCGACGACCTGGTGGTCGGCCCCGGGAGCCGGGACGGCGTCACCGTCGGCCCGCTCATCGAGGCCGCAGCCGTGGAGTCTGTCGGCTCGGTCGTCCAGTCGGCGGTCGACGCCGGAGCCCGCGTGCGCACTGGCGGGTCTGCGCCCTCGGGGCGCGGGCACTTCTACCTGCCCACGGTCCTCGACCGTGTCCCCCGGGACCGCGCCGTCGTCACCGAGGAGACCTTCGGCCCCGTCGCCCCCGTCGTCACCTTCGGCTCGGACGACGACGGGATCGAGCTCGCGAACGGCACCGAGTACGGCCTGGTGGCCTATGCGTACACCCGTGACCTCGGCCGCGCCCTGCACCTGTCCGACTCGCTCGAGGCCGGGATGATCGGCATCAACCGTGGTCTGGTCTCCGACGCGAGCGCCCCCTTCGGAGGGCTCAAGCAGTCAGGGCTCGGCCGAGAGGGCGGGGAGGCAGGCCTCGACGAGTACCTCGAGACCGTCTACGTCGCGATGTGAGCACCTCGGGTCCGGGTCCGGGCGGTCGCTGACGAGACGCAGCCGGTAGGGTCGCGCCATGGCACTGTTCACCGAGTCCGCAGACGTCTCCGTCCGCCCGTCCCTGCCCGAGGACGCCGACCACGTCGTCCGCATCCAGGTCGAGGCCTGGCGGGCCGCGCACGGGAGCGCTCTCGGCGACGAGGCGCTCGCGGACCTGGACGTCGCCCAGATGCGAGAGCGCTGGGAGACGGCGATCACCTCGCCGCCCGGCCGGGACTTCGCTGTCCTCGTGGCCTGCGAGCGGGCTGACGTCGTCGGCTTCGTGGCGGTCGCGCCAGGTCAGGTCGTCGCGCTCGAGGTGCTGCCGACCGCCCAGCGCTCCGGGCACGGATCTCGGCTGCTGTCTGCTGCCGTGGACAGGCTCCGTGCCGACGGGGCCGAGGACCTGAGCACCTGGGTGCTCGAGGGCGACGCGGCGCGCGAGGCCTTCTTCGCAGGGGCTGGGCTGGCCGAGGACGGCCGGACCCGCGTCCTCGACGTGGCGGGGCGTCCCGTCGCAGAACGACGGTGGTCGGCGTCCCTCGACCGCTAGCCTGACGCGTCCCTCGCCTGTCCGCCGCCGCTGCGCCGAGCAGGGGGCGCGCGCACGCTCCGGCTCAGGGTCGCATGTCAGCGGGTGCGCTGCTCCGCGCGGAAGAACCCTGCCGCCGTGCGCAGCGACGACCTGGCGCGCTTACGGTCCCCCGAGGCGTCGTAGGCGAAGGCCAGCAGGTACCACGCACGCCAGCTCTCCGGCTCGGCCTCGACCCGCGCCCTGTACGCGCCGAACTGCTCGTCGGCCGCGGACCTGTCGATCCGGCCGCCCGGGGAGCGCGGGAGCGTGTCGACAGGCAGCTCGCCGTCCGCGGCGAGACGGTCCGCCATGCGCTGGACGACCACGCCGGTCCACCACTCGCGGGCCACGAGCGCGACCACGAGCACCGGGACCACGGCCACACCGAGGCCGAAGACCACCGCGACGGGCTCACCCGTCTGCACGAGGGCCACGACCCTGCCGAAGACCGCGACGACGTACAGGGCCAAGAGCGCCGTGACGGCGACGGCGCCGAGGAGCGGACGGATCTTCACGAGAGGTCGAGGACGTTCTCCAGGCCGACCGTGAGGCCGGGCCGGCTGACGACCTCGCGGATCGCGAGGAGCACGCCGGGCATGAAGGACTTCCTGTCGAAGGAGTCTTGGCGGATGACGAGCTGCTCCCCCTCGTTGCCGAGCAAGATCTCCTCGTGCGCGACGAGACCGCGCAGCCGGACGGCGTGCACGCGGACGCCGTCGACGTCGGCGCCACGCGCGTCGAAGCCTGTCTCGGTCGCGTCGGGGCTCGGCGCGACTCCGGCTTCCCGGCGTGCCGCGGCGATCGCGGCGGCGGTGTGCCGGGCGGTGCCGCTCGGCGCGTCGATCTTGTCCGGGTGGTGGAGCTCGACGACCTCGACCGACTCGAAGAACCTGGCGGCCTTCGCAGCGAAGGTCATGGCGAGCACAGCACTGAGCCCGAAGTTCGGGGCGATGAGCACCCCGACCTCGGACCCGTGGTCGGCCCGCGCAGCCAGCTGGTCGCTGATGCGCCCACGGCTCTCGTCGGTCCAGCCTGTCGTCCCGACGACGGCATGCACACCAGCATCGACGAGGGTGCGCACGTTGGCCTCGGTCACCGAGGGCACCGTGAAGTCGACCGCGACGTCGACGCCGTCGAGGTTCGCCGCCAGGTCGTCACCGGCGCGCACCTGCGCCACGAGCTCGAGGTCGGGTGCTGCGTCGACGGCGGCGCAGACCGCACGTCCCATGCGGCCGTCGGCGCCGAGCACCGCGACCCTGATCGTCTGAGAGGGCTGTCCAGTCACGGGCGTCAGCCTATAGGCCCTGGCTCAAGCCCGACGTCCCGGGTGTCGATGCTCCGGTGTGAGATCTCTCAGAAGTCTTCTGTGGTCCGCGTGCGCTGCGGCAGCCACTGTCTGCGCAGCAGCAGCGACGCAGTCGCTCGCCTCCTGGTCCGTGTTCTTCGCGGAGCCTGTCGTGGACACGCTCGTCCGCGCCGGGTCAGATGCTCTGCTCACCCCGTACACCGGATGGACGACCAGCACGTCGCTCGTCGTGACCGTGCTGTCGTGGGCCGTCTCGAACCGCGACGGCGCTCGATGGTGGTGGCCGAGCGCGACGGGTTCGGGGCTCCTCGCCGTCTGGACCGCGGCGGCATGGCTGGACGGGGTCCACAGCACCCGCGCCCTGCGCGACGGGCTGCCGTCGCAGACCTGGTTCGCCTGGCCCGGGGACGGCACCCCGCTCCACCAGGGAGACCTCATCGCCACACCCACGTGGTCGCTCGACCTGCTCTCCGCGACCGGACCTGCCATCGTCGCGGTTGCGCTCTGGGTCGGTCCTCTGCTGCTCCGCACCTTCGAGTCGCCTGCGTGGGCAGGTCGTCCCCGGGTGGGCCTGCGGGAACCGTCTCACGACCGTCGGCTCGGCGCGGACGCGATCGGAGTCCACCCTCGAGCCGTTCTCTCTGGCTCAGCCGTCGTCCCGACCGCTCAGTGGACGAGCACACCCTCTCCGCGCTCGGTCCTCGCCCGCGAGGTCGACCGGGCGACGCACGTGGCGGCTGCTGTCGTCGTGCTCCTCTGCGGTGGAGCGGTGCTGCTCCAGGCGGCAGGCGGGATCTTCTTCGTCTCCTCCTCCCTCGGAGCGACGGGGTGGCCTGTGCTCCTCGACCCCGGGTTCCTCGTGGTCGTCGGCACCCTGGTCGCTGCCTGGCTCCTCGGCTCACCCCCGGCGCTCTCGAGCGGCGTCTCGTCGGCCTGGAAGGGCGCGGTCGTAGTCCTCCTGCTCGCGGTCGCCGTCGCCTCTCTCCTGGTGCGCCTCGATGTCGACCTGCTCGTCCTGGTCGCCGGAGCGTGCGGGGTGCTCGTGGCCTCGACACGGACCATCGGCTCGGCGCGCGCGCTCCACCTCCTGGTAGGAGGCGACATCGGTTCAGCGGACCTCTGCGGAGACCAAGACCAGCACCTCGCCCTCGGAGACAGCCCCGCTGCCGGGCCGCTGATCAGCGAGACCGGCGTCGCGCACGTCGCTGCGCCAGACTCTGCAACCCCCACGACGAAGCCGCCGTCAGAGAGCGTCGCTCCCTGAGGAGCGAAGCTGCCTGACGGCGGCTTCGTCGTGCCGCTGGTGCTGCTGCTGCTGCTGTGCGGTGACGTGTCGTGACGTCGTCTCGGGCCAGAGGACGGGCCCCGAGAGTCAGTCCCCGAAGGGCCCCACGCGCACCGTGGACCGCGGTCGTGCCGCGAGGTCCTTGGCGAGAGCCTGGACGTCTTCGGCGGTCACGGTACGGATTCGCTCGAGCGACTCGGCGACGCTCAGCAGCTCCCCGGTGACGAGGTCTGCCTTGCCGAGCCTGCTCATGCGTGAGCCGGTGTCCTCGAGCCCGAGGACCAGACCGCCCGAGAGCTGCCCGATGCTCCGCGCGAGCTCGGAGGCGGTGATCCCGGAGTCGGCGAGCTTCTCGAGCTCGAGGACCATGAGCTCGCTCACCTCGTCGATCTTCGCGGGGGCGCATCCTGCGTAGAGACCGAAGGTCCCGATGCCGCCGTGCCCTGAGGCGAAGGAGTAGGTCGAGTACGCGAGGCCGCGCTTCTCACGGATCTCCTGGAAGAGCCGCGACGACATCCCGCCGCCGAGGACAGCGGAAAGCACCGACATGATGAACCGGCGGTCGTCGGTCGCGGAGATCCCTGTCGAGCCGATGATCACGTTGCCCTGCTCGACCGCCCGACGGACGGTGAGCTCGGTGCCGACCTCGCCGACTCCCGAGAGGTCGGCGCTGTCGCGCGGCGCACGCGGTGTCGCACCTGCAGCCAGGTCCCAGCCACCGTCGGTCAGCGCCTGCGACACCTGGTCGCAGAGCGCGTCGTGGTCGACGCCGCCAGCAGCCGAGACCACGAGGGTCTCGGGCCTGTAGTGCCACTGGTAGTGCTCCCACACGGCAGCACGCGGGACGGCGCGGATGGTGTCGGGGGTCCCACCGATCGGCCGACCGAGCGGGTGCCCGGCGAGCACTGCGGCGGCGAACTCTTCGTGGACGACGTCCGACGGGTCGTCGTCGTTCATGGCGAGCTCTTCGAGGATCACTCCGCGCTCGGTCTCGAGCTCGTCCTCGTCGAGGCGAGCCGAGGTGACCATGTCGGTGATGACGTCGACAGCCATCGGCAGGTCGGAGTCGAGGACCCGGGCGTAGTAGACCGTGTGCTCTTTGCCGGTGCCGGCGTTGGCCTCGCCGCCGACGGCGTCGAAGGCCTCGGCGATGTCCATCGCCGTGCGGCGCTGGGTCCCCTTGAACAGCAGGTGCTCGAGGAAGTGTGTCGAGCCGAAGTGGCCGCTCGTCTCGTCGCGCGAGCCGACGCCCACCCAGGCACCGATGGTGGCTGACCGCAGGCCCGGCATGTGCTCGGTGAGCACCCGGACCCCGCCGGGCAGGACAGAGCGACGGATCGTCGCCCCGTCCTGCCCGGCGGTCAGCTCGTTCGCCGGCGATCCGGCGGGGTCGAGCGGAAGGTTCCAGGGCACGTCAGGCGTCTGCCTGACCAGCCTCGGCCTCGGTCTCGTCGACCACGGCGTGGAGCGAGAGCTTCCCGCGCGGGTCGACCTCACCGATCTCGACCTGGACCTTCTGGCCGATGCTCAGCACGTCCTCGACGTTCTCGACGCGCTTGCCACCGACGAGCTTGCGGATCTGGCTGATGTGGAGCAGCCCGTCCTTGCCCGGCGAGAGCGAGATGAAGGCGCCGAAGGGAGCGATCTTGACGACAGTCCCGACGAAGCGCTCGCCGATCTCGGGCACGTGCGGGTTGGCGATCGCGTTGATCGCCGCGCGGGCGGCCTCTGCGGAGGGGCCGTCGGTGGCACCGATGTAGACGGTGCCGTCGTCCTCGATGGAGATGTCCGCGCCCGTCTCCTCCTGGATCTGGTTGATCATCTTGCCCTTCGGGCCGATGACCTCGCCGATCTTGTCCACGGGGACCTTGACCGCGATGACGCGAGGAGCGTGCGGGCTCATCTCGTCGGGCACGTCGATGGCCTCGGCGAGCACGTCGAGGATCGCGAAGCGCGCGTCGCGGGCCTGGGTCAGCGCACCGCCGAGGACCGAGGCGGGGATGCCGTCGAGCTTCGTGTCGAGCTGGATGGCCGTGACGAACTCACGGGTACCGGCGACCTTGAAGTCCATGTCGCCGAAGGCGTCCTCGGCTCCGAGGATGTCGGTCAGCGCCGCGTAGCGGGGCTGGCCGTCCACGGTGTCGGAGATGAGACCCATCGCGATGCCCGCGACGGCTGCGCGCAGCGGCACACCGGCGTTGAGCAGCGAGAGGGTCGAGGCGCAGACGGAACCCATCGAGGTGGACCCGTTGGAGCTGAGCGCCTCGGAGACCTGGCGGATCGCGTAGGGGAACTCTTCGCGGGTCGGCAGGACGGGGACGAGGGCGCGCTCGGCGAGTGCACCGTGCCCGATCTCACGACGCTTGGGGCTCCCCACACGGCCGGTCTCACCGGTCGAGTACGGCGGGAAGTTGTAGTTGTGCATGTAGCGCTTGCGCGTCTCCGGACCGAGCGAGTCGATCTGCTGCTCCATGCGGAGCATGTTGAGGGTGGTGATGCCCATGATCTGGGTCTCGCCACGCTCGAAGATCGCGGAACCGTGCACGCGGGGGACGACCTCGACCTCGGCCGAGAGCGTGCGGATGTCGGCGAGCCCACGACCGTCGATGCGGACACCGTCGGTGAGGACGCGCTGACGGATGAGCTTCTTGGTCACGGAGCGGACGGCTGCGGACAGCTCCTTCTCGCGACCCTCGAACTGGCCGGCGAGAGCGGTGAGCGCCTCGGCCTTGACCTCGTCGAGGCGGGCCTCGCGGTCCTGCTTGTCCGCGATGGTGAGCGCCTGACCGAGCGGCGTGGCGACCTGCGCCTCGATCGCGGCGTAGGCGTCGTCCTGGTAGTCCAGGAAGAGCGGGAACTCACGGACCGGCTTCGCAGCGCGGGCGGCGAGCGCGGCCTGGGCCTCGCAGAGCTGGCGGATGAAGACCTTCGAGGCCTCGAGGCCCTCGGCCACGACCTCTTCGGTCGGGGCGGCGACGCCCTCGTCCTTGATCAGGGTCCAGGAGTTGTCGGTGGCCTCGGCCTCGACCATCATGATCGCGACGTCGTCCCCGGCGACACGACCGGCGACGACCATGTCGAAGACGGCCTTCTCCTTGTCGGAGTACTTCGGGAAGGCGACCCACTGGCCGTCGACCAGAGCGATGCGGACAGCACCGACCGGGCCGGAGAACGGCAGGCCGGAGAGCTGGGTGGACAGCGACGCGACGTTGATCGCGAGGGTGTCGTAGGCGTCGTCCGGGTGAGCGGCGAGGACGGTCACGACGACCTGGACCTCGTTGCGCAGGCCCTTGACGAAGGTCGGGCGGAGCGGGCGGTCGATGAGACGGCACGTGAGGATGGCCTCGGTGCTGGGGCGTCCCTCGCGGCGGAAGAACGAGCCGGGGATGCGGCCCGCGGCGTACATGCGCTCTTCGACGTCGACCGTCAGCGGGAAGAAGTCGAACTGGTCCTTGGGGTGCTTGCCGACCGTGGTGGCCGACAGCAGCATCGTCTCGCCGTCGAGGTACGCGACTGCCGACCCGGCAGCCTGGCGGGCCAGGCGGCCCGTCTCGAAACGGACGGTGCGGGTGCCGAAGCGCCCGTTGTCGATGACTGCTTCTTCGAACTCGATCTCGGGACCCTCCACGGGTGCCCTCCTGTTCTGCGAGTGTCCGCGGCGCACACCGCACGGCGGTCTTCGATCGAGGCCTACGGACGTCTCGCGCGCGTGCGCGGGTCCGGGGGCCACTACCGAGGACCGGACGATGCGGTCGGAAGCGGACTGTGGGTGATGAGTGTGCAGCGATTCCTCAGTGATACCGAACTAGCCCGGCCCCAGAGAATGGGACCGGGCTAGAGATCACGCTATCAGCGACGGAGGCCGAGGCGCTCGATGAGGCTGCGGTAGCGGTTGATGTCGACCTTCTGGAGGTATCCGAGGAGGCGACGACGCTTTCCGACGAGGAGGAGCAGACCACGACGGCTGTGGTGGTCGTGCTTGTGCTCCTTGAGGTGGTCGGTGAGGTCGAGGATGCGCTGCGTGAGCATCGCGACCTGGACCTCGGGGGAACCGGTGTCGCCCTCGGTGGTGGCGTACTCGGTCATGATGCGCTGCTTCGTGGCGTTGTCGAGGGGCACGGCTCTCCTAGTGTGTTCTCGTTGCGCGGTGCTCCGGGGCATGTCCACCCGAGCTCTCTGGTTCCGCGGCCGATCTAACGGCTGTGCAAGTCTAGCAGGGCTCGGAGGGAGGGCCTGACAGCCCTCCCCCGCCTCCCCCGTGCGCCCCGCGCGACCTCCTGCGCGTGGATGCAGCCCTGTCGAGATGACCCGCCGAGAGCACCACGTACCGGGGACCCTGGACCGGTCATCCGTGGTCCGGCGCCGGCACCCACGAGGCGACGACCACGGCACCGACGGCCACGACAGCCTGCGCGACGACGAGTCCCCACGACGCAGCCCCCACGACGACCGCCACGGCGAGCGGCACGACGACGACCAGAGCGAGATCGGGTCCGCGCAGCGCCGACGACACCGCCCCCGTCGGCAGCGCGCCGGCCGGGGTCGCGAGCAGCGGGGCGGACCAGTCGGGTGGCCTGCGGTACGCACCACGGACGGCAGCAGCCCCGAAGCCCGCACCCGCGAGCACGGTCAGCAGCACCCACGGACCGAGCGGTGCACCCTCCCCGACGACAGCGGGCGCGAGGGCGGCGAGCAGCACCACGCCGGAGACCAGCGCAGGGAAGACCGTGCGCAGCATCCGGGTGGTCCGTGACCCGAGGGGCAGCATCGCGTCGAGCGCGGGTGACACGTCAGCCTCGCTGGCGCCGCGAGCACCGGTCTGCGCGGCGCGGAGCCCGACGACGGCCGTCACCACGACGAGCCCGGCCCCGTCCCGCAGGGCGGGGACCTGCTGCGCGACGACCGCCGAGCAGGCCAGGGCAGGTACCGCGAGCAGCAGACCCGGGGTGCGGGTCAGCGCGAGGGCCTCGGCGACGAGCAGGGCGGTGCGCGGCCCACGGACGACGCGCAGCCGCCGAGACGGTCGGCGGGTGCGTACGGCCCGGCCCCGACCGAGAGCGCGTGCCAGCTCGCGGGTGTCGAGGGAGAGCGTCGCGGCTCCGGCGTGCTGCGCGGTCCCAGCACGCTCGGCGAGCACCGACGCGCTCAGCCGACCGAGCGACCGTCGCCAGACGAGCACGACGACCAGCGCTGCGGCGGCGAGCACGACTGCGACGAGCCACAGACCCGAGGTCGGCGCCGGACCGGCGACGCCTCCGTCGTCCGACCCCGACCACGGGCCGCTGCCGACGAGGATCCACAGGACACCGAGCACGGGGACCAGGGCGACCACGCCATCAGCGGCACGCCGGGCGGACCCGGCGATCCCGTGAGCCTGCAGGACCCCGACCGCGGCGACGAGGAGCGCGCCGGCCCCCGCGCCGACCAGCGCGACGCCCCCGAGCGCAGCTCCCGTCACCGGGACGCCCGTGACACCGGCGACTGTCGTCGCCGCGACCGACGTGCCGACGGTCCAGGTCGCGAGAGTGCTCCACCAGCTGCCGACGAGCAGCCCGGACCTGTCGACCCCCGTGGGCACCCACCACCGCACACCGGCGTCCGAGACGCCGACGGGTCCGAGCCGCGCCGCCAGGCTGACCGAGAGCGCACCGACAACGGTCCAGAGCATCGCCCGGACGGCGTCGAGGGAGAGCACCATGTCAGGATCCTGCGCATCCGACGAGAGCGTCACGACGCCGCGCACGGCGTCGGCGATCCCGACGACCAGCCCGACGGTGACCGCGACGCACACGACCGCGTAGGCGACAGAGCTGAGAACCTCGACGGCGCCGCGGCCCGAGCGCGCAGCGGAGGCGCGAGCTGTGAGCCTGCGGATCTCTCGCCCGGTGAGCTGCTCCTCGGGGTCTGCCGTGAGGGTGCGCATCTCAGAGCCCGGCGGCGAGGAGGTCGGCCGCCTCACCCGGGGCGACCAACCGGCTCACGTCGTCTCCCACGAGCAGTGCCGGGCTCCCTGTCTCCCGGAGCAGCGTCTCGTCGTGCGTGGCGTAGAGGACGGCCCCGCCGCGGGCGGTCTCCTCACGCAGCAGGCCGGCGAGGTCTCGCCGCATCCGGACGTCCAGGCGCTGCTCGGGCTCGTCGAGGACGAGCAGCTCTCGCGGTCTGACGAACCCGGCTGCGAGCAGCAGGCGCCTGCGCTGCCCGGACGACAGCGCCTCGGGCACAGTGTCGGACTGGTGGGAGATCCCGAAGACCCCGAGCACCTCGTCGACCACGCGACCTGCCTCGGGGACCCCGAACCCGCGCGCCGTGAGCACCAGGTGCTCGCGCGTCGTCAGTCCGGGGAAGTAGGCGTCCGCGTCGAGGACCCCCGCCACTCCTGCCCGGAAGCGTCGGTCGCGCTCGTCGACAGCGCGGCCGAGCACCTCGACCTGCCCTGACACGGGCGCGAGCAGACCCAGGACCGTCCGCAGGACAGTGGACTTGCCGGACCCGTTGGACCCGATGACGGCGAGGCTCTGCCCGGGCTGCAGCGAGAGGTCGACGGGCGCGCAGACCTGGACGTCCCCGTAGCCGACGACCAGAGAGGTCGCCGCGACGACCGCTGGGCCCGCCACGCTCCCCTGCGGCTGGGTGCCCTCACCCGCCATCCTCTACAGCCCCGAGGCGCCAGGCTGGTCTGCGGCGTCGGCACCGTCCGCGGTCTGTCCGCGACGAGGCTCTGCGCCCAAGATGTCGCGCGCCTGCACGACGTCGGCGGCCATCTGCTCGACGAGCGCGTCGAGGGAGTCGAACTTCAGGGTCGGCCGGAGCCTCTCGACGAGCTCGACGAGGATCTCCTCGCCGTAGAGGTCGAGGTCTGTCCGGTCGAGCACGTAGGCCTCGACACGGCGCTGGAGCCCGTCGAAGGTCGGGTTGGTGCCGATCGACACGGCTGCGGGCAGCGGGGTCTGGTCGCCGGAGGACGGGCGGACGACCCAGCCGGCGTACACACCGTCGGCAGGGACGATGCCCTGCGCGTCCTGGCTCAGGTTGGCCGTCGGGTACCCGAGGTCCCGTCCGCGCGCGTCACCGTGCACGACCTCGCCGCGGAGCCTGTGCGGGCGCCCGAGCATCTGACCGGCGGCCCGGACGTCTCCGGCGAGCAAGAGCTCGCGCACGGCGCTCGAGGACCAGCGCGGCGCCGGGCCGTCGCCGACGTCGTCGATCACGTCGACGACGAAGCCGAGCCTCTCGCCGATCTCGACCATCGTGTCCAACGAACCAGAGTTGCCGAGCCCGAAGCGGACGTCACGGCCCACGGCCACGCAGACGGCTCCGAGAGCGTCGACGATGTAGCGCGACACGAACTCTTCGGGCGTCAGCCCGGCCAGCGACAGCGAGTACGGCAGGACGAGGACGGCGTCGATGCCGGTCTCCTCGAGCAGCAGCAGCCTGTCCTGGAGACCGGTGATGAGCGGTGGCGCCTCGTCAGGCCTGTGCACCTGGGCCGGGTGCGGGTCGAAGGTGATGGCCACGGAGATCGCGTCGAGCTCGGCGGCGCGCTGGACCAGACGGCCGAGGACCTGCACGTGCCCCGCGTGGACGCCGTCGAAGTTGCCGATCGTCACGACGGACGGTCCGACCCCTGCGGGGATCTGGTCCAGGTCGGTCCACAGCTGCACTGAAGGCTCCTCGGGCGATGTCCGGGTCAGGTCGCCTGAGCCGGTGACGGGCTGGTCGACGTGCGTGGCACGACTGGACAAGGGTGCCACGCCCGACGGGGCAGGACGCAATCCGGTGACGGTCCGGGGACCAGGTGGCGGTGCGCAGGGCGGTGTCCTAGGTGGTCGTGCCCTTCGAGGTCTCACCCTGGGAGGGCGCGAAGACGATCACCGGCTTGGCCTTCTCGTGGCCGCTGCGGGTCACGTCCTCGACGAGGGCTACGAGCTCGCCGGTGGGTGCGACCGCCGCGGTCGTCCCAGCGGTCCCCGAGGCCTCGAGCCACTGGCCGTAGGACAGCGCGACGACCTCTTCGGCCGTGAGGTCGCGGACCGGGAAGGTGGCGCGCGCTGCGTCGGCGAGCGGGATCGTCGCGAGGACCCCGTCCGCGTCCGTCTGCGACTCGAGCTCGTCGAAGGAGCGGGCTGCCTCGATGGTGTAGCCGCCGACGCGCGTACGTCGCAGCGCCGTGAGGTGCCCACCGCAGCCGAGGTCGGCGCCGAGGTCGCGCGCCAGCGCACGGATGTACGTGCCCGAGGAGCACACGACGGTCACGTCCACGTCCACCACGGTCACGCCGGTCCCCCCGACCGGCGCGTCCGCGCCGTCCACGAACTCCGAGGCGTCCGAGACCTCAGAGGCGCCCTGCCCCTGCGCGAGGTCCACCTCGACCTCGCGCAGCGCGTGGACCTCGAAGCGGCTGATCGTCACGGTCCGTGCGTCGAGCGTGACCTCTTCGCCCGACCGCACGAGAGCGTAGGCCCGCTTGCCGTCGACCTTGATCGCGCTCACCGAGCTGGGGACCTGCTGGATCTCCCCCGTGAGCCGCGCGACCCCCGCCGCGACAGACTCCGCCGTGACGCCTGCCGCGCCGGGCGTCGAGGTCGTCTCCCCCTCGGCGTCGTCCGTCGAGGTCGTCTGGCCGAGCCGGATGGTCGCCGTGTACTCCTTGTCCGCACCGACCACGTAGGTGAGCAGCCGGGTCGCACGGCCGATGCCGAGGACCAGGACGCCTGTCGCCATCGGGTCGAGGGTCCCGGCGTGACCGACCTTGCGGGTGCCGGCAAGACCGCGGGTCCGTGCCACGACGTCGTGGCTGGTCCAGCCGGCGGGCTTGTCGACCAGCACGAGGCCGTCAGGAGCCGTCGGGCGGCGAGGACGGGCAGGGCGGTCGGCGCGGGTGCGTCGCGCGCCAGGCGTGGGTTCTTCAGACATCGCGTCGTTCCTCTCGCGCGCCCCGGGCGGTCTCGCTCCGGGGTCGTGGCACCCGCGCAGGCCGGGGGCCGGCAGGTGGCGGGGCGTCTCACCGCACGACGGTGGCAGCCGGGCGGATCTCGTCCGCCCGGCTGCCAGCCACGTCGCCCGGTCTTCGCTGACCTCGGTCAGCGGCGGTCTCTGGGCGTCCCGCCCAGGGAGACCACGTCAGGCAGTCGGGGCGGGCGTGCTCTCGTCGTCGTCTTCGTCGTCCCCGTGCTTGTACGGGTCTTCGTCCCCCGCGTACGTCGCGTTGGCGCGCAGGGCGGCGAGCTCGGCGTCGCGGCGACGGGCCTCGAGGAGGGCCTCGCCGAACTTCTCGGCGATCTCGGGGACCGAGTCGAGGTGGAACTCGAGCGTGGGGGTCAGCCGGATCCCGGTCTGCTTGCCGACCTCGGAGCGGATCATGCCCTTGGCGCTCTCGAGGGCTGCGGCCGTGCCGGTCCGTGCCTCTTCGTCGCCCATGACTGTGTAGAACACCGCGGCGTTCTGGAGGTCACCGGTCACGCGGACGTCCGTCACCGTCACGAAGCCCAGACGCGGGTCCTTGATCCGGGTGTCGAGCATCTGGGCGACGATGACCTGGATGCGGTCGGCGAGCTTGCGTGCCCTGGGGTGGTCGACCATGACAGTTCCTTTCGTCCTGCAGCCGCGCGGGGCGCTGCATCGTGCACTGCTGGTGAGATGAAGATGCCGGTCCCGCCGCCGCACCACGAGGGCGCGACGGCGGGACCGGCAGGGTGAGGCCTTACGAGCGCGGCTTCTCGCGCATCTCGAAGGTCTCGATGACGTCGTCCACGCGCAGGTCGTTGAAGGACCCGAGGCCGATACCGCACTCATAGCCCTCGCGGACCTCGGTGGCGTCGTCCTTGAAGCGCTTGAGCGACTCGACCGAGAGGTTGTCCTCGACGACGGTCCCACCGCGGAGCACGCGCGCCTTGGTGTTGCGTCGGATCGTGCCGGAGCGGACGAGGCAACCCGCGATGTTCCCGAACTTGGAAGAACGGAAGATCTCGCGGACCTCGGCGGTGCCGAGCTGAGCCTCTTCGTACTCGGGCTTGAGCATGCCCTTGAGCGCTGCCTCGACGTCGTCGATCGCCTGGTAGATGACGGAGTAGAACTTGATGTCCACTCCCTCACGGTCGGCGAGCTCGGCCACGCGCTCACCGGTCTTCACGTTGAAGCCGATGATGACGGCGTTGTCGACCGTCGCGAGGTTGACGTCGTTCTGCGTGATCGCACCGACACCGCGGTGGATGACGCGCAGGTCGACCTCGTCACCGACGTCGATCTTGAGCAGAGCGTCCTCGAGCGCCTCGACGGCACCGGAGACGTCACCCTTGAGGACCAGGTTGAGGGTCTCGACCTTGCCCTGCTGGAGCGCCTGCGTGAAGTCCTCGAGGCTGATGCGCTTGCGACGCTTGGCCAGGAGGGCTGCACGCTCGGCTGCCTCACGCTTCTCGGCGATCTGACGAGCCGTGCGGTCGTCCGGAGCCACGAGGAACGTGTCACCGGCGCGGGGCACCGAGGTCAGACCGAGGACCATGACCGGACGTGCCGGCGTGGCTGCCTCGACGGGCACACCGTGCTCGTCGAACATCGCACGGACGCGGCCGTAGGCCGTACCGGCGACGATCGAGTCGCCGACGTGCAGGGTCCCCGACTGGACGAGGACCGTCGCGACGGCTCCACGACCCTTGTCGAGGTTGGCCTCGATCGCGACACCGCGTGCGTCCTTGTCCGGGTTGGCCCGGAGGTCGAGCGCAGCGTCGGCGGTGAGGATGACGGCGTCGAGCAGGTCGTCGATGTGCAGACCCTCGCGGGCAGACACGTTGACGAACATGGTGTCGCCGCCGTACTCCTCAGCCACGAGGTTGTACTCGGTGAGCTGCTGGCGGATCTTGTCGGGGTTGGCCGACTCCTTGTCGATCTTGTTGACCGCGACCACGATCGGCACACCGGCGGCCTGGGCGTGGTTGAGCGCCTCGACAGTCTGGGGCATGACGCCGTCGTCGGCTGCGACCACGAGGATCGCGATGTCGGTCACCTGGGCACCACGAGCACGCATGGCGGTGAACGCCTCGTGACCCGGGGTGTCGATGAAGGTGAGCGCGCGGTCGACGCCCTCGTGCTCGTGGTGGACCTGGTAGGCACCGATGTGCTGGGTGATGCCACCGGCCTCGCCCGAGACGACGTCCGTCTTGCGGATGGCGTCGAGGAGGCGGGTCTTACCGTGGTCGACGTGACCCATGACGGTCACGACGGGCGGACGAGCCTCGAGCTCGTCGTCGCCCTCGGCGTCCAGCTCGGCGTCGAGGTCGATGTCGAAGCCGCCGAGCAGCTCGCGGTCCTCTTCCTCGGCCGAGACCATCTCGATGACGTAGCCGAGCTCCGCGGCGAGGGACCCGAAGGTGTCCTCGTCGAGGGACTGCGTCGCCGTGGCCATCTCACCGAGGTGGAACAGCACGGTGACGAGGCTGGCCGGGTTGGCGTCGATCTTGTCGGCGAAGTCGTTGAGCGACGAGCCGTGACGCAGACGGACGACGGTGCTGCCGTTCCCGCGAGGGACCTGCACACCACCGAGCGACGGAGCCTGCATCTGCTCGAACTCTTGACGCTTCGCGCGCTTCGACTTCCGCCCACGGACGGGACGACCACCGGCGCGGCCGAAGGCACCCTGGGTGCTGCCGCGACCGGCACCACCGGGACGACCACCACCACCGGGACGACCTGCGAAGCCACCGGGTGCTCCACCCGGAGCGCCGCCGGGACCACCGGTGCCGCCACCGGGACGACCCTGGTAGCCACCACGGGCACCGCCCGGAGCGCCACCGGGACGGCCACCGCCGCCGCCGGCACGCTCGCCGGGACGACCCACGGCCGCGCTGCGGCCGGGCATCATGCCCGGGTTCGGTCGCGGTGCGCCGGGGCGAGGCGCGGGGGGACGAGGTCCGCCCGAGCGCTCACCGGTGTTCGCGGCCGGGGCCGACGGGTTGACGTTCTCCGTGCGCTCTGTGCGCTCGGGACGCTGTCCGGGCCGGGGCATGCCCTGGCTCGTCGCGAAGGGGTTGTTCCCCGGGCGCGGCGTGCCGGAACGCGGCTTGTCAGAGCGCGGCATCCCCTGGCTCGTCGCGAAGGGGTTGTTGCCGGGACGGGGCGTACCGGGACGCGGGGCGGGCGTGCCGCTCTGCGCCGCCGGGCGCGGGGTCTCCGACGGAGCCGGGGCGGCAGGCTTCTCAGCCGCTGCGGCGGGGGCTGCAGGCTTCTCGGCTGCCGGGGCAGCAGGAGCCGCCGGGGCGGGCGTCGGGGCCGGAGCCGGGACGGGTGCCGAGGGTGCTGCGGGCGCAGCAGCAGCGGGGGCCTGCTCGGCCGGTGCGCTCGGGGCGGGCGCGGCCGGAGCCGGCTTGCCGGGGCGCGGGCCGGACGGCTTGCTCGCCGCTGGCTTCGCTGCACCGTCCTGCTGCTGCGCCGGGAAGGCGTCGCGCAGCTTGCGAACCACGGGGGGTTCGATGGTCGATGACGCTGAACGGACGAACTCACCGAGCTCGGTGAGCTTCGTCATGATGGTCTTGCTCTCCACCCCGAGCTCTTTTGCGAGCTCGTAGACGCGGACCTTAGCCACAACTCTCCTGTCTTGGTCCACCCAAGGCAGGGAGGACCGTCGTTAGTGCTGGGAACTCATCGCTGAGTACTCATCGGGTGCCCATCGGCTTCTAACCCGCTTCCTTGTCGACGTGTCGTGCTCGCGGAGGACAGGGGCCCTGCCGCGATGGTCAAGCCGTTGATGGTGATGTCGTGCGGGACGCGAAGTGCACGCTGGAACGCCTTCCGGGCGATCGCTCGCTCGGCGCACCCGGCATCGTCGTGCAGCCAGGCACCGCGTCCAGGTCGTACCTGCCGGGGGTCTGCGACCACGCCAGGGCTGGCGCCGTCCTCGTCTCCTCGGCTCATCACGAACCGGATCATCTGCGACTGGGCATCTCGCTGCCGGCAACCGACGCACGTACGCACCGGTCCGACGGGCTCCGAACCGAGGTTCTGGGGCTCAGCAGACCGAGCAGGTACACGCGAGGAGGCCGGGCGGGGTGACCCAGACCTGTCCAGTCTAGCGTGCTGTCCCACGTCTGCTGACCTACCGGGCGTCCGGAGCCTGCGCCGGGGCCTCGTCTGCGCCGCCGCCGTCGGACCGGATGTCGATGCGCCAGCCCGTGAGCTTGGCGGCGAGACGGGCGTTCTGCCCCTCCTTGCCGATCGCGAGCGAGAGCTGGAAGTCCGGGACGATCACACGAGCAGCACGAGCGTCTGCGTCGACGACAGTCACCGAGATCACAGTCGCCGGCGACAGCGCGCTGGCCACGAAGGCCGCAGGGTCGTCGTTCCAGTCGACGATGTCGATCTTCTCGTCGTGGAGCTCGGCCATCACGGCGCGCACGCGCGAGCCCATCGGGCCGATGCACGCACCCTTGGCGTTGAGGCCGGAGACGCGGGCCCGCACGGCCATCTTGGTGCGGTGACCGGCCTCGCGGGCGATCGCGACGATCTCGACGGAGCCGTCGGCGACCTCGGGGACCTCCATCTCGAAGAGCTTGCGCACGAGGTTGGGGTGCGTGCGGCTCAGCGAGATCTGCGGGCCCTTCATGCCGCGCGACACGTCGAGGACGTAGGAGCGCAGACGCTCGCCGTGGACGTACTTCTCGGTCGGCACCTGCTCGTGCGCGCCGAGGATCGCCTCGGTCCCGCCGACGTCCACGAGGACGACGCGCGGGTCACGGCCCTGCTGGATGATGCCCGAGACGAGCTCGCCCTCCTTGTCGCGGAACTGCCCGAGCACCTGGTCGTCCTCGGCGTCGCGCAGGCGCTGCATGATCACCTGGCGGGCCGTCGAGGTCGCGATGCGGCCGAAGTCGGACGGTGTGTCGTCGAACTCGGGGCCGAGCGTGCGGACGATCCGCGTCGTGGGCTGAGCCTCGTCGCTGTCGTCGTCCTCGTCGAGGTCGTCGCGCGGCGCGACGGGCTCTTCGGTCTCGATGTCCTCACGCGCCCAGACGGTCACGTGACCTGACTTCCGGTCGATCTCGACCCGCGCGGTGCGCTGAGCGCCCGGGGTCCGCTGGTACGCCAGCGCCAGCGCCTGCTCGATCGCGGAGACCAGCACGT
This sequence comes from Sanguibacter inulinus, assembly GCF_013415325.1. GTDB lineage: Bacteria > Actinomycetota > Actinomycetes > Actinomycetales > Cellulomonadaceae > Sanguibacter > Sanguibacter inulinus. Next base: position 59,193 of record NZ_JACBYE010000011.1, on the reverse strand, counting down.
CGAGGCTGATCTCCCGCTCGCGCTCGAGGAGGCGCAGCGCGCTCATGTCGATGTCCATCTCAACCCTCACCATCTGTGCGGTCGGTGTCTTCCGAACCGTCGAAGTCTTCGAAGTCGCTCTCGTCGACGGCCGCTGCCCGCTTGAGCTCGACCTCGACCTGCCCGCTGCGCACGTCCGCGAACGGCACCTCGTGCGCGGCGCCGTCGGCGGCCTCGAACACGAGGACCTCGCCCTCGACGGCGGTGAGGCGCTCGGTGAACGACTCCCCCTCGACGAGGTCGACGGCGACGAGGCGGGTGCGTGCGCGCTTGAAGTGGCGCAGCTCGGTCAGCGGGCGGCTCGTGCCGGGGGACGTCACCTCGAGCGTGAACTTGCCGGGGAGCGCAGGAAGGGTGTCGAGCGTGTCGGAGATGACCCGCGAGACCTCGGCGACCTGGTCGAGCCCGAGGGCTCCGGTCTGGTCTTCCGTGAGGTCCAGGACCACCCTGACGACTGTGCGCGCGCCCGCGGGCGCGACCTGCACGTCTTCGAGGACGAGGCCTGCGCTCTCGACTCCTGGTCGGACCGCGTCCGCCACCTGCTCAGCGATCGGCGATGCTGCCATGTCTTCACTCCCTGTCGGCTCCACAGCCCACCAGGCATGGATCAGACCGGTGTGCTGTTGTTCTCAGGGCAAGCGTACCGAGTCCGTCGGCGGGTACCGGACGACGGCACCGGCTCGCGCGCCGACAGGCCCTCCCTGGCGGCGGACGGACGGCAGGACGGACGGCAGGGCAGACCGGTGGTCTGCGACGGTCGTGGCATCATCAGGGGCGATGAACACCGCCGCAGAGCCCCAGTCCTCGCCCGTCTGCGGCGCGCCGTCCGCGCACCGACGGCCGGCCCAGCCCCGCCCGGAGCGCCAGCGCCGCCAGACCCGCCAGGGGCGGTGGTCCGCAGCGACCGTGATGATCAGCACAGTCCTCGCGCTCGTCACGATCACGGGCTGCGGCATCCGCCTCGAGTCCGCGGCGCCGCAGGCGCTGGTCCCCGACTCCGACGAGATCTCCCGGCAGGCTGCGGTCGCCGATGCGCTCCTCGTCCAGGAGGAGGCCGGGGCGACGCTCACGACGGTCGAGCAGGGCTCCCCCGTCGCCGTGGTGCTCACCGACATCGAGCTGCTCGCCGGCGAGCACGTCGAGGCCCTGGGCGGGGAGTACGTGTCCGGTCTCGGCGACGAGCCGACCGACGCCGCCACGGCCGTGCCGCAGGACCCGACCGACGGGCAGACCGAGCTGCCCCCGGAGTCCGTGACCGACGACCAGGGCACGATCGACCCCTCGATCGCCGCGAGCCCTGCAGAGACCGACGGCACCGCCGGTACCGACGGCCCTGACGGCAACGACCCTGGATCCGGAGCGCCCGCCGACGGGAGCACGACAGAGCCCCCGTCCGTCGAGCGACTCGTGCTGCTGCTGACCCAGTCCGCCGACAGGTCGCGGGCCGCTCTCGGCACGCCGAAGGACCCGGCGCTCGCCAGGCTCTTCGCGTCGGTCGCGGCAGCCCACCTCGACCAGGCCCGCACTCTCGCAGCCACCGCCGGCATCGAGGTGCCCGCGACCGAGTCCTTCACCACCGTGATGCCCTCGGCGCTCCCGAAGAACCTCGCAGCGGCCGACCTCTCCACGCTCGTCCAGGCTGAGGACTCGGCGGGCTTCGCCTACGAGGCGATGGCCGCGCGGCTGACCGCGGACGACCGGGCGACCGCGCGCAGCCGTGCCGCTGTGCACCGTGCCCGGGCGCAGACCTGGGCCGAGCTCGCATCCCTCGACGCCACGGCCACAGACCCACGTGCTGTCGCCTACGACCTCCCCGATGCGGCCGACGGCAGCCCTGCCCTGACGAGCCGGGAGACCATGGCCGCGCTCGCCGCGACCATGGAGTCCTCGCTCGCCGACTCCTACGGGACCTTCGTGGGGCAGGTGGACGCCGAGGCACGGGCGTCGATGCTCGACCTCCTGGTGGACTCCCACACTGCCGCGAGGGCCTGGGGAGCACCTGCGGTCGCGTTCCCCGGGATGCCCGAGCTCGCAGGCTGAAGCGGCCGCAGGTCACCGGAGGGCACTCCGGTGCCACGCACGACAGGGAACGCGCTGCAAGGCCACGCACGAGAGCGAACGCACCTCAGTCCCGAGAGCGAAGGCACTTCGATCCACCCGCGAGAGCGGACGCACCGCGAGGACCACGCGCGAGAGGCCGGCCATGTCGTCACGACATGACCGGCCTCTCGTGTGCTCAGGCGTGTGGGAGCGGAGCCCTCCGACTGGTCAGAGCGCCTCGACCATCGCGATGATGCGCTCGGGCGCCTCGGCGACCGGCACGGAGACGGCCTCGCCGCCGACGCGCGGACGGACCTCGACGACACCGTCGGCCAGCCCGCGGCCCACGACCACGACGAGCGGGACACCCAAGAGCTCGGCGTCGGCGAACTTCACACCGGGCGACACCTTGGGACGATCGTCGTAGAGCACCTCGACACGCTGCGCGGACAGGGCCTGGGCGATGGTCTCGGCGGCCTCGAAGACCGCCGGGTCCTTGCCTGTCGCGACGACGTGCACGTGCGCCGGAGCCACGTGAGCGGGCCAGGCGAGGCCCTTCTCGTCGTGGTTCGCCTCGGCCAGCGCGGCGAGGGCGCGCGTGACGCCGATGCCGTAGGAGCCCATCGTCACGGTGACCTGCTTGCCGTTGACGTCGAGGACCTTGAGTCCGAGCGCGTCGGCGTACTTGCGGCCGAGCTGGAAGATGTGACCGATCTCGATGCCGCGGGCGAGCTCGAGCGGGCCCGAGCCGTCCGGTGCGGGGTCGCCAGCCTTGACCTCGGCGCACTCGATGGTGCCGTCGGCGACGAAGTCGCGCCCGGCGACGAGGTCGAAGACGTGCTTGCCCGGCTCGTTCGCCCCGGTGATCCAGCTCGAGCCCGTGACGACCCGCGGGTCGACGAGATAGCGGATCGCGGTGTCGTCGCCCGTGTGCGCGCGACCGAGGACCTGCGGGCCGATGTAGCCCTTGACGAGCACAGGGTTCTTGGCGAAGTCGCCGTCACCGGCGGGCTCGGCCTCGGCCGGGGCGAGCGCTGCCTCGAGACGCTTGAGGTCGACCTCGCGGTCGCCGGGGAGCCCGACGACGAGGAGCTCACGCGTCCCGTCCGGGTGGACGACAGAGAGCACCACGTTCTTCAGGGTGTCCGCGGCGGTCCACTCGCGACCGTCAGCACGCGGGTGCTCGGCGTTGGCGAGCGCGACGAGAGACTCGATGGTCGGGGTGTCAGGGGTCGCCTCGACGTGGGCCGCCGGGGCTCCGGTGGCGTCGATCTCGGCGGGGGCTGTCGTCGTGACGGCCTCGACGTTGGCTGCGTAGCCTCCGGGCGAGCGGACGAAGGTGTCTTCACCGATCGCTGTCGGGTGCAGGAACTCTTCGCTGCGCGAGCCGCCCATGGCGCCCGACGTGGCGGCGACGATGACGTACTCGAGACCCAGACGCGTGAAGATGCGCTCGTAGGCACCGCGCTGGGCGAGGTAGGACGCCTCGAGGCCCGCGTCGTCGATGTCGAAGGAGTACGCGTCCTTCATGACGAACTCGCGACCACGGATCAGACCCGCGCGGGGGCGAGCCTCGTCGCGGTACTTGGTCTGGACCTGGAACAGCGTGACCGGGAGGTCCTTGTACGAGGAGTACAGGTCCTTGACGAGGAGCGTGAACATCTCCTCGTGGGTGGGGGCCAGCAGGTAGTCGTTGTCGCGACGATCCTTGAGACGGAAGAGGTTGGGTCCGTACTCGGTCCAGCGGTTCGTCGCCTCGTAGGGCTCGCGCGGCAGCAGCGCCGGGAAGTGCACCTCCTGGGCGCCGACGGCCTGCATCTCCTCACGGACCACGGCCTCGACCTTCGCCAGGACGCGCAGCCCGAGCGGCAGCCAGGTGTAGATGCCTGGCGCGGCACGGCGGATGTAGCCAGCGCGCACGAGCAGGCGGTGGCTGGCGACCTCGGCGTCAGCCGGGTCCTCACGGAGGGTACGGACGAACAGGTTCGACAGGCGGAGCAGCATGCCACGAGCCTAGTGCGTGCACGCGACAGGTCTGAACATCTTTCTCGGCCCTGTGGACGGTGCCCAGTCCAGCCCGGCTGGTGACGGGCTAGAACAGCACGGTCGCGTAGGTGCCGACCTGCTCGAAGCCGACGCGGCGGTACGTGGCGAGGGCGCGCTCGTTGAAGCTGTTGACGTAGAGCGACACCAGCCGCGCAGAGTCGGCGAGCGTCGACTGGACCACGGCAGCCATCCCGGGCGCCGCCCGGCCGGTACCACGGTCGAGAGGGTCGACCCACACGCCCTGGATCTGCGCGACGTCACGGGTCAGCGCACCGATCTCGGCCTTGAAGACGATCCGGCCGTCAGGCTCTGCGGTCCGCGAGAGGAACGAGCGGCGCTCGGCGACGAGCATCGAGACGCGCTCTTCGTAGGCGCGTCCGGAATAGGTCATGGGCGAGTAGCCGACCTCTTCCTCGAACATCCGCACGCAGGCCGGCAGGAGGTCGGGGAGGTCTGCGGCGACGGACCTGCGGACGTCGGGGTCGGGCTCGACGAGCGGAGGGCCCTGGATCACCATGGACGGCTGCTCGGTGCGCACCGACCGGGCGGGACCCCAGTAGTCCTCGAGACGCCGCCACAGGCCGAGAGCCGCGACGGCTGGCCCGACGATCGAGGAGCATCGGCGGCCCTGGGCGCGGGCCTGCGCGGCGAAGGCGTCCAGCACCTCGGCGCTCGGTTCGGGGACCACCGGGACGAGGTTCGCCCCGGACCAGCAGGCCGCCGTGATCGGGCCCTCGGCCGGGAACCCCCACGCCTTGCCCCCTGTCCGGGCGAGCCCGCTGACCAGCGCGGTCTCGACCCGGGTCGCCGCCAGGACGGAGGCGACAGGGTCGACGGCGCAGAGCGCCGCGAGCTCGGGGAGGTCGACGTCGCCGAGCTCACGGACGAGCGGGAGACCCGGAGCAGGTCGGTGAGTCCTCACAGCTGTCAACGCGACCTCCTCCGGGCCGGGCCGCGCGCGGCGCGCGTCCCCGGGCTTCGTGCTGGGTGTCAGCCGACCGAGACCACCGGGGCGCCGCCCTCGGCGGGACGCTCCATGGTCTCGGCGATCCGCATGGCCTCTTCGATGAGGGTCTCGACGATCAGCGCCTCGGGGACGGTCTTGACGACCTCTCCCTTGACGAAGATCTGGCCCTTGCCGTTGCCCGAGGCGACACCGAGGTCGGCCTCGCGGGCCTCGCCGGGTCCGTTGACGACGCAGCCCATGACCGCGACGCGGAGCGGGACCTCCATGCCCTCGAGGCCGGCGGTCACCTTCTCGGCCAGCGTGTAGACGTCGACCTGCGCGCGACCGCACGACGGGCACGAGACGATCTCGAGCTTGCGGGGGCGCAGGTTGAGGGACTGGAGGATCTGGATCCCGACCTTGACCTCTTCGACAGGCGGTGCGGAGAGAGAGACACGGATCGTGTCGCCGATCCCCTGCGAGAGCAGCGCGCCGAAGGCCGTCGCGGACTTGATGGTGCCTTGGAACGCCGGGCCGGCCTCGGTGACGCCGAGGTGCAGCGGCCAGTCGCCAGCCTGCGAGAGCAGCTCGTAGGCACGCACCATCACGACGGGGTCGTTGTGCTTGACCGAGATCTTGAAGTCGTGGAAGTCGTGCTCCTCGAAGAGCGACGCCTCCCACATGGCCGACTCGACGAGCGCCTCGGGCGTCGCCTTGCCGTACTTGGCCATGATGCGGGGGTCGAGCGACCCGGCGTTGACGCCGATGCGGATCGAGACGCCCGCGTCGCGCGCCGCGTTCGCGATCTGCTTGACCTGGTCGTCGAACTTGCGGATGTTGCCCGGGTTCACGCGGACAGCCGCGCACCCGGCGTCGATGGCCGCGTAGACGTACTTCGGCTGGAAGTGGATGTCGGCGATCACGGGGATCTGCGACTTCTTCGCGATCGCCGGGAGGGCGAGCGCATCGTCCTGGCTCGGCACGGCGACACGGACGATGTCGCAGCCCGACGCTGTCAGCTCGGCGATCTGCTGGAGGGTCGCGTTGATGTCTGTCGTCGGCGTGGTGCACATGGACTGGACGCTCACCGGGGCGTCGCCCCCTACGTCAACCTTGCCCACCTTGATCTTGCGGGTGGGTCGTCGCGGAGCGAGGACGGGCGGAGGCGCTTCTGGCATACCAAGGCTGATCGGGAGGCTCACCTCCCCAGTATCCCCCGTCGCGCCCGTCCAGGACACCCGGGCGACGGATGTTCGTCCGATATCACACGGTCGTACGAACACCTCACATGAGCTGGACGGGCCTGACGATGTCGACGTACGCGATGATCGCGCCCATCGCCGCCATGACGACGAAGACGCCGTAGGCGAGGGGCATCATGCGGGCGGTGTCTGCAGGCGCGGGACGAGGCCTCCCGCGCACCTTGGCCACCTGTCGTCGGGCGCCCTCGTAGAGCGCGCCGACGACGTGACCGCCGTCGAGGGGCAGCAGCGGGACGAGGTTGAAGGCGAAGAGCGCGATGTTGAGCCCGGCGACCATCATCAGCAGGTCGGCCGTGCGCAGCGCCGTGTCGTAGCCGTCGATCTGGGCCGAGGCGATCTCGCCCGCAAAACGCCCCACGCCGACAGGGCCGACGACCGAGGTCGGGTCGCGTTCCTCGAGACCGAGAGCCACCTGGGCGATGTCGACCATCCGCGCCGGCAGCGTGACGATCACCTGGGCGGTCTGCACGAGCCTGTCGGCCAGCATCCCCGGGACCACGGTGACCGACTCGGGCTGCAGGCCCTGCGTCGGGCCGATCCCCAGGAACCCGACGCTGCGCGTCTGCGGCTCGCCGTCGCTGCCGAGCACCGGGGCTCCCGACTCGTCGAGCACGGGACGGTCCGCGACCACGGGGGTCACGACGGACTCGACACGCTGGCCGTCACGCTCGACCACGACGTCGGTCGGGGTGCCTCCTGCGGCGCTGATGAGCGCGGCGAGCTCGTCCCAGTCTGTCGTGGCCTGCCCGCCGAACTCGACGATCGTGTCGCCCGGGAGCAGGCCTGCTGCGGCAGCGGGGGCGAGCTCGGAGCCTTCTGTGCACTCTGCGTCGCTCGGGGCACCGACGGGCAGCACGCACTGCGAGACCGAGGCGAGGGTGGTGGTCGGCCCGAAGGTGCCGAAGCCGACGACCACGGCTGTGAAGAGCACGGCGGCGATCACGAGGTTCATGAAGGGACCGCCGAGCATGACGACCAGCTTCTTGGGAGCCGAGAGGTTGTAGAAGGCGCGGTGCTCCTCCCCCGGCACGATCTCCTCGGTGCTCGCGTCGCGGGCGGACTGGATCAGCTCGGCGATGCGTCCGGTCTTGCGCTCGGCCCGCGGGTCTCCCGGCGGGTACATGCCGACGAGCCTGACGTAGCCGCCCAGCGGGATGGCCTTGAGGCCGTACTCGGTCTCACCCCGGGTCCGTGACCACAGCGTCGGACCGAAGCCGACCATGTACTGGCTGACCCTGACGCCGAACTTCTTGGCCGGGACCATGTGACCGACCTCGTGCAGGGCGATCGAGACGAGCAGCCCGCCGAGGATGACGAGCACGCCCACGAGGTAGGACATCTGGACTCCTGACGGATCGGCTCTGTGCTGTACGTGCGGCGCGGTCACGCAGTGCTGCGTGCGTGCGGCGCTCGTGGAAGGGTACCGCGCGCACCGTCGCGGTCTCGGTGCGGCATGCGTGGTCCGGCCGCCATGATCACCCGGTCACCTGGGAGCGGCCTGCACGTCGAGAGCCAGGCCGAGACCCGGTGCCGCCCGGGCGTGCGCGCAGGCCACCGGTTCCCGTCCACTCAAGGACAGGGGCTCAGTACCCAGACATCTGCGACCACCTGCCGGCGGGCCCGCACGGAGCTCTCGGTCGCTCAGCGTTCCGCGAGGACCTCGCGTGCGCGGCCGCGTGCCCACGCCTCGGCCGACAGGACGTCGTCGAGGGAGAGCTCACCCCCGTCGGCCTGGTGCTCGCCGACGACACGCTCGACGGTCTCGACGATCTCGAGGAAGCCGATGCGACCGCCGAGGAAGGCCGCGACGCACTCCTCGTTCGCAGCGTTGAACACCGCGGGGTGCGTCGCTCCAGCGGCAGCCACCTGGCGGGCGAGCCGGACAGCACCGAAGAGCGTCTCGTCGAGCGGCTCGAAGGTCCACGCGACAGGGCTCGACCAGTCGCAGGGTGTCGCGACGTCGTCGAGGCGTTCGGGCCAGCTGAGGCCCAGGGCGATCGGGAGACGCATGTCGGGCGGGGAGGCCTGCGCGATGGTCGATCCGTCGCGGAACTCGACCATCGAGTGCACGACAGACTGCGGGTGGACGACCACGGTGATGTCCTCGACGGCGACGTCGAAGAGCAGGTGGGCCTCGATGAGCTCGAGCCCCTTGTTCATGAGTGTCGCCGAGTTAATCGTGACGACGGGTCCCATCGACCACGTCGGGTGCGCGAGCGCCTGGTCGACCGAGACCGCCTTGACGTCGTCCCGGTGCCACCCGCGGAAGGGTCCGCCGGAGGCCGTGAGGATCAGCCTGCGGACCTCGTGGTGGGAGCCGGAGCGCAGGCTCTGGGCCATCGCCGAGTGCTCGGAGTCCACAGGGACGATCTGGTCGGGACGCACCCGTGCGGCACGGACCAGCGGACCACCCACGACGAGGGACTCCTTGTTCGCCAGCGCCAGGGTCGAGCCGGAGCTCAGCGCGGCGAGCGTCGGACCGAGGCCCACCGAGCCGGTGATGCCGTTGAGCACGACGTCGGCTCCCGAGCCGGCCACGGTCGAGGCCGCGTCGGGGCCGGAGAGGATCTCGACCTGCGAGGCACCGCCGGGCCGACCGGCGGACAGCCGGTCCAGGTGCTCGCGGAGCGCAGGCACCGCTCCCTCGTCGGAGACGGCGACGACCTCGACACCGAGGTCGAGAGCCTGCTGGGCGAGCAGCTCCGGCTGTCCTCCCCCAGCTGTCAGCGCCGTGACGCGGTACCTGTCGCGGTGCCGTGAGATGACGTCGACGGCCTGCGTGCCGATCGAGCCTGTCGACCCGAGGAGGGCGACTGTGCGCACGTCACTCGACACCGAGCAGCACCTCGACAGCGCGAGAGAAGAAGGCGTCGACGGGGGCCTCGGCGTAACCGCGCTTGCCGGTGCGGCGGCGGAACCTGGCGCGGCGGATCTCGTCGGCCGTGATCGGCTCCGTCTTGTCGAAGTACTCGACGAGGCGGTCGCAGAGCTCGTCGACGTCGTCGCGGTCGTAGGCGGGCTCGCCCCGGCGGGCAGGATCGAAGCGCTCGCCGTCCGGGCGCCCGAGACGGCCGTAGAGCGACCTGGCGCTCTCGGCGAGGTCCTCCATCCAGCCGGCTGACCCGCGGGTCACCAGGACCTCCTGGCGCGCCCGGGCGACGAAGGCGCTCTCGAGCCTGTCGAGGGCGGCGTCGACCTCGTCGGTGTCGTAGCCGCCGCGTGCCAGGTCAAAACCAGCCGACCGGATCTCGCGGCTGGTGAGGTCCTCGTCGCTCTCGCCCTCGTAGACGGCACGGGCGTGGTCGAAGAACTCGTCGACGTCCTCCTGCTCGTAGCCGAGCTTGAACCGAGAGACCGTCGAGAACATCTTCGTCATGCTGACTCCTCCGCTGCGAGCTGCCCACAGGCGCCGTCGATGTCACTTCCCCGGGTGTCACGGATGGTGGTCGGGATGCCGTGACCGCGCAGGCGCGCGACGAACTCGTCCTCGACGTGCTGCTCGCTCGCGGTCCAGATCGAGCCCGGGGTCGGGTTGAGCGGGATCGGGTTGACGTGCACCCAGCCCTGGCCGCGGGCCGTGAGCTTCTCGCCGAGCAGGTCGGCGCGCCAGGCGTGGTCGTTCATGTCCTTGATGAGCGCGTACTCGATGCTCACGCGGCGACCTGTCGCGTCGAAGTAGCCGCGTGCGGCGTCGAGGACCTCGTCGACGGACCAGCGGGTGTTGATCGGGACGAGGTCGCTGCGGAGCTCGTCGTCCGGGGCGTGCAGCGACAGCGCGAGCGTGACCGGGATGCCCTCCTTGGCGAGCTTGTTCATCGCCGGGACCAGGCCCACAGTCGAGACGGTGATGTTGCGCGCGGACATGCCGAGACCGTCAGGGGCAGGAGCCACAGCCTGGCGGACTGTGCCGATGACAGCCTTGTAGTTCGCGAGCGGCTCACCCATCCCCATGAACACGAGGTTGTTCAGGCGGGTCGGGCCACCGGGGATCTCGCCGTCGGCGAGCGACTTGGCGGCCTGGCGGATCTGCTCGACGATCTCGGCTGTCGAGAGGTTGCGGGTCAGTCCGAGCTGGCCTGTCGCGCAGAACGGGCAGGCCATGCCGCAGCCCGCCTGGCTCGATACGCACAGCGTGGTGCGGCTCGTGTACCGCATGAGTACCGACTCGACCTTGACCTGGTCGTAGAGGTGCCACAGGGTCTTGACGGTCGTGCCGCCGTCGGCCTCCATCGTGCGGACCTTGGTGAGCAGCGGCGGGAACAGCGCGTCGGTGAGGACGTCACGGCTCCCGGCCGGCAGGTCGGTCATGTCCTGGGGGTCGGCCGTGAGGTGCGAGAAGTAGTGCGTCGCGAGCTGCTTGGCGCGGAACGGCTTCTCGCCGAGCTCGGTCACGGCGGCGACGCGCTCCTCGGGCGAGAGGTCGGCGAAGTGGCGCGGGGGCTTCCCGCGGCGGGGCGGGGCGGCCATCTGGAGCGTCAGCGGGGTCTTGAGGCCAGCCTGCTGGGCTGCGCTCAGTCCGGTCGGGCGCTCGGTGGTTGAGCGTTGAACAGCCATGGTCACAGATCCAGTCGGTTGGTGATGAGTGGTGCGGTCGCGCAGGTGGTGCTGCAGTGCAGGTCGTGCGTGTGCGGGTCGTGCGGTCGTGCGGGTGCTGCTGCCGTGCCGGTGGTGCGGAGCCACGGCGCGAGCGCCACGTCCAGTCTGCCGTGGTTCCGGCAGGCCGTCACCTGTCGTCAGGCGGCGAGCTCAGGCCCTACGGAGAGCAGCAGGTAGACGAAGGGTGCCGTGAGGAGCATCGAGTCGAGCCTGTCGAGCACTCCCCCGTGCCCTGGGAGCAGCGAACCCATGTCCTTCAATTCTAGGTCGCGCTTGATCATCGACTCGGCGAGGTCTCCGAGCGTCGCGGTCAGAGGTGTCAGCAGACCGAGCGCCAGACCGATGACGGGGTTGTGGTCGAGCAGCAGCACCGCACCCACGAGACCGACCGCCATCGCGAGGACGAAGGACCCCGCGAGCCCTTCCCAGCTCTTCTTGGGACTGACCGACGGCGCCAACGGGTGCTTGCCGAAGAGCACACCCGCCACGAAGCCGCCCACGTCGTTCGCGACCGCGAGCAAGATGAACACGAGCACCTGCCAGTGCCCGTCGTCCGCTGCGAGCATGAGCATGACGAAGCCGCCCATGAGCGGGAGGTAGGTCGCTGCGAAGATCCCCGCAGCCGCGTCCCGCACGGCTCCGGTCCCCCCGCCGTCGACCACGCGCCACACGACCAGGCCCGCCGCCGTGAGGACGAACGAGACCATGAGGGCCTCGGACCCCGCCCTGTAGGTCGAGACGAGCATCCCCGCAGACCCGACCCACAGCGGGAGCAGCGGGATGTGGATCCCGCGTCGTCCGAAGGCGTGGGAGAGCTCCCAGAGCGCTGCGCCGATCGCGACCAGCGCGAAGACGATGAAGACCTCTTTGCGGATGAACAGCGACCCGAAGACGACGAGGAGCAGGCCGACGCCGACTCCGATCGCGACCGGGAGGTTGCGACCTGTGCGCGGTGCGCGCACGACGGCGTCGGAGAGTGGAGAGTCGACCATCAGACTTCGAGCAGCTCAGCTTCCTTGGAGGCGAGGAGCGCGTCGACGATGTCGACGTGACGCTTGGTGATCGCCTCGAGCTCCTTCTCCGCGCGCACGCCCTCGTCCTCGCCCGCGTCGCCGTCCTTGACGAGCTTGTCGAGCGTGTCCTTGGCCTTGCGACGGACAGCGCGCACCGAGACGCGGGCATCTTCTGCCTGGGTCTTGGCAAGCTTGACGTACTCCTTGCGACGCTCGGCCGTCAGGACCGGGAGGACGATCCGGATGACGTTGCCGTCGTTGCTCGGGTTGACGCCGAGGTCGGAGTCGCGGAGCGCGCGCTCGATGGCCGGCAGCGCCGTCTTGTCGAAGGGCACCACGAGGATGGTGCGCGCCTCAGGGGTGTTGAACGAGGCGAGCTGCTGGAGCGGAGTCTGGGCGCCGTAGTACTCGACGGTGATCCGCGAGAACATCGCGGAGTTCGCGCGCCCCGTCCGGATGCTCGCGAAGCCGTTCTTGGCGACCTCGATCGCCTTGTCCATCTTGTCCTCAGCCTCGAGGAGGGTGTCGTCGATCACCGGTACTCCTTCATCACGATCTCGGCGCCACGCTCACCGCATGGCAGGGCTCTGTGCACAGGTCGGCAGGCTCTCAGCCTGCGGTGACCAGCGTGCCGATCTTCTCACCCAGCAGCGCGCGGGTGACGTTTCCGGGCTCGTCCATGCCGAACACCCGCATGTGCACGTCGTTGTCGCGGCACAGGCTCAGGGCCGTGGCGTCCATGACGGCGAGGTCGTTGACGAGCGCGTCGGTGTAGGTCAGGGAGTCGAGCTTGACCGCGTCGGGGTCCTTGCGCGGGTCGGCGGAGTAGACGCCGTCGACGCCGTTCTTGCCCATGAGGACCTCGTGGCAGTGCGTCTCGAGGGCCCGCTGGGCTGCGACGGTGTCGGTCGAGAAGTAGGGCATGCCTGCGCCGGCGCCGAAAATCACGACGCGGCCCTTCTCGAGGTGGCGGATGGCGCGCAGCGGGATGTACGGCTCGGCGACCTGACCCATCGCGATGGCGGTCTGCACGCGCGTGCTCACCCCAGCCTGCTCGAGGAAGTCCTGGAGGGCGAGGCAGTTCATGACGGTGCCGAGCATGCCCATGTAGTCGGCCCGCGAGCGGTCGAGACCCTGCTGCGAGAGCTCGGCGCCGCGGAAGAAGTTCCCGCCGCCGACCACGATCGCGACCTGGACGCCCTCGGCGACAGCGTCGGCGATCTCTGCGGCGACCCTGCGGACGACCGCGGACGCGAGCCCGATCTGGCCACCGCCGAAGGCTTCGCCCGAGAGCTTGAGGAGGACCCTGCGAGCTCCGCCGGTGCCCGTCCTGGGGTCGTGGCTGCCGTGGTAGTCCGTCGAGGCGTTCGTCACTTCTGTTCCCATCGTCAGGTCACTTCTCCCACCGTGTGCGCGATGCCCGGCCCGCGAGGTCGCGGGCCGGGCATCGGCGTCGTTCAGTCGATCAGGAGCCGACGCGGAAGCGCACGAACGCCGTCGCGGTGCCGCCGACCTCTTCGAGGGTCTTCGCGACCGACTTCTTCGGGTCCTTGGCAAGGGGCTGGTCCAGGAGGACGACGTCCTTGAAGAACCCGCCGAGGCGGCCTTCGATGATCTTCGGCAGGGCAGCCTCGGGCTTGCCCTCGTTGCGCGAGGTCTCCTCGGCGATACGACGCTCGTTGGCGACGGTCTCGGCGGGGACGTCCTCACGGCTGAGGAAGCTCGGGGCGATCGCGGCGATGTGCTGCGCGATGTCCTTGCCCACGACAGCCCCGGCCTCGTCGGTGCCGACGAGGACACCGATCGACGGGGGGAGGTCCTTGCTCGTGCGGTGCAGGTAGCTGGTCACCTTGGGAGCAGAGACGCGAGCGACGCGGCGCAGCACGATCTTCTCTCCGAGGGTCGCAGCGGTCGACGCGACGAGCTCGGCGACGGTCTCGCCGTCGACGTCGGCGGCCAGGGCGGCCTCGACGTCGGTGGCACCCGACGCGGCGACGGCCGCGAGGACGCGGTCGGCCAGCGCGATGAACGCGTCGGACTTCGCGACGAAGTCGGTCTCGGAGTTGAGCTCGACGACGGTGCCGACCTCTCCACCGTCGGTGGGCTCGACGACCAGGGCGACGAGGCCCTCGGACGTGGCGTTGCCCTCACGCTTCGAGACGCCCTTGAGCCCCTTGATGCGGATGATCTCGAGAGCCTTCTCGGCGTTGCCGTCAGCCTCGTCGAGCGCCTTCTTGACGTCGAGCATGCCTGCACCTGTGCGCTCACGGAGCGCCTTGATGTCAGCGGCGGTGTAGTTCGCCATAAGTTGTGTCCTTCGGGTCTAGGAGCTGGATCAGGGTGCGGGAGGACGGCCGGGACGAGCCCGGCCGTCCACCCGGGACGCTGTCTACTACTTGGACTCTGCCTCGGCGGCCGGGGCCTCGACCTCGGCAGCAGCCTCGGCGGCGGGCGCCTCAGCAGCAGGTGCCTCGGCGGCGGGCGCCTCAGCAGCGGGAGCCTCGGCGGCCGGGGTCTCGGCTGAAGCGTCGGCCGCGGGGGCCTCGGCGGCCGGAGCCTCGGTCGCGGCAGCGTCCTTGGACGCACCCTCGAGGAGCTCGCGCTCCCAGGCGGCGAGAGGCTCGGCCTCGGTCGCCTCGGCGCCACCGGACTTGCCGGCGTGACGGGCGATGAGGCCCTCGGCGACGGCGTCAGCGATGACTCGCGTCAGCAGCGCGACGGCGCGGATGGCGTCGTCGTTGCCCGGGATCTTGTAGTCCACGACGTCGGGGTCGCAGTTGGTGTCGAGGATCGCGACGATCGGGATGTGCAGCTTGCGCGCCTCGTCGACAGCGAGGTGCTCCTTGTTGGTGTCCACGATCCACACGGCGGAGGGGATCTTCGCCATGTCGCGGATGCCGCCGAGGGTGCGGGCGAGCTTGTCGCGCTCGCGGCGCATGATGAGCAGCTCCTTCTTGGTGAAGGCGCTCCCTGCGACGTCGTCGAAGTCGACCTGCTCGAGCTCCTTGAGACGCTGCAGACGCTTGTTGACGGTCTGGAAGTTGGTGAGCATGCCACCGAGCCAGCGGTGGTTCACGTAGGGCATGCCGACACGAGCAGCCTGCTCGGCGACGGGCTCCTGCGCCTGCTTCTTGGTGCCGACGAAGAGGATCGACCCACCGTGGGCGACCGTCTCCTTGACGAACTCGTAGGCGCGGTCGATGTACGACAGCGACTGCTGGAGGTCGACGATGTAGATGCCGTTGCGCTCCGTGAAGATGAAACGCTTCATCTTCGGGTTCCAACGACGGGTCTGGTGTCCGAAGTGGACACCGCTCTCGAGGAGCTGGCGCATGGTCACGACGGCCATGGCACTTCCTTTCGGCACGACCGGGATCATCCCAGCATCGTGCACAGTCTTCTGCGGCACGAGGCCGCGTTCCGGTTGTCGGCGAGCACCCCGGTGGGTGACGCCCCTAGCACCTCAGACCTGGGCACCGGGTTCTCCCCGGACCGCGCCCACGTCTGGCGACCGGCGGGGCCGGTCGGTCAGGTGCGTGAAGTCGATCTCCGGCTCGTCCGGCTCTGCGCGGTCCGTCGTACCTCGGTGCGAGTCCTCTCAGACCAGCGTCCCGGGCCACGACGGCTACCTGCAGGCAGCACGAACACGGCGGTCGCACCGTGAAGTCTACCGGACATCCACCCTGTGGAGGGCCACGGTCGTCCACCGCTCCCCCGGCAGGCACAGCCCGCCGGCCGGCGGGTCGGGCACCCTCGACGCATGACACGAACCCGGACCACCGCACCGGGACGCTCGAGACGGGCACGGATCGCCAGGACCGTCGCGCTCGTCCTGGTCCTCGTCTGCGCCAGCGCCAGCGTCCAGACCCCGTCGACGCCCGCAGCGGCCGTAGCGGCCTCAGCAACGTCAGGCACGTCAGGCACGTCAGGCACGTCAGGCACGTCAGGCACGTCATCGTCTGGCACGACCCCGGCTGACAGCGAGCCCACGTCGTCCGGCATAGTCCTGCCGGTCGGGACCATGCCCCCAGGCCCGGTCGACCGGGCCGCTCTCGTGTCGTCAGGTCTCCTCGTCTCCGACGTCGAACTGCCCGACGCACCGTGGGAGGCCGGGCACCGCGGCGTCGACCTCGCTGCCGCCTCTGGGGCGACTGTCGTGGCCCCAGCCGCCGGTGTGGTCACCTTCGCGGGGGTCGTGGTCAGCAGGCCTCTGGTGGTCGTGACACACCCAGACGGTCTGCGCTCCACGCTCGAGCCGGTCGACCCGAGCCTCGCTGTCGGCACCTCGGTCGCCACGGGAGAGCCCGTGGGGACCGTCGGCGAGGGGGCGTCATCGCACTGCGCACCTGCGTCGTGCCTGCACTGGGGCGTGCGACGCGGAGACGTCTACCTCGACCCGCTGGTCCTGCTGGGGATCGTCGAGCCGGTGGTCCTGCTCCCTGTCAGGGGCTCAGGCCCCTTCGCTGCGGGACAGCTTCTCCCGCAGCCTGCCCATCGCGGCGGTGTGCATCTGCGAGATGCGCGACTCGGTCACACCGAGGACCTTGCCGATCTCGGCGAGGGTCATGCCCTCGTAGTAGTAGAGGACGAGCATGATCTTCTCGCGCTCGCCGAGCTGGTCCATCGCCTGGGAGAGCAGGAACTTCGTCTCCTTGGACTCGAAGGACCGGGCCGGGTCTGTGGCGCGCGAACCCTGGGCGACGTCCAGGTGCCCGACGGGCTCGAGCTGCTCGCTGGCCCCGAACACCTCGTCGAGCGCGACGAGGTTCACCGTCGAGACGAGGTGGCGGATCGACCGGAGCTCGCTCGCCGGGATCTGCATGTGCTCGGCGATCTCGGTGTCGGTCGGCGCCCTGTGCAGCGTCCCCTCGAGCTCCGCGTGGGCGCGGTCGACAGCGCGCGCCTTGGAGCGGACAGAACGCGGGACCCAGTCGGAGGCACGGAGCTCGTCGAGGATCGCGCCCCGGATGCGAGACGTGGCGTAGGTCTCGAACTTGATCTCGCGGTCGAGCTCGAACTTCTCGATCGCGTCGATCAGCCCGAACATCCCGTAGGAGACGAGATCTGCGTGCTCCACGGTGCTCGGGAGCTTCATCCCGACGCGGGACGCGACCGAGGTCACGAGCGGGGCGTAGTGGAGGATCAGCTGCTCACGGAGCATCGCGTCGGCGCAGCCCTTGTACCGCTGCCAGACCCCGGCGATCTCGCGAGCGGCTGCCGACGCGGCAGCGGTCGCGGCATCGACGGCGACGCTGGACGCGACGACCACCGTCCGGCGGGCATCCCTGTCGAGACGCTCGTGGAGCATGCCGGACCGCGCGGGTCGTGAGGACGTGTCATGGCTGGGTTCAGCAGCACGAGCGAGGACGGACACCTGAGCGGCGGTGTCGACGGCGTCGGAGACGGCCGTGGTGGAGCTGTCGCGCGAGGTCGGCTCCGCGAGCAGCGTCGCCCCCTGGGGCGAGACGTGCTCGTCGAGCGTGACAGGGCTCGGTGCGGTCATGAGGTTCTCTGCTTCGATCATGCGCGAGGGTGCGCCAGCTGGTAGGACGACCTGAGACGTTCGGCCGAGACGTGCGTGTAGCGCTGCGTGGTCGAGAGGGTCGAGTGACCGAGGACCTCTTGGACGGTCCTGAGGTCAGAACCACCGTGCAGCAGATGAGTGGCGGCGCTGTGGCGCAGGTCGTGAGGCGCGACGTCGTCGACGGCCGCAAGAGCCGCGAGCCTGTGGACAGCCTCACGGATCTGCCGCTGGCCCCAGCGCTGGCCCCGCTGACCGAGGAAGACCGCCGTGGCACCGCTCCCACCAGCGAGGGTGGGGCGCCCGTCCTCCAGCCACGACCGCAGAGCATCTGCTGCAGGGACACCGAAGGGTACGACGCGCTCGCGGTCGCCCTTTCCGATCACCCGGAGCGAGCGCGCATCGAGGTCGACGTCCTGGAGGTCGAGAGAGAC
The DNA here is from genome assembly GCF_013415325.1 of Sanguibacter inulinus. Taxonomy (GTDB): domain Bacteria; phylum Actinomycetota; class Actinomycetes; order Actinomycetales; family Cellulomonadaceae; genus Sanguibacter; species Sanguibacter inulinus. Next base: position 41,296 of record NZ_JACBYE010000011.1, on the reverse strand, counting down.
GAGCTCTCCGACACGGGCCCCGGTGGCGTAGAGCAGCTCGACGCAGGCCCAGGCCCGAAGATCGGCAGGGCTGCCGTCGACGGCGAGCTCACGGGCGGTCTCCATGAGCGTGGCGGCTCCGGTGACTGCGAGGACGGTCGGCAACGACCGGGCGACCTTCGGGCTGCCCAGACGCACGGAGGGGTCTGTACCGACGCGGCCGGTGCGCTCGGCCCAGGCGTAGAACGACCTGACGGCAGCACCACGACGAGCCACCGTCGACCGTGACAGGCTCCGCCCAGCCATCTGCGCCAGCCAGCCACGCAGCGTCGCGAGGTCGACGCCTGCGAGGCCTTCGGCCCCTGACTCCTGCGCGAAGGTCGAGAGCTGTGCGACGTCCGAGAGATAGGCCCGGACCGTGTGGTCGGACAGGCCCCGCTGAGACGTCAGGTGTGCGGCGAAGTCCTCGAGGACGCTGTCGTCGTCGAGGCTCGGTGCTCCGCCGGCGCTCTGCTGCATGGGCAATACGGTGGACTGTCCGGGCGTCGCGTTCAAGGACCCACACGGATGGAGTTTGAGACGGCTGTCACCATTCCTTGGAAAACCGAGGAAATCAGACGCCGGTCGTGGTGCGGCCGGAGGAACTTCACCCTGCCCGCATCCCTTACCATGCGGTCGGTCCACTCGCGCCGGTCGACACCTCAGGCTCTGAGGGCGTCGCTGCACTCCCCTGACCAGGGCGAGGACCGCGCCGGGCCAGGCACCGAAGAGTCAGCTCGCCTCACACCCCCTGACCAGTTCGAGGACCACCCTCGGGCCGAGCGCCAGGGCGGCGGCGCTCCTCCTCGTCGGGGCGCCTCCGAGCCGTGATCCGACTGGCGGGATGCTGCGTCCGCGTCGTCACGGCGACCAGGCGACCAGGCATCCAGACGCCCAGGCGTCCAGGCGTCCACGTCTACGCCCACGCCCACGGCGGTCACAGCAGACCGCCCGGTCGCTCCTGGTCGCCGCGCAGTCACCGGCCACGGCCCGCGCGCCTCCAGCCGGCCTCGCTCCGGGCAGCCTGCCCTCTGAGCTCGAGGACCCCCAGGGCGGACATGACCTCGTGGGGTGCCAGCCCCGAGGACCGCGCCAGCGCCTCGACCGTCGCGGGCCTGCGGACAGGGAGGGCGTCGAGCGTCGCGATGGCACCGTCGTCGAGACCGTCGTCGGGACGAGCACCGCTCTCGTCCCGGCGTGCCTCCTGCTCCGCGAGCTCGGCCACCCCGTCACCCGCCGCACCTGTGAGCTCGAGGACCTCTGCGACGTCCGTCACGCACACGGCGACACCCTCCCGCATCAGGCGGTGGGACCCAGCCGAGGCAGCGGAGGTGACGGGTCCGGGGACGGCTCCGACGGGTCGACCGAGCCCGGCGGCGAGCCGAGCCGTCACCAGCGACCCTGACCGCCACGCCGCCTCGACGACGACGGTCGAGCGCCCGGCCGCTGCGATCAGCCGGTTACGCCTGAGGAACCTCACCCGGCTCGGGACCGCGCCGGGCGGCACCTCGCTCAGCAGCAGACCGCCTCTGTCGACGACTGCGCGCAGGAGGGCTGTGTTCCCCGCTGGGTAGAGGCGGTCGACACCGCCTGCCAGGACGGCGACGGTCACCCCGCCCACGGCGAGCGTCGCCCTGTGCACGGCTGCGTCGATCCCGTACGCACCTCCGGAGACCGTGCCGCGGCGAGCGTCGACAAGACCCGCAGCCATCTCTGCCGCGATCCGCTCGCCGTAGTCGGTGCTGGCCCGCGCGCCGACGATCGAGACCGCCCCCGCGAGCGCCTCGTCGACCCTGACCGTTCCCCGTACCCAGAGGCAGAAGGGCGTCTCGTCACCCAGGTCGTCGATCTGCGTGGGCCACTCGCGGTCGCCCGGGACGACCAGACGTCCACCGAGCCGTCCGAGGTTCGTGAGGTCGATCTCCGGGTCGACCCGACCCGCGCGCAGCGCCCACCGCCCGGCTGCCGACATCAGCCGTCGCTGCACGGTCGGGTCGTCGACGCCGAGGACCTCGCACAGACCGACGACCGCGCGTCGCACCGATGCTGGGGACCCGGTCACGTCGTCCCGCGACGGCTGACCAGTCGCTCCACCCTGCTGATGACGAGTGCCGGTCGGAGCTGGTGCTGCTGACCCTGCCGGTCCCGCGAGGGCGGCACCCACTCTCACGGTCGGGCCGACCTCGCCCCGTCCGGCCGGCGTCACCGGGGCCGCGGACGGGGGTGGCTGGCCCTGGGCCACAGTCGCCCTGGTCAGCGAGGCCCGAGTGGTCGAGACCTCTCCAGCGGGCGACCAGGTCGACCCGCCGACTGCCACGCTCTCCACCCACCGGAGGGCGTCGACGGGCCCCACCGCACGCACCAGCGCCCCGGCGGTGCTGTCCGCCGGCTCGGCGATCCGGCTCCAGGCCGCCCGCGCCAGCCGCTCCTCGTCGTCGGCAGTCCCCACGCCCGCGCTGCTCCCCGCGCTCACAGCCCGTGCCCCCGCGTCCGGAGCATCAGGGCACGTCCGATGTCGTCAGGCTCGGGGCTCAGACGGCCGGCGAGGTCAGCCAGCGTCCACGCGACCCGCAGCACCCTGTCGGCGCCCCGCAGGCTCAGCGTCCCCCTGTCGAGCGCCGCGTCGAGATCCCGGAGGAGCACGCGCCCGTTCCCGATCTTGTCTCGCAACCAGGTCCCCGGCACCTCGCTGTTCGTGGTCCACCCCGCGGGGCGCAGCCGCTCACGAGCAGCCTCACGCGCCTGGAGCACCCGCCGCGCCACGACGTCCGTCCCCTCGCGGACCGTCTCGTCCATGGCATCGAGCCGGGTCACGGGGTGCACCTCCACCTGCAGGTCGACCCTGTCGAGCAAGGGGCCGGACAGCCTCGCGAAGTACCGCCGCCGGGCCATCGGCGTGCAGGAGCACTCGAGCCCCTTCCCGATGGACAGCCCGCACGGGCAGGGGTTCGCGGCGAGGACGAGCTGGAACCTGGCGGGATACCGTGCGCTCCCAGCCGCCCGCTGGATCACGAGCTCACCGTGCTCGAGAGGCTGCCGGAGCGTCTGCAGGACCCGTGGGGAGAACTCAGGTGCCTCGTCCATGAACAAGATGCCGCGGTGCGCCCTCGAGGCTGCACCTGGTCTGGGTGTGCCGCTGCCACCGCCCACCACGGCTGCCGGCGTCGCGGTGTGGTGGGGGTCTTCGAAGGGCGGCCTGTCCAGCAGGCCTCGGGACGCGTCGAAGGTCCCCGCCACAGAGTGCACAGAGGTCACCTCGATCGCCTCCGACTCCGTGAGCGCCGGGAGCAGGCCCGGCAGCCGCTGAGCCAGCATCGTCTTGCCGGTGCCCGGCGGTCCGACCATGAGGAGGTGGTGCCCACCGGCGGCGGCGACCTCGAGCGCGGCACGGGCGGACGTCTGCCCCACCACGTCGCTCAGGTCGCCGAGGTCGGTCCTGACCTGAGCCGTGACGAGACCTCCCGGCCGGACCCCGACGTCGGGCGGGACGACGACGTCCGCCCCGTAGCGTGCGACGACCTCTGCGAGCCTGTGCGCACCGTAGACCTCCATGCCCGGCACCAGACCTGCCTCGGCGGCGTTCGCCGCTGGGACGACCACCCGGGTGACACCCGCCGCCGCTGCCGCCGCGACTGCGGGCAGGACCCCACGGACCGGGTGGACCCGTCCGTCGAGCCCGAGCTCACCGAGGTGGACGGTCCGGGCCAGGCCCTCGTGGCGGACGAGACCCGCCCCCGCGAGCATCGCCACGGCGATCGCGAGGTCGTAGCCCGACCCGGACTTCGGCAGCGAGGCAGGTGACAGGTTGACCGTCACCTTCCGCTGGGGCAGCACAAGACCCGTCGAGGCGACGGCGGCGCGCACGCGGTCACGCGACTCGGCCAAGGAGGTGTCGGGCAGGCCGACGAGCGTGAAGCCTGGCACCGACGCTGCGAGATGGGCCTCGACCTCGACGAGATGCCCCGTCATCCCGACGAGGCAGACTGCGAGCGTCACCCCGAGCCCCATCAGACGACCCCGACCAGGTGCTCGAGCCGTGCGGGCTCGTCACGCACCAGCAGGACCGCGACGACGTCGATCCGCACCGAGAGCGGCCGCTCGGCGAGGGTCTCGACGACCCGTCCGGCCAGCCACTCCCCCGCCAGACGCCGCAGCCGGGCGAGCTTGACTGGCGTCACCGCCTCGGCTGGATGGCCATACCCGAGACCTGTCCGGGTCTTCACCTCGACGACCACCAGCTCACGCCCCTCGAGGGCCACGATGTCGATCTCGCCACGGGTGCCTCGCCAGTTGCGCTCGACGACCACCCATCCCGCAGCGACGAGCATCTGCGCCGCGAGATCTTCGCCGTACCGGCCCACTGCAGCCCGGTCTGTCCTGTCCACGTCCATGTCGTACCTCCGAGACAGACCATGCGCCGGAGACCGTCACCTACGCGACGAGACACTGTCGACCTGTGGACGACGGGTCACGATCACCATCTGTGGACGGGCGGCGGAGGAGGACGCAGAAGTGGAGCACTGTCATAAGCCTACAGAAAGCCCTATAGTCACTTTTGACTCAAAGATGAGATGGCTGGCACTCGCGCTGGGCCCAGAGCCCTGGCTCGAGCTGGCCGCGCGCAGTGGCTCTGAGGCTCTAGACGCGCGCGCCGAGACACGGAGGGCACGATGACCACCCGAGAGACACTCCTCCTCACCCCACCTGCAGCACCAGGGTCAGGCCGTGACCGCTCGCTCGGCAGACGTCTGGAGATCCTGAGCCGCATGCCGTGGCTCGCGAAGGCAGCACCTGGAGACGTCCGGGCCGTCGAACCGTTCGTCCGATCGCGCCGATACCGGCCCGGAGAGCTCGTCTACAGTGTCGGCATCCCGGCAGACCACCTCTTCTGCGTGGTCTCGGGTGCCGTGAGATTGGTCCGCACCTCGGCCCACGGGCGGGACGTGGTCACAGACATCCTCGGCCCCGGAGACAGCTTCGGAGGACCGGGTCTGCTGGGTCACCTCCTGTACCCAGACAGTGCCCAGGCGATGGCCAGGACACAGGTCTTGACTATCCCTGCCGACAGGCTCGTCGAGATGATGGACCGGCGGCCCGGGCTCGCACGGGCCGCCCTCGAGGAAGCCCTCCACCGCGTGGAGCAGACGCGTCAGACGATCCGCCGGCTGTCCGCAGACAACCCCCAGCAGCGCGTCGCCGCGGTCCTGATGCTGCTGGCCGACAAGTTCGGGACCGAGCAGGACGGTGCGCTCGTCCTCGCCCCCTCCCTCACCCGGGTCGAGATGGCGGCATCGACAGGGCTGAGCGCGGAGACCGTGAGCCGGGTGATGAGCCTGCTCCGCGACGACGGGATCATCGGCACGGGCCGCCACTGGACGTCCGTCCTCGACAGGGGCCGGCTCGCTGGGATCGCGGAGGGGTGAGAGCCGGTCACGCGGCACCGCAGGACGAAGCCCAGCACTCGACGCAGGAACACCGACGACAGGAGACGACAGACATGCGCATCGTGATCGGAGCCCCAGCCAACGGGGCAGCACTGCGAGACACCCTGAAGGCCTACCTCGGAGCAGACCACCGGGTCGGCGAGGTCGTCGACGTGTCCCGGGCGGACTCCACCTATCCAGCCGTGTCCTTCTCCGCAGGGAAGGCGATCGCCGAGGGGCGCGCCGACCGCGGGATCCTGGTCTGCGGGACCGGGATAGGGACCGCGATCGCCGCGAGCAAGGTACCGGGTGTCCGCGCAGCGACAGCTCACGAACTGACGACGGTACGCGGATCCGTCGAGAACTACGACGCCCAGGTGCTGTGCATGGGGCAGGACGTCATCGCCGCAGCCGCAGCCGTCTCGCTCGTCGACCTCTGGCTCGACCTGAGGCACGACCCAGCGAGCAGCTACGCCACGAGACTCGTCGAGATCACGGACTTCGAGGCGTCGACGACGCAGTCCTGACCAGCGCAGCAGGGACGACCAGGATCTCCGGCCTCGCGAACCTGGTCGTCCCCGCCTCCTCCGACCACCATCGAGCAGTACGTGATCTGGATCATGTACCGCAGGCAGACGCCTCGATACGTTCATCTGGTTGACGAGCATTCTTGGCCGGTCTGCCTCGAGGACGAGACAGACGGGGCAGCGGGACGATCCCCGGCTGAGGGGTCCGTGACGGCACAGGCGCCGGACGGCATCCTCGGCCACCTCAGAGCACGCAGCGCCACGACGCGGTCGACATCCTGAAGATCACCGGCTCCATCGCGAGCGCGGGGGTCTCACGAGCATCGCTGGACGTCGGCCCAGGCGCATCATCTGCCGAGTCGCCGAGCAGCCCTGAGCAACGGAGAGAGCAATGGACGACCCGAACTTTCCCCTGTGGCTGCAAGCCACTCACCTGATCAACTTCGTGCTGATCGGCATCCTGCTGCGCAGCGGGTGGGAGATGCTCACCTCGCTGCCCAGGCTGTGGTGGCGCAACGACAGCAAGCCCGGCACCGAGTGGCTGAAGTTCACCCGCCGTGAGCTGCCTCAAGAAGAAGGCGTGTACACCTCGCTGATGGACGAGCGGAGCGCGAGCCCGGTCTTCACGCTCCCCGGTCGCAAGAACATCGGACTGGCACGCCACTTCCACGGGCTCGGCGTGATGCTGTGGATGCTCAACGGGATCGTCTACGTCGCCCTGCTCTTCGGCACAGGCCTCTGGCGACGGATCGTCCCGACCGAATGGTCGGTCTTCCCCGAGGCCTGGGCCTCCCTGAAGATCTACGCGGGGCTCGGCACGCCGGACATCGAGCACTTCCAGCCCTACGACGCGCTCCAGATGCTCGCGTACACGGGCGTCCTCTTCGTGCTGGCTCCTCTGCTCATCGTCACGGGGCTGGCGATGGCACCAGCGGTCAGGTCGAGGTTCCCGCGGTTCGTGAAGCTCCTCGGCGGGCACCAGGGCGCACGGTCGCTGCACTTCATCGCGATGGTCCTCATGACGCTGTTCATCGTCATGCACGTCGGCCTGGTCTTCCTCGTCCACGCCGAGTACAACCTGCCGCACATGATCTTCGGGGTCACAGACACCGCCAGGTACGCCCAGGCCTTCACGATCGCGATCCTCACGATCGTGGTGGTCTTCGCCTTCTGGATCGGGCTGAGCTACGCATCGCTCCTCGATCGCCCGCGCACCCAGAAGATCCTCGTCGCACTGACCGAGCCGGCACGCAGGTTCGGGCTCGGATGGATGCGGCCACGGATGCAGGACCAGACCGTGTACACCGAGAAGGACCTGTCCGAGTTCCACTGGACGAACGGACTGCCACCCACGCAGGACGAGTCGCCCGAGTGGTTGGCGCTCCGGGACGGCGGATGGTCGGACTGGCGCCTCGAGATCGGCAGCACCCTCGACGGCAGCTCCGTCACGGTGTCGCTCGACGACCTCAAGGCACTGCCGAAGACGGAGTACATCGCGGTCCACACGTGCATGCAGGGCTGGTCGGCGACCTCCCGATGGACGGGGGTGCGACTGGCGGAGGTCCTCGACCTCCTCGGCCCACGCCCTGAGGGTGCGAGGTACGTGATGATCACCTCGCACGGGCTCGCCCAGGAGATGTGGGACCACCGACCGCGGGAGCCGTTCTACACGGTCCTCGACCTCAAGATGGTCGCGGAGGCCGACACGATCCTCGCCTACGAGCGCAACGACCGTCCCCTGGACATCCACCTCGGCGCACCGCTTCGACTGCGGGTCGAGTCGAACCACGGCTACAAGATGGTCAAGTGGGTCAGGTCCGTCGAGTGGATCCGCGACTACGCCGACTACGGTGACGGCCGCGGAGGCACTCGTGAAGATGGCGCCATGCAGGCCTTCAACGGCGTGATCTGAACCAGGAGGCGACGAGGTGATGAGCACGATCTTCCCCGTCGCGGGGATGACGACCCACCGCGACGTGCTCAGGGTCCGTGCCGCGATGTACGCGGTCGCCGGCGTCGGGGGCTTCTCCGCTGAGCTCACAGGCACCGGGGCTCGCATCATCCTCAAGCACACGGACGACGTCGTGCTCGACGCTGACGTCGTCGACCGAGCGCTGCGCACGGCGGGCAAGTACTCGGTCGCCGGTCCGGCATGACCTGTGGACCGAGACGGTCTCGCCCCCGCCGAGCGGGTGCGAGACCGTCTGGGCGCTGCGCGCCTGGAGGGACGTCAGAGGTCAGGCCGCACCCCAGCCGTCGCCCCACCCCTGCTCGCACTGGGACTCGGGGAGCGCCTCAGCACGAGACGTCCTCGACGCACTGCCGCGCACACGTCACGCGGACTCTCCTGCGCCTGGTGGGACGCGAGCGGGGAAGCTCGCGACGAGCTCGGTGTCCGCACCGACCACACCGAGGGCGGCCGCGCCGCCCGGGTTCCCCAACGGTCCGCTCCTCCCGTCGAGGGTGACAGCGAAGAAGTCCGCGTTGTCAGCCAGGAAGGGCTCCAGGTCCGGCGGCAGGTCGTCTTCGTAGAAGATCGCCTCGACCGGGCAGACGGGCTCGCAGGCCCCGCAGTCGATGCACTCTGACGGGTTGATGTAGAGGGACCGTTCACCCTCGTAGATGCAGTCGACGGGACATTCTTCGACACACGCCCTGTCCAGGACATCGATGCAGGGTTCGCCGATCACATACGTCATCTGTCTCAGCTCTCTCGTCGTCTCTCGATGGACCTCGATCACGGTGATCGAGGGTGGGCCGCTCCCGGTGCCGCCGCCGCAGACCTCGCGGGTAGGCGTTCTTGGCACTCGAGGCACGGACCTCGGAAATACGCTCAGATCTGCGCTCTGCTCTCCTCTCTGGTTCAGTCCGGGTCCTCTTTCTCCTGCCGTGCCCGGCAGGACGTGGACCGGCAGGACGGTCGTCTCGTCACCCGGCGACCTCGAGGATCCCGTGCGCTCCGCGCTCGGCGTCGACCATGCGGTGCGAGACGAAGGGGTAGTGCCCAGCCACGGCTGGGACCAGCTCGACGAACCCGCCCTGCGCGGGTCGCAGTCCTAGGGTCTGCGCTCTGCCGGTCGCCCCGCCGGAGCTGTCAGCCCCCAGGGCGCGCACGTCGAAGACCATGCCCATCTGCCGGTGACCGGCGACGGAGCACCATCCCGACAGGTCGTCTCCGACGACCCCGACCTCGATGCGCGCGGACTCCTGCGGCGCGAGCCGCCCCGAGCTCGCCCCCGTCTCGAGGACGAGGTCGTGGACGCTGTCGTCGGTGTTGGTCACGACGAGGACCAGCTCGTCACCGGCCCGGACGTCGACCGCCGACGGCTCGAACCGCATGTCGCGGAGCTCGACCGCGACCTCGACCACAGCGCCGGTGGGTGGCACACCAGCGCCAGCCGCTCCGGTGCCGAGCCGCTCAGGGTCTGCCGCGATCCCCACCACGACGACGAGCGTCAGGACGGCACCAGCTGCGAGGACCTGCCCGCGCTGCCCCCGGAGCCTCGAGGGGACACGCACAGCACCGCCCAGGCCGGGAAGACTGCTCGTCGTCACGACCGAGGCGGTCGGCTGCGGCCGCGCCCGTCGGGCGAGCACCGCGACACGGACGAGGAGGACAGGTGTCCAGACCAGCGCGGCCACGACGACTGCCGATGCTGAGAACACGAGCAGACGCGGACCGGGGAGCAGGCTCAGGGCGAGGCCGCCGTTGACCAGGACGAGCCTCATGGTCCCCCAGCTGTCGGCGACGGCGTTGGTGACCCTGACCACAGCGGGACCTCCACCCAAGATCATGGGGACGAGATAGCTCGACGCGCCGAGGAGCACCTGGACCGCGAAACCCACGACGACGGGGGCGAGCAGTTCCCCCACCCGCACCTCGACCTCGGGCCATCCTGCTGCGAAGACCAGCACGACCAGCCACGCGAGGACAGAACCGCACCACCACAGCGACGCTGCGGCCACCGACCGGGTCGCGAAGGAGCCGGGCCTGCGCCGCCTGGCCTCGTCGACCAGCGGCACGGCGCTGCGGACGAGCCCCGCGAGATAGGCACCGAGACCGACCGCTGCGAGCCACCGCAGACCGAGCACGGCGCCTGTCACCACCAGGACGAGACCGAGCACCAGGGCGACGAACCCCTGGCGGGCCGGGCGCGCGCCGCCGGGCTGCATCCGCACCCTGAGCATCGTCGGCCAGAGGGTCACGAGGGTCCCCACGACCGTCAGGCCGACCCATCCGAGCAGCATCGACCCCACGTGGGCGATGTAGAGGAGGGAGTGGGCCTCCCCTGACGCCCGGCCCAGCAGGACACCGAGGGCGATCCCGACCGGCAGGCTCGCGACGGCGACGACGAAGAACGAGGTCGTCCACCCCAGCATCGATGTCAGCGCGCGACGGCTCTGGTCCCACAGGACGACGCCGTGCCAGACGGCGACGAGCCCCACGAGCACAGCGCCTGCCACGACCACGGCCAGGCTGCCCACGACCGTACCGACGACCGTCGTCGTCGCACCGACGGTGTGCGTGACGAGACGGATCGCCTGGTCGCGGTGCCCACCGCGCAGCGCCCGTCGCCTCACCGCCTCGGCGAAGTGCGCGCTCCAGATGAGGATGGCTGTGCTGACGGCCCCCAGGAGCAGCGCGTGCACGACGAGCCACCGAGCCTCCGGGACACCGCTGTGCTCGACGGCGACCAGCGCAGCGGCGACCAGCCATCCGAGGACGAGGGCATTCACCCGGAGGTGCCAGCGAGATCTCACAGAGGCGTCCGCGGGTCAGCCGTGACCGGAGGGACGAGGCTCAGGTGCCAGGCCGAGAGGCCAGGCTCGAGGTGGCTCGAGACGGACCCGGCGGGCCAGCAGACCTCGGCCGGCCGGAGCGTCCGAGAGGGGTCGCGCTCGGCCTCGTCCACGGCGATCAGGACCTCGTCCACGGGACACCTCCAGCTGGGGGCCGCGACTGCCCGTCCGAGATCCCCCGGTGACTGGCGGCGTCAGGCATATATTCTTACACTGATCTCCGTGGATATTCATAGGACCGCGAAGACTCTTCCTCACGACGGGCTGGGCCCAGCACCCGTGCCTGAGGCACCGATGTCGACATCAGGGATGTCGACGTCTCGACGAGCACTGCTGGCCGCGCTCAGGTCGCAGCCGCAGCCCGCCACCCTCGTCGCCCTGGGAGCTGCCACAGGCCTGCACGTCAACACGGTCCGGGAGCACCTCGCGGCCCTCGTCGACGCCGGTCTGGCCGTCCGCGGCAGCGGCGTGCCGGACGGCCGTGGGAGACCAGCCGCGACCTACGCCGCGACGGGCGCGGAGCATGCTCTGGTGCGCTCGGAGTACACAGGTCTCGCTGCAGCGCTGGCCTCGACGATCCGGCGCACGAGCAGCACACCGGACCGCGATGCCGCGGTCGCGGGCGCCGAGTGGGGTCGCGACCTCGTGAGCAGCTCGCCGCCCGCACCCGAGCACTACGCGGACCCGCGCAAGCACGTGGTCACGCTGCTCGCACAGCTCGGCTTCGCGCCGCAACCCGGCGGGCAGCCGTCGACCACCCTGCTCACCCGCTGCCCGCTGCTGACCACAGCCCAGGCCTACCCCGACGTGGTCTGCGCCGTGCACCTCGGCATCGTGCAGGGGGTGCTCGACGCTGACAGAGCCGACGACGTGAGCGCCGAGCTCTTCCCGTTCTCCGACCCCGGGGCGTGCAGGCTCGAGCTCAGCAGGGGCGACGGAGCCCACGGGTGACGTCGGACGCTCCGACCACCGCAGGCCCACCCCCGCCACCAGAGCAGGCCTGCGGGCCGAGGCACCACCCCCGCCGCGACCCGCCCGGCGACGCAGCCGCGTCATCGCGCGCGGCGAGGCAGCAGCGTCATCGCGCCCGGCGACGCCGCAGCGTCATCGCGCGCGGCGAGGCAGCAGCGTCATCGCGCCCGAAGAGGCCGCAAGATCATCGCGCCCGGAGAGGCTGATCAGACGGTTCGACACCCGTGACTGTCGTCAGCAGGAAGACGGAGTCTTCTTCGGCCAGCACTGCGTGCCGCAGGTGGGTCAGCACCGCGATCTCCCCAGCCGCCATGGCCTCAGTCTGCCCGCCCGTGACGCGCACGCGACCGAGGAGCACCTGCAGGCTCGCAGCGTTCGGCGAGTTGTGCTCCGCGAGCTCGGTCCCCGCCGCGAGGGCGATGAGCGTCTGCCGCAACGGCCCGTCGTGCAGCAAGAGCTCGGCACTGCGGCCATGGTCGGCAGCACGTGCCGCCTCGAGGTGGGACTGGGCAAGACGTCCGAGATGAGCCATGGTTCCCTCTGGGTGCAGATCGCAGGCGAACCTGCCCGGCACAGTCGCCGCCGCAGGGTGCGCTGGCGAGCTCCAGGCCGACGGTCCGCGCCCCGCGTCAGGACGGGCGGCACGACCGGCGTGAGCATCACGCACGAAAGAAGCATACCGGACACCTCGCCCTTCACGGACGTGATCGCGCACGGATGTCGCAGGGTTCCGACGACATCGCCAGTCCAGACGACTCCGTCGGTCCCGAGGCCGCCGCCGGACCCGACGACGCCCCGGCATCCGTCCGCTACAGGTCGAGCTCTGCCTGGGCCAGCTCTTCGACGTTGACGTCCTTGAACGTCACCACGCGCACAGACTTCACGAACCGCTTCGAGCGGTACACGTCCCACACCCAGGCGTCGTTGAGCCTCAGCTCGAAGTACACCTCTCCGGCAGCGGACCGCACCTGCAGGTCGACGCTGTTGGCGAGGTAGAACCGCCGTTCGGTCTCCACGACGTAGGCGAAGAGCCGCACCACGTCGCGGTACTCGCGGTACAGCGCGAGCTCCATGTCGGTCTCGTAGTTCTCCAGGTCCTCAGCACTCACTGGACCATCATGGACCATCCGGGGCGGCGCCCGCCGCCGCAGCCACCCCTGGGAGACGCCAGCTGACCCTGTGGAACGGGCTCGGGCCGTGCTCCGACAGTGCTGCGACGTGCTGGGCGGAGCCGTAGCCCTTGTTCCCGATCCAGCCGTAGTGCGGGTGCTCCTTCGCCAGCCGGACCATCGCCGCGTCGCGCTCGCACTTGGCGACGACGCTCGCCGCGGCGACCGACGCGCACGAGAGGTCGGCCTTGACCCGCGTGTGGACTGTCGGAGGCAGATACCCCGCAGGTGCGGCGACCTCCTCCCCCTCGAGCATCGTCAAGAGGTCCGGCTCGGGCTCGGTCAACCAGTCGTGCGAGCCGTCGAGCAGCACGACGTCGACGGGACCCGAGATCTCGGAGACCGCGACGAGGGCACGCTGACCGGCGAGGCGCAGCGCACGGATGATGCCCATCGTGTCGATCTCCGCGGCGCTCGCGGAACCGACAGCCGTGGCGACGGCCCACTCGTCGATGAGCGGCAGGTACTCGGTACGAGCCCGGGCTGTCAGCACCTTGGAGTCGGTGAGGCCGACAGGGCAGGGCCCTGTCACCCGGTCCACCACGCACACACCCACGCTCACAGGACCAGCGAGAGCTCCGCGGCCGACCTCGTCCATCCCGGCGAGCCGCGCCGTCCCGGAGGCGAGCAGCGTCGACTCGACCGCGAGGTCGGCGAAGACCGGTGGGACTGCGGTGCGCGTGCTCACGGTGCCGGGACGTCCTCGAAGGTCTCTCCGGGGTTGCGCAGCCAGCCGAGGTGGTCGAAGGGCCAGACCTTGACGAAGGCCGTGCCGACGACGTTGTCGACGGGGACGAACCCGCCGCCGGGGCTGCCGGCGTTGTAGCGGGAGTCGCTCGAGTGGGCACGGTTGTCACCCATGACCCACAGGAAGCCCTCGGGGACCGTCTGGTCGAACTCGAGCAGCGACGGCGCGGAGCCCGGCTTGATGTACGGCTCGTCGATCGACTGCCCGTTGACCGCGACACGACCCTCGGAGTCGCAGCAGGTGACGTGGTCGCCCTCGACCCCGATCACACGCTTGACGAGGTGCTCGCCCGAGTCCTGCGGGAGCAGCCCGACGAAGGTCAGCACGTCCGTGACGCCCTGCTGGAAGGCGTTGCGCTGCGGCTGAGGCGTCCCGGCGAGCCAGGTACCCGGGTCCTTGAAGACCACGACGTCGCCACGGTGGACGTCGAAGACCCCGGGGACCATCTTGGACACGAGGATGCGGTCGCCCTCGACGAGCGTGTCCTCCATCGACGAGCTGGGGATGAAGAAGGCCTGGACGAAGAACGACTTGATGACCCACGAGAGCACGAGAGCGCTCACGACGATGATCGCGACCTCGCGCAGGAACGAACCCTTGCGCTTCTCGGCGGTCGCTGCACCCGCGTCGGTCGAGCCGTCAGGGTGCGCTGCGTCAGGAGTCACTCGCATACTGTCCCACTTCCTGGAGGTGATCATCGAATGCTCTCGGTCCGCGAGTCGCGGCGTGGGCCCACGCCACCCTCGGCGGGCACGCACGAGGGCGGCCACCTCGGTGGCCGCCCTCGTGTGAGAACCGTGCTGCTCCTGCGGCTCGTCAGACGAGCCGCACGAGGATCACTTGGAGACGAAGTCGCGCTTCTCCTTGATCTTCGCCTTCTTGCCGCGAAGCTTGCGGAGGTAGTACAGCTTGGCGCGACGCACGTCACCGCGGGTGATGACCTCGACCGACTCGATCGACGGTGCGTTGGCGGGGAACGTACGCTCCACCCCGACACCGAAGCTGATCTTGCGGACCGTGAAGGTCTCGCGGACGCCGCCGCCGACGCGGGCGATGACAACACCCTGGAACGCCTGGACACGCGAGCGCGTGCCCTCGACGACCTTGACGTTGACCTTGACCGTGTCGCCGGAGCGGAAGGCCGGGATGTCGGTACGCAGCGATGCTGCGTCGACGCTGTCGAGCGTGTTCATGTTCTCTCCCCGTCCTGCCACAGGTCAGGTACGTCTCGTGGGTCCGGCTGCGCGAGGCTGCCGTGCCCATGGTGATGAGTGGATGTGGTGCCTCACCGGTCGCAGGATCGGCATCCCGTGAGGGCTGCCGTGCGACGATCGATCAGAGCAGTGAAACAGCTGTGTTGGACGCCCCTGTGGCAGTGTCCGGTCCAGCGTGCACCAAGGGTTGATTCTGCCACAGCCCGACAGGTGAGCACTACCCGCCCGTCGAGCGACCCGATCACGCCCCGCCTGTCAGGCCTGGTGGAACCGGCCGTCCTCGCCGGGGAGCCAGCCGTGCCCGGTCAGCAGCGCGCGGTCGGCCTTGTCGAGCATGCTCGGGTCGAGCGCCTCGATCATGTCCGGACGCCGCGCGATCGTGCGCTCGATGGCCCTGTTCCGGCGCCAGCGGGCGATCTTCGCGTGGTGACCGCTGAGCAGCACCTCAGGGACGTCGAGGCCCTGCCAGCTCGGCGGCTTGGTGTAGACGGGGTACTCCAGGAGCCCGGCCTCGCCGTGCGACTCCTCGACGAGGGACTCGGGGTTGCCGATCACGCCGGGCAGGAGACGCGCGACGGCCTCGATCATGACGAGCGAGGCGACCTCGCCGCCGTTGAGGACGTAGTCCCCGATCGACAGCTCGCGGACGGTCCCGCCGGCCGCCCGGTGGTGCTCGGCGACGCGGGCGTCGATCCCCTCGTAGCGCCCGCAGGCGAAGACGAGCGCGGGCTCGAGGGCCAGCTGCTCGGCGACGCGCTGCGTGAAGGTCTCCCCCGACGGCGTGGGGACGACGAGGGTGGCGTCGGGCGTGAGGACGTCGGCCAGGGCCGCGCCCCACACGTCCGGGCGCATGACCATCCCGGCACCGCCGCCGAAGGGCGTGTCGTCGACGGTGCGGTGGCGGTCTGTCGCCCAGGACCGCAGGTCGTGGACCGTGAGGTCGAGCAGACCTGACTGCGCGGCCTTGCCGACGAGCGAGAGCTCGAGCGGGGCGAGATAGTCCGGGAAGATCGAGACGACGTCGATGCGCAACTCAGCGACCCCCCTCGGACGCGTCGGTGCTGTCGGCACCGTCAGTGCCCTCGGTGCTGGGCTCCTGAGCATCTTCAGCCTCGGCGGCGTCTGCGGCTGCTGCCGACCCCTCCTCGGGGATCGCCACCTCGAGGTTCGCGGCGTCGCGGGCGAGCAGCCCGCCGGGCGGGTCGAGCACGACGCGTCCACCGGCCACGTCGACGACCGGGACCATGACGCGGACGAAGGGCACGAGCGTGCGGGTGCCGTCGGTCTCGCGCAGGACGAGCATGTCGTGGGCCGGGAGGTGGTCGAGGCCGACGACCTCCCCGACGACGGTCCCGTCCAGGAGCTCGGCGCGCAGTCCGGCCAGCTCGTGCGGGTACCAGGCGTCTTCTTCGTCCGAGGAGTCGACGTCGACGACGAGCTCGATGCCGCGCGCCTGCTCGGCCGCCGTGCGTCCCGAGATCTCCGCGAAGGCGACGTGCCAGCGGCCGTTCTGCACACGGGAGGACACCACCGTGAGCGGCCCCGCCGAGGCGGGGATCGTGCGGAGCACCTGACCGTCGGCCAGGCGGAGCTCGGGGTCGTCGGTGCGCAGGTCGAGCGCGACCTCTCCGCGCAGACCGTGAGCCCGGCCGATCGTGGCGACTGTCAGTTCCATTCCCACTCCTCCATCGCGCCCCGGGATCGGGGCTCCAGACGCACCGAGGCCCGGCTCACCAGTGGTGGCCGGGCCTCGGTCTACAGACTTGTCTGACTGCCTGGGGCAGTCAGCGACGATCTACGTCGACGACGTCTACGCGCACTGAGGAGTCCCCAGCGAGCGCGCCGATGACGGTTCGCAGCGCACGAGCGGTGCGACCCCCACGGCCGATCACCCGTCCGAGGTCGTCGGGATGGACCCGGACCTCGAGGAGCTCGCCACGGCGCAAGGCCTTGGCGTTCACCTGCACGTCATCGGGGTTGTCCACGATTCCGCGCACCAGGTGCTCGAGAGCGTCGGCGAGCATCAGGCCTGCTCCTCCGCGGAGGCGTCAGCCTCAGGGGCAGCGTCAGCCGATGCGGCGGCGGCTGCAGCAGCCTTCGCCTCGGACGCCTTCGCCTTGGACTTCTCGGCGTCGGCCGCAGCAGTGGCGACAGCCTCTGCGACGGACTCTGCCGACGGCTTCTCCTTGGTGCGGAGGGTGCCCTCTGCGCCCGGGAGGCCCTTGAACTTCTGCCAGTCACCGGTGATCTTGAGGAGCGCGGCGACCTGCTCGGTCGGCTGTGCGCCGACTCCGAGCCAGTACTGTGCGCGGTCCGACGTGATCTCGATGAGCGACGGCTCCTCGGTCGGGTGGTACTTGCCGATCTCCTCGATCACACGACCGTCGCGCTTGGTGCGCGAGTCGGCGACGACGATGCGGTAGTACGGAGCCCGGATCTTGCCGAGGCGCTTGAGACGAATCTTGGTGGCCACTGTGGTGGTCTCTCCTGGTTCTGAAGGTGGTGGACTGCTCACCGCTCCGGCGGGGTGCGGTGTGATGAGCTGGTCCGAGACACGACACTGTCCGGAGAGAGGGGCCGGGCATGCCGAGTACGCGGCTGATTATGCCAGACCGGCAAGAGTGCCCGCCACCTCCTGGGAGGGCGGGTTCACGGTCGGCTGCGTCACCCTCCCGGCCGATCGCTCACCCGGCTCGTGCAGCACACTCCCCGGGCGCGACGAGAGCGCCTCGCACCACGACCGCCAGGGGCGCCGCGAGCACCGTGACGTCGCGCCGCGGGTCCGAGGGATAGACGACGAGGTCGGCCGACCGTGCGTCGAGCAGGCCCGGCATCCCCAGGTACTCGCGGGTCCGCCAGCTCGCCGCGGCGAGGACCTCCGGGGTGGGCACGCCGGCCAGGACGAGCTCCGCGCACTCCTGCGCGATCAGCCCGTGCCCGAGGGTCCCGCCGGCGTCGGTCCCGACGAGCAGCCTGACGCCGGCCTCGTGGAGGGCGGCGACGTGCTCGTAACGCCGGGCGTGCATCCGCCGCATGCGCGCCGCGTAGACCGGGAACTTCGTGGCTCCTTGAGCAGCGATCTCCTCGAAGCGCGCGACCTGGAGCAGCGTGGGCGTCACCGCGACACCGCGACGGACGACCTCGGCGACCTGGTCGTCGGTCAGCCCGGTCCCGTGCTCGAGGCAGTCGACCCCGGCGGCCAGCAGGTCGTCGAGCGCTTCGGTCGAGAAGGTGTGGGCCGTGATCCGGGCTCCACGGGAGTGTGCGACGGCGACGGCCTCGGCGAGCAGGTCGGCGGGCCACAGCGGGGTGAGGTCGCCGACCTCGCGGTCGATCCAGTCGGCCACGATCTTGACCCAGCCGTCCCCGCGGTCGGCCTCCTGGGCGACAGCGTCCGGGAGGCCCGCGACGTCGTCGAGCTCGCGTCCGTAGCCGCGCAGGTACCTCTTGGGACGGGCGAGGTGGTGCCCAGCCCGGATCAACCTCGGCAGGTCGTCCCGCTCGTCGATCCACCGGGTGTCAGCAGGCGACCCGGCGTCGCGCACGAGCAGGACCCCGGAGTCGCGGTCGGCGACAGCCTGGGCCTCGGCCTCGTCGCGGCCGACCGCGCCGTCGGGGCCGAGGCCGACGTGGCAGTGCACGTCGACCAGACCGGGGACGGCGACCCCGTCGATCCGGACGGTCTCCCGGCCCTGGGCAGACGGGCCTGCAGGCCGCTCGAGCGTCAGCCGCCCGTCGACCACCCACGCGTCGCCGGTCTCGTGCTCGTCACCGAGCACGACGGTCCCGTGCAGGTGGATCGTCGGGAGGTCGACCGTCCGGCTGCTCATCGCAGAGGTCTGCTCAGCGGCCGAGGAACTTCTCGAGGCCCGGGGGCAGCTCGAGGGGGGCCTCGTCCTTCGCAGCCCCACCCATGCCGAAGGCCGAACCTGTGGGCGTCGAGGGCCCGGCGGTCAGTCCCTGCTGCTCGGCGACGCGCTTGGCAGGGTTGCCCGAGCGGCCCTTCTTGTTCTTCTTCGCCGGTGCCTGACGACCACGCTGCTTCTTGCCGCCCATGCCAGGCATGTTCCCCATGCCGGGCATCCCCGGCATGCCGCCGCCGCGGCTCATCTGCTTCATCATCTTCTGCGCGCCGGCGAAGCGCTCGAGCAGCTGGTTGACGTCGGTCGTGGTGACGCCCGAGCCCTTGGCGATGCGCGCGCGGCGCGATCCGTTGATGATCTTCGGGTTCTCGCGCTCCCCCGGGGTCATGGACCGCACGATCGCCTCGACGCGGTCGACCTCGCGCTCGTCGAAGTTGTCGAGGGCCTCGCGCATCTGCCCCATGCCCGGGAGCATGCCGAGCATCTTCTTCATCGAGCCCATGTTGCGCATCTGCTGCATCTGGACGAGGAAGTCGGCGAGCGTGAAGTCCTTGCCCGACGCGAGCTTGTCGGCCATGTCCTGCGCCTGGTCGGCGTCGAAGGCCTTCTCGGCCTGCTCGATGAGGGTGAGGACGTCACCCATGTCGAGGATGCGCGAGGCCATGCGGTCGGGGTGGAACACCTCGAAGTCGGTGAGCTTCTCACCTGTCGAGGCGAAGAGGATCGGCTGGCCGGTGACGCGGGCCACCGAGAGGGCCGCGCCACCGCGGGCGTCACCGTCGAGCTTGGACAGCACGACACCCGTGAAGCTCACGCCCTCGGCGAAGGCCTGGGCCGTCGCGACGGCGTCCTGGCCGATCATCGCGTCGATGACGAAGAGGATCTCGTCCGGGTTCGTCGCGTCGCGGATGTCAGCGGCCTGCTGCATGAGGTCCGCGTCGACACCCAGGCGACCGGCGGTGTCGATGATGACGACGTCGTGCTGGCGGGACCGTGCGGTCTCGACACCGGCGCGCGCGACGGTGACGGGGTCACCCGTCGAGACGCCGGACTGGCCCTCGGCGCCCTGGTTGCCCGGGTCGGGAGCATAGACCGGGACCCCGGCCCGCTCGCCGACGACCTTGAGCTGGGTCACGGCGTTGGGGCGCTGGAGGTCGGCTGCGACGAGCAGCGGCGTGTGGCCCTGCTCGCGGAGGTTGAGCGCGAGCTTTCCGGCGAGGGTCGTCTTACCGGCACCCTGGAGGCCGGCGAGCATGATGACCGTCGGCGGGTTCTTCGCGAGGTTGAGGCCGCGGCTCTCGCCGCCGAGGATCGCGACGAGCTCCTCGTTGACGATCTTGACGACCTGCTGGGCCGGGTTGAGCGCCCCGGAGACCTCGGCGGACAGGGCGCGCTCGCGCACGGTCCCGGTGAACTCACGGACGACCGAGACCGCGACGTCGGCGTCGAGCAGGGCACGGCGGATCTCCCGGACCGTGGCGTCGATGTCGGCCTCGGACAGTCGTCCCTTGGTCCGCAGGTTCTTGAACGTCGACGTCAGTCGATCTGACAGGGTGGCGAACACCGTTGCAATCCTCACCGTTCGCTGGAAGTGGCTGAA
This sequence comes from Sanguibacter inulinus, assembly GCF_013415325.1. Classification (GTDB taxonomy): domain Bacteria; phylum Actinomycetota; class Actinomycetes; order Actinomycetales; family Cellulomonadaceae; genus Sanguibacter; species Sanguibacter inulinus. The sequence goes on along the minus strand of NZ_JACBYE010000011.1, from coordinate 20,962 downwards.
GGGTCAGACTACCGGGTGATCCTCCTGCGCGGCTGCACCCGGGCTCCCGGTACCCGCAGGGCGGTCCCCCGTCTGGGCGCCACCGTCGGGCACGCCGAGCGCGACCGCAGCCCGCCTGTAGAGGTCGTCGACCAGGCGGGCACGCCACGTCGTCCAGCCGTTGGGGCCCAAAGACGAGGAGTCTGCCTCGGTGAGGGCGCGCAGCACCTCGAGGAGGTCGGAGCGGTGGTCGACAGCCTCGAGCAGCTCGTCGAGGGTGGCCGGGTCGTCGGGGTCGCTGCTCACGGCGAGCCTGGAGAGGGTCAGGTGGTGGGCGACCATCCGCTGGACGTCGGCCACGACGGCGTCGTCGAAGCCCATGCGACCGACCACGTCGGGGATCAGCCGCGCCCCGGTGACCGAGTGGTCCTGCGCGCCGGCCCGCTTGCCGATGTCGTGCAGCAGCGCCGAGAGCAGCAGGACCTCAGGCAGCGCGACGGTCTTGCGCCAGCCGCGGGCCCGCGCGGCCACCTCGATGAGGTGGCGGTCGACGGTGTGCCTGTGCACGGCGGCGCGCTGGGGTCGGTTCCGCACGCCGACCCACTCCGGGATCCAGGACGTGACCACCCCGGCCCTGTCGAGCGCCTCCCAGACCGGCACCTGCGCGGCTCCCGACCCGAGCAGGGTGAGCAGGGAGGCGCGGGCCTGCCGCGGCCACGGCCGTGGCAGCGGAGGGCACTGGGCCAGGCTCGACGCCGAGACGGGCGACAGCGCCAGGCCTGTGCGCGCGGCTGTCGCGGCTGCGCGCAGCGCGAGCAGCGGATCGGCTGCCGGGGCGGCGTCGACGGCGAGGACCAGCTCGCCGTCGTGCTCGACGAGCCCGTCCCCGACAGACCGCAGCCGCGGCGCGGCGCGACGGCCACGGATGAGGAAGGGCCTCGAGACGAGCGGGCGCTGGAGCGCCTGTCGCGCCCGCCGGAGCGTGGTGTCGAGGCCGTAGGAGATCTCGCGGCCGGCGTCGGCGAGGCTCGCGAGGAAGTCGTCGGGGTCGGAGTACCCGCACAGCACGGCGACCTCGTCGAGGTCGGCGAGCCCGAGCCGGTTCGTGTGGCGCCGGGTGGTCAGCTGGAGGGCGTCGCGGGCGTCGAGCAGGTGCGAGTACGCACGGTCGACGGCGCCGTGGGGCCTGTCGGTGAGCCACGTGGCTGCGAGGGCTGTGAGGATCACGGCGTCGCGGATGCCGCCGCGAGCCTCTTTGAGGTCGGGCTCGATGAGGTAGGCGAGCTCACCGTGGCGGGTCGCGCGGGTCTTGGTCGACGCGACGAGCTCGGGGAGCCTGCGCCGGGCGGCCGCGCGCCAGTCTTCCAGGACGGCGGACGAGGCTCTGTGGGCCACGACCGAGTCGCCGGCGATAGGACGCACGTCCAGCATGCCCATGGCCGCGGGGAGGTCTTTCGAGGCGATCTGGCGGCACTGGGCGAGGGTGCGGACCGAGTGGTCGAGCTCGAGGCTCGCGTCCCAGATCGGGTACCACAGGGCCTCGGCGAGCTCTTGGACGGTCTGCGCGGAGTGCGAGCGTCCGTCGTGGACGAGGACGAGGTCGAGGTCGGAGACCGGACCGAGGTCACCCCGCCCGAGGCTGCCGACCGCGGCGAGCGCGATGCCCGCCGTGTCGATCTCGGCTGTCGCGGTGTCCCAGAGCTCGGCGAGGCGGGTGCTCGTGAGCTCGACGAGCGCGGCGCGCCGGGCGCGGCCCTGCTCGGCGGGGACCGGCCGCAGGGCGGCGGTCATCGCCTCGGTCGCCGCTGTCCCTCGAGCCGGCGCTGTCGCCGGGCCCGCGGGCCCGCTGAGGGACATCGCGAGGTCGATCATCTCGGACCTGAGGTCCCGCACCCCGGCGGGGTGCGGGACCTCAGGTGAGCCGTGCTGGCTGGGCTGGTCCGACATGGTGCTCCTCGTCCAGCCGAGCCGAGCGGGGCCGTGGCCCCGCTGCGCTGCTGCGTGTGCGTGATGGTGCGGGAGATGCTCCGACGCCGCTGCGGACGGCGGACGTGCCTGCCGTGCGCCGCCCTGAGCCTGCGGCCAGGCCTGTGGTCAGGGCGGCGCAGCGGCCGTGGGTCACAGCGCTGTCGCGCCGTGCTCCCCGGTGCGGACCCGGGCGACGTCGTCGACCGGGACGGTCCAGACCTTGCCGTCACCGATCTTGCCGGTCTGCGCGGCCTGGACGATCACCCCGGTGACGACAGGGGCGTCGTCGTCCTCGACGAGGACCTCGATGCGGACCTTGGGGACCAGGTCGACCGTGTACTCGGCGCCGCGGTAGACCTCGGTGTGGCCCTTCTGGCGGCCGTAGCCACTGGCCTCGCTGACGGTCATGCCGCGCACGCCTGCTGCCTCGAGTGCCGACTTCACGTCGTCGAGACGGTGGGGCTGGATGATTCCTGTGACGAGCTTCATGACCTGACCTCCTTGATGACCCGGCCGCCGCCGAGGGTCTCGTATGCCGACTCTCCGTGGACCGCGAGGTCGATGCCGCCGACCTCCTGGTCTTCGGTGATGCGCCAGCCGAGCGTCGCCTTGATGGCGAGGCCGACGACGAGGGTGACGACACCGGAGAAGATCACCGCGAAGAGTGCGACGACGACCTGGATGACGAGCAGCTTGCCACCGTCACCGTAGAACAGGCCGCCCTCGGTCGCGAGGAATCCGATGCCGATGGTGCCCACGAGCCCACCGACGAGGTGGACGCCGACGACGTCGAGCGAGTCGTCGTAGCCGAAGCGGTACTTGAGGCCGACGGCCAGGGCGCAGAGCGCACCGGCGACAGCACCGAGGATGATCGCACCGACCGGGCTGAGCGCACCGGCGGCCGGGGTGATCGCGACCAGACCGGCGACGACACCCGAGGCCGCACCGAGCGAGGTGGCGTGCCCGTCACGGATCTTCTCGGTGAGGAGCCAGCCGAGGATGGCTGCGGCCGCTGCCGAGGTCGTGTTGACCCAGGCGAGGCCCGCGGTCTCGTTGGCACCGAAGGCGGAACCGGCGTTGAAGCCGAACCAGCCGAACCAGAGGAGCGCCGCACCCAGCATGACGAAGGGGAGGTTGTGGGGGCGCATCGGCTCTTTGCCGAAGCCCTTGCGTGCCCCGATGAGGAGCACGAGCACGAGGCCCGCGACACCGGCGTTGATGTGCACCACGGTCCCACCGGCGAAGTCGATCGGGGCGACCGTGGCCGCGCCGTCGGTCACGCCGAAGATCTTCGCGGCGAGGCCGTCCTCAGAGCCGCTGAGGAATCCGCCGCCCCACACCATGTGGGCGAGCGGGAAGTAGGCGAGGGTCACCCAGATGCCCGTGAAGACGAGCCAGCTGCCGTACTTCACGCGGTCGGCGATCGCACCGCTGATGAGCGCCGTGGTGATGATCGCGAAGGTCACCTGGAAGGCGACGTCGACCACCTGCGGGTAGTTGCCGAGCGTGCTGGAGACAGCCGCTCCGGACTCGTCGAAGATCGTGCCCGAGAGGCCGAACTGGTCGAAGGGGTTGCCGATGATGCCACCGATGTCGCTGCCGTAGGACATCGACCATCCCCACAGGACGTAGACGACGCCGATGATGCCCATCGCGCCGAACGACATCATCATCATGTTGAGCACTGACTTGGCTCGCACCATGCCGCCGTAGAAGAAGGCCAGCCCTGGCGTCATGAGGAGCACGAGAGATGCTGAGACCAGCATCCACGCGGTAGCTCCGGTATCCCATTCCATCGGATCATCTCCCATCCCGGCCCGGCGGCCGGTCAACGACAACTGTCGAGGTCCGCCGTTTCAGGGAACCCGCCGGTGCGTTACGGAGAGGTGACAGGAACGCCCCGCACGTAAACATCGTGTTTCGTGCGGGGCGTCCGGGACGATCTGTCCGTGTCCGAGGAGTGGATCGGGGCGTCTCAGCCCTGGAGGAGGCCGTCGACGAACTCTTCGGGGTCGAAGGGCGCGAGGTCGTCCGGGCCCTCGCCGAGACCGACCAGCTTGACCGGGACACCGAGCTCGCGCTGCACGGCCACGACGATCCCGCCCTTGGCGGTCCCGTCGAGCTTCGTCAGGACGATGCCTGTCACACCGGCGACCTCGGCGAAGACGCGCGCCTGGTTGAGGCCGTTCTGGCCCGTGGTCGCGTCGAGCACGAGGAGCACCTCGGTGAGCGGGGCCTCCTTGGTGATGACCCGTGAGATCTTGCCGAGCTCGTCCATCAGCCCGGCCTTGTTCTGCAGACGTCCGGCGGTGTCGACGAGCACGACGTCCACGCCGCGCTCCTTGCCGGTCTTCACGGCGTCGAAGGCGACGGCCGCGGGGTCGGCCCCGTCCTTGAAGGACCTGACGGTCTCGACACCGACACGCTCGCCCCAGGTGGTCAGCTGGTCGGCCGCCGCGGCGCGGAAGGTGTCGGCAGCCCCGAGGATCACCTCGTTGCCGTCGGCGACGAGGACGCGGGTGAGCTTGCCGACTGTCGTCGTCTTGCCGGTGCCGTTGACACCGACGACGAGGACCACCGCGGGCACCTTGACGCCGTCGGTCGTGGTGGCGCTCGTGCTCAGGCTGCGGTCGAGCGTCGGGTCGACCAGCTCGACGAGAGCGCTGCGCAGCATCGCGCGGACGCTCGCGGGGTCTTTGACACCCTGCACGCGGACCTGGGTCCGCAGTTTGTCGATGAGCTCGGTCGCAGGCCCTGCGCCGACGTCGGCGAGGAGGAGGGTCTCCTCGAGCTCGTCCCAGTCGTCCTCGGTGAGGTTGTCGCGCGAGAGCACCGCGAGCAGCCGTGCACCGAGCGGAGAGCCGGAACGGGCGAGGCGCTCGCGCAGCCTGACGAGGCGTCCGGCGGGCGGCTCGGGGACGTCGACGACGACCTCGGGCACGGCGACGTCAGGGTCGACCCCGACCTCGGTCTCCGTCGGCGGGAGGTCGAGCACGTCCGTCGCGCCGGCTGGGCGCGTCGCGGCGTCGTCGTCGGTCCGGTCGTCGTCGGTCCGGGCGTCCTCGATCTCGGCGCGGCGCTCGGCCGGCGGCAGGGTCTTCGAGCGTCGGGACGTCGAGACGCCCACGAAGCCGAGGCCCGCGAGGAGGAGGACGGCGAGAGATATCCAGAGTGGCAGCAGATCGTTCACCCGAGCAGTCTCTCAGGTGGTGGCGCCGGTCGGCACCAGGAGGACGCGACCGGTACCCCGGGGGGGCACCGGCTCACGTGCTCGGTCAGCGCCTCTCGGCCCCCGACCGCACCTGTGCTCCTGATCGCACCTGTGCTCCTGAACGCAGCTGTGCACCCGGCCGCAGCTGCTGGATGATCTCCTGGATCTCGTCGGCGTCGACGTACGCGCGCTGCTCGGTCCGGGTCGCCTCGAAGAACTCGTCGACTGTCGTCGTCGACCCGCTGCTGCCCGTGAGGTCGTCACGCGAGGACGCGCTGTCGCCGTCGCGGTCCAGCAGGGATCGAGCGCCTGCGCGCGCGTCGGAGACCAGGCGGGTCAGGACAGCCCAGGGGCTGCGGTCGGCAGGTGCTGTGCGCTCCCGGGCGTCGGACTCGTCAGCCGCGATGGTGCCGGCGACGACGAGGACCACGGCGGCGATGACGATCGCGACCAGGAGCCAGAGGTACACATTCATCATGAGACAGTCGTACCACCAGGAGCGGGCGCAGGTCGGACCTCAGGGTGTGATGTCGGGCGAGTCGGGCGACCCTCACCCAACCTCTACACAGAGCACGCTCCGCGCACTCTCCCTGAGCCCCCGCAACCGCTCTGCGGAGCCGGAGAACACCTGCCTCGGACGGCCGCCCTACTGCTCGACGACCTCGCGGATGCGCTGGCTGATGACCGTGGTGACGCCGTCCCCGCGCATGGTCACGCCGTAGAGGGCGTCGGCGATCTCCATGGTGCGCTTCTGGTGCGTGATGACGATGAGCTGGCTGTCGCGCTGCAGCTCGACGAAGATCTCGAGGAGCCGGCCGAGGTTGGTGTCGTCGAGGGCGGCCTCGACCTCGTCCATCACGTAGAAGGGGCTCGGACGGGCCTTGAAGATCGACACGAGGAGCGCGACAGCGGTGAGCGACCGCTCCCCGCCCGACAGCAGCGAGAGCCGTTTGACCTTCTTGCCGGCGGGGCGGGCCTCGACCTCGATGCCCGTGGTGAGCATGTTCGCGGGGTCGGTGAGCACCAGCCGACCCTCGCCGCCTGGGAACAGCCGCGGGAAGACCTCGTCGAACTGCGCGCTCGTGTCGTGGAAGGCCTCGGTGAACACGCGCTCGACGCGCTCGTCGATCTCCTTGACGATCTCGAGGAGGTCGGCGCGGGACCGCTTGAGGTCGGCGAGCTGCTCCGTGAGGAAGGTGTGGCGCTCCTCGAGCGCTGCGAACTCTTCGAGCGCGAGGGGGTTGACCCGTCCGAGCTGGGCCATCGCCCGCTCGGCCGACCGCAGACGCTTCTCCTGCTCGGCACGGACGTAGGGCCGTCCGACGGGCACGTCGCCCTCGTCCGAGGCGCGGGCCTGGGTCCGGGTGGCGGGCGCGGGCCGACCGTCGGTGTCGTCGGTGGCGGCGGGCTCGTCGTCGGCCGTGCTGCGCCCGTCGGCCGCGCCGACCTCGTCGCGCGCGTCCTGCTGCGCGTCGAGCACCGCGCGCTGCTGCATCGCGGTCTCGGCGTCGACCACGAGCCTGTGCGGACCGAACTCCTCGACGAGGACGTCAGGGTCGGTCCCGAGCTCGTCGACGGCGCGCTGCCGCAGCGCCTCGACCCTCAGCTGCTGCTGGGCGCGCGCGACCTCGTCGCGGTGCGCGACGTCGGTGATGGACCTCAGCTCTTCGGCGAGGCCTTCGGTGCGCTGACGGCAAGCGACGACCTCGGCGTCCCGGGTCCGCCGCTCTGCCTCGGCCTCGTCGCGCCTCTCGGTCGCGAGCGCGACCGACACCGCGCAGTGCCCGAGGCCGCGGGTGGCACCGTCCCGCACGGCCTCGGCGACCACGACCTGACGTCGACGTGCAGCCTCCCGGCGCTCTGCCTGAGCCCTCGCCTCGCGCTCGGCACGGGCAGCACGCTCGAGGGACTGCGCACGGCCGGACAAGGCTCTGGCCCGCTCTTCGCTCGTGCGCAGACCCAGGCGTGCCTCGGTCTCGGCCGCGCGGGCGGCTGTCGCGGCTGCCGCGGCCTCGTCCCGTGCCTGGGTGGCGGCGGCGATGGCGTCTTCTGCCTCCTGCGGGTCGAGCTCGGCGGCCTCGAGGCGCTCGACGAGCTCGACGAGCTGCATCTCGTCCTCTTCGAGGGTGCGGGCCGCGGCGTCGATACGCTCACGGGTGCGGTGGGCCTCGGCGGCTGCCGAGCGGGCTGCAGCTCCGAGCTGTCCGAGACGCTCGGCCGCTGCCGAGTGCGCAGCGTCGGAGGCGTGCAGACGGTCTAGTGCCAGGTCGGCGCGTTCCTGGGCCGCACGGACCTCGTCCTCGACGACGGCACGGAGCTCGGTGGCCTCGGCCGCACGCCGGGACGCGTCCGCCTCGGCGGCCCGCGCCTCGTCGAGCGCCGCCTGGAGGTGCAGGAGGCTCGGGGCGGCGGCTGACCCGCCCCAGGCCCTGTCGGCCGCGAGCAGGTCGCCGGCGCGGGTCACGACGGTCCACGAGGGGTCGACCTCGAGGACCCGACGGGCCTGGACGAGGTCGTCGACCACGACGACACCGTCGAGGGCTGAGAAGAGGCCGGGACCGACGGCGCTCGACACCGAGACCACCGACGAGGCCAGCACGGCACCGTCGGGGACGGCGCGGGGGTGGCTCGTGGCGCCGGTCGTGTCCTGAGTGGTCGGAGCAGCCTCTCCCCCACCCAGCACGAGGCTCGCGCGTCCGGCATCTTCTGTGCGCAGGTAGCGGATCACCTCGACGGCGGCGTCGGTCGAGTCGACGGCGACGGCGTCTGCGAGCTGTCCGAGTGCCGCCACGACGGCGTCGGCGTACCCGGGCTCGATCGTCAGCAGCGCGGCGACCGAGCCGACGACGCCCTCGAGAGCATCTGCGGCCAGGACGGCACCGGCGCCGTCCTTGCGGGTCAGGCTGAGGTCGAGGGTCTCGCTGCGGGCGGCCCACGTGGACCTGTCCTGCTCGGCCTGCGCCGCCTCGGCCTCGAGGGCACGCAGACGTGCCAGGGCAGCGTCGAGGGCCTCGACGGCTTCTTCGTGCTCGGCGTCGAGGCCTTCTTGGCCGTGCTCGACGTCGGTCACCTCGGCCTCGAGGGCCTCGAGCTCGCTGGTCGCGCCGGTCTCCCGGGTGGACACCTCGGCGAGGGAGTCCTCGAGGCGGGCGATCTCGGCACGGGTCGCGTCCACCCGTGACTGCTTGGCGGCGACCTGCCCGGCGAGCCGCGCGAGTCCCTCGCGGCGGTCTGCCGCGCCGCGGACCAGGGCAGCGAGCTCACGCTCACGGGCCGCCGCGTCCGCCTCGGCCTCCGCGCGCTCCTCGGCGCTGCTAGCGAGCGCGTCCTGGTGGTCTTCGACCTCCGCGGCTAGCTCGTCCTCGGTCTCGCGGGCCCGCTCGGCCTGCGCGTCGAGCTCGTCGGGGTCCTGGCCCTGCCGGTGCGCGACAGGGACGGAGAGCAGCCTGACCCGTTCGGCCGCGAGGGTCCGGGTGCCCTCGAGCCTGTCGCGCACCGATCCGAGGGCGTACCAGGTCGCGCTCGCCTCCGCGGCGGCCGGGCCTGCAGCGGCGAGACCAGCCTCTGCGGTGCGCAGCGCGGTCCGGGCCGCCTCGAGCGCGCTCTCGGCCTCCGCCTGCCTCAGCCGCAGGGCGCTCTCGTCAGCCATCTCCTGCTCGAGGGACGCCGTGAGCTGGGCGAGGTCGTCGGCCAGCAGGCGCGACTTCGCGTCGCGCAGGTCGGCCTGGACCGTCGCTGCCCGGCGGGCTGCCTCGGCCTGACGGCCGAGCGGGCCCAGCTGCCGGCGGATCTCCGCCGTGAGGTCCGTCAGGCGCAGCAGGTTCCCCTGCATCGCGTCGAGCTTGCGGAGCGCCTTCTCCTTGCGCTTGCGGTGCTTGAGCACCCCGGCGGCCTCTTCGATGAAGCCGCGGCGCTCTTCGGGCGTCGCACGGAGCACGGCGTCGAGCTGCCCCTGCCCGACGATCACGTGCATCTCCCGGCCGAGGCCGGAGTCGGAGAGCAGCTCTTGGATGTCGAGCAGGCGGCACGAGGATCCGTTGATCGCGTACTCGGAGCCACCGTTGCGGAACAGGGTCCGGCTGATCGTCACCTCGGCATACTCGATGGGCAGGGCGCCGTCGGTGTTGTCGATCGTCAGGGACACCTCGGCCCGGCCGAGCGGCGGACGGCCCGAGGTCCCGGCGAAGATGACGTCTTCCATCTTGCCGCCGCGCAGGGTCTTGGCACCCTGCTCCCCCATCACCCAGGCGAGGGCGTCGACGACGTTCGACTTGCCCGAGCCGTTCGGGCCGACGACGCAGGTCACGCCGGGCTCGAGGTTCAGCGTCGTCGCCGAGGCGAACGACTTGAACCCGCGCAGGGTGAGGGTCTTCAGGTGCACGCCCCTGAGACTAGTACGGGCCCGCCCACACGATGGTGGGCGGGCCCGTCAGGGAGCGGCTCGGGTCAGAGGGCCGGGAACCACAGCGCGATCTCGCGTGCGGCCGACTCCTCGGAGTCCGAGCCGTGCACGAGGTTCTGGGTCACCTTGAGACCCCAGTCGCGGCCGAGGTCGCCGCGGACCGTGCCGGGCGCGGCAGCGGTCGGGTCCGTGGCCCCGGCGAGCGACCTGAAACCGGGGATCACACCGTGCCCCTCGGCCACGACGGCGAGCACCGGGCCGGAGAGCATGAACTCGACGAGGGGCTCGAAGAACGGCTTGCCCTCGTGCTCGGCGTAGTGCTCGGCGAGCAGCTCACGCGTGGGGTGGACGAGCTGGACGGCTGCGAAGGTGTAGCCCTTCGCCTCGATGCGTCGCAGGATCTCCCCCGACAGCCCGCGACGGACACCGTCGGGCTTGACGAGGACGAGCGTGCGGGAGACAGCAGGTGCGTTCGTGGTCATGCGCACACCCTATCGTCGGAGGTCGCACAGGCTAGGTCGAGGACTCTCAGCCCGCCGACGCCTGACCTGCCCAGGGCTCTGCCGTCCGACCAGATCGCCGGTCACCGTCTGTGCCGCTCGAGTGCATGCCTCTCAGACGTTCGGCGCCTCGTCAGGGTGCGCGGCGTCGTACTCGGCGCGCTCGCGGTCGATCTTCGCCCCGAGCCAGAGCGAGACGACCCAGAGGGCGATGAAGACGACCGCCACCGGGATCATCAGCGGGATGACGATGCTGATCGCGAGGACGGGCAGCTGCACGAGCGACCCGGCGATGTAGCCGCCCGGTGCCGCGACGGTGCGCGACAAGATCACCAGGACGAGGGCGAGGACCCCGCCGACGATCCACACGGTGCTGGCCGGGACGTCGATGAGCCGCGAGGCCGTCAGTGTCGCGAAGAGCACGACGAAGGCCTCGAGGACGAGCATCGTCGAGGTGAACTGCGGCTTGGCAGCCTTCTTCGGGACGATCCTGGGGACGCTGGGCTGCTGCGCAGCCCCCTCCCCTCCGGGGGTGCCGGAGGGGTCGGGGGCTGCGGAGGACGGAGTTGAGCTCACGTCGTCAGGATACCGACGGTCGGGCCTGTGCCGTGTCGTCGGTGGTGCGCTCACCCGAGGCTGCGGAGCTGTCGACCGGGTGGCCGTCCGCGTCGAGGAGCACGGGCTCGCGCTCGTCGTCCGACGCCGGGGTCACGTCGTCGGTGCTGGGGTCGACTGCAGGGACCGGGGCTCCGCCTGCTGCCACGGCCTCGCCGCGGGCGACCATGCCGGCCTCGTTCGACAGCTTGACCTCCTTGAGGAACAGCGTGAGCAGGAAGCCGATGACCAGCAGCGGCACGAGGTACCAGAAGGCCGGGGCGAGCGAGTCGGCGAAGGCGTCGATGACGCCCTGCTTGAGCGGCTCGGGCAGGACGGCGACACCCGCAGGGGTGACACCCGTCGGGTCGAGCTGAGCAGCCTGCTCGGGCGGGACCGACGCGGCGACCTCGACGAGGTTGTCGCCCAGGCGTCCTGTGAAGATGGTCGAGAAGACCGCGACGCCGACGGCGGCACCGATCTCGCGGAAGAAGTTGTTCGAGCTCGTGGCCGTCCCGATCTCCTTCGGGTCGACCGCGTTCTGGACCGCGAGGACGATCGTCTGCATGACCAGGCCGAGGCCGGCCCCGAGCACGAAGAGCATGAGGCCGAAGACGACCATCGACGTGCTGCCCGAGATCTGGGTGAGCATGACCAGGCCGATCGTGGCGATCGCCATGCCCGCGACGGGGTACTTCTTGTACCGGCCGGTCTTGGTGATGAGGATTCCCGAGGTGATCGCCGTGAGCATGAGCCCGGCCATCATCGGCAGCATGAGGAAGCCGGACCCGGTGACCGAGACCCCTGCGGACATCTGCAGGAAGGTCGGGAGGAAGCTCAGCGCGGCGAACATGCCCATGCCGATGACCAGGCCGACGCTCGTGGCGATGGTGAAGGTCGGGTTCTTGAAGAGGTGCAGCGGGATGAGCGGCTCTTCGGCGCGGTGCTCGACGATGATGAAGAGCGCCGTCGAGGCTGCGAAGGTGAAGGACAGGGCGAGCAGGCCGCCGTGCGACCAGTCGTAGCTGTCCTGGCCGCTCCAGCTCTGCCAGCTGGTGACGAGCACGAGGCTCGAGGTCGCGAGCACCATGAAGAGGATACCGAGCACGTCGATCTTCTTGGTCGAGCGGTGCGTCGGGAGCTTGAGCGTGCGCCACGCGACGATCATCGCGGCGAGACCGATCGGGATGTTGATCCAGAAGCACCAGCGCCAGTTGGCGTGGTCGGTGAAGAGACCGCCGAGCAGCGGGCCGATGACTGCGGAGATGCCGAAGAGTGCGCCCATCGGTCCCATGTACTTGCCACGCTCGCGCGCGGGGACGATGTCGGCGATGATCGCCTGCGACAGGATCATCAGCCCACCACCGCCGAGGCCCTGGATGCCGCGCCAGGCGACGAGCTCGCCGAAGCTCTGGGCGAAGCCGGCACCGGCCGAGGCGGCGGTGAAGAGCCCGATCGCGATGATGAAGGGCCAGCGACGACCCCAGAGGTCGCCGAACTTGCCGTAGAGCGGCATGACGATCGCGATCGCGAGGATGTAGGCGGTCATGAGCCAGCCCTGGTGCTCGACGCCGTTGAGCTCGCCGACGATGGTCGGCATCGCGGTGCCGAGGATCGACTGGTCGAGGGACGACATGAACATCGAGGCGAGCAGCGCGCCGAAGATGGTCCAGACTGTGCGCTGGTCGAGGACGACCAGCGGCTTGTCCCCTGCGGGGGCGGGTGGTGCGGAGGCCATGAGGAACCTGGTTTCTGGGCGGGGTGAGACGTCTAGGAGTCTGACGGGGCGAGCAGCGTGCGGAGCTCGGCGGTGACGTGGGGAAGGTGGCTGGAGGGCTCGCCGACGCTGCCGTCGAGCTCCCAGCGGGTGAGGGTGGACCTGACGAGGAGGATCAGCAGCGAGCTGATCATCTTCTCGGTCGCCCCGGGGTGCGTGGCACCCGTGCGGCGGGCTGCGAGGACGGCGAGCTCGGTCGTGCGCTCCTCGAACCAGGCGATCTGGCGGACGAGGAGCGCTGGCTCGCGCTGGGAGAGCTCCATGACGAGAGCCATCCTGTCGAGGTCGACCGGAGAGCTGTCGAGCATGTCCCCGACGACGGCGGCGCAGTCGTCGAGGAGGTTCCCGGTGGGCCCGCCGGCGGCGAAGACCTCGGCGGACTCCGAGGAGAGCGGAGTCTCCTGGATGCCGAGGACGGCGTCGACCTTCGAGGCGAAATAGTTGAAGAAGGTCCGGGGCGAGACCCCGACCTGCTCGCAGATCATCTCGACGGTGACGGCGTCCAGCCCGAGACGCCCGACGAGCTCGTGGGAGGCGGCGACCAGCGCCTCGCGGCGCGCCGCCTTCTTGCGCTCGCGCAGGCCCGGGGCCGGCGTGGGGTCGGTCGAAGAGGTGAGCACGCGAACACGTTACACAGGCTGCACTTTTGCAGTCAATGCAAAAAAGACGCCGGCCTGGTGGCATCGGTCACGTGGTCAGACCTCGCCGAACCCACCCTCGATGGCCGTCGCGACCACGTCGATCGCCTGCTCGGCAGCCGGTCCTGTCGCGCTGAGCACGAGGCCCTGCCCGCCCGTCGCGCCCAGCTTCATGATCTCCAGGACGCTCGCTCCGTTGGCACCGTTGATGGTGACGGCTGCGTCGAGGCCCGCGATCAGCCGCGCCAGGACCGCTGCGGGTCGGGCGTGCAGACCGAGGGGGTTGCGGACCACGACGGTCCGCTGGGCGACGTCGCCCGCGTCGTCGACGGGCGAGTGGGGCGCCTTGGGCTCTCGGACCGCGAAGGTGCCGCCCGCGTGCTCGGCCGAGTCGAGGACCTCGGCGACGGTGCCGGAGCCGTGCGCCGTGACAGCAGCGGCGACGGCGCCCTCGACGAAGGGCGCGTCCGCGAGGACGACCTTCTCGGGGCCTTCGTCGAGGACCTCGAGGACCGACTCGACGGTGAGTATCGCCGAGCCGAGGTCGGCGAGCACGACCACTCCCCCTGCTGCCGACAGTCCTGCCGTGACGGCCTCGAGGACCCTGTCGTAGCTCGTCCCGAGCTCGCCGGAGTCCGTGCCGCCGGCGGCGAAGATCCGGACACCCGGTGCCATCTGCGCGGCGAGCTCGGCTACGCCGTCGGCGAGCTGGCGCGAGTGCGAGACGAGGACCAGTGCGACCCGGGCGCTCATGCGACGCCCCCGGTCGTGGTGCTGGAGTCCGTGCCGGCGCCTCCAGCGGCCGTGACCGCAGCCTGCAGGATCAGCGCCGACGACGCCGCACCGGGGTCTTCGTGCCCGATGCTCCGCTCGCCGAGGTACGACGCCCTGCCCTTGGTCGCCACGAGGTCTGTCGTCTGGGTCGCGCCGGCCGACGCCGCCCTGGCCGCGGCCTCGAGCACCTCGACGGGGCTCGCGCCGGCGTCTGCGGCGGCGACGGCCGCGTCGACCGCCGGACCCCAGGCGTCGACCATCGTCTTCTCGCCCGGCGCTGCCTTGCCACGGGCCGTGATGCCCTCGAGGGCGCCCTCGAGGAGCGCGACGACGGCGTGCGCGTCGAGGGTCGCCAGACCGCTGACCTTCGCGGCCCGCAAGAACGCCGTGCCGTAGAGCGGACCGGAGGCCCCACCGACCGACGACATGAGGGTCGTCGCGACGGTCTTGAGCACGTCGGAGACGAGCTCGGGTGCCACGTCGATCGAGTCGAGCTTTGCGACGACGGCCTGGAAGCCTCGCTTGAGGTTCTCCCCGTGGTCGCCGTCACCGATCTGCCGGTCCAGCTCGACCAGCTCGTCACGCGCTGCCGTGATGGCCGCTGCGCTCTCTCGTGCCCATCGCTGTGCCCACGCCACGTCCAACGTCATGCTTCCCTCAAGCTCTCTCTCGACTGCTCCGGTGCACCCCTCGGGGCGCACCGTGTCCTGCTGACCATGCTGGATCTCTGCTCTGCCCTGACCTGGACACCCAACGCCGCACCGGGTGCGGCCCGGTCGCTCGTACCCGTCGCCTGTGCTCACCAGTGCAGCGCAGCGGTCCGCACAGGGGCGTCCCACAGCTGGGTGAGCTCGTCGTCGAGCCGGAGCACCGTCACCGACGCGCCCTGCATCTCGAGCGACGTGACATAGCTGCCGACGAGAGACCGCGCGACCGTGACACCTCGTCCTTCGAGGAGCCGGCGAGCCTGACGATAGACCACGTAGAGCTCCGACTGCGGCGTACCGCCCATTCCGTTAACGAACAGCAACACGGACTCCCCCGACCCCAGGCCGAGGTCGTCGACGACGGGGTCGAGCAGCATCTGCGCGATCTCGTCGGCCGACGCGGCGGGGATGCGGTGACGGCCGGGCTCCCCGTGGATGCCGATGCCGATCTCGACCTCGTCGTCCGCGAGGTCGAAGCTGGGCCGCCCCACGTGCGGGACCGTCGGCGCGGCGAGGGCGACACCCATCGAGCGGACCTGGGAGCACACACGCTCGGCGATCGCCGTCACGGTGTCGAGGTCGTCACCGCGAGCAGCACTCGCCCCGGCGATCTTCTCGACGGCGAGGGTGCCCGCCACGCCGCGGCGGCCGGCTGTGTAGAGCGAGTCTTCGACGGCGACGTCGTCGGTCACGACGACAGTGCGCACGCTCGTGCCCTCGTCCTCGGCGAGCTCGACGGCAGTCTCGAAGTTGAGGACGTCGCCCGTGTAGTTCTTGACGATCGCGAGGACCCCGCGCCCGCCGTCGGCGGCCGCGAGGGCAGGCTGGATCTGGTCGGGCGTCGGGGAGGTGAAGACGGCCCCGGGGACCGCGGCCGTCAGCATGCCCTCGCCGACGAAGCCCGCGTGCAGCGGCTCGTGGCCGGCACCGCCGCCCGAGACGAGACCGACCTGCCCCTGGACGGCACCTCCCTTGCGGAGGACGAAGAGGGGGTCGGTGCGGATCTCCACGATGTCGTCGTGGGCCCACCCGAATCCTTCGACAGACTCTGCGACGACGTTCTCCGGGTCGTTGATGAGCTTCTTCACGGCACTGCTCCTCGTCGCGCAAGTGGTGGACCTGTCAACAGCATTCAAGCACCGTCCGGTCACGAGCGCGCCGTCCGGGACGCAACCTCACCTGATGCTCACCCTGAGACGAGCCGAGCACCCACCCCGGTCGGGGCAGGTGCTCGGCTCGTCGGGTGGGTCCTGGACCAGACCAGGACCCGGGCCAGCCAGCCTCAGGTGAGCCCGAGGAGCGTCCGGGCCTCGGCCGCGAGGATCACCGACCCTGTGACGAGGACGCCCGTCCCCGTCCCGACCCCGATGAGGTCTTCGCTCTCGGCGCGGCCCGCGGCCACGTCGATCGCCTCGTCGAGGCGCCCTGCGGACCTGACACGGTCCTCACCGAAGATGTCGACCGCGATCTCCTCGAGGTCGTCGACGTCGTGCGAGCGCATCGAGCTCGACTGGGTGACCACGACCTCGGCGAGCACGGGCTCGAGGAGAGAGAGGATCGTCTCGGCGTCCTTGTCGGCCAAGATCCCGACGACACCGACGAGCCGCGTGAAGTCGAAGGACTCTTCGATGGCGTCGACGAGAGCGCGCGCTCCGGCCGCGTTGTGCGCGGCGTCGACGAGGATCGTCGGGCTGCGCCGCACGACCTCGAGGCGTCCGGGCGAGTCGACGCCCTGGAAGGCTGCGCCGACGACGTCGCCGTCGAGAGCCCCGCCGCCCGAGACGAGAGCCTCGGTCGCGGTGAGCGCGAGCAGCGCGTTGTGCGCCTGGTGCGCCCCGTAGACCGGCATGAAGATCTCGGTGTAGAGACCCGCCGGGGTGCGCAGGCTCATGAGCTGGCCGCCGACGGCCGCGAAGCGCTCGGCCACCTCGATGTCGGTCCCCTCGCGGACGATGTGCGCACCGCGGGCCGAGGCGATCTCGACGATGACGTCCTCGGCGAGAGGGTCCTGCTGGGCGAGCACGAGGGTCGCACCGTCCTTGACGATCCCGGCCTTCTGCGCGGCGATCTCCTCGACGGTCTCCCCGAGCCACTGCTGGTGGTCGAGGGCGACCGGCGCGATGATCGCGATCTCCGCGTCGACGACGTTGGTCGAGTCCCACAGCCCGCCGAGACCGACCTCGATGATCGCGACGTCGACAGGGGCGTCCGCGAAGGCCGCGAAGGCCATCACCGTGAGCACCTCGAAGAACGACAGCTTCGGGCCGCCCGCCGCCTGCGACGAGGTGTCGACCATCTCGACGTAGGGCTGGACGTCTTTCCACACCTCGATGAAGCGCTCCGCGCTCAGCGGCTCGCCGTCGATCGCGATGCGCTCGGTCACCGAGGTGAGGTGCGGGCTGGTGAAGCGCCCCGTGCGCAGGCCGTGCTCACGGACCAGCCTCTCGGTCATGCGCGACGTCGAGGTCTTGCCGTTGGTGCCGGTGATGTGGATGGTCCGGAACGCCTTCTGCGGGTCGCCGAGGAGCTCGCACACCTGCGCGACGCGGTCGAGCGTCGGGTCGATGTCGTGCTCCGGGGCGCGCGAGATGATGCTGTGGTAGACCGCGTCGAGCTCGGCCTGGACCTCGGCCGAGACCTCGGGTCCGGTCGGGCGGCGTCGGCCGTTCTGGCGGGTGCTCATGCGGGGGTGTCTCCTGTCGACGGCACTGCGGGTGCTGCGTGTCCTGCTGCCGGGGCGACCGTGACGCGGCGCTCCTGGTCGGGCGACGTCTCGACGGTGATCTCGACCGCGAGGGTCTCCTTGGCGATCAGCTCGCGGTGCGCGGCGACGGCGTCGAGCCGGTCCGCGGGGACCTCGAGCGTCAGCACGATCCTGTCGCCGACGGTGAGGTCGGCGGCCTTGCGGGCGTCCTGGACGTCGCGGACCACGTCGCGGGCGTAGCCCTCGGCGAGGAGCGCGTCGTCGAGCGCGAGGTCGAGCACCACGAAACCACCGCTCGGCAAGACCGCTGCGGCGACCGTCGACGGGGCGTCGGAGTCGGTGCCGACGACCGTGACGAGCTCGTACTCGCCCTCGACGAGCGGGACGTCGCCGTCAGGCGTCGTCACCACGACCTCGTCGCCGTCGAGGCGCCAGGCGCCGGACTTCGCAGCCTTGATGGCCGCCTGGACACCCTTGCCGAGGCGCGGGCCGGCCGCACGGGCGTTGACGTTCAGGCGCTGGGAGATGCCGAAGCTCTCGGCCGCCCCCTCGTCGAGCGGGCGCAGGTCGACAGCCTTGACGTTGAGCTCCCCGGCGAGCAGCTCGCTGTAGGGCGCGAGCGCCGACGGGTCGTCGACGACGACGGTGAGCGTGGCGAGCGGCTGGCGCACGCGCAGCTGGTTCGCCTTGCGCAGGCCGAGGCTGAGCGAGACGACCGAGCGGACGCGGTCCATCGACGCGACGAGCGCGTCGTCGACCGCGAGCACCTGACCGTGCTCGGTGCGCGCACCTGACGGGTCGACCAGGGTCGGCCAGTCGGTGAGGTGCACCGAGCGACCGCCCGTGAGCCCGCGCCACACCTCTTCGGTGAGCAGCGGGGCGAGCGGCGCCATGACACGGGACAGCGTCTCGAGGGCGGTCCACAGGGTGTTGAACGCGTCGGCGTCCTCTCCCCAGAACCTGTCGCGCTGCGTGCGGACGTACCAGTTGGTGAGCACGTCGAGGTACTGGCGCACGGACTCGCAGGCACCCGAGACGTCGAAGGCGTCGAGCTGGGCCTGGACGTCGGTCACGAGGTTGCCGGTCAGCGCGAGCAGGTACCGGTCCATGTCGACCAGACCCGAGACCTCCTCGGGCTCGACGCGGCGCGCCGTGAGGCCCTCACCGCCGTTCGCGGCGCCCGCGTACAGCGTGAAGAAGTAGTACGTGCTCCACACCGGCAGCAGCACCTGACGGACCGAGTCGCGGATGCCCTCCTCCGTGACGACCAGGTTGCCGCCGCGCAGGATCGGCGAGCTCATGAGGAACCAGCGCATGGCGTCGGAGCCGTCGCGGTCGAGGACCTCGGAGACGTCAGGGTAGTTGCGCAGCGACTTGCTCATCTTGCGGCCGTCGGAGCCCAGCACGATGCCGTGCGAGACGGCGTTGCGGAAGGCCGGGCGGTCGAAGAGTGCGGTTGCGAGCACGTGGAGCGTGTAGAACCAGCCGCGGGTCTGCCCGATGTACTCGACGATGAAGTCGCCCGGGTAGTGGTGCTCGAACCACTCGGTGTTCTCGAAGGGATAGTGCACCTGGGCGAAGGGCATCGAGCCGGAGTCGAACCACACGTCGAGGACGTCGGGGATGCGTCGCATGGTCGAGGCGCCCGTGGGGTCGTCAGGGTTGGGCCGGGTGAGCTCGTCGATGTACGGGCGGTGCAGGTCGGTGACGGGCACGCCGAAGTCCGCCTCGAGCTCGGCGAGCGAGCCGTAGACGTCGGTGCGCGGGTACGCGGGGTCGTCCGAGACCCACACGGGGATGGGCGTGCCCCAGTAGCGGTTGCGGGAGATGGACCAGTCGCGGGCGTTCGCGAGCCACTTGCCGAACTGCCCGTCCTTGATGTGCTCAGGCGTCCAGGTGATGTCCTGGTTGAGCTCGACCATGCGGTCGCGGAACTCCGTGACGCGCACGAACCAGCTCGAGACGGCCTTGTAGATCAGCGGGTTCCTGCAGCGCCAGCAGTGCGGGTAGGAGTGCTGGTACGTCTCGTGGCGCAGCACGACGGCGCGGCTGGCGGCGTCGGTCCGGGCGAGCGGCCCGGTGCCGTCCTTGAGGTCTTTGATGACGTGGGGGTTCGCGTCGAAGACCTGCTGGCCCGCGTACTCGGGGACCTGCGTGGTGAAGCGGCCGCGCCCGTCGACCGGGACGACGGTCTGGATGCCCGCGTCGAGGCAGACCGCCATGTCGTCCTCGCCGAAGGCGGGGGCGAGGTGGACGAGGCCCGTACCGTCGTCGACCGTGACGAAGTCCGCCGCGAGGATCTGGTGCGCGTGCGGGTTCTCCGCGTCGTCGGCGAAGTAGTCGAAGGCCGGGACGTAGCGCGTGCCGGCGAGCTCGGAGCCCTTGACGGTCCGCAGGACGTGGGCCGAGTGGTCGTCGCCGAGGTCGAGCTCCTTGGCGTAGGCGCCCAGGCGGGCGGCACCGAGGACGACCTCGTCGCCCGCGAGGACCGAGCCCTCGCCCGGGCGCACGACGACGTAGTCGACGTCGGGACCGACGGCGACGGCGAGGTTGGACGGCAGGGTCCACGGCGTGGTCGTCCAGATGACCAGGCGCTGGGCTGTCGGCGCACCGTCGGCGTCGAGCAGGCGCAGGGCGACCGTGAGGGCCGGGTCCTGACGCGACTGGTAGACGTCGTCGTCCATGCGGAGCTCGTGGTTGGACAGCGGGGTCTCGTCGCGCCAGCAGTACGGCAGCACGCGGTAGCCCTCGTAGGCGAGGCCCTTGGTGTGCAGCTGCTTGAAGGCCCAGATGACGGACTCCATGAAGGTGACGTCGAGGGTCTTGTAGTCGTGCTCGAAGTCGACCCAGCGCGCCTGGCGGGTGACGTACTGCTTCCACTCCTCCGAGTACTTCATGACCGAGGTGCGGCACGCCTCGTTGAAGACGTCGATGCCCATGGCCTCGATCTGGCTCTTGTCGGTGATCCCGAGGATCCGCTCCGCCTCGAGCTCGGCCGGCAGGCCGTGGGTGTCCCAGCCGAAGCGACGCTCGACACGCTCGCCGCGCATGGTGCGGTAGCGCGGGACGACGTCCTTGGCGTAGCCGGTGAGCAGGTGGCCGTAGTGCGGCAGACCGTTGGCGAAGGGCGGGCCGTCGTAGAAGACGAACTCGTTGTCACCGTCGGCGCCTGCGGGCCGGGCGTCGATCGAGGCCTGGAAGGTGCCGTCCTGCTTCCAGTACGCGAGCACCTGCTCCTCGAGCGCGGGGAGGTTCGGGGAGGCCGGCACCCCCGACTGCTCGGGGCGGTGCTGCGGGTAGGACGACGGACTAGGCGCGGTGGCGGCTGCGTCTTCAGTGGCGTTGGTGTCCGGGTGGCTCGACATGGCGGGGCTCCTGGGTGGTCCGGGTGTTCACGTGCCGTGCGAGGACGACGTGCGCCTGCGCGCCTGCCGCGGTACCACCCCGCTTGCCGTCCGCGAGGGACGACCGCTCTGCCGGCGCCCCGTGAGGGGCGACCACCGTGCTGGCTGTGACGGGCCGTCCCCGTCCGGTTCTACTGGGGTCTCGCTCTCTGACCTCGGGACCGAGCAGGGCTCGGGCACGAGACGAGGCCGCGAGGCCTGTTCTTCCGGAGGCTCGCCGGTGATGGCCGGGTCGATGCCTGTCCGGTCAGTGTACCTGGGCCAGGCGGCGGGCTGAAGGGGCGCGGTGCGGGTGGGCCGGCAC
>NZ_JACBYE010000010.1 GCF_013415325.1 Sanguibacter inulinus | reverse complement strand
GCGCCCCACCGACGCCGTCGTCCGAATCACCTCGACCAACATCTGCGGGTCTGACCTGCACATGTACGAGGGCCGCACCGACATGGAGCCGGGCCGGGTGCTCGGCCACGAGAACATGGGCATCGTCGAGGCCGTCGGCGAGGGCGTGGACCGCATCAAGGTCGGCGACAGGGTCAGCCTGCCCTTCAACATCGCCTGCGGCTCCTGCGACCACTGCGTCCAGGGCAAGACAGCCTTCTGCCTGCGCGCCAACCAGGCCGGGACCGCTGGTGCGGCCTTCGGCTTCGCAGCGATGGGCGACTACGCGGGTGGTCAGGCCGAGCTGCTGCGGGTCCCGTGGGCAGACTTCAACGCTCTCGTCCTGCCCGAGGGCACCGACAAAGAGCTCGACTACACGATGCTCTCCGACATCTTCCCGACGGGCTGGCACGGCGTCGAGCTCTCGCAGTTCGAGCCGGGCGACTCGGTCGCGGTCTGGGGCGCCGGACCGGTCGGGCTCATGGCGGCGCACAGCGCGAGGATCCGCGGCGCCTCCGAGGTCTTCGTCGTCGACCAGCACGCGGACAGGCTCGCCCTGGCGGCGAGCATCGGCGCGACCCCAGTCGACTTCTCGGCAGGTGACCCCGTCGAGCAGATCATGGAGGCGACGGGCGGCCGGGGCGTCGACCGCGGTGTCGAGGCGATCGGCTACCAGGCGCACGACTCCTCGGGGACCGAAGACCCGACGCTCGCCCTCAACCAGCTCGTCGCCGTCGTCAAGGCGACAGGCGGGATCGGTGTGGTCGGCGTCTACCTGCCCCAGGACCCTGGAGCGAAGGACGACCTGGCCAAGGAGGGCAAGCTCGTCTTCGACTACGGCACCTTCTGGTTCAAGGGCCAGGGCATGCGCACGGGCCAGGCCAACGTCAAGGCCTACAACCGCCAGCTGCGTGATCTCATCACGAGCGGCGTCGCGACGCCGTCCTTCCTGGTGAGCCACGAGCTGGCCCTCGACGAGGCTCCGGCTGCGTACAAGAAGTTCGACTCCCGGGAGCACGGCTGGACGAAGGTCGTCCTGCACCCCGGAGAGCTCGCGACCGCGGGGTGACCCGCTGACCGCGCGATGACGCGCCGCTGACCTGCGGCGGGCGGGCGGTGGCGGCCGGGTCCGGGGAGGGCCGAGCCGCCGCTGGCCGTCAGGCCGCACACGACGGGCCCCGCTCCTTCGCAGGAGCGGGGCCCGTCGTCGGTCGTCGGCGCGGTGGCCGGCAGACGACCTCGGGTCCGCCGAGCCGCCAGGTCGTGCGGCTGTCCGCCCCCAGATCCGCGGGGCTGCGGACTGCGGGCCCTCAGTGGACCGGGAGACCCGCCGGTGCGTTCTTCGGGCGACGCACGAGGAACGACGCGGCGACGGCGACGAGCGCGAGGCCGGCCCCGACGAGGAACGCCGCGTGGATACCCGAGGCGAGGGCGTCGACAGGAGCGAGCCCGTCCTCGACCCCGGAGGTGGTCTTCGTCGTCATGATCGCGACGAACAGCGCGGTCCCGGCAGCACCGGCCAGCTGCTGGAGCGTGTTGAGGACAGCGCTGCCGTGGGAGTAGAGCGCCTTGTCGAGGGACCCGAGGGCCGACGTCATGAGCGGGGTCATGACCAGCCCGAGCCCCATGCTCAGCACCACGTGGACCGCGACGACCAGCGGGCGCCCCGACGTCTCGTCGAGGAGCGTCATGCCGGCGAGCGCGAGGGCGACGACCATCGTCCCGGGGATGACGAGCGGGCGCGGTCCGACCTTGTCGAAGGCGCGGCCGACGAAGGGCGCGGTCAGACCCATGACGAGCCCACCGGGCAGCAGCATGAGGCCGGTCTGGAGGGTCGTGAGGCCCTGGACGTCCTGCAGGTAGATCGGCAGCAGGATGAGCGTGCCGAACAGCGCACCCATCGCGACGAGCAGCACGACGATGCCGACCACGAAGGACCGCTGCTTGAAGGGACGCAGGTCGAGCAGCGCGGAGTCTGTGCGCTGCAGCAGGAGCTGACGCCACACGAAGAGGGCGAGCGCGACGACCCCGACGGCGATCGGCACAGCGGGGTTGACCGGGGTGTGGCCGGACGCGGACTCGCCGATGCTGCTGAGCCCGTAGATGAGCCCGCCGAAGGCGAGGGCGGAGAGCACGATCGACACGAGGTCGAACTTCACGGCCTGCGGCGTGGTGATGTTCTTGACGAAGACCGCACCGAGGGCGAGGGCCACGAGCGCGATCGGCAGCACGATGAGGAACAGCCAGCGCCAGCTGAGCGTCGAGAGGATCAGCCCGGAGAAGGTCGGCCCCACGGCCGGGGCCACGGCGATGACGATGCTGATGAGGCCCATCGTGCGGCCGCGGCGCGACTCGGGCACGAAGGTGAGGACCGTCGTGATGAGAAGCGGGATCATGATCGCGGTGCCGCTCGCCTGGACCACACGGCCCACGAGCAGGACCGGGAAGCCGGGCGCGAGCGCCGCGAGCAGCGTCCCCGCGCTGAACAGGCTCATCGCGGCGATGAACACCGAGCGGGTCGAGAAGCGCTTGAGGATCAGCCCCGTGGTCGGGATGACCACGGCCATGGTCAGCAGGAAGCCTGTGGTGAGCCACTGGGCGGTCGAGGCCGAGACCGCGAGGTCGCCCATGAGCTGGGGCAGCGCCACACCCATGATCGTCTCGTTGAGGACGACCACGAAGGTCGCGACGAGCAGCAGACCGATGACGATCTTGATCTCGCGGGGCAGGGCGTCGTCCTGGGGGTCGGCAGTCTTCTGCACGGGGGTGCCGGTGTCGGCTGTCATGTGGGTGCCTTGTCGCCTGGGGTCGGTCGGTCGGTCGGCGCGCGGGCTGCCACGAGGCTGCCCGGCGCGGTCTGCGAGGTCGCGACTCCGTCGGGCGACTGCATCTGTGAAAGCAGCGTACGTCACCGGTGTCAGTGACTGTCAAGGGCGTCGGCTGCTATCGTCGTGCTCGTGACCACTGCGAGCAGGCTGCGAGACGTCTCCCGCGCGGCTGTGCGCTCGGAGATCGCCGAGGCGGCCGACGCTCTCTTCACAGCACAAGGATTCGACGCGACCACTGTCGACCAGATCGCCGCAGCCGTCGGCATGTCGCAGCGGACGTTCTTCAGGTACTTCCCGTCGAAGGAAGACGCTGCGCTCGACAGCTTCGAAGAGCAGACCGAGATGTTCATCGACAGGCTCGTCGCCCGCCCCCTCGACGAGGGCGAGTGGGACTCGCTGCGCGCGGTCTTCGACGTCGTCGTCGCACAGTGCGCCGACGCGACTCTCGGCGGGCGCATCGCCTCCCTGCACGCGCTCCTCGGCTCGAGCCCGACGCTGCTCGCCGCCTACCTCGAGCGCAGCTCGGCTCTGCAGAAGCGCATGGTCCAGACGCTCCACGACAGGGCGTCCGAGCGCGGCGAGGGACCCGGGAGCGACGCTGTGCTGCAAGCCGTCGTCGGTTCGGCCTTCGCCTGCCTCGAGGCGGCGATCACCTGCTTCACGGACGGCTCGACGGAGGGGCCCGTGCTCGCCGGTAGGCTCGACGAGGTCATGACGGCGCTGCGCCCAGCGCGCTATCTCTGACCCGAGCGCACGTCGGCACGAGCCGGCACCCTCGGCGCCCGTCGGTACAGCACCCCAGGGAGACACCGTGAAGATCCTCGTCGTCGGAGCCGGTGCCACCGGCGGGTACTACGGAGGTCGTCTGGCCCAGGCCGGGCGTGACGTCACCTTCCTCGTGCGCGAGCGTCGCGCCGCGCAGCTGCGCGAGCGCGGTCTGCGGATCACCGGGCTCGGCGAGGACGAGACCGTCGAGCCGACTCTCGTCACGGCAGGGGAGATCGACGGCCCGTACGACCTCGTGATCCTCACCGTGAAGGCGACAGGCCTCGACGCAGCCCTCGACGACCTGGCCCCTGCCGTCGGTCCCGGCACCGTGCTGCTGCCCGTCCTCAACGGGATGGCGCACCTCGACGCGCTCGACGCCCGGTTCCCCGACGCCCAGGTGCTCGGCGGGGTCGTGCGCATCCTCGCGACGCTCACCGACGACGGAGACGTCCAGATCATGGCCCCGCTCGCCCAGGTCCGCACGGGCCCGCGGAGCGACAGGTCGACCCCGTCGCTCGACGCGGCGCTGGAGACCCTCGACGTCCCGGGGGTCGAGGTACAGCGGGTGCCCGACGTCGTGGCCACCATGTGGCACAAGTGGGTGTTCATCGTCGCGGCCGGGGCCGTCACGGGCCTGGCCCGCGGACCCGTGGGACCGATCGTCGACTCCCCCGGCGGGTCGGACTTCGTCCGCGACGTCCTCGCCGAGGTGACCGCCGTCGCCGAGGCCGCCGGCTACCCGGTGCCCGAGCGGGAGACCGCGACCTCGCTCGCGATGCTCACCGAGCCCGGGTCCACCTTCACGTCGTCGCTCTACCGCGACCTCGTGGCGGGGCGGGCGACCGAGGCCGAGCACCTGCTCGGCGACCTCACGCGCCGCGCCCGCGACCTCGGGGTCCCGACACCTCTCGTCGACCTGGCCCTGCTCCAGATGCGCGTCGCGGAGAAGCAGCGGGCCTGAGGCGGGGGCGACCGCCGCTCAGACGGGCTCGGCGCTCCCGACCCACGCGACCGCGAGCGCGTCTGCGCCCTCGTCGGTGAGGTGCACACCGTCGTCTGCGTAGCGGGCGAAACCTGAGACCGGGGTGTCCCCGCGAGAGTTCACGGCGAGCTCGTTGAGCAGCCCGTCAGCAGCAATGAGCGTCGCGCCGTACTCGGCGGCGAGCCGTCGCACGACGGCGATGCGCGGGTCGAGGTCGGCGCGCCACGCCCACTGCTCAGGGGTGACGGGGAGCACGAAGGGCTCGATGAGCAGCAGCTGGGCGGCGGTCTCCGCGACGAGCCTGTCGAGGATGTGGCGGTAGTCGGCCTCGTAGGCCTCGGTCGTCGTCACCTCACCGCTGTCCATCGCGCGCCAGGTGTCGTTGATGCCGATCATCACGGTGACGACGTCGGGAGCGACGTCGATCGCGTCACGGGTCCAGCGGGCCCGCAGGTCTGCGACGCGGTTGCCGCCGATCCCCTTGTTGACCACGGTCACCGGGTGGTCCGGGTGCACGACGGCCCAGAGGTCTGCGGCGCGCTGCACGTAGCCGTGCCCGAGCGACCCTGTCGAGTCGTCGCGCCCCCACTCGGTGATCGAGTCTCCGATGAACAGGACTGTAGAACCGGCCTTGATCGACAGCGTCATGTCACGTCCTCGTGCGTCTGCGGTGGTGGGGTGGGGGCTCTGCGCCCCTCCGGCAGGGTATCGCCGCAGATGTGGGCGATGGACCAACTCTGGTCCGCGCGTCGCGCATCGACCGTCGACCAGCCGCCCTGGTGGCGTGATGCGGTGAGGACGAGACGCACGAGACACAGCCGATAAGTTGTGCACAACTTATCTCCGTCGTAGTGTCGAGACATGACCACGCAGCCGATCCCCTCCGACCCCGGTCTGCTGCTCGACGCCCAGCTCTGCTTCCGCCTGTACCGCAGCGAGCGCGCCGTCCTCGCGACGTACCGCGAGCTGCTCGCAGACCTCGGCGTCACGTACCCGCAGTACCTCGTGCTGCTCGTGCTGTGGGAGACCGACGGCGCGACCGTGTCGCACCTCGGGTCTCGTCTCGCGCTCGAGAGCGGCACGCTCTCACCGCTGCTGCGCCGCATGGAGGCCGCAGGGCTGGTGCTCCGCGAGCGCTCGGGCGACGACGAGCGTGTGGTCCACGTGCGCCTGACCGACGCGGGCCGCGCCCTCCAGGCCCGGGCCCACCGCGTGCCCCACGACCTCGCACGGCGTGGCGGTCTCGACACCGCCGAGACCCTCGAGCTCGCCCGCCTGCTCGACAGGCTGTGCAGAAACCTCGGCGCACCCGGGCCGACCGTCGACACCGCGATCGACGAAGCCTTCGGGTCACCCCTGAACCCTCAACCCGCCAGCGCCCGCACACCGGGCGCACCGACAGATGGAGATCGCTCATGAACACGCTCTACTCCGCCGAAGCCCTCGCGACCGGCGACGGCCGCAACGGCCACGTCGCCACCCCCGACGGCCGCCTCGACATGGGCCTCGCCATCCCCAAGGAGATGGGTGGCTCCGGCGACGGCGCCAACCCCGAGCAGCTCTTCGCCGCCGGGTACTCCGCGTGCTTCCACTCGGCTCTGCAGTCGGCAGCCCGCGAGGCCAAGGTGAAGATCACCGGCTCGAGCGTCGGCGCCCGCGTCAACATCGGCCCGCTCGACAACGGCGGCTTCGGTCTCTCGGTCGCCCTCGAGGTCGTCATCCCCGAGGTCCCGCACGACGAGGCCCAGGCCCTCGCGGACCGCGCCCACCAGATCTGCCCCTACTCGAACGCGACCCGCGGCAACATCGAGGTCACGGTCTCCGTCGTCGAGGACTGATCCTCAGCGCGACGCACAGCACGCAGCGGCACACGCCGTGCCCGTCTCCTCGGGGCACGGCGCGCGCAGCAGCCAGACGCCGACGGCGCCCGTCCCCCTGGGGGGCGGGCGCCGTCGGCGTCTGCGGGCGGGACTCAGACCAGGTCGCGGACCGCTGCGTACTGCTCGCGGACGACCGGGGTGGCCGGGGCGTCGTAGACCTCGGAGGCACCCGACGCGCTGGTCCACTCCGGGGGCCCCTGCGTCCCAGAGAGCACCCATGCGGCCTGGCGCGCAGCACCGTCGGCCACGTACTCCCCAGGCTCGGGCACCTCGACAGGGACCCCGAACACCTGCGGCGCAATCTCCCGCACGGCCTGCGACCGCGCTCCCCCGCCGATGAGCACCACACGGCTCGCGACGGCTCCCTGCGCCACGAGGGCGTCGAGACCGTCAGCCAGCCCGCACAGCATCCCCTCGACCGACGCCCGCGCGAGGTGCGCGGGAGTCATGGTGCCGAGCGTCAGACCGTGCAGCGTCCCCGTCGCGTCGGGGCGGTTCGGCGTGCGCTCGCCCTCGAGGTAGGGGACGAGCACGAGGCCGTCAGCCCCGGCCGGAGCCGACAGCGCGAGGCTGGAGAGCTCCGCGTGGTCGACGCCGAGCACCCGAGCCGCACCGTCGAGCACACGGCTCGCGTTGAGCGTGCACGCGAGCGGCAGGAACGCACCTGTCGCGTCAGAGAAGCCAGCGACGAGCCCCGAACCGTCGGCTGAGGGCTCGACAGCGATCGCCGAGACCACACCCGACGTCCCGATCGACACGGCGACGTCCCCCGCGACCATCCCGAGACCGAGGGCTGCCGCGGCGTTGTCACCGGCTCCTGGTCCGAGGACCAGGTCGCCCGCCGCACCGTCACGCTCGACGACAGCAGCACGCTCCGCAGGCCCGAGGACCTTCGGCAACGAGACCCGCTCCGAGGCTCCCTCACCGAGGGCGAGGTCGAAGAGCTCGGGCAGGTACTCCCCCGTGCTCCCCGAGAAGTAGCCGGTGCCGGACGCGTCCGACCTGTCGGTGGTGATCGCCGAGAGGTCGCGGGCGCCCCCCGGCACACCGCCAGCCCCGGAGATCTGCCACGTCAACCAGTCGTGCGGCAGGCACACGGCCGCCACCCGCGCCGCGTTCTCGGGTTCTGCACCGGCGAGCCAGCGCAGCTTGGTCACCGTGAGCGACGCGACGGGCACCGTGCCGATCGCGTCGGCCCACGCCTGCTCGCCCGAGCCGCCGCGCCGCTCGCCGAGCTCGGCGACCAGATCGGTCGCCGCCGCGGCAGAGCGGGTGTCGTTCCACAGGAGCGCAGGACGGACGACCTCTCCGTCGGCGTCGAGCACGACCATGCCGTGCTGCTGGCCGCCGACCGAGAGCGCCGACACGTCGTCGAGCCCGCCGGCGGCCTCGACGGCCTCGAGGTACGCCTCCCACCAGGCGGAGGGGTGCACCTCGGTGCCGTCGGGGTGACGCGCCGAGCCGGACCTGACGAGCTCACCGGTCTGGGCGTCACGGATGACGACCTTGCAGGACTGGGTCGACGAGTCGACCCCCGCCACGAGCACGCGGTCCGTGCCACCCTCGGCGGCCGAGGAACCCCGTCCGACCGCACCGCTCGACGACACGTCGACCATCAGCCGATGAGGTGGCGCAGGGCCAGCTGGTTGAGGCGCACGAAGCCGAAGTCGCGCTCAGCAGCGGCCTCGGGGTCGAAGTCCTCGAAGGCAGAACGGTCCGCGAGGAGCTCGGCGACGGTCTCGCCCGGGTTGAGCGTCGGCGTCGCGAGCTCGAAGATGCCGGCGGTCTTGAAGGCCTCCTGCACCTCGGGGTCGGCGCGGTACTCGGCCGACTTCTTGGCGAGCATCTCGTACATCTCCATGTTGGCCGACGCGGAGTCCCAGACCCCGGCCTCGACCTCGGTGCGCGAGGGCTTGTAGTCGAAGTGGCGCGGGCCCGTGTAGCGCGGGGCGTCGGGCGAGCCCGGGAAGCCGTTCTCGACGAGGTCGACGGTGAAGAACGCCGACAGCAGGTCGCCGTGGCCGAAGACGAGGTCCTGGTCGAACTTGATCGAGCGCTGCCCGTTGAGGTCGATGTGGAACAGCTTGTCCGACCACAGCGCCTGCGCGAGGCCGTGCGTGTAGTTGAGGCCGGCCATCTGCTCGTGGCCCGTCTCCGGGTTGAGGCCGACGATGTCGCCGTGCTCGAGCTGGGCGATGAACCCGAGGGCGTGGCCGATGGTCGGCAGGAAGATGTCGCCGCGGGGCTCGTTGGGCTTGGGCTCGAGCGCGATGCGCATGTCGTAGCCCTTCTCCTTGATGTACCCGGCGACGAGGTCGATGCCCTCGCGGTAGCGCTCGAGCGCTGCGTGCAGGTCCTTGGCACCGTCGTACTCGGAACCCTCGCGACCACCCCACATGACGAAGGTCTTGGCGCCGAGCTCGGCGGTGAGGTCGATGTTGCGCAGCACCTTGCGGAGCGCGAAGCGGCGCACGGAGCGGTCGTTCGACGTGAAGCCGCCGTCCTTGAACACCGGGTGGCCGAACAGGTTCGTCGTGACCATCTCGATGGTCATGCCGCTCTCCTCGGCGGCCGTCTTGACCTCACCGAGCAGACGGTCGCGCGTGGCGTCGTCCGAGCCGAAGGGGACCACGTCGTCGTCGTGGAAGGTGAAGCCCCAGGCGCCGAGCTCGGCGAGCTTGCGCACAGCGCGGGCCGGGTCGAGGTGCGGGCGGGACGCCGAGCCGAACTGGTCCTGGGCGTTCCAGCCCACGGTCCAGAGTCCGAAGGAGTAGTTGATGCCAGATGCGTGCGCCATGGGAGGTCTCCTCGTCGAGAGTTCGCACCGCCGGGCCGCGACGTCGCGGGAGGCGGATTAGTTGTATGGATGAACTTATCCCCGTCCGGCGGTAGGGTCAACCCATGATCGTGACCCCGGCCGTCGGGCAGCACTCGCTGCGCGAGCAGAACATCGCGCTCGTCGCCCGCGTTGTGGTCGACGCCCCGACAGCTCCGTCGCGCTCCGACATCGCCACCTCGACAGGACTGACCCGGGCCACTGTGTCCTCGCTGGTCGACCGTCTCGTCGAGGCCCGCATCGTCGCCGAGCTGCCGCCGGTCGCGTCACGACGCGCGGGACGCCCGGCGGTCCCGCTCGTGCCCGCGCGCGGCACGCTCGTCGGCATCGGTCTCGAGATCAACGTCGGCCACCTCGCAGGGGTGGTCCTCGACCTCGCCGGCGACACCCTCGCGAGCGAGACGCTGCACGGCGACTTCCACGGGAGCGACCCCGCCGCCACGCTCGCCCTCCTCGGAGCCCTCACCGGACGGCTGCTGGAGACAGCCCGGGCAGACCACGCCTCGCTGCGCGTCGCCGGCGTGCAGGTCGCGGTCCCCGGGCTCGTCGAGCCCGGGACGTCGACCCTGCGCGTCGCCCCGAACCTCGGCTGGGCCGACCTCGAGGTCGACACGTCCGCTGTCGCCGAGCACACCGGTGACGCCCTCGTCACGCTCAGCAACGAGGCCAACCTCGCCGCCCTCGCCCAGGTCCCCTGGCAGGGCCGTCACGTCGACGTCCCCGACTCCTTCCTCTACGTCTCGGCCGACGTCGGCATCGGGGCGGCGATCGTCCTCGACCGCGAGCTCTTCGTCGGCGGGCGCGGCTGGAGCGGCGAGCTCGGGCACGTCGTCGTCGACCCGGCCGGGCCGCTCTGCCCCTGCGGGGCGACGGGATGCCTCGAGCAGTACGCCGGGACAGATGCCGTGCTGCGGGCCGCCGGTCTGCCGCGCGACGCGGGCGTGCGGTCGCTGCTCGCTCCTGCTCGACGAGCGTCGGGCGCCGACCACCCCGACGACGGACACGACGGACCGGAGCTCGATCTCCCACGGGCTCCTCGGGCGGCGCCCGCGAGCGCAGCGTCCGCCGCAGCTCTCGACCGCGCCGGCCACGCCCTCGGCGCGACCCTCGCCGACTTCGTCAACCTCATCGACGTCCCGGCGATCGTCCTCGGCGGGGCTTACTCCGACCTCGCCGACCACCTCGCCCCGATCGTCCACGCCGAGCTCGCGACGCGGGTGCTGTCCGCGCCGTGGTCGACCTTCAGCGTCGTCCGTGCGCCCGTCGCCGGGGCCGCCGCGACAGTCGGCGGCGCACGTCAGGTGCTGCGCGGCGTGGTCGAGGACCCGACCGCCTGGCTCTGACACCCGGGCCGAGGGTAGACGACCCTGTTCCTCACCCTGCCGACTCCCTCTCGGCCCGTCGACCTGCCGCTACCGTGGCTCCATGCGATGCGACCAGTGCGACAGGAAGATCACCGGCCCGCCCGTGAAGACCGCGACCCGCACGCTCTGCCGCAGCTGCGGCGACACGCTCGACGGGCTGACCGCCGGGGTGCTCTCGGGGGCAGACGTCGGCGGGGCGGTCGCGACGGCCGGCTGGTACAGCTCCTTGCGCGAGAGGCGGCGCGAGAAGCAGGAGCAGCGACGAATGTCAGGGGAGGCACCGGGCGGCACGGGCTCCTGACGATGGCACCGGTCAGACAGTCTGCCGCCGGGCGCACGTCTCGTGGTCGCCGGTCCGCCGCCGTCCTCGCCGCGTGCTGCCTCACCGTCACGGCGTCGTGCGCCAGCGAGACCACCTGCCCGGCGGTCGCGACGGCCAGCACGCTCGAGGTCCGGCTCGCTGCCGCGTGGCCCGACCGCAGCTCGTGGGACGTCGGCGTCGGGTGCGACGAGGAGGCAGGCTGCGCCGAGCTGGACGATACCCCGGGTCCGGACCGTGCTCTCACTGTCGGGATGCCCGACGCGGCGCGGACGGTCGACGTGACCGTCCGCGCCCTCGGGTCGGGCGAGACCGTCCACGCGCAGGAGCACGACCCTGCGTGGACGAGGACGACGCAACCCGGCCCCTGCGGGTCGACCTTCTCGTCAGGTGTGCTCGTCCTCGACGTCCGGCACGCGCCGGGCTGACCGCCCTACCCGAAGTGCGACTTCGAGATGAGCCCGTGGACACCGACGGTGCGGTCGACCACCTGGGTCACGGTGAAGTCGGCCGCGGCCGACAGGTAGGCGTAGGCCGTGGCACGGTCCATCCCGCGGTCCTGCTCGAGGAAGTCGAGGGCGTTGACGACCGCGCGGCGCATCGCCACGTCGAGGTCGCTCCCCTGACCGTCGACCGAGCCGTCGGGGTCGGACAGGCCGATCGGGATCCACGCGTCCTCGGTCTCGGCGAAGGGGTAGCCGTAGGCGACCGACGGTGCATCGCCCGACCCGGGCTTGCAGACCGTGAGACGGAAGGTGCCGCGCAGCGACCCCTCCATCGCAGTGAGGGCGACCTCGCCGTCCCCCATCGCCATGTGCGGGTCGCCGACGTAGAACAGCGCGCCGTCGGCCTGGACCGGCAGGTAGAAGGTCGACCCGACCCCGAGCTGGCGGATGTCGATGTTGCCACCGCCGAGGGTCGGCGGGATCGAGTTGGCGCTCGGCGCTGTGGGGTCGGTGTCCTGGGAGAACGCGACACCCATCATCCCCATGAAGGGGCGCAGCGGGAACCGCACCGACCCGGCGCTCGCCCCACCACCGAAGGTCATCACTCCCTCGTCGCCCTCGACGGCCGTGAAGGTCGACAGGTTGCCGAAGGACGTGGGGTCGCCGCTCGCACGGCCATCGGTCCCGACAGGCGGCATGACCTCGTCGAGGATGATGCCCGCGGGTGGTGTGCCGTCGGCGGTGAGCGCGAGCGCGCCCTTGCCGTGCCGGCTCGACACGACGCCGTAGGGCACACGCGGGATCGCCTCGAGGGTCTCGATCTTGAGGACGTCGCCGGGCTCTGCCCCGTCGACGTGCACGGGACCGGTCACGACGTGCGGCCCGTCCTTGACGAAGTCGCGGGTGGTCCGGTCGTAGTCGGCGGCGATCGCGATCGCGTCTTCGAGCACGTCGGAGGACGCGACGCCGTGCTCGGCGAAGAAGCTCACAGGGTCCCGGCCCTGGTCCTCGAGGATCCCCTCGTGCGACACGGCGTCGATGGTGATGGTCTCACCGGAGCGCATCCGGGCTGACGGCGTGGAGTGGACCGTCGGGACGTAGCCCCACAGGACGGCGTCCGGGGTCGAGCCGAGGTAATGGTCGCCGCTGACGTCCCCAGAGCCGGGCTGCAAGATCCCGCGCTGGGGCGGGGCTGTCGAGGCGCGCGGCGTGGACGCGGATCCAGGAGAGCACGCGGCCAGGGCACCCGCCACTGCTCCGCTCGCGCCGACGGCCGCAGCCGCCCTGAGGAAGTCACGTCGGCCGAGTCCTCGGGCGAGCACGGTCGCTGCTTCTCGGGGGTCGATCTGAGGCATGCGTCCTCCACGGGAGCGGTCGTCGTCACGCCCCGGGGTCTCCCGGGACGTGACGTCGACGCTAGTGAGAGGGTGTTTCTCACCCGTTTCAGGGAATCGACACGCAGGTACCAGATCGAGCCTGTCAGGTTCCGGCGAGGAGCCAGGTGACCTCGGCGCGCAGGAGGGCCTGGCGGGACGGGGAGTCGTAGGAGCGGGCGCCGTGGCCGAGGGCGTCGTAGACGCACCGCACGCCGGGCGCACCCGAGACCCACACGACAGGGTGGTCGATGCCGTCGTGCTGCTGGGTGAGCAGCACGGTCGACGACTCGGCGACCCGGAGATAGCTGTACCGCTCGTCGAAGGCCGTCACGGTCCCAGACGTCACGTCACGCAGCACCCCGGCGAGGTCGTGGTCCGCACCGGCGAGCGTGAAGTCAGCCTCGCCGATGTCAGGGTGCATCGACGTGCCGTCGACCCACCGCCCGCCGAGGATCCGCTCCCAGTGCGCCGAGTCGGCGAAGGTGTTCGCCGCCTGGTGCAGACCGAGAACTGGTCGGCCCGCGTCGGCCCAGGCGCGCAGCCGCTCGTGGAACCCGGACCACCGGGAGTCGTCGCCGTCGAAGCCGGGGTCGGGGCGGCCCGAGCTGGTGTTGACGACCACGAGGTCCACGCCGTCCCCGGCAGGGTCGAGGTCGTCGAGCGCGTCGGGGAAGGCCCCGCGGACCGACACCTGGTACGCGGGGCTGCCGAGGTCGTCGGTCCCGTCGATCGTCGGCGCCGAGAGCACCTCGGCGACCTTGTGGGACGTGGCCGCCATGTCGTGCCACGGGTCCTCGTACCGGCCGCGACCGGCGAGCACGAGGACCCGTGGCACGGAGGTCACCGGTTGGTCCCGTCGACCGCGAAGGGCTCGATCGCCGCGATCTCCTCAGCGGTCAGCGGTGCGGCGTGCGCGGCCTGCACGTTGTTCTCGAGCTGCCCGACGCTGCTCGCACCGATGAGGGTCGAGGTGACACGGGAGTCGCGCAGCAGCCACGTGAGGGCGAGCTGCGCGAGGGTCTGCCCGCGCCCGGCAGCGATCTCGTTGAGGCCACGGGCCCGCTCGAGGTACGTCTCGCTGATCGAGTCGCTCTTGAGGAAGTGCCCGACGGCCGCGCGCGAGTCCGACGGCACGTTGCCGTCGAGGTAGCGGTCGGTGAGCATGCCCTGCGCGAGCGGGGAGAACACGATCATGCCGATGCCGAGGTCGCCCACGGTGTCGAGCAGCGACTGGCCCGTCGCGTCGGGGTCGTCGGTCTTGCCCGCGTCGGGCATCTCGACGTGGCGGTTGAACATCGAATAGCTGGGCTGGTGGATCAGCAGCGGGGTGCCGAGGTCCGCGAGGACCTCCTGTGCGACGCGGGTCTGCGCCGGGCTGTAGTTCGAGATGCCTGCGTACAGCGCGCGGCCGCTCGTGACGGCGGTGTGCAGCGCACCCATCGTCTCCTCGATCGGGACCGTGGGGTCCGGACGGTGGGAGTAGAAGATGTCGACGTAGTCGAGGTTCATCCGCTTGAGCGACTGGTCGAGGGAGCTCAGCAGGTACTTGCGCGACCCACCGTCGCCGTAGGGGCCAGGCCACATGTCGTAGCCGGCCTTGCTCGAGATCACGAGCTCGTCGCGGTACGGGCGGAAGTCGTCCGTCATGTGACGGCCGAAGTTCTCCTCGGCGGAGCCGTAGGGCGGCCCGTAGTTGTTCGCGAGGTCGAAGTGCGTGATCCCGAGGTCGAAGGCGCGGCGCAGCACGGCGCGCTGCGTCTCGAAAGGGGTCGTGTCGCCGAAGTTGTGCCAGAGGCCCAGCGACAGCGCGGGGAGGTCGAGCCCGCTGCGGCCTGCGCGGCGGTAGGGCATCGAGGAGTAACGGGAGTCATCAGCGTTGAAGAAGGTCACCCGTCGATCCTCCCAGACCCGAGCACGCTGGGGAAGCGATGTCCGGCGCACGACGACGGCCCTGCCCGGGTCTCCCCCGGACAGGGCCGTCAGCTGCCGTCAGCCTGCCGTCGTCCTGCCGCCTGCCTGCTGCTCAGTACCGGAAGGTCTCCACGCGTCCGCGCAGCTCGGAGGCGAGCCCGGCCAGCTCGGAGATCGCGCTGCCCATCTGCCCGACCACGTCCGTCGAGGACGCTGCCGACGTCGCGACGCCGACGATGTTCGCCGCGATCTCGCCCGAGCCCGTGGCCGCCTCGGCGACCGAGCGGGACATCTCGTTGGTCGTCGCGGTCTGCTCCTCGACGGCCGAGGCGATGGTCAGCTGGTAGTCGTTGATGCTCGCGATGATGGTCGAGATCTCGGCGATCGCGGCCATCGCACCCGAGGTCTCGCCCTGGATGGTCTCGACCTTGCGGGCGATGTCCTCCGTCGCGCGGGCGGTCTCCTGCGCGAGGTCCTTGACCTCCGAGGCGACGACCGCGAAGCCCTTGCCGGCCTCGCCAGCACGTGCAGCCTCGATGGTCGCGTTGAGGGCCAGCAGGTTGGTCTGCTCCGCGATCGAGTTGATGGTCTTGACCACCTGGCTGATCTCCTGCGAGGAGTCGCCGAGGCGACCGACCGTGACGTTGGTGGTCTCAGCCATCGTGGTCGCCTGGGCTGCGACCTTCGCGGCCTCGGAGGAGCTCTGCGCGATCTCGCGGATCGACGCGCTCATCTGCTCCGCACCTGCGGCGACGGTCTGGACGTTGCGCGAGACCTGCTCGGCCGCGGAGGCGACGACACCGGCCTGGCTCGACGTCTCCTCGGAGCCGGCGGCGACCTGGCTCGACGAGGCCGCGAGCTCTTCGGCCGCGGCGGCGACGGTCTGGGACGACTCGACGACGTCGCCCATGACGCCGCGCAGGTTGGTCTGCGCCTCATCGAGGGCGGCTGCCATCTGTGCGACCTCGTCGCGACCGATCACGCCGGAGCGGACCGTGAGGTCTCCGTCGGCCATCGCGACGAGAGAGGCCCGCACGTCCTTGAGGTCGCCGAGGATCCGACGGACGACGAGGGTGGCGAGGAAGGTCGGCAGCAGCAGGCCGAGCAGCAGCGCACCGAGGACGAGCCAGATCGCGGTCTGGGCGGAGTCGTGCGACGCCTCGGAACGCTCCTCGGCCTGGGTGATCTCGGCCCCGAACTCAGCGTTGAGAGGGTCGAGCACCTCGGTCGACAAGGTCCGCAGATCCGCCGTGAGGTCGCTGAACTGCGCCAGGTCGCCTGCGTCGGCGGCCGGGAAGAGCGACTCGTCGACGAAGGAGTAGTACGCGTCGAGCGCCGCGTCGAGGTCTGCCATGGCCTGCTCGTCCACGACGAAGGGCCCGTAGGAGCTGATGAGGGCGTCCAGCTCTCCGCGACGGGTCGCGAGGTCGGCGATGAGCTCTTCACGCCCGGCGGCGTCCGCCAGCCCGTACTGCAGGTGACGGGTGCGGTCCCCCTGGTAGCTGCGCTGGATGTCGTTGAGGATGCGCGTCGGCGCGACGTTGTCCTCGGCGAGGGTCTTTCCGGCGGCGTCGAGGCTCGTGAGGCGGGCGATCGCGAGGACAGCGATGACCACCATCATGAGCGCCATCCCGCCGAGCACGAGAGTGATCTTCAGGGCGACGGGGAGGTCGCGGATCGCGTTGGTCCGCGTGAGGCTGGTCGTGCGGGTCATGGGCTTTCCATTTCGGAGCAGGGGGACGTCCGCTGCTTATCGGCCCACGACCCGCGAGATGTAGCGGTCGCCGGGAGGTGTCCAGCCGCCGGACAGACCCGGACGTCCCCTCCTCGTCGAGCAGGGACTGACGGACCCGCTCGGGCACGGTCGGGCAGGAGCGGGTCCGGTCGCTCCGGCACGTCTGCGCCGGCAGCGCTCGTCAGCCTGCCGCGGGACCGCTCAGGGCAGCCGCGCTCCCTCGGGCACGTCGATGTCCGCGTAGACGAGCACCTTCGGTGTTCCGGCAGCGCTGGCACGGAGCAGCACCTCGGCATTCTCCTCGACCGCCACCGCGACCTTGAAGGCGAGCTTGAGCGAGGTCCCGACGGCGAGCAGCCCGTGGTTGCCCCACACGACGGCGTCGACGTCGTCGCCCATGAGCTCGGCGCTGCGCCGACCGAAGTCGGCGTTGGTCGAGAACTCGAAGGGCATGACCTCGACCGGCCCCTTGGCGTAGAGCACCATGTTGAGCAGGACAGGGTCGATGCGGCGACCCAGAGCCCCGAGGACGTTGACGAAGGTCGACTCCGTGTGGACGATCGCCTGCACGTCCGGGCGCCGCCTGTAGTGCTCGAGGTGCACGGGCAGCTCAGTCGACGGGAGCAGGTCCCCCTCGAGCACGGTCCCGTCGAGGCCGACGACCACCATGTCGTCGCCGCTCATCGCGTCGTAGCGCACGTCGGAAGGGGTGATGACGATCGCGTCCGCGCCGTCGTGCGCACCGGGGAGCCGGACGCTGATGTTGCCCTGGGTGTTGAAGTTGAGGCCGGTCCGGACCGACTCGCGGCAGTAGTAGAGGATCTCCTCCCGGGTGGCGCGGTCCGCCCTGCTGAGCCCTGTCGTCGAGCCTGCCGTCCTCAGCCCGGCGGGGGTCCCTGCCTCGCTCGTGATCGTCGTCGCGTCGCTCGTGGTCGTCATCGTCCAGCTCCTCGCACTGCGGTCACCGTCGCACGGACGATGAATCGATTCAAGAGTTCAATCGTCCCAGCGCGTCCTGTTCGCGACAGGGACCAACGTCCTCCGCCGAGCACCTCCCCAAGCTCTCCACATCCCTGCGGTGCGACAGAAAGATCGCGCAGGTAGTGTCGTCGCCAGTTGAAGGGGAGTACTCCCACGCGGTGTCGTCGTCAGCACGACCGGTGCAGATGCCGGTCCGGCGCCACCGGTCCCGTGAGCTCGTCCGCCGCCCAGCAGGGCGCGGAGCGACCACGAGGCGGAGGAGACCTTCGGTACCCCGTCGCGCTCTCGTCGAGCGCGCGTACCGAAAGGCACCGTTCATGGACGTCCCCCTCTGGGTCTGGGCCCTCACCGTCGGCGTGATCGTCGCGATGCTCGCCGTCGACTACGTCGGCCACGTGCGGACCCCGCACGCCCCCTCCATCCGCGAGGCCGCCTGGTGGTCCGCCGGCTACGTCGGCGTCGCGATCGTCTTCGGCCTCATCGTCTGGTGGGTCTGGGGCGGCACGTACGGCGGCGAGTACTTCGCCGGGTACGTCACCGAGAAGAGCCTGTCCGTCGACAACCTCTTCGTGTTCGTCCTCATCATCACGGCCTTCAGGGTGCCGCCGATCATGCAGCAGAAGGTGCTGCTCATCGGCATCACCATCGCGCTCGTCATGCGCACGGCCTTCATCTTCGCGGGGGCCGCGATGATCGAGAACTTCAGCTGGGTCTTCTACATCTTCGGCGCCTTCCTCGTCTACACCGCATGGGCCCAGGCCAAGCACAGCTCTGAGGAGCCCAAGGAGTTCTCCGAGAACGCCGTCCTGCGCCTGACCCGCCGCATCTTCCCGACGACCGAC
The DNA here is from genome assembly GCF_013415325.1 of Sanguibacter inulinus. Lineage (GTDB taxonomy): Bacteria > Actinomycetota > Actinomycetes > Actinomycetales > Cellulomonadaceae > Sanguibacter > Sanguibacter inulinus. The sequence goes on along the minus strand of NZ_JACBYE010000010.1, from coordinate 67,474 downwards.
ACCTACGTCGGCGACAGGCTCACCACACGCATCGACGGGCGCCGCCACATCACCCCGATGCTCATCGTCATGATCGCGATCGGAAGCGCCGACCTGCTCTTCGCGGTCGACTCCGTCCCGGCAATCTTCGGCCTCACCCAGGAGACGTACCTCGTGTTCGCCGCGAACGCGTTCTCGCTCCTCGGCCTGCGCCAGCTGTACTTCCTCATCGACGGTCTGCTCGACCGCCTCGTGTACCTCGCGTACGGGCTCGCGGCGATCCTCGGGTTCATCGGCGTCAAGCTGCTCATCCACGCGCTGCACACCAACGAGGTGTCGTTCATCAACGGCGGCGAGCACATCACCGCGATCCCGGAGATCCCGACCGCGCTGTCCCTCGGGTTCATCGTCGTGGTCCTCGCGGTCACGACGGTCGCGAGCCTCGCCAAGGACCGCTCGGTCCGCCGCGCGGCGGCCGAGCTGGGCGCGGAGAAGTAGCGGGTGAGGGGTGCCCCGCAGACACGGGGCACCCCTCCTCAGCGGCAGGACCGTACCCGGGCGGCGCCTGCGCGGGGCCCGCCAGGGCGGCCATCAGCCCGGCCGCCCCGCGGTGATAGTGTGGACGCGAGATACTAGGCCCAGCAGGTGTGCGCAGGACGCCCCGACGGTGGCCCCACACCCTCATCTCCCTAGTCACTCGTCGGTCAACGTGCAGGAAGTCTCAGTGCCTCAGGCAGCCCCCGAAAGCCCCGCTCTCACCGAGAGCGGCACCCCCTCGTCACGCGACAGCGCGGCCGTCCTCTCCGAGGCCCGACGCCGGCGCTCCTTCGCCGTCATCAGCCACCCCGACGCCGGCAAGTCGACGCTCACCGAGGCCCTCGCGCTGCACGCCAAGGCGATCCGCGAGGCCGGACGCGCTGACGGCAAGGCCGGCGGCAAGCGCACGGTGTCCGACTGGATGGACATGGAGCAGGCCCGAGGGATCTCGATCACCTCCGCGTCGCTCCAGTTCACCTACCGCGACGCCGTCATCAACCTGGTCGACACCCCGGGCCACGCGGACTTCTCCGAGGACACCTACCGCGTGCTCTCCGCGGTCGACGCAGCCGTCATGCTCGTCGACGCCGCCAAGGGCCTCGAGGTCCAGACCATGAAGCTCTTCGCGGTCTGCAAGCACCGCGGCATCCCCCTCATCACGGTCATCAACAAGTGGGACCGTCCCGGCAAGGACGCCCTCGAGCTCATGGACGAGATCCAGGAGCGCACGGGCCTCGTGCCGACCCCGCTCACCTGGCCCGTCGGCGTCGGCGGAGACTTCCGCGGCGTCCTCGACCGCCGCACCGGCGAGTACACCCGCTTCACCCGCACCGCGGGCGGCACGACCATCGCCCCCGAGGAGCACATGGGCCCCGAGGCCGCGCTTGAGCGCGAGGGCGACGCGTGGACCACCGCGGTCGAGGAGGCCGAGCTGCTCGAGGCCTCCGGCGCCGACCACGACCTCGACTCCTTCCTCGGCGGCGAGACCACCCCGGTGCTCTTCGGCTCCGCGGTGCAGAACTTCGGTGTGCACGCGCTGCTCGACGTCCTCGTCGACGTCGCGCCGTCCCCGACCCCGCGCGAGACCGTCACGGGCGACACCCGCCCTGTCGACGCTCCGTTCAGCGCCTTCGTCTTCAAGATGCAGGCCGGCATGGACACCGCGCACCGTGACAGGCTCGCCTTCGCGCGGATCTGCTCGGGCGTCTTCGAGCGCGGCATGGTCGTCACCTCGACCCGCACGGGTCGCCCCTTCGCGACCAAGTACGCCCAGCAGGTGTTCGGCCGTGAGCGCACGGTCGTCGACGAGGCCTTCCCGGGTGACGTCGTCGGTCTCGTCAACGCGGCGAACCTGCGCGTGGGCGACACCCTCTACCTCGACAAGCCCGTCGAGTACCCGGCCCTGCCGACCTTCGCACCCGAGCACTTCGCGGTGATGCGCGCCAAGGACGTCTCGCGCTACAAGCAGTTCCAGCGCGGCGTCATGCAGCTCGGTGCCGAGGGCGTCGTCCAGGTGCTCCGCTCCGACCTGCGCGGCGACCAGGCCCCGGTGCTCGCCGCCGTCGGGCCCATGCAGTTCGAGGTGGCCGAGCACCGCATGGCCACAGAGTTCAACGCGCCTGTCACCCTCGACCGCCTGCCCTACGAGATCGCCCTGCGCACGACGCAGGAGTGGGTCTCGACCCTCGACGCCCAGCTCGGCGTGGAGGTCCTCCAGCGTGAAGACGGGGAGCTGCTCGCGCTGTTCCCCGACCGCTGGCGCGTGACGTCTGTCCGCAACCGGCTCCCTGACGCGGTCCTCGAACCGCTCGTGGCCACCTGATCTCAAGCACGACCCCAGGGCCCCAGAGCGGGCCGCCCCACCTGACGAAGGTACGAACGTGATCACCACCACCAAGATGACTCTCTCAGCGCCCCCGGCGCTCCAGCGCGGTGCCCTGCGCATCGTGCCGCTCGGCGGCCTCGGCGAGGTCGGCCGCAACATGACCGTGTTCGAGCACGAGGGCAAGCTGCTCATCGTCGACTGCGGCGTCCTCTTCCCCGAAGAGCACCAGCCCGGCATCGACGTGATCCTCCCCGAGTTCACGTGGATCCGCGACCGCCTCAAGGACGTCGTCGCGATCGTCCTCACGCACGGCCACGAAGACCACATCGGCGGTGTCCCGTACCTCCTCAAGGAGCGCGCGGACATCCCCGTCATCGGCTCCAAGCTGACCCTCGCCTTCATCACCGCGAAGCTCAAGGAGCACCGCATCCGCCCCCGCACGATCGAGGTCGAGGCCGGCGGCACCTCCAAGCAGGGCCCCTTCGACCTCGAGTTCATCGCGGTCAACCACTCCATCCCCGACGCCCTCGCCGTCGCGATCCGCACCCGTGCGGGTCTGGTCATCAACACCGGTGACTTCAAGATGGACCAGTTCCCGCTCGACTCGCGGATCACAGACCTCAACCACTTCGCGCGCCTGGGCGAGGAGGGCGTGGACCTGTTCATGACCGACTCGACCAACGCCGAGGTCCCCGGCTTCACCATGTCGGAGCAGGAGCTCGTCCCCGCGATCGAGCAGGTGTTCCGCACGGCCCCGCGCCGCGTCATCGTGTCGAGCTTCGCGAGCCACGTGCACCGCATCCAGCAGATCCTCGACTCCGCCCACGAGGCCGGCCGCAAGGTCGCCTTCGTCGGCCGCTCGATGGTCCGCAACATGGGGATCGCCGAGGAGCTCGGATACCTCAAGATCCCGCGCGGCCTCGTGGTCGACCTCAAGAAGCTCGAGTCGATGCCGCCCGAGAAGATCTGCCTCGTGTGCACGGGCTCGCAGGGCGAGCCGATGGCCGCGCTGTCGCGCATGGCCAAGAGCGAGCACGTCATCAAGGTCGACGAGGGTGACACCGTCCTCCTCGCCAGCTCGCTGATCCCGGGCAACGAGAACGCGATCTACCGCGTCATCAACGCCCTCACCGACCTCGGCGCGACCATCGTGCACAAGGGCAACGCGAAGGTCCACGTCTCGGGCCACGCCTCCGCCGGCGAGCTCGTGTACTGCTACAACATCGTCAAGCCCCGCAACGTCATGCCGATCCACGGCGAGTCGAAGCACCTGCGCGCCAACGGCGCCCTGGCCGAGAAGACCGGCGTGCCCTCGAACAACGTGGTCATCGCCCAGGACGGCACGGTCGTCGACCTCTTCAAGGGCAAGCTCTCGGTCGTCGGCAAGGTCCCCGCGGGCTACGTGTACGTCGACGGCCAGACTGTGGGCACCGCGACCGAGGACACCCTCGCCGAGCGCCGAGCGCTCGGCTCCAAGGGCATCGTCACGGTCCTCGCGCTCGTCGACCTCGACCTCGGCGTCATGGCCGAGACCCCCGAGTTCATCACCCGCGGGTTCGTGCACGACGGGCACACCTTCGACGACGCTGTCGTCGAGATCGAGAAGGCCCTCGCGCAGATCCCCAAGAAGGACGTCGGCGACATCGACCGCCTCGAGGCGACCATCGCCAAGGCCGTCTCGCGCTGGCTCCAGCGCAAGTACCGCCGCGAGCCGCTCGTCAACGCGATCGTCGTCGACGCGTGAGCTGAGGCTCCACCGAGCACGACCTGGCCCCGTCTGACGGAGCCGCACGACGCCGAGGGCGCCGACCTGTCCGAGAGGACGGGGCGGCGCCCTCGGCGCGTCCTGAGACCTCCGTGCAGTACCTTGACCGTCATGGCCAGCCCTCTCAGCGAGCTCAGGTGCCTCGGCGAGCCGACGCTCGCCCACGTCGACCTCGACCTGCTGGACCGGTACCGGTTCGCCGACGGTGGCGGCTTCCCGCCGTCCTACAGTGACCTCGTCCGACGGGTCGGGTGGGGCAGGACCTTCGGTCTCTGGCTGGTCTACCCGCCGCTCCTGCCCGGCTTCGCCGACAGCTGGCAGGGCCGAGCAGCCGAGCTCACGCGCCGCTTCGCCGCGACCTACGACGACGGCCGGCGCGAGGACTTCGACTGGATGGTCGAGCCGGACGGCAGCTGGGAGCTCGCCGCCGACCTCTGCGTCTTCGCCTGGAGCGAGAACGGCGACGCGCTGCTCTGGGACACCGGGTCCCGCGGTGCCGACGGCGAGCTCCCGGTCTGGGAGTCGCGGTCGCTCGACTCCCTCCACCACCTCGGGGGATCTCTCGTCGAGGCTCTCGGGCAGCTCAGCGCCAGCGCCGACGCCCTGTTCGGTCCACGCGACCACGACGTCGAGCCCTTGCCCGCCGTCAGGCTGTGACCAGCCGAGGCAGGTGCCCCCGGCGCGTCAGAGTCGTCGGTGAAGACCTGCGTGTCGTACTCGTTCTCAGCATCCCACCGGGGCCAGGCCTCGGCGATCACCTCGAGAAAGCTGTCGTCCTGCGTCAGCCGGTCCTCCGCAGGGGGGCTCGGTGCTGCCCGGCCGCCGGGCCATCGACCCAGCCAGCCGGTCGCAGCGCGTCACTGCCGCGCCGCCCGGAGGTCGGTGATCAGGCGAGGTACCCGCCGTTCGGCGATCTTCCTGGTCTCAGCCAGGGGGTACGCCAACCGCACGACGAAGTAGTTGACGTACTCGACGACCCCGAAGGACCACGCCCCCAGGACGAGGACCGCAGCCCAGGGGGCTGACGGCCACCAGACCAGCATCCCGACGAGTCCCACCACGAGGAGCACAGGGTCGAGGACACGGAAGACGCTGTAGACCGCGGCGAGCCCTGCGGGCATCGTCCTCCGGCAGACCCACGTCCGGGCGGCCAGCCAGTAGAGGCCGGCCTGCACGAGGACCACCAGCAGCGGTATCAGCGCCGACCAGAGCGCGAACCTGTCATCGGGATCGCCGAGACGCGGGACGACGGCGGTGGTCGCGACCCCGGCGAACACTGCCGCAGCCACGAGCTCACCGGACCCCAGGCTCAGATAGGTCCGGCGCAGCTCGTCCCGTCGCCCGTCCGTCACACGAGAAACCCTATCCACGGCAGCCCCCGCCCGCGGCTCTGAGATCCCGGGACCCCGAGATGCCGGACGCCGGACGCCGGACGCCGGACGCCGGACGCCGGACGCCGAGATCGTGACGTCGGAGCGAGATCGGGCCCTGCACGTCACGATCTCGCTCCGACGTCACGATCTCGCCGGAGCCGGAGCAAGAACCTGAGCCGGAGCCGGAGCTGCAGACGGCGCCGGCGGGCCGGGGCCGCCAATGATCTGGCGCTGTCGGGGAACGGTCCCCGGCCCGGCGCGAGGCGCGCAGGTGTGAGGATAGGTGCGGCACACCAGGCAGCACAGGCGGTAGGAGGCACAGACGGTGACAGGCGACGACAGCGCGCGCACGTGGACCAGCGAGGCGGTGCGGCTGCTCGAGGCCGACGCGACCCGGAGCGCCGACACCCACCTGCTCGTGTTCCCCCTGCCTGCTGAGTGGGGCATCGACCTGTACCTCAAGGACGAGTCGATGCACCCGACAGGGTCGCTCAAGCACCGTCTCGCGCGTTCGCTCATCCTCTACGGCCTGGTGAACGGTCGCATCCACGAGGGCACGACGCTCGTCGAGGCGTCGAGCGGCTCGACGGCGGTGTCCGAGGCGTACTTCGCGCGGATGCTCGGCCTCGACCTCGTCGCGGTGATCCCCCGCGGGACGAGCGCCGAGAAGATCGCTCGCATCGAGTTCTACGGCGGGCGCTGCCACCTCGTCGACGACCCGGCGTGCATGGACGACGAGGCCGCCCGCCTGGCCCGGGAGTGCGGCGGGTACTACCTCGACCAGTTCACGCTCGCCGAGCGCGCGACAGACTGGCGCAGCAACAACAACATCGCCGAGAGCACCTTCCAGCAGCTCTCGGCCGAGCGGCACCCTGTGCCCGCCTGGGTGGTCGTCGGTGCCGGGACCGGCGGGACGAGCGCGACCTTCGGGCGCTACGTGCGGTACCAGCGGCACGCGACCCGCGTCGCCGTCGTCGACCCCGAGGGGTCGGCCTTCTACGGCGGCTGGAGCACCGGGCGCCCTGACCACACCACCACCGCCTCGAGCCGCATCGAGGGGATCGGCCGACCGCGGGTCGAGCCGTCCTTCGTCCCGGAGGTCGTCGACGAGATGATCCCTGTGCCCGACGCGGCCTCGCTCGCCGCCATCCGGCTGCTCCGTGAGCGCACCACGTACTGGGCCGGTGGGTCGACGGGGACCAACCTCGTGGGGGCTTTCCAGCTCGTGGCGCGGATGCTCGCGGCCGGCGAGACGGGCAGCGTCGTCACGCTGCTCTGCGACGGCGGGGCGCGCTACGCAGGCACCTACTACGACGACGCGTGGGTCGCGGCGCAGGGCTTCGACCTCGCCCCGCACCTGGAGCGGATGGACGCGTTCCTCGCGAGCGGGGTGTGGGACGAGGGTCTTCCGGCTGGGCGAGAGACGAGCACCCAAGGCTCGGGGCGCGACGACCGCGCCGCCACGCCCAGCGGACCGGACGGCGCGGGTCCCGCAGGCGGTCCAGGAGCCGTCCCTGCGATCCGGAGCGGTGACGCGCGATGAGCACCTCTGACCGCAGGCTCGTCTTCGTCGACATCGACGGCACCTACGCCCACCACGGCGCGGTCCCGACTGCCCACGAAGAGGCTGTCGTGGCTGCCCGCGCAGCCGGCCACAGGGTGCTGCTGTGCACGGGGCGGTCCGCCGGGATGCTCCCGCGCGGGATCCTCGACATCGGCTTCGACGGGATCGTCGCGTCGGCCGGGTGCTACGTCGAGGTCGGGGGCACCGTGCTGGTCGACCGCCGGATGCCCGACGACCTCGCCGCGCGGGTGCTGGCCGCCCTCGACGACAGCGGTGCGGCCTACGTGCTGGAGGCGCCCGACGGTGTGTACGCGCGCCCTGGTGTGCCCGACAGGCTCCGGGCGCTGCTCACAGCGCCCGGCGGACCCGACGGGACCGTCGACTTCCTCGACATGGTCACGGTCCGCGACGACCTGTCGCAGACGTCCTTCGCCAAGGCGACCTATCTCGAGTCGGCCTGGACCGCGGCGGCCGTCCTCGACGCCGTCGGCACCGGGCTGGGGCACGTGCCCACGTCGCTCCCGCACGCCGACGACCACAGCGGGGAGATCCACCTGCTCGACGTGCACAAGGCCGTCGGCATCCGCGCAGTCGTCGAGCATCTCGGGGCGCACGACGACACGATCGTCGCCTTCGGCGACGGCATCAACGACGTGGAGATGCTCCAGCTCGCCGATGTCGCCGTCGCCATCGAGGGCTCGCACCAGCGGGTCCTCGACGCCGCAGACCTGGTCGCCGCACCTCCCCTCGAGGCGGGGCTGGCCGCGGTCTTCGCCAAGCTCGGGCTGCGCTGAGCGGGACCGTCCCTCGGCTTTCGGTCACCCTCCAGAGGCACGAGTCGCTGTGTCATCGAGCCCTCACCACGAACCACTATGGCGAGCCTGGTCGCCACAACGGGCGTTAGTGACGACCAGAGTCGCCACAGGACATGGGACATGACGAGAGCCGAGCTCGACGGCACCGGTGCCGCGGCTCAGCCCAGCGTCGGGACCGCGTCGAGCAGCGCCCGCGTGTACGGCGACGTCGGTCGGGTGAGGACCTGGCGGGTCTGCCCGGCCTCCTCGACGCGTCCGCCGCGCAGCACGACGGTCTCCTCGCAGAGCTGCCCGACGATCGCGACGTCGTGGCTGACGAGGACGAGGGTGAGGCCGAGCTCGGTGCGCAGGCGGGCGAGCAGCTCCATGATCTGCTGCCGGACCGACACGTCGAGGGCGCTCACGGGCTCGTCGCCGACGAGCACCTTCGGCGACGGCGCCAGGGCCCGCGCGATCGCGATGCGCTGACGCTGCCCGCCGGAGAACTGCGCGGGGTACTTGCGTCGCGCGTCGGCGTCGAGGCCGACCCAGCCGAGCACCTCGTCGACGCGGGCGGAGCGCTCGCGCTGGTCTGCGCCGATGCGCAGCGACTGGAGCGGCTCGGCGACGATCTGCGCGACGGTCATGCGCGGGTCTAGGGAGGAGCGGGGGTCCTGGAGCACGACCTGCACCTCGCGGCGGAAACGCTTGAGGAGGGCCCTGTCGCGACGGTCGAGCGTCTGCCCGCGGTAGCTGACCTGACCCGAGGTGGGCGTGTCGAGGCCGAGCAGGAGCCGCAGCAGCGTGGACTTCCCGGCACCGGACTCCCCCACGATCCCGACGCTGCGCCCCTCGTGCACGGCGATGTCCACGCCGTCGAGGGCCGTCGTCGTGCGACCGCGTCCGCCGAACTCACGGCTGACGCCGTGCAGCGCGAGGAGCGGGGCGCTCGTCGCGGCGACATCGGACGATGCCCTCTGGTCTCCTGGTGCGGCGGCGCCCGTCGTGAGAGGTGCACCGGCTGCGCGATCGACACCGCCCGGGGTCTTCTCGGTCATCGCTCGTCCTCCTGAGGGAGCCGGCTGACGGCGCGCGCGGCGGCGAGCAGCTGGCGCGTGTACGGGTGAGCGGGCGCGTCGAGGGCCTGCGCGACAGTCGTCGCCTCGACCACCTGCCCTGAGCGCATGACGACGAGGTCGCGGGCGACCCGGGCGACGACGGGGAGGTCGTGCGAGACGAAGACGAGCGTCGTGCCCGTCCGTTCGATCAGCTCGTCGAGCAGGTCGAGGATCTCGGCCTGGACGGTGACGTCGAGGGCCGTCGTCGGCTCGTCGGCGAGCAGCACCCGCGGCTCGCAGGCCAGGGCCATCGCGATGCTGACGCGCTGGCGCTGACCGCCCGAGAGCTGCCACGGGTAGGAGCCGAGGATGCGCTCGGTGTCGTCGAGCCGTACGAGCCTGCAGAGGTCGGCGGCGAGCTCGCGGACCTTCGTCCGGGAGGCTCCGCGGTGCAGGCGCAGGGGTCCGGCGATCTGCCGACCGACGGTCATCAGCGGGTCGAGGGCCGTGAGCGGCTCCTGGAACACCGTGGCGACCTGGGCGCCGCGGACCGAGCGCAGGGCCCGCTCGCCGAGGGTCAGCAGGTCGCGCCCGTCGAGCAGCACCTGGCCTGTGGCGGTCATGCCCTCGGGCAGCAGCCCGAGGATCGCGGCTGCGGTGAGCGACTTGCCCGAGCCGGACTCGCCGATGATCCCGAGGCGTCCGCCGAAGGGCACCTCCCAGCTCACGGCGTCGAGCAGGGTGCGCCCACCGGACGTGCGGACGGTCAGGTCACGGACCTCGAGCGCGGTCATCGGTCTCCTCGCAGGCTCGGGTCGCTGCGTTCGCGGATACCGTCGCCGAGCAGGTTGAGGCCCAGCACCGTCCAGGCGATGAGCAGGCCGGGCAGGATCGCGGCGAGGGGCGCCGCGGAGATGGTCGCCTGCGCCTCGTTGAGCATGCGTCCCCACGAGGCGTAGGGCGGGCGTGGCCCGAGGCCGAGGTAGGACAACGACGCCTCGGCGAGGATCGCGGCCCCGGCGAGCAGCATGAGCTGGACGAGCAGGGTCGGGGCGACGTTGGGCAGCACGTGCCGCCGGACCGTCCCCCACCAGCCCGTCCCCGAGGCGGCTGCCGCGACGACGTAGTCCTCGCGGAGCACCCGCGAGGCGTTGATGCGCGTGATCCGCGCGATCACCGCAGCACCTGAGATGCCGATCGCAGCGATCACCGAGCTGAGCGAGGCGCCGCGCACGGTGACGATGAGCATGGCGAGCAGGAGGGTCGGGAAGGCGATCATGAGGTCGACGACGTTGAGCACGGCCACGTCGACCCACCGCGTGGTCGACGCGGCGAGGACGCCGAGCGTGATCCCGAGGACCGCGGCGATCGCGACCGAGCACACGGCGACCACCACGGCGTTGGTCGCGCCGGCCATGAGCTGGCTCAGCACGTCCCGCCCGAGCTTGTCCGTGCCGAGCCAGAAGTCGGCGCTCGGACCACCGAGACGCTCCCCCGTCCCGCGGGTGCCGATCGTGTAGGGCGTCCAGAAGAAGGCCACGAGGCCGACGAGCACGACGACCGCGACCATCGAGGCCCCGACGACGAAGGACGGGCTGCGCAGGCGACGGGCTGGCGCGCGGCGCGGGGCAGCGGCGGATGCGTCCGGCGCAGAGCCGGGCGCGTCGGAAGACGGTGCGGCGGTAGAGAGCGGGCCGCGGGGCGAGTCGAGCTGGTCGGTCATCGCGAGCCTCCAGCCGCGCCGAGGGTCGAGCCGAGCCGCAGGCGCGGGTCGATGGCCCGCTGCAGGAGGTCGACCCCGAAGTTGACGACGAGCACGACGGCCGTGATCGCCAGCACGAGCGCCTGGACGACGGGCAGGTCGCGCCCGGTGACCGAGTCGAGCAGCAGCGTGCCCAGACCGGGGAGAGCGAAGACGTTCTCGATGACTACGGCGCCGAGCAGCGAGGTCGCGAGCTCGATGCCGAGGATCGCCACGACGGGCACGGCGCCGTTGCGCAGACCGTGCCGCGCGAGCGCCTGCCAGCGTCCGTAGCCGAGCGATCGGGCCGTGCGGACGTAGTCCTGGTCGAGCACGTCGAGCGTCGCCGACCGCACGTAGCGCACCATGACCGACGACATCGCGATCGACACCGTCACGACGGGCAGGACGAGCGAACGGACGGCGGCCGCCGGGTCGTCCCAGCCCTGCCGCGGGAAGCCACCGGGCGGCAGCACCCCGAGGCGCAAGGCGAAGATCCACACGAGCAGCACCCCGACCCAGAACACCGGGACGGCCACCCCGAGCTGGGAGACCGCGGAGACTGCCACACCGACGACACCGCGGCGCTTCACGGCCGCGACGACGCCGAGCGGCACCGAGACGAGGACCGACAGCACGAAGGCTGCCAGGCTCAGCGGGACGGTGATCGGCAGCTTGCTCGTGATGAGCTCGCCGACAGGCAGCCTCGACACGAAGGACGTGCCGAGGTCGCCCGTCAGCAGAGCACCGGCCCAGTCACCGAGCTGCGCGAGCGACGACTGGTCGGTACCCAGCTCGCTGCGCAGCTGGTCGAGCTGGTCTGTCGTCGTCCCCACACCCAGCGTCGTGCCCGCGCTGTCCCCCGGGAGCAGGCGCAGCACGACGAAGACGACGACGGCTGCGAGCACGAGCGACACGAGGAGCGTCACGAGGCGGACTGCCACGTAGCGGAGCATCGGGGCGCTCGCCCTCAGGGCGCGCCGGGGCGCGGGTGCCTGCGGCACGGGTGCTTCCAGCGAGGGTGTCTTCGAAGGGTGCAGGGACGACGTCATGAGGGCGGGTCAGTCCGCTCGCACGATGTCGGCGACGTAGAAGCTCTCCGTCACCTGGTCGACCGGGAAGCCGCTGATCTCGGAGCGGGCGACCCGGATCTGCGGGTCGAGGTACAGCCACGCGGTGGCCGCCTCCTCGCCGATCGTCTGGTTGACCTGGGTGAGCAGCTCGACCTGCTCCTCTTCGGAGGTGGCGGCGTCGGCGTCGGCGACCCACTGCTGGACGTCGGCGTTGTCGTAGCCCCAGTAGAAGTCCGGGTTCGCGTACCAGACCACGTCGCGCGGGTTCACGTGGCCCATGATCGTCGTCTCGAAGTCGTGGTCCGTGTAGATCTTCTGGTACCAGGTAGCGTCGTCGATCGGGTTGAGCGTGAGCGTCACGCCCACGTCTGCGAGGTCTGTCTGGATCAGCTGCGCGATGGTGTCAGACGGCTCGCCCGCCACGTAGTCGACGGTGATCTCGAGGTCGCTCACGCCGGCCTCGGCGAGCAGGGCCTTGGCGGCGTCGGGGTCGTAGGCGTGCGCGTCGGCGAGGTCGTCGATGTACCAGGGGTCGGTCGGCGGGACCATCGAGCCGATGACCTGACCGTAGCCGTCCCAGACGGTGTCGAGGATGCGCTCGCGGTCGAGGGCCGTGTAGAGCGCCTGGCGGACACGGACGTCGTCGAAGGGCGCCTCGCGGTCGTTGAAGGCCCACAGCTGCTTGGTGGTCGAGGTGCCCTCGGTGATGGTGAAGTCGTCGTTGCCCTCGAACTGGAGCAGCTGGTCCGGGGAGTCCTCTGCGATCACGAGGTCGAGGTCGCCGGTGAGCAGCGCGTTGTTGAGTGCTGTCGTGTCCTTGAAGAACCTGAAGGTCACACCCTCGTTCTTCGGCTGCTCGCCCCAGTAGTCGGGGTTGCGTGCGATGGTGAGGTGGTCGCCCTGCGTCCACTCGACGAGGCTGTACGGGCCCGTGCCGTTGTCGCTCGTGAGCTCCGTGTCGCCGTCCTTGACGACGGTCACCGAGGCCAGGTTGAACAGCAGCGACTGGCTGCGGCGCGAGAGCGTCAGCTCGACGGTCTGCTCGTCGGGCTGCGCGATGTCGGTGATGACGAGCAGGTCGTTCTTGCGGGCGCTCTTGGAGTCCGGACCGATCGCCTCGGAGATGCTCCACGCGACGTCGGCCGCGGTGAACGGCGTCCCGTCGTGGAAGGTCACGCCCTGCTGCAGGTGGAAGGTGTAGGTGAGGCCGTCCTCGGACACGTCCCAGGACTCGGCGAGCGTCGGGATCACGGTGCCGTCGACGTCGACCGAGGTGAGGCCCTCGTAGACGTTGCGGGTCATGGTCTGCGAGATGCCCGAGCTCCCGCCGACGTTGCGGACGAGCCCCGTGGGCTCGTTGGTCGAGCCGATGACGATCTCGTCCGAGATGCCTGAGGCCGCGGCGCTGCCGGAGCCCGAGTCTGACGCATCGGCAGAGCACGCGGTGAGCAGGAGGGAGGCTGTGAGGAGGGCCGCTGCGGCCTTGGCCGTAGCGTGGATGCAGACTGCGGGAACTCGCACAGGTGGTCCGTTCTGCCCGGGCGACCGGTGGGCCGGTCGGGCTGTGAGGGCGCCACCCCGTGGGGCGGGGTGGTGAGGAGAGGCGGCACCGAGCAGCGTCGTCGACGCCGCAGGGCGGAGGAGGTGCGCTCGACGACATCCGAGGACGTGTCCTGGGGAGGCGCGAGCGAGGTGCGCACCCGAGTACGACGAGATGTCGGCCGGGGTGGGGCGTGGCTCGAGGGGTCGAGTGGCCTGATCGCGGTCAGCAGACCTCGCGCCGTGCGCGGGTGGTGACGGGGATCAGGGAGCGGTCGGGGACCGTCTCACGTCGCGGCCCCTGCCCTGGGCCAAGCTGCGAGTGGGTGGCGAACCGCTCAGCGGCTACAGCGACAACAGCAGCCGGCGCCGACGTGGCGGGGCTGTGCAAGGGGGCTGACGTGCGAGAGCACGGTCGTGTCGCGGCGCATGATGGGACGACTGTGGCATCTCCGTGTCGACATGTGAACACCTGTCTTGCGATGTGGACGCGGTCGTCTCGCTCCGCGCTGCACTGGGTCCCGTCGGCACGACCACCCTCCCCGGTCCCTCATGAACGCCCCGCGCCGCCCGATGAGACGCACACGCCAGCGTGGCGCAAGGGGGCGACCTGACTCGAGGAGTCGTCATGTGGGGATCGCGCAGATCAGCCCGAGAGCTGGATGCCGTGCGGGCCGAGCTCGTGCAGTCGCAGACCGACCTGAACGCGGTCGGGCTGGTGCAGGAGCGTCTCGCCACGACGCGGGACAGCTCGACTGCGGCACTGGTCGCGCTCGAGGTCGTGCGCGAGGCCTTTGGCTGGACCTACGGCTCGTACTGGTCGGTGAGCGCCGAAGACTCGACGCTGCACTTCGTCGCCGAGTCCGGCGCGGCCTCCGAGGACTTCCGGGCCGTCACGCGCAGCGCGACCTTCGCCCGGGGTGTCGGGCTGAGCGGGCGGGCGTGGGCCGCCGACGAGATGATCGCCGTCCCGGACCTCGGCGACCTCACCGACTGCGTCCGCGCACCCGTCGCCCAGCGTGCGGGGATCCGCTCGGGCGTCTGCTTCCCGCTGCGCGTCGACGGGCGGACTGTCGGCACGATGGACTTCTTCACCGAAGAGGTCCTCGACCTCTCCCCCGCACGGCACCGTGCGCTCACGGTGATCGGCACGCTCGTCTCCCGCACGCTCGAGCGCGTGGTGCAGGGCGAGCGTCAGGCGTCGGCAGCGCAGGACACCTCGGCCACCTCCGCAGTGCTGCGCGAGGTGACGACCGCCCCGAGCGCCGACGTCGCCCTGGCCCGGGCGCTGCGCACCATCCGGGAGGGCTTCGGCTGGGCCTACGGCTCGTACTGGGCTGTCGACGCGACCGACCAGAAGCTGCACTTCTCCCAGGAGTCCGGCACCGTCGGCGCCGCCTTCCGCGAGGTGACCCAGTCGGCGTCCTTCGCCGAGGGAGTCGGCCTCGCGGGGCGCACGTGGCGCCAGCGCGACCTGCTGTTCGTCGCGGACCTGGCCGAGGTGACCGACTGCGTGCGCGCCCCTGTCGCGCAGAAGGAGGGCGTGCAGTCGGGGGTCTGCCTGCCAGTGATCGTCGACGGGGTCGTCGTCGGCACGATGGACTTCTTCTCGACCTCCCGCCTCCCCCTGTCGCAGGGGCGCGAGGCCGCCCTGCGCGACACCGTGTTCCTGCTCGGTCAGGCGCTCGAGCGCTTCGCCGACGCCGACAGGCTGGCGACCGCCGGGCAAGAGCTCGTCACGTCGATCGAAGAGGTCGAGCGCAACGTCCTCTCGGCGACGGGCGTCGCGACGGAGGGGCAGCGGCTCGCGCTCGAGGCCGACGAGGACATCGCACGGCTCAACAGGTCGAGCGAGGAGATCGGGGACGTCGTCAAGACGATCCAGACGATCGCCGCGCAGACCAACCTGCTCGCGCTCAACGCGACCATCGAGGCTGCCCGCGCCGGCGAGGCGGGCCGCGGGTTCGCGGTCGTCGCGAGCGAGGTCAAGGACCTCGCGAACGAGACGGCCCGCGCCACGACCCAGGTGCAGGGCCGGGTGGACGCGATCCAGAGCCAGGCGCAGTCGGCCGTCTCGTCCCTCGCGCAGATCCGCGACGCTGTCGAACGGATCAACGAGACGCAGCACGTCATCGGCTCGGTCCTCACCGAGCAGGCATCGGTGACGCGCGCGATCCTGCGCTGACACGAGCGATCCCGCGCCGAGCCGCACCTCTGCCGAGGTCGCACGTCCCCCACGGAGGTCGTTCTTACCGACCGAGGTCGCACCATCCCGGTCGAGGTCGCACAGACACGCCGAACAGGGCCCCTCAGAGAGGCGGCTCGGCGTGTCCGTGCGACCTCGGCCCCGGACGTACGACCTCGCGGCCACCCGTGCGACCTCGAGTAGTCGGGGCCGGACCGCGCCGGACCGGCCTGAGCCCGCCAAGGCCGGACCCCGCCCGCCCGGCCCGGCCTAAGCCGACCCGGCCGTGCCGGTCAGTACGTGAAGGTCGAGACCGAGGCCCGCAGCTCTGTGGCCATCCGGGCGAGCTCGTTGACCGCGACGGTCGTCTGGGCGAGCGCCTGCGTGGTCGAGTCGGCGGCGTCCGAGACCCCGGTGATGTTGCCGGCGATCTCGCCCACCCCGGTCGAGGCGTCGGCCACGTTGCGGCTCATCTCCGTCGTCGTCGCGGTCTGCTCCTCGACGGCCGAGGCGATCGTCAGCTGGTAGTCGTTGATCGACGAGATCACGCCGGTGATGTGCTCGATCGCGGACACGGCACCCGCCGTGTCCGACTGGATGGTCTCGACGAGGCGTCCGATCGACTCGGTCGCGCGGGCCGTCTCCTGCGCCAGCTCCTTGACCTCCGAGGCGACGACAGCAAAGCCCTTGCCGGCCTCACCAGCACGCGCGGCCTCGATGGTCGCGTTGAGGGCCAGCAGGTTCGTCTGCTCGGCGATGGTCGTGATGACGCGCACGACGTCGCCGATCTCCTGGCTGGACGCACCGAGCTGGGCCACCGAACCCGTGGCGCTGGCTGCGGCGGTCACGGCCTCTCCAGCGACCCGGGCGGCGTCGTTGGCCGACTGGGAGATCTCCCGGATCGACGCACCCATCTCCTCAGCGCCGGCTGCGACGGTCTGCACGTTGCCCGAGACCTGGAGCGCCGCTGCCGACACGACCCCGGCCTGAGCGGAGGTCTCCTCAGCACCGGCCGAGATCTGCTGCGAGCTGGCCGAGAGCTCTTCCGACGCGGCGGCGACCGAGTCGGAGGACCGCACCACGGTGCTCATGACCTCGCCGAGCCTGCGGGTCGCGACGTCGAGCGCGGCGCCCATCCGGCCCATCTCGTCACGAGAGGTCAGACCGGAGGTCTGCGTGAGGTCGCCCTCGGCCAGGTGCTCGGCGACCCGCTGCACGGCGACGGCGCTCCGCGTGATCCCACGGGCGACCAACCAGCCCAGGGTCAGCGCGAGCAGCGCACCGGCGATCAGGATGACCACCGAGACGGTCCGCTGCTGGACGTAGCTGTCGCGCGAGGCCTCGACAGCCTCGGAGGCGCGGGTCCGCTCGGTCTCGACGAGGCTCGAGATCTGCTCGTTCATGGCGGTGGTCAACGGGCGAGACTGCTCGTCGTTGGCCGCTGTCCAGCCCTCGATGTCGCCGGCGATCGCGAGGGGTCCCATGACGTCGCGCTGGACCGTCAGGTAGGCGTCGATCGTCGTGGTGAGCTCGGCGAGGGTCTTCTCGCGCGCGGCGTCGAGCGGGGTCGCTGCGTAGAGGCCCTCGGCCTCCTCGAAGGCCGCCTCGGCGTCGTCGAGCTCGGTCAGCTTCTCACGCGTCTTGTCGGGGTCGAGCGCGAGGATCGCGTCACGCGAGCGGAGCCGCATGTCGTTCATCGCGAGCTCCATCTCCGAGGCGTGGAG
The DNA here is from genome assembly GCF_013415325.1 of Sanguibacter inulinus. Lineage (GTDB taxonomy): Bacteria > Actinomycetota > Actinomycetes > Actinomycetales > Cellulomonadaceae > Sanguibacter > Sanguibacter inulinus. The sequence continues at coordinate 50,317 of NZ_JACBYE010000010.1, read as the reverse complement.
GACACCGAGCACGTTCTCCTCGTAGAGCTGCTCGGTCGTGTCGGCCGAGGCTGACAGGGCCTGCAGCCCGACCAGGCCGATGACGATGGCGACGACTGTCGCGATCGCGACCACGCCGAGGACCTTGACGCGGACGCTCAGGTCTTCGAGCCGGGCTGCTGCGCGCTTCTGCGGGGGGATGCTCATGGTGCTCTCCGTACATCTCAGGGGACCCTTCAGATCGACCCCGGTCTTCACTGATTGAGGTTTCAACTATGTGAGTCCCGTCCCACGGCCCCCTGCCACCCGGGACGGGTCTCCCTCCGGACGGCACGGGGCAGCTCGCCCCGCACCCCCGCGGCCCTCAGTCGAGGATCGCGCGCGTGACCGCAGCCTGCTCCGTGAGGACGCCGCCGATGGTCGCCTGGGTCTCGTTGATCTGACCGACGGCGTCGCTGATGCTCGTCAGCGACCCGACGACCTCGTCGACCAGCTCCTGGATCGCGGAGATCCGCTGCCCGACCTCGGTCGTGGCCCGTGCCGTCTCGTTGGCGAGGTCCTTGACCTCGTTGGCGACGACGGCGAACCCGCGGCCCGCCTCACCGGCCCGCGCGGCCTCGATCGCCGCGTTGAGGGCGAGCAGGTTCGTCTGCGCGGCGATCCGCCCGATGACGTTGACCACGGTGCCGATCTCCTGCGACGACTCGCCGAGCCGGGTGACCTCGTCGTTCGCGCGCTCCGCGAGGAGACGCCCGTCTGTCGCCACACGGGTGGCCGACAGCACGTTGCGCTCGACCTCGTCGATCGACGCGACGAGCTCGTTGCCCGCGGTCGTCAGGCGGTCCGCAGCCTCGATGCGCTCGAGGGCCTGCCCGAGGAGGAAGGCCGTGTTGCGCAGAGCCTCTTCACGGCCAGCAGAGATCGTGAGTGTCGAGGTGACGAAGAAGTCCATCGTCCCGACGACGGTCCCGCGGACGAGGATCGGCAGGCACACCCCGGACTTCACCCCGGCGCGCTGGGCGACGGGTGCACGCACGCAGTCGGTCACCTGCGCGAGGTCGCGCACGTAGACGAGGTCTCGCGTCTTCCACGCCCGCCCCGCGACGCCGACACCCTGGGCGAAGGAGGCCGCACGGGTCACGGTGCGGAACTCTTCGCCGACCTGGCCCGACTCCTGGCCGAAGCGCAGCACCTGGTCGGCCTCGTCGATCTGCCAGAAGGACCCGTAGTCCCAGCCGAAGTCACGTCGGATGGTGTCGAGGGCGCGCGACAGCGCGGCGTCCCGGGAGGTCGCGACAGAGACCTCGCGCAGCACAGAGCTCACGGCGTCGACGTCCTGCTTGTCGAGGGCCTGTCGCTCGGCGACGACGACCCTCTCGAGGGCCTGCGACACCAGGACACCGATGCTGCGCAGAGTCTCGACGCGCTGGGGCGAGAGCGCGAGGACCTCGGTCGCGAAGAAGTCCATCGTCCCGGCCACCTGACCGTCCTCGTAGAGGGGGAAGCAGATACCGCTGCGGACACCGACGCGCTGGGCGGCAGGCGCCCGCACGCAGTCGCGGAGGTCACCGAGGTCTTCGACGACCACGAGGTCGCGGGACTTCCACGCGCGACCGGACAGGCCCACGCCCTCACGGAACGAGGCCGTGGCCGTCACGGCGCGGAACTCCTCGCCGACCGAGCCGGACTCCTGGGCGAACTCGAGCACGGGCTCGTCCTCGGCGATCCGCCAGTACGAGCCGTAGGCCCAGCCGAACTGCTCGCGCACGACGTCGAGGACGCGCTGCACGGCGTCGCCAGGCTCCCGGCTGCGCGCGAGCGCCTCGACCACCGCGGTGACCGCGTCGGTGTTCTGGCGCGCCTCGGCGAGCGCCAGGCTCGCGTCGGCTGCCGCGTGTGTCCTTCTCAGCGTGAACATGATGGTGCTCCTCTGGCGCCCTGCGGCGCAGCGTCGGTCGTTCTTCGGTTGAAGTGACCCCCTCCGACGACTTCATCGGCTCGCCTGGCTAGTAGTTTAAGTTTTGAGCACTGTGAGGAAGGAGATGCTCCCCCGCCTTGCGAGCCGCCCGAACTCGGCGATGATGGGCACCGCGGTGGGGCACGGCGCCGCCGTGTCACGTGACCAGAACGTGAAGATGAGCACACGCCGGACAGGCCCTACGGCACTGGTGACCGACCTGCCGCCGCGTACCGTGGACCTGTGACTGTCCAGCCCGAGACGACCGCGTCGTCGACCGCCCAGCCTGCCTCGGCGCAGGCTGGCCTCGGCACGCCCTCCGCCCCGACCGCAGCAGCCACCGACACGTCGTCGGCCTCGGCTGCGTCTGCGCCGTCCACCCCCACAGTGCCCGACTCCGGTCAGGCATCCCCCGCCGCGCCTGCCGCGCCCGCGGTCCCCGCCGCGCCGATCGCCTCGGCGCGCGGCACGCTCCACCATGTCGAGATCTGGGTCCCCGACCTCGAGGAGGCCCGCGCCACCTGGGGCTGGCTGCTCACCGAGCTCGGCTACTCCCCCTTCCAGACGTGGGACACAGGGTTCAGCCTGAGGCTCGGCGGGACGTACCTGGTCTTCGAGCAGTCCGCCGCGCTGTCCTCCTCCGAGCACGACAGGCTCCGGCCCGGCCTCAACCACCTCGCCCTGCACTCGGGGTCGCAGGCCCGCGTCGACCGTCTGTACGCAGCTGCGCAGGAGAAGGGCTGGACACCGCTCTTCGCCGACAGGTACCCGTGGGCTGGCGGCAAGCCCTCCGACGGGCGCCCCGGCCACTACGCAGCATTCCTGCAGAACTCCGCGGGCTTCGAGGTCGAGCTCGTCGCGGCCCCGGCCGACGTCGTCCTGCGCCCGATCATCTCGGCTGACATCGACGTGTTCTTCCGCATGGAGCAGGACCGCGAGGCCAACCGGATCGCAGCCTTCACCGTCAAGGACCCGACCGACCGCGGCCGCTTCGACGCCCGGTGGAAGATCCTGCGCGAGGACCCCCAGGTCACGGCCCGAACGATCCTCGTGGGCGGCCGTGTCGCGGGCAGCATCATGACCTACGTCGAGGACGACGAGCACGAGCTCACCTACTGGATCGGCCGCGAGTACTGGGGCCGGGGTGTCGCGACCAAGGCGCTGCGCGCGATCCTCACCGAGGTGACCGACCGACCGATGCACGCCCGCACCGCCAAGGACAACGTCGGGTCGCTGACGGTGCTCAAGCGCTGCGGCTTCGAGGTGATCGGTGAGGACTCAGGCTTCGCCAACGGCCGTGGCGAGGTCGTCGAAGAGTTCATCCTCGCGCTGCGCGACCAGCCGGTCCAGCACGGCTAGGCCGCCCCGCCAGGCTGGCGGCCCTCCGGACTGGCGAGCGCTTCTGGGCTCGCACCTGCCTCGAGGCCCCTCAGCCGAGTGGTCAGGCGTCGACGGCCCCGAGCACAGCCCCGAGCACAGCCCCGACGAGCCTGGCCTCCGCGGTGGCCCAGTGCTCTGCGGCGAGACTTGCTGCCCCTCCGCCACCGGGCACGTACCTGCGCAGCGGGACGCCTCGTGCTCCCACGGCACGCAGCGCAGCGAGGTCCCCGCTGAGGACACCGGCAGCGCGGGCCTGCACGAGGACGTTGCCGAGAGCCGCCCCCTCGACAGGTCCCGCCACCACAGGCAGCCCTGTCGCGTCGGCGGTGAGCTGGCAGAGCAGCTCGTTGCGCACTCCCCCGCCGACCATGTGCACCACGTCGACGTCGCGCCCTGACAGCTCGCCGGCCTGGCGCACGGCCCGCCTGTAGGCGACCGCGAGGGAGTCGAGGATGCAGCGGACGGTCTCGGCCTGCGACTGCGGCGGCGTCTGGCCGGTCCGCTCGGCCGCAGCGGCGATCCGCGCGGGCATGTCTCCGGGGGCGAGGAACTCCGGCGCATCGACGTCGACGACCGTGGTGAGCGCCGGGACGAGCGCAGCGGCGGCGAGCAGGTCAGGCAGGTCTGCGGGCAGACCTGCCGCGTTCCACGTGCGGACGGACTCCTGGAGCAGCCAGAGACCCATGACGTTGCGCAGGTATCGCACGGTCCCGTCGACGCCGAGCTCGTTGGTGAAGTTGGCCTCGCGGCTGGCCTCGGAGAGGACCGGAGCGTCGAGCTCGAGCCCGACGAGGGACCACGTGCCGCACGAGACATACGCGAAGTGCTCGCTCGTCGCGGGGACGGCCACCACGGCCGAGGCTGTGTCGTGCGAACCGACCGCTATGACCGGGACTCCGGCAGGCGCACCGACGGCGCGGGCGACGTCGTCGGCGAGAGGCGCGACGACGGTCCCGGGCTCGACGAGCGCCGGGAGCAGACCGTCCGACCCGAGGAGCTCGGGCAGCGAAGGGAAGGCCTTCTGCAAGGCGTCGACGAGGGTCGTGGACCACTGCCGCGACCGCACGTCGAGCAGACCGGTGGTCGACGCGTTCGTCACCTCGGCGACCCGGCGACCGGTCAACCAGGCTGTCAGCAGGTCGGGGACGAGCAGCAGCGTGCGGGCCGCGTCGAGCTGCGCGGACCCGGCCGCGGCCACGAGCTGGAACTCGGTGTTGAAGGGCTGGGTCTGCAGACCGTTGACGGCGTAGTGCTCGCCCGAGCCGATCTGATCGAAGACCCGCGCCGGGACACCGTCGGTCCGAGAGTCTCGGTAGTGCACGGGGTTGCCGAGCAGCGCGCCGTCGGCGTCGAGCAGGCCGTAGTCGACAGCCCACGAGTCGATGCCGACGCCGCCGAAGACGTCGCCGCACGCCTGGGTCTCGCGGACCGCTGCGCGCAGCCCGTCGAGGATCCCCTGGTGCAGGCGCAAGATGTCCCAGTGCAGGGTGCCGTCGACCTCGACGGGCCCGTTGGGGAACCGCGTCACCTCGTGCAGCTCGACCCGGGTCTGGCTGCCGTCGAGGGCGTCTCCAGGGATCACCCGCCCGAGGATCACGCGACCGCTCGAGGCCCCGAGGTCCACGGCCGCGAAGGCCGTCGTCCGTCTCTCCACGTCACTGCACCTTCCACGATGCTGATGCCCGCCGGCGCGCCGTGCGCGGGCGGTGCGCACGGCCTCGGCCGTGCGGGGCGCGGGCCCGGGCTCCGCTGCCCGGGTCCGCGCGGTGCTGTGCTGTCGTGCTGTCGTGCTGTCGTGCTGTCGTGCTGTCGTGCTGTCGTGCTGTCGTGCTGTCGTGCTGTCGTGCTGTCGTGCTGTCGTGCTGTCGTGCTGCTGATCGTCAGCGCAGGAACGCCGCCGCGACACCCGAGTCGACCGGCACGTGCAGCCCTGTCGTCTGGCTGAGGTCCGGCCCGGTGAGGGCGTAGACCGCGGCCGCGACGTGCTCGGGGAGCACCTCGCGCTTGAGCAGCGTGCGCTGCGCGTAGTACGCACCGAGGTCCTCCTCCGCGACGCCGTAGACCGCAGCCCGCTTGGCCCCCCACCCTCCGGCGAAGATGCCCGAGCCACGGACCACGCCGTCAGGGTTGACGCCGTTGACCCGGATGCCGTGCTCCCCGAGCTCGGCCGCGAGCAGCCTCACCTGGTGCGCCTGGTCGGCCTTCGTCGCCGAGTACGCGATGTTGTTGGGCCCGGCGAAGAGCGAGTTCTTCGACGCGATGTAGACGATGTCGCCGCCCATCGCCTGGGCGATCATGGCGCGGGCCGCCTCGCGGGCGACGAGGAACGACCCCTTGGCCATGACGTCGTGCTGGAGGTCCCAGTCCTTCGCGGTGGTCTCGAGCAGCGGCTTCGAGATCGACAGCCCGGCGTTGTTGACCACGAGGTCGACCCCACCGAAGGCGAGCGCGGCCTCGTCGACGAGGGCGGCGACGTCGGCCTCGCTCGTCACGTCCGCGCGGACGGCGACAGCGACGTCGGGACCGCCGAGCTGGTCGGCCACCTCCAGCGCACCCTCGAGGTTGAGGTCCGCGATGACGACGCACGCCCCCTCGGCGGCCAGACGCTCGGCGATCGCCCGGCCGATGCCCGAACCGGCTCCGGTGACGAGCGCGACGCGGGTGGCGAGCGGCTTGGGTGCGGGCATCCGCTGGAGCTTCGCCTCTTCGAGGGCCCAGTACTCGATGCGGAACTTCTCGGCCTCGTCGATGGGTGCGTAGGTGCTGATGGCCTCGGCACCGCGCATCACGTTGATCGCGTTGACGTAGAACTCGCCCGCGACGCGCGCGGTCTGCTTGTCCTTGCCGAAGGAGAACATGCCGACGCCCGGTACGAGCACGATCGCCGGGTCGGCGCCGCGGATCGCCGGGGAGTCGGGGGTCGCGTTGCGGTCGTAGTAGCCCTGGTAGTCCTCGCGGTACGCCGCGTGCAGCTCGACGAGGCGCGCAGAGATCTCGTCGACGGTCGCCGAGGACGGCAGGTCGACGACGAGCGGCTTGACCTTGGTGCGGAGAAAGTGGTCGGGGCAGCTCGTGCCGAGCGCCGCGAGCTCGGCGAGACGCTCGCGGGCGAGCACGTCGAGGACCACGTCGGAGTCGGTGACGTGCCCGACCTGCGGGGCGTCGGTCGATGCGAGACCGCGGATCACCGGGGCCAGCTTCGCGGCCTTGGTCCGGCGCTCGGCCGGGTCGAGGGCCTCGTAGCCGGGGACGACCGCCCCGAAGGGATGCTTCCCCTCGGCCGCGAGCCTCTCGGTGCGCTCGGCGATGAAGGCCTCGGCCGTCGCGACGATCTCGAGGCTGCGGGCCTCGGCCTCGTCGCTCGTCTCGCCCCAGGCGGTGATGCCGTGCCCGCCGAGGATGCAGCCGATGGCCTGCGGGTTCGCGTCCTTGACCGCAGCGATGTCCAGGCCGAGCTGGAAGCCGGGGCGGCGCCACGGCACCCACACGACCCTGTCGCCGAAGCACTCGGCCGTGAGGGCCTCGCCGTCGGCGGCTGTCGCGAGGGCGATGCCGGAGTCGGGGTGCAGGTGGTCGACGTGCGCGGCGTCGACGAGGCCGTGCATCGCGGTGTCGATCGACGGCGCGGCACCGCCCTTCCCGTGCAGGCAGTAGTCGAAGGCTGCGACCATCTCGTCTTCGCGGTCGACGCCGGGGTACACGCCGGTGAGGGCGCGGATCCTGTCGAGGCGCAGCACGGCGAGGTTCTTCTCCGTGAGGGTGCCGAGGTCGCCGCCCGAGCCCTTGACCCACAGCAGCTCGACAGGCTCGCCGGTGACGGGGTCGGTCTCGGTGCCCTTGGCGGAGGTGTTGCCACCGGCGTAGTTGGTGGTGCGGGGGTCGGCGCCGAGGCGGTTGGACCGGGCGACGAGGTCGGCCGCGGGGGTGGTCGTGCTGGTGCTGGGGGTCGTCGTCATGTCAGGCTCCCCATCCGGCCTGCGCGCCACCGACGCGCTCGGCCACGATCTTCTCGGCGTAGCCGGAGGCCGCGTAGGCGGCGAGCGGGTCCGGGTGCAGGCCCTGCTCTTCGCGCAGACCGGCGAGCAGCGGTCGGACGTCGGTGTTGTAGGCGTCCATGAGGGCGCCGTTCGCACCGAGCACGTCACCGGAGCGCTGTGCGGCGTCGAGGGCGACGGTGTCGACGAGCAACGCCTTGGCCGTGGCCTCCTGGACGTTCATCACCGAGCGGATCTGCGCGGGGATCTTGGGCTCGATGTTGTGGCACTGGTCGAGCATGAAGCTCACGCCCGAGTCGGGGGCGAGCGCCCCGGCCTGGACGATCTCGTGCATGATCCTGAACAGCTGGAAGGGGTCGGCCGCCCCGACCATGAGGTCGTCGTCGGCGTAGAAGCGCGAGTTGAAGTCGAAGGCGCCGAGGCGCCCCTGACGCAGCAGCTGCGCGACGATGAACTCGATGTTGGTCCCCGGTGCGTGGTGCCCGGTGTCGAGGACGACCACGGCCTGCGGGCCGAGGGCGAGGCAGTGCAGCAGCGCGGTACCCCAGTCCGGGATGTCCATGGAGTAGAAGGCCGGCTCGAAGAACTTGTACTCGATGACGAGGCGGTGCTCGGGGTCGAGGGCCGCGTAGATCTCGGCGAGGCCGTCGGCCAGGCGGTCCTGGCGGGCGCGCAGGTTGTCCTGGCCCGGGTAGTTGAGGCCGTCGGGCAGCCAGAGCTTGAGATCGGTCGAGCCTGTGGCGCGCATGACGTCGACGCACTGGAGGTGGTGGTCGACGGCCTTCTTGCGGACGATCGGGTCCGGGTGCGTGAGCGACCCGAGCATGTAGTCGTCGTCCTGGAAGAGGTTCGAGTTGATCGCGCCGATCTCGACCCCGAGGTCCTGCGCGTGCGCAGACAGCGCGGCGTAGTCGTCGGTGAGGTCCCACGGGATGTGCAGGGAGACACGCGGCGCCGTCGCCGTGTATCGATTCACCTGCGCAGCGTCCGCAATCTTCTCGAAGGGGTCGCGCGGGACACCCTCCTGCGCGAAGACCTTGAACCTGGTCCCGGAGTTGCCGAAGGCCCAGGACGGCAGCTCTATGGTCTGCGCGAGCAGCGCCTGGCGCGCGTCGGCGCTCAGTTCAGCGTGTGACATCTGGCTCTCCACCTCGTTGTGAATCGTTTCAAGAGAACTGTACGGAGCGGCGCGCGACTCCGTCAACCGTGAAGGGCATGGAGGAGCTGCTACGAGACGGATGAGCACGCGCAGCAGGGCCACCTGGCAGCGGTCCGTCGTCGGCCGGCACTACCTCCGGAAGGCGCGGACCACGCAGTAGGCGACAGCAGAGGTGCCGACGATCAGGACGCCGACAAGAGCCGGGAGACCGCCCATCGTGCTGGTCGTGCACGTCGAGTCGAAGGACGCGTCGGAGCATCCTCCCCCTCGGGCAGCAAGACACCAGAAGACGACGACTGCCGCGACCGCGAGCGCTCCGACCACCCATCTGGGTCGCCACCGCTGCGTTCTCATGGCCGTACCGTATCCGAGCCGTTCGGGTCCGCGACCGCGGACCGAGCCTGCGACGACGCGCGCCAGCCTCTCCCCCTGCTTCCCACGAACGCCCGCCGCGTGGCCGTCGCGGGCGTCGTCACCGTCCTGGCCGCTGGTTGCGACCGCAGACAGTGTCGAGCAGACGTCGCAGACCACCAACATCGGGGCGACGACTACTCGCAATCTCAGACACTCCAGCCCGGTCCAATTTTGGTGGACACAAATACGGTGTCGTGAGACGATCGCTGCTATGGCGATGACGTGGGCAGACAGCGCTGGCGAGCACGACATCCCGCAGGACGAAGCGCTCTACGCCATGCTCTATGCCCACGCCTTGTACGACGACTTCGAGGACCCTCGCCCAGGGCACGACACGAGCCCGCGGCTCTACATCGGACCTAGCCGCTTCGGCACGTTGGAGGTCATGGTGAACATCACCCCGCCGGGGGATGTCCGTGTCTTCCACGTCATGAGGCTTCGCGAGACGACTCGCACCACCGTTGGATATGAGGAGAAGCTATGAGCGAAGAGACTGACCGGCAGCTGGCTCAGTGGGCTGAGTCCGGAGTCACCACCCCTCGACGTGCCGTCACCGGACCGCAGGCCAGCGCGGAGGCGCGCGCCATGCTCGAGGCAGCAGGACTTGACGTCGCGGCCGTCGAGCGCAGAGTCGGACGACCCCGCCTGGACGGCGAACCCCCCAGACCGCACGGCCAGCGTTCGCCCCGCATCAACGTGGCGGTCAGTGACCAGACCAACCAGGCGATCGAAGAGGTCCGGGCCAAGCTCGGTCTCAGCCGGAGCGACCTCGTCCGCAAGGCACTCGACGCCTACCTGGCTGAGGCGTCGGATCTCGCTCACGCCTCCTAGAACCTGCTGCTAGCTCCTGTCGGCTCGTCCACGACAGGCCCTTCGCCCCGCCTACCTCTCGCGCGCCGCCCCTGCGCTCCGCCCGGACGACGCACCCGCGGACCGAGCCTGCGACGACGCGCGCCAGAGATGCATGACCGCGTAGGACCGCCACGGCGCCCACACCTGGGCCCGAGCCGCCAGGACCCGGTGCTCTGACCGACCAGCGCTCTGCGGGCCGAGCAGCCCGACCGCCCGCGCGCCGGAGAGCAGGGCGACGTCGCCGTCCAACCAGGTGTCGGGGTCGCCCAGGACGCGCATCGCGACGTAGGACGCCGTCCACGGGCCGACCCCGGGTAGGGCGAGCAGCGCTGAGCGCACCGTGGCGGCGTCGACGCCGACGTGCAGCTCGAGGTCTCCGTCCACGAGCGCACGAGCAGCACCGACGACGGAGGCGATCGAGCGTGCGGGCAGCCTGAGCAGCCGCTGAGGGTCGAGCGGCTCCCCCGCGACAGGAAGAGGTACACCGTCGAGGATCTGCTCGGGTGTCGGGAACAGCCTGTCGAGCCCCGAGAAGGTCGAGACGCAGGGCGACCCGAGGGCTGCAGCCAGCCTGCTGAGGTGCGTCCGGGCCGCGGCGACCGAGATCTGCTGGCCGACGAGCGCCCGGACGAGGATCTCCTGGGGATCGACGGTCCCGGGTGCCCTGGTCCCTGGCCGTTCTGCGACGAGCGCGCTCAGCGCACCGTCGGCTGCGAGGGCTGCGTCGATCGCGGACGGGTCTGCGTCCAGGTCGAGCATCCGACGCACCCGGGCGACCGCCGGGCCGACGTCGGACAGGGCGGAGAGCTCGAGGCGCGCACGGATCCGCCACGTCGCATCTGCGGTCTGCTCTGCCAGGACCTCCACAGCCCCCGGGCCGTGCGGCAGGTGGAGCGTCCGTGCGTATCTCAGGGTCCCGTCGGCCAGGACCCCGGCCGACTCGACCCCCTCGACAGCCCTGTCGGCCAGGAAGGACAGCACTCCTGGTGCGTCGAAGGGCTGCCGGACGGGGAGGTCGACGTCGAGCCGGATCGAATCCCGCCCGGTCACCTGCGACGGGCCGTTCACGCTCTCCGAGGCCCGCGCGCGGGCGCGGAGGTCGCTAGGCCGTGCCGCGAAGACCAGCTGGACCGTCTCGTTGAACTGGCGCACCGAGCCGAACCCGGCCGCGAACGCCACCTGGGCGATCGCGAGATCGGTCCCCACCAGCAACGAGCGTGCCGTCTGGGCACGCTGCGCACGGGCGAGGGCCGCCGGGCCCGCCCCGAGCTCGGCCACGAGCAACCTGTGGACGTGCCTCGGCGTGTACCCGAGCCTCGTGGCGAGCCCGTCGACACCCTCACGGTCGACGACCCCGTCGGCGATGAGCCGCATGGCCCGGCCTGTGAGGTCACCGCGCAGGTCCCACTCGGGTGTGCCGGGCGTCGCCTCGGGCAGACAGCGCCGGCACGCCCGGAACCCAGCCTCGTGAGCTGCTGCCGACGAGGTGTAGAACGTGACGTTCTGGGGCTTCGGGGTACGCGCCGGACAGGAGGGGCGGCAGTAGATGCCGGTCGAGGACACCGCGGTGACAAACTGCCCGTCGAACCTCACGTCCCGGGCGTCGATCGCGGTGTAGCGCTCGACGAACCGCGGGTCCCCCAGCGAGCAGCCCGGCCCGTTCGCGTCCGGGGGCGCCGTCACGGTGCGACGGTCTCGAGAGGTCGGCACGGCTCCGCGCTCGTGGTGGTGGTCGGTCCTCACGCGTCCATCGTCGCCCCTCGGCGCGCCTCGCTCGACGACGCCCGTGTGAGCAGCCCGTCGACGTACCCGTAGTCGAGCGCCCCGGTGAGACCGTCGTAGGTCCCGGTGGCGAGCAGCTCGGCCGTCGCGTCCCGGACTGTCGTCATCGCGGCCTGCGCGACGGAGGATCCCAGGCTCGCGCGGGCCACGCCGAGCCGGCCGAGCCCTGCCACGTCGAGCGCGCCCGGTCCGACCATGACGTTGAACGGTACCTGGACCGCCCCGGCGAGGGCAGAGATGGTCTCGGCGTCCACCACACCGGGGACGAAGATCCCGTCGGCGCCGGCCTCGACGTACGCGGCAGTCCGACGGACGGTCTCCTCGAGTCGCTCCGCCGGCGCGATGGCCCCGGTCAGGTAGACGTCGCACCGCGCGTTGACGAACAGGCCGACGCCCATCTCGTCCGCGGTCCGGCGCGCGACAGCGATCCGCCTGGAGAGCTCGTCAGGTGACCTCGACCCGTCTTCGATGTTGAGGCCCACGGCCCCAGCCTCGATCACCGCGCGGACCGTCTCGGTGACGTCGCCCGTGCTGTCCGGGTACCCACCCTCGATGTCCGCCGAGACCGGCACGTCGACCGCCGAGGCGATCGCGGCGAGCACGGACACGGCCCGCGCTCGGTCCAGGTGATCACCGTCGGGGACGCCCTGGGACCAGGCGACACCGGCGCTGGTCGTCGCGATGGCCGGGGCGCCGGCGTCCTGGGCGGCCAGAGCACTCGCCACGTCCCAGACAGTGACGAGCGCGAGCGGGTGCGCAGTGGTGTGGAGGGAACGGAAGAGGTCGGCAGCATGGCTCTGAGGGAGGTTCATGCCTGCAAGTACACCGGCCCTGGCCTTCGGTGTCTGGCGGTCATCGGACACCACCGTCGGCAGCATGGGACGCGATGCGCGACCCACCGCGGGTCTTCCGTGGAAGCTCCGTGCGGGACGTGCTGTCGACGACACCTCGGGGCACGAGGCGCCTGCGGCCCCCTCGCACGCGGTGGTTAGGGTGGCGGCATGGGACCCACCGATCTGGCCGTCGAGCAGGGCACGCCTGACGATGTCACCCAGGCCGTGGCTCTGCTCGACGGAGCCAGGCGCTGGCTGCACGAGCGGTCGATCGACCAGTGGCGGCACGCCATCCCGGCTGAGGTCGTCCTGGGGGACGCCGAGCGCGGCGAGCTCTTCGTGGTCCGCGACCAGAGCGGGTTGCAGGCGATCATCACCGTCACCGACCACGACGCAGAGACCTGGGGCACCGACACCGCCCCGGCCCTCTACGTCCATCGTCTGGCCGTGGCTCAGGCGAGCCGCGGTCGCGGCCTGGGGCACGAGCTCTTGAGCTGGGCATCAGCCCGCGCTGCCGACCAGCGCAAGACCTTCGTGAGGCTCGACTGCACCGACGACAACCACGGCCTGCGACGCTTCTACGAGTCCCAGGGCTTCCAGCACGTGAGAGACACGACCGTGACAGCCCCAGGCAGCACCAGAGTCCTAGGATCGAGCCTCTACCAACGGGCTGTGGCCTCGCCCGACCGCGGCCCGGGCCGTCACGGCGACGAGAGGTCGGACGCCCGCCGGACCTGACGTGCTGGGACGAAGGTTCCGTTCGCATCGGCCTCGGCCGGGACCGCGTCCGTCGAGGGACCTACAGCGAGGTCCAGAGATAGAGCCCGTCCCCGCGCCGGTGGGCCAGGACCGCAAGATCGATGACCCGACGGACGAGGTCTGACGCCTCGGGCTCGGCGAGGTCGATGTCCTCCAGCGCGCAGAACGATGCGATGACAGCGTCGATGCTCACGCTCACCGTGGGGTCGGCATCGAGCGCGGGGAGCTCTGCGCAGGCCGCGACCACGGCATCGGGGACCTGCGACAGCTCGTCGAGCTCGAGGTGGACAGGGTGGAGCTCTGTGTCGATCCCACCGACGCCGACCGCCCTCGCGACGATCTCACCGAGGACCTCCAGCTCGAGGTCCGTGACACCCGTCGTCTCGAAGAGGTCACCGACCGGGGTCGGCGGGCGACCCTCGTCGTGCGCCCTGGCGCGAGACATGGCGTGCTCAGGTGATGCGGTGAAGATCTCAGTGAGGATGGACATGCCGACAGGCTACTGCTCAGACCGGAGCTCGTCCGGCGGTCCTGGCCGCGGCCATCGACCGCGGCCAGGCCGCAGGCTCGATCAGCCGCTCGACGAGACCGAGCGAGGGGCACGGGTTCGGAGGTCAGCCTGGTGCGCCGTCAGACCGACGTCTCGCAAGCGATGTCTTGCGAGACGTCTCGTCGGGCAGCTGATGCTGGTCTCCACCAGAAGACGTCTCATCAGGTCCGATGGCGGACGTGACGGTTACGCAGGAGAGAGCGGGCCGAGCATGCCTGCCGAGTCGGCATCCTGCCCCGGGGCACCAAGGCGCCCGGGCGCCCGCGGCGGGGAGGGGTCGCTGGCAGCCCCAAGCGCATCGCGGAGCAAGGTCTCCAACGACGCGACCTGGGCTGAGAGGTCTGCGACCTGCGCCCTGGTGGCCGCCTGCTCGGCCTCGTTCGCCTCAGTCACCCGCTCGACCAACCACGAGGCGAGGGTCGCCGTCACGACACCCAGCAGGGCGATCCCTCCGACCATCAGGACTGTTGCCACCACCCGCCCGGTCGCAGTCGTCGGATAGGTGTCGCCGTACCCGACCGTCGTCATGGTGGTCACCGCCCACCAGATCCCGTCAACGAACCGGGTGATCGTCGCCCCCGGCTGGCCCCGCTCGGCATCGGTGATCGCCAGAGCCCCGCACAGGACCAGCAGGGCCGTGCCGCCAGCCGCGTAGGTCACCACCCGCCCGCGCAGTCCCTGCGCCCCCGTGCGGTTCAAGACTGACAGCAGCGTGACGAGTCGGAGCAACCGCAGCGGTCGCAGCAGCGGGAGCACCAGCACGAGAAGGTCGAAGAGATTGCCGAGGAAGAACCGTCGCCGGTCTTCAGAGACCATCAGGCGCACGGCGTAGTCCACACCGAACATCGCCCAGGTCAGTGCCACCGCACCCGACGCGAGAGCACGGACACCCTCGCTGACTGCGGGCCAGATGATCGGGATCGCATAGGCCACGAGGAACAGCAGCGCCCCGACCGTCAACGGTCCCTCGGACCAGCTCTCCCACCGCTCACGTCGCGACACGCGCACAGTCTGCCAGGTCGGTCTCCACCGACGTTGCCACCAAGACTCGGATCTCATGGGGATTCCGGCTGTCGTAGTTGTCAGTTGCGAGACGCATGCGAACACCACGGACGTCCGGAGGGCTCGACGAAGGCGGCGAGCAGGCACCGGTCGCCAACCTGTTGGGGCTTCGAACGCTCCCCCTACCGAGCAGCCCCTGCCCCGCTCAACCTCAGGATCGTGTCGACGACCTCCGCCACGGGCAGGGTGGTGTCGACCGCGATCCCCGAGGTCGCCACGTCCTCCTGCGTCTGGTGCAGACGCAGGATCAGCTCTCGTTCCTCAGGCGCGTGCCCCCACTCGTCGCCAGGGCGCCCGTCCAGCCGTCGGACCAAGGTCTCGACGTCGACAGTCAGCACGAAGACCCCGTCGAGATCATCGACGAACGCAGCATGGTTGCGCGACCCGCCGCAGAGGAACGTCACCGGCGTGCTGTCGTCCGCGATGAGGCGCCTCACTGCCGCCACGTCCCAGATGTGGTGCTCGTGGTCGCTCGTGCTGGTGGGCACTCCCGTGATCGGGTCTCCCTGGTACGCCAGCTCGCGGTCGCCATGGACGGCGTGGACGCCGCGTCGCTGCAGCTCCGTGCAGACCGCGGTCTTGCCGGTCCCGGAGACGCCCTCGACCAAGAAGTTCTTCATGCCCACGTCGGCCAGGCTAGCCGCAGCGCCCCCGGACGAGCGGGCTGCCGCTGCTCAGCCTGTCGGCAGCCCCGCCTCGGCCAGCTGCGACTCCAGGTGGAACACCTGCTCGAGCCGCACCATCCCCTCGTCGGGCGCGGTGTCGTCGGCGACGAAGAACTCCCCCATCTCCGCCTGCCAGCGCGCGTTAACCCCGGTCTGCGCCATCGCCGCCTGGGCCGCGTCGTAGTCGTCCACGTCGACGAAGCCCACGAGCAGGCCCTCGGGTGCCAAGAACAGGTGGTAGTCGCGCCACCCGCAGTCGCGCAGGGCCTCGAGCATCTCGGGCCACACGGCGGCGTGCCGCGCGCGGTACTCGTCGAGCCTGTCGGGGCGGACCTTGGAGACAAAGCACACGCGGGCCACTGTGGACCTCCTCGCCCTCGGTGTCATGCGCTACATTCTTGTGAATCGGTTCAGCGCGATGTCGAGGACCGTACGTCCCACGTCCTGAGCAGGTCAAGCGCCACTAGTATTCAAGGGCACCCGGGCTCGACGACGCTCCCGGCGCACCCCACGTCGAAAGGCCCACCACGGTGACCACGCCCACTGCGCGCAAGCGGAGCTCCATCAGCGACGTCGCGCGCACAGCCGGCGTCTCCGTCGGGACGGTCTCCAACGTCCTCAACCGACCAGACCGCGTCTCCCCCACCACCCGCGACAGGGTCCTCGACGCGATCGCCGAGCTCCAGTTCGTGCCCAACGGTTCAGCCCGTCAGCTCCGCGCGGGCACGATCACGACAGTCGGCGCGATCGTCCTGGACATCGGCAACCCCTTCTTCACCGAGGTGGCCCGCGGCATCGAAGACCGCCTCGCCGAGGACGACTTCACGCTCATGCTCGCGAGCTCGGACGAAGACCCGGACCGTGAGGCCCGCTACCTGCGGCTCTTCGAGGAGCACGGGGTCCACGGGGTGCTCGTGGTGCCCTCGACCGACGACATCGAGCCGCTGCTCGAGCTCCGCGCCCGCGGTGTCAACGTGGTGCTGCTCGACGCGACCTCGCCCGTCCCGGACATCTCGTCGGCCGCGGTCAACGACGTGGTCGGCGGTCAGCTCGCCGGCAACCACCTCGTCGCCGAGGGCCACACGCACATCGCCTTCGTCAACGGCGCGCACAGCATCCGCCAGTGCGGCGACAGGCACGCGGGCATGCTCCGCGCCCTCGACGCGGCGGGGCTCGACCCGGCTACCCACCTCACCGAGATCACCGCCTCGTCCCTCAACGCCGACGGCGGCGAGGCCGCGATGCGCCAGCTGCTCGCCACGACGACAGCCGGTGTCGACCGCCCGACGGCCGTGTTCTGCGTCAACGACCTCGTGGCCCTCGGGGTCCAGCGGACCCTGCGCGCCGAGGGCATCGCGATGCCCGGCGAGATGGCCGTGGTCGGCTACGACGACGTGAACTTCGCCGGGGAGCTCGCGATCCCGCTGACCTCCGTGCGCCAGCCCACCCACCAGCTCGGCTACAGGGCCGCCGACCTGCTGCTGTCCCAGCACACGCAGGGCGACAGGTTCCGCCACGAGCAAGTCCAGTTCCAGCCCGAGCTCGTGGTCCGAGCCTCGAGCCACGCCGGGTGAGCACCTGACCACCCGCGCGACCCGCACTACCTGACGGAGCGAACGACGATGTCTGACTCTGCACTCCCTGCCTCGACGACCGCTGCCAGCAGTGGCAGCGTCCCGCCGGAGCGGGCCCCGTGGGCACCGATCGGCCAAGGCAGGCCGATCCGCGCGGCGATCGTCGGCACCGGGGCCGTCGCCCACCTGCACGCGCAGGCGATCGCCCTCGACCCGCTCGCCGAGCTCGTCGCCTGCTCCGACCCCGACGCCCGCCGCCTCGACGACTTCGCCGCCAGGTACGCGGTGCCCGGTCGGTACGCGACGCTCACCGAGCTGCTGGCCTCTGAGACGCTCGACGTGGTGCACCTGTGCACCCCGCCCGGCGTGCACCGCGAGCAGACCCTCGAGGCCGCCGCGGCAGGGGTGCACGTCGTCTGCGAGAAGCCCCCGGCGCTGTCCCTCGCCGAGCTCGACGACATGCAAGAGGCCTGCGACTCCGCAGGGGTCGCCCTCGCGACCGTCTTCCAGCAGCGCACAGGCTCCGGCGCCGAGCACGTCCGCGACCTCCTGCGCTCGGGTGCCCTCGGGCGACCGCTCGTCGCGCAGTGCGAGACCCTGTGGTTCCGCGGCGCCGACTACTACGCGGTCGACTGGCGCGGACGCTGGGCCAGCGAGGGTGGCGGCACGACGCTCGGTCACGGCATCCACCAGATGGACCTGCTCGCCCACCTGCTCGGCGACTGGCAGGAGATCAGCGCGCAGACCTGGCGCCTGGACCGCGACACCGAGATGGACGACCTGTCGACCGCGACCATCCTGTTCCGCAGCGGTGTGGTCGCCACGGCCGTGTCCTCGACCCTCAGCCCGCGCGAGACGAGCCATGTCCGTGTCGACTGCGAGCGCGCGACCGTCGAGGTCGAGCACCTGTACGGGCACTCCGGACCGGACTGGCGGATCACCCCGGCACCGGGCGTCCCCGCCGAGGAGGCAGCCGGGTGGGCGCTCCCTGAGGAGGACGAGCCGAGCGGTCACGTCCCGCTGGTCCGCGAGACGTACCGTGCGCTGCGCGAGGGAACCGTCCTGCCCGACGTGGCGTCCTCGGCGGAACGCCCCCTCGAGATCGTCACCGCGATCTACGCCTCGGCCGACGCGGGCGGTCGCCGCGTCACCGCTGACGAGCTGCGCGAGACCAGCGTGCTGTCGACAGGGTTGGAGAGCTCGGTCCGCGACCCTCGCACCGAGGCGGGTCTGCACGCCTCGATGAAGGCCTGACCTCTCTGCCGGCCCCTGGTTCGCCCGGTCGCGTGGCGCGGGGCGGTGCGACGATGGACTCGTGACTCAGAACCCCACACCGCGCCGTCCTGACGTGACCACGCTCGACCTCATCGGCGGTGTCGAGCCGCTCACCATCACGCTGCACGACTACGACGAGACCTGGCCCGCCCTCTATCGCGACCACGAGCAGCGGATCCGCGAGGCGCTCTCCGGGACTGAGGTGCTCGTCGAGCACATCGGGTCGACCTCGGTGCCCGGGCTCGCAGCGAAGCCGATCATCGACATCGTGGTCGGCGTCGACGACATCACCGCAGAAGAGGACTATCTCGACGGGCTGCTCGCGGCCGGGTACGTGCTGCGGGTCCGTGAGCCACGGCACCGTCTGGTCCGCACCACGGGGCGCGACGTCCACGTGCACGTCTTCGAGAAGGACGATCCCGCGGTCCACGAGTACCTGCTGCTCCGCGACCACCTGCGCGCCGACGCCGCCGACCGTGAGCTCTACGAGAGCACCAAGCGGTCCCTCATGAGCACCCGGTGGGACGACATGAACTCCTACGCCGACGCCAAGACCGATGTCATCGTCGCGATCAAGGACCGGGCCCGCGCCGCGCGCGGATAGCGCAAACCCGGGCCAGCGCAGCATGCGGACAGCGCGCGAACTGCGGAGAGCTCCCATCACGCGGGCAGCGCCCGGCCTGCGGTTAGCGCCCGGCCAGCAGGCAGTCACCGACGCCCAGACGAAGCGCGGCCCGAGGGGCTCGCGACGGTCAGCGCAGCCGTACACGACGAGACCGGCGGGAGACTGTCTCGTCCCCCGCCGGCCTCGTCGTGCAGTCTGGTGCGGTCTGGGTCGGTGCGCGGCTGCGGTGCCGCGCGGGCTCTCGGGCTGGGTCAGCGGCAGTTGACCTTGGTGTACTGGTAGGTCGCCTTGTCGTACGACGCGCCCGAGCCTGTCGGGGTGACCTGCACGCGCAGCCCGCACCCGGCGACGTAGGCGTCCTGCAGTGCGTCTCGCATGCCGCCGTTGGCCTGGTTCTGCGAGCACGCCCAGCTGATCGGCCACGGCAGCGCACCGCAGATGAGGTCGGTCTGCGACTGTGCGTCCGCGGCCTGCTGGGCGACCTCCGCCCGGGTGAGCGTGTAGTCGATCGTGTCTGCGGCCTGCGCAGTGGCGGGGACCGCCAGGAGGAGTGCAGCCGTCGCGCCGGCTGCGCCGATGATTCGCTTCAGTGACGTCCTGTTCGTGTTCATGTCTTCACGCTCGCCCGGGCAGGCCAGGTCGTCCAGACCGCACCGCACCCTCGACGGCTCGGGAACGCTGCGCTGGTGCGCCTGACGGGAGATCTCGACAGTTCGCACGGGGGACCCTCAGTGAGACACCACGGCCCCGGCTGCCGCCGCCCCAGGGGACCAGTCCCCATCGGCCCAGGACCCCGGACGCCGCACCCGCGGATAGCGTCGTCCACATGCTCATCGGCTACGCACGCGTCTCGGTCACCCCGCGCGACCGCACAGCCCAGGTGAGCGCGCTCCGGGCGCTGGGGGTCGTCCCCGCTGCCGTCTACGTCGACCGCGGGCTGACCGGCACGGACCGGGACCGGCCAGGTCTGGCCGACGCGCTCGCCCGCTGCGGACGTGGAGACACGCTGGTCGTGACAGCCCTGGCCAGGCTCGCGCGGTCTGTCCCGGACGCCCGCGACATCGTCGACCGGCTGGCAGCAGCCGGGGCGATGCTCCGTGTGGGCGCAGACCACTACTGCCTGGGTGGTCCCGACGCCCTCTCGTTGTGCGACTGCCTGGCCCTCGTCGCCGACCTCGAGGCGGACCTCGTCAGGCTGCGCACCCGCGAGGGGATGGCCGAGGCCAGCGCCAAGGGCCACCTGCGCGGCCGACGCCCGACGCTCACCCCTGCGCAGGAACGCCAGCTCGTCACCACCCTCCACGAGGGGTCACGCACCGCGAGCGAGGTCGCCGAGATCTTCGGGGTGTCCCGGGCGACCGTGTACAGGGCGGTCCGGCGGGTGCGGTTCCCCGGCGACGGCTAGCGCTGCGCGCCCGACGCCTCGTCCGCCGGCCGACCGACCGACTCGTCGACAGCCTGGTCGGCGGACTCACCGACCACCTCGCCGACGACCTCGTCACCAGGCTGTCCCGCCGACTCGCCCTCGAGCGCTCCCGCCACGTCGCTCCGGCTCGCGAGCGGGATGTGCGGCAGGAACAGCGCGACGACGGTCCCGGCGAGGAACATCGGCACGAGGAAGGCGAAGAGCGGGATGAGCGCGTCGGTGTACGCGTCGACCACCCCCGACTGGACCGCGTCGGGCAAGGACCGGACGATCGCGGGCGTGAGGCTCGTGGCGCCGGGCAGGTCGACCCCCTCGGTGCCGCTGAGCGCGTCGGCGAGGCCCGAGGTGAGCCGTGAGGCGAAGACCGTCCCGAGGATCGCGGTGCCGAGGGTGACACCGATCTCGCGGAAGAAGTTGTTCGACGACGTCGCGGTCCCGATCTCACGCGGCGGCACGGCGTTCTGCACTGTGAGCACGAGCAGCTGGAAGAACAGCCCGATGCCCAGACCCATGAGGGCGAGGATCGCGCAGACGGCCCAGAGGCGTGTCTCGTCGCTGACCCGCGAGAGCAGCAGCATCGCCAGGGCCGCGATCACGGTCCCGACGACGGGGTAGATCCTGTACCGGCCGGTCTTGCTGACCCTCGCCCCCGAGAACAACGACCCCGTGAGCATGCCGACGGTCATCGGGATGAGCAGCAGGCCCGACTCCGTCGCGTTGACCCCGTAGGCCATCTGCAAGAAGGTCGGCATGTAGGCGAGCGCACCGAACATGCCCGCCCCGACGAAGAGCCCGAGGGTCGTGGCGACCACGAAGGTCCGGTTGCGGAACAGACCGAGCGGGATGATCGGCTCGACGGCGCGGTGCTCGACCACCAGGAAGGCGGCCGTGGCGAGGACCCCGACCACGGCGAGCACGAGGATCGTCGGCGACGACCAGTCGTACTCGGTCCCGCCCCAGGTGCAGACCAGCACGATGCCCGTCACGGCGACCGCCATCGTCGCGATGCCCAGGTAGTCGATCTTGGCGGTCGACGTGCGCTTGGGCAGGTGGATCATGGTCGCGGCGACGGCGAAGGCCGCGATGCCGAGCGGCAGGTTGACCCAGAAGATCCAGCGCCAGTCGACCGAGTCGGTCAGCCAGCCGCCGAGCAGCGGACCCGCGACGGACGCGACACCGAAGACGGCACCCATGGGCGCCATGTACTTGGCACGCTCACGGGCGGGGACGAGGTCGGCGAGGATCGCCTGCGACGTGATCATCAGGCCAGCACCGCCGAGGCCCTGGAGCGCACGGAAGCCGATGAGCTGGATCATGTCCTGCGCGACGCCGCACAGGGCCGAGCCGAGCAGGAACAGGGCGATGGCGAAGAGGAAGAGCTTCTTGCGGCCGACGAGGTCGCCGACCTTGCCGTAGACCGGCATGGCGATGGTCATGGCGAGCACGTAGGCGGTGACCACCCACGCCATGTGGTTGACGCCGTCGAGCTCTCCGACGACTGTCGGCAGAGCCGTGCCGACGATGGTCTGGTCGAGGGCGGCGAGGAACATGACGAGCAGCAGGCTCGCGTAGATCCAGCCGAAGCGGGGTGCGGCCTCGACGCGGGGCGTCTCGGTCACGGGGGTCTTCTCGGTGCTCACAGGGGTCTCTCTCGGGCCGGAGGGGATGGGGCCGTGACGCTGGGCGACGACAGGCACACCAGTGACAGAGTAGGTCGGACCGCTGACGAGAGGATCTCGAGCAGAGGATCGGCGACGTCCGATGCCCGAGCACGGCACCCAGAGCTCAGCGCTCAGGACTTGCGAGCGAGCCCCTCGGCCGGCGCCCTGCGTCCCACGAGCTTGTTCAGGCGCTCGGACATCAGCAGACCCAGGACCGCCAGCACGGCGAGGAACAGCGGGAACGTCCACATCCCCACCCAGGTCGAGACCACGCCGAACAGCGGCGGCGCCAGGGTCGAGCCCGTGTACGCCGCGGCCATCTGGATACCGATGACGGCCTGCGACCTGTCCCGACCGAAGTTCACCGGGGTGGAGTGGATGATCGCCGGGTAGATCGGCGCGCACCCGAGCCCGACGACCACGAGGCCGACGAGAGCCGGCGCGTCTGCCCCCAGCGGGAGCGCGAGCATCGCGACACCCACGCCGATCGTCACGAAGCCACCGCGGATCAGCTGCTTGTCACCGACGCGGTCGGCGAAGAAACCTGCCAGGAACCGTCCACCGGTGATGCCGATGAGGAACAGCGAGGCGAAGGCCGCCGCCGTCGCGGGGTTGACGCCCCGGTCGGTGACCAGGAAGGTCGACGCCCACAGGATCGCCGTGCTCTCGAGCGCGCAGTAGGCGAAGAAGGCGACGAGGATGAGTACGACCCCGGGGATGCGCAGCGCCTCCGCGAGCGGCACGTGAGCGCTGCGTCTGCCGGACGGCTCGGCTCCGCCCGCCTGCCCGTCGAGGGCCGCCGTGCCGCCACCCGCCGCCTGTCCGGCACCGACGGCGGTGTCGGCACCAGGGGCGACGTCGCCGTCGTCGCGCCCCACCGGTGCCTTCGGTGCAGTTGGTACTGCCGGTGCCATCAGTGCCGTCTTGGCCGCCCTCCCCCACACCGGCAGGGTCATGATCAGCACGAAGGTGAGCACGACCTGCGTGAGACCGACGATCCTGTAGGCGCTCGACCACCCCTGACCTGACGTCAGGGCGTAGCTCATGATGAACGGGCTGATCGACGCGCCCAGGCCCCAGAAGCTGTGCAGCCAGTTCATGTGCCGGGCCGCGTAGTGCAGGGCGACGTAGTTGTTGAGCGCAGCGTCGACAGCGCCGGCCCCCAGCCCGTAGGGCACGGCCCACAGGCACAGCACCCAGAACGAGCCGGAGACCGAGAAGCCGACGAGCGCGGCTGCGGTGAGCCCGACGCTGGCAGCGGTGACGATGCCAGCACCGAAGCGGCGGGTGACCCGCTCCGAGGCCAGGCTCGAGAAGATCGTGCCCCCGGCGATGATCATGGTGATGATGCCGGCGTAGGCCAGCGGGACACCGAGGTCCTGGTGCATGACCGGCCACCCCGCCCCGACGAGGGAGTCCGGGAGCCCGAGGCTGATGAAGGCGACGTAGATGATCGCCAGGAGGAACGAGTACACGGCTGGGGGCTGCCTCTCGAGCAGGACTGATGAGTGGTAGGCACGAAGTCTAGGTGGAGGGATGTCCTCGCAGGTCACGCCAACTTACTGAACGTTCGTTAGACATTCTACGGGGCTGGCGCTACCGTCGTGGCTGATTGAGCATCACCACCTTCAAAGGAGAAGCGGATGTCCTCGGCACCTCTCGGTCCCCGACTCGATGCACAGCTCAGCCGGCGCACCTTCCTCAGCCTCACCGGCATCGCGGCGCTGTCCGTGACGCTCGCCTCCTGCTCGGGCGGCGGGGGCGGGGGCGCCCGCCCGAACCCCCGCGAGGCCGTCGCCCTCGCGCTGCCCACCTACGTCGCGCCGAGGGAGGTCCCCGGCGGGATCGTCAGTGCTGTCGAGGGCATGCCGACCATCTACACCCAGCCGATCCAGGAGTACTACGACTCGGTGACCAAGGCCCCGCTGTCCGGCGGCAAGGTCACGACCTTCCAGGTGCTCTGGGGCGCTCCTCCCCAGAAGGCCCCGGCCAACGAGTACTGGGCCGGGCTGAACGAGCGGCTCGGCGGCACCTTCGAGCCGACCCTCGTCGCCTTCGACACCTACAACGAGAAGATGGCCACGACCATCGCCTCGGGCAACGTCCCGGACCTGCTGTTCGTCCAGGACACCAACGCCGTCGCCGCGAAGGCCATCAACGACGGGGTGTTCGCCGACCTCTCCGAGGTGCTCGCGGGCGACGAGATCCTGCGCTGGCCCAACCTCGCCAACGTCGGGTCGAACGCCTGGAAGGCCTCCGCCAAGAACGGGCACCTCTTCGGCATCCCGAACGAAGACCCGTACCTCACCAACTTCCCGGCCATCCGGTGGGACCTCATGCAGGCCGCCGGCTACGAGGAGATGCCCGCCGACGCCGCAGGCTTCCTCGAGATGATGACGGCTGTCGCCGCCCTCAAGTCGGTCAACGGCAAGCAGCACTGGGGCATCGGCGCCTTCGACGGCAAGCTCCAGGCCGTCGTGGAGTGGATGTTCCGGGCCGGCACCACGTGGCAGCTCGACGACTCGGGCAAGCTCGTCAACGTCATCGAGACCGACGCCTACGCCGACGTCCTGGAGTTCCACACCCAGCTCTGGAAGGCCGGGGTCTACCACCCGGACGCGCTCGCCCTCGGGACCCAGGGCAACAAGGCCGCCGAGATGTTCACCAACGGCCAGCTCGCGATCACCGTCGACTCCTTCAACGGCTACTTCGGCGCGAACATCCTGCGCGACACCGTGGACATCACCGAGGGCGCCGACCCTCGGATGTTCGTCCCGCCTGCCGTCGACGGAGGCGAGATCGTCGTGCAGCGCAACGACGGCTACTGGGGCATGGTCTCGATCTCGGCGAAGGCCGCCGAAGACCCTGAGCGCCTGGCCGAGCTCCTCGACGTCGTCAACTACTGGCGCGCACCTGACGGCAGCACCGAGGCGCTGTTCATCCACACCGGCGCCGAGGGCTACAACTACACGCTCGGCGAGGGTGGTGTGATCGAAGACCTGAACGACGAGACCGCGAACAACGACCGCGCCGCGCTCCAGTGGCTCGGCGCCTTCAAGTCGCCGTCCTTCGTGGTGGCCCCGACCTCGGTCGAGTTCGTCGAGAACTTCCAGCAGACCCTCGAGCCGCTCATCGCGGCGACGGTCCCCAGCCCCGTCGTCGGGCTCTACAACGAGCCGAACGTCAGCGAGGGCTCGAAGCTCGCCGCTGTCGACACCGACTACCGCAACGGGATCGTCTCGGGTCGCATGTCGCTCGACCAGCTCGACGAGTACCGCGACGCCTGGCGCAAGGCCGGCGGCGACACGGTCCGCAAGGCCTACGAGACCGCTCTCGCCGAGCAGGTCTGACCGCCGATGTCCGTGACCAAGGACGGGGTGCCGGCACAGGCCGGCACCTCCCCGGCGGCGAGCGACGCACCGGCCGGGCGCGGCAGGGCCATCAGGCCGGGACGCCGTCGCCGTCGGCGCGACGACCCTCGGCTCGAGCACGTCCTGCGCGAGCAGGCGTCGGTGTGGACCCGCATGAAGCGGGAGCGCTGGACCTACGCCTTCATCGTCCCCGGGATGCTGTTCTTCCTGGTGTTCGCCTACGTGCCGCTGCTCGGCAACGTGGTCGCCTTCCAGGACTACTCGCCCTACTGGGGCATCGGCGGCTCGGAGTGGGTGGGCTTCGACAACTTCACGGCGATGTTCTCGGACCCGCAGTTCCTCGGGGCGCTCAAGAACACCCTGCTCATCTCGTCCCTGCAGATCGTCTTCGCCTTCCCGGCGCCGATCTTGCTGGCCCTGCTGCTCAACTCGCTCATCTCCGAGCGCACCAAGCGCGTGGTCCAGTCGATCGTCTACCTGCCCCACTTCATCTCGTGGGTGATCGTCATCTCGATCTGGCAGCAGGTGTTCGGCGGGGCCGGACCAGCAGCCGAGCTCTTCTCGGCCATCGGGCTCGACAACGTCAACATCATGTCCGACCCGGACACCTTCAAGGCGCTCGTCGTCTCGCAGGTGATCTGGAAGGACATCGGTTGGGGCACGATCATCTTCTTCGCTGCGATCAGCGGCATCCCCAACGAGCTCTACGAGGCGGCGGCCGTGGACGGTGCCGGGGCTGCCCGCAGGACGTGGCACATCACGCTCCCCGGCCTGGTCCCCGTCATCACGCTGCTGCTCATCCTCACCATCGGCAACGTGCTGACCGTCGGTTTCGAACAGCTGCTGCTCCAGCAGCCCGCGGTCGGCGCAGACGCCGCCGAGGTGCTCGACACCTTCGTCTACTACCGCGGCATCGCCGGCGGCGACTGGGGCCTGTCGACGGCAGCCGGGCTGTTCAAGGGCGTCATCGGCACGGTCCTCGTGCTGGCCGCCAACAAGTTCGCCAAGAGGCTCGGGACCGGAGGGTTGTTCTGATGACAGCAGCACCGCAGGCGCCAGCGCCCCTGCTCGACCGCGCGGTCCCGGTCTACAGGCCATCCGGCAAGCGACCCGTGTGGATGGGGACACCGTCCCCCGGGGTCCAGGCCCTCAAGGCGATCACCATCGCGCTCATCGTGCTCGTGATGCTCTACCCCTTCGTCTACGTCATCGCGATGAGCTTCGCCTCGCGCGAGGCCGCCGCGTCGGGCGGGTTCTTCCCGACCGCCTTCTCCCTCGACGCGTACAGGTCGATCCTCGGCGGAGACGTGGTCACCCGCGCGATGCTCGTGTCCATCGGCATCACGACCGTCGGCACCACCCTGTCGATGATCTTCACCACGACCCTGGCCTACGGGCTCATGCGGACCCGGGACGTGCCCGGGGCCAAGACGATCCTCGTCCTCGTGCTGTGCACGATGCTCTTCGGCGCGGGGATCATCCCCAACTACCTGCTGGTGAGGTCCCTCGGGCTGCTCGACTCGTACTGGTCGCTCATCGTCCCCGGGCTCATCTCGGCCTTCAACATGGTCGTGGTGCGCAACTTCTTCATGGGGCTCCCGAGCGAGCTCTTCGAGTCCGCGCGTCTCGACGGGGCGAGCGACTGGCGCATCTTCACCCGGATCGTCATCCCGTTGTCGAAGGCCGTGCTCGCCGTCATCGCGCTGTTCTACGCGGTCGGGTACTGGAACTCGTTCTTCAACGCGATGATCTACCTCAACGACACGTCGAAGTGGCCCATCCAGGTGGTCCTCAACCAGTACGTGGTCCAGGGCTCGGCACTCACCTCGATCCAGGCGCCGGACCAGCCGCCACCGCCCGGGCAGACGCTCCAGATGGCCGTGATCGTCGTGGCGACCATCCCGATCCTCCTGCTCTACCCCTTCGCGCAGCGCTACTTCACCAAGGGTGTGCTCACGGGGGCGATCAAGGGCTGACCGCCCTGCTCAGTCCTCCTCGGGGGCGAGCGAGGCGACGAGTGCGTCGATCGTACGGTGCGTGACAGCGGCCATGTCGACGGTCTCCGGGTCCAGCAGCCACTGGACCTGGAGGCCGTCCATCACGGCGATGATCGCGATCGCCGTCTCGGCGACGTCGGCGTCGTCGCGCAGCTCCCCGATGTCCCGCGCCTGGGAGAGCGCCTTCTGGACCATCTCCCGCAGCCCCACGTACCTGCCGCGGAACCACTCCTGCGCGGGGTGGTCCGTGGTGACCGACTCGGCCGACATCACCGCGTAGAGCTGCGTGATGCCCGGCCGGGTGCTGTTGAGCGCCGCGGTGTCCACGAGGTGCCTCAGAAACTCCAGCCCGACGAGCTCGCGCCCGTGGGCGGCCTCTTCGATGTCGACCATGTCGCGGGTGCGCAGCACCTCGGTGAGGAGCTGGTCCTTCGTCTTGAAGTGGTGCAGGATCCCGGCGGCCGAGATCCCGACCTCGTCCGCGATCTCGGCCAGGGAGGAGTTGTAGAAGCCTCGGTTCGCGAAGGTGGTCATCGCCGCCTCGACGATCTCCTTGCGCCGGCGCAGGCTCCGCGCCTTCTGGACCCCCACGGGCTGCTCACCTGCGGCTACGTCCCCTGCAGCCTGGTCCTGCACGTCACGGGCCTCCGGCTGACTCTGCTCTGATGCCATACCAGCGAAGACTAGACGACCGCCGAGCCCGACGACGACACCCCTGCAGGCTCTCACCCACCGACCAGAGCCCAGCCTGCACCCACCGGCGGGACCCCGCACAGGTCCCCTGACCCGATAGATCGGACGGCCATGTAGGTTGCGTCCCCATCTAGATCGTGCCACCATCTACCTCATGGAGACACCACGATGGCCTGCCGAGTGGCTGCGGAGCGCGCTCGTCGGCGCCGTCCTGTCGCTCGTGAGCGAGGGCGAGACCTACGGGTACCTCGTCGCCCAGCGCCTCGCGGACGGCGGGATGGGTGTCGTCAAGGGCGGCACCCTCTACCCGCTGCTCGCCCGGCTCGAGCAGGACGGCGACGTCGTCGCCACCTGGCGCGAGGGCGACAGCGGACCGGGGCGCAAGTACTACTCGATCACCTCGGCCGGCCGCGAGCGCCTCGAGGCGTACAGGGCCGACTGGGTCGCCTTCACGCAGGTCAGCACAGCGATCATCACCGGGACGAAGGGCACGTCATGAGCAAGAGCACGCACGAGCAGTACGCCTCCGACCTCGCCGAGGCGCTCGACGTCCGCGACGTGCCCGCCGAGGCCGCCCGGCAGATCGTGCGGGAGGTCCAGAGCCACCTCGCAGAGTCGGGCGAGGACCCTGTCGAGGCCTTCGGCCCGGTCTCCCGGTACGCCGACCAGTTCGCCCCGCGCTCGCGGGAGCGAGAGGTCGTGTGGTTCGCGGTCGCCGCGGCAGCGCTCGGCTTCTGCGGGGCCTTCCTCATCATCAGCGGTGTCTTCGGTCTCCTCGACGAGACGGCCACCCTGTGGGGGCTGCCGCCGTGGGTGCGCCTGACAGCGGGGATCGCCCTCGTGCTGACCTTCGTCGGGCTGGTCATCGGCATCGCCGTCCGCTCGCGGCGTCGTGCGGCCGCCTGGCGGATCTGACGCATGCCGCTGCGGCGGCCGAGGCTGTGACCTGCGGCGTCGCCCCTGACCGCGCGTGACGCCCCGATGGGTGCTCTACTCAGGGCAGGTGGCCACCGTGCTGCCGGTGCTTTCTCGAGCTGGCCGGCCTTCGTGGCGTCTGCCTCCGGGGGTGCCCTATGAGAGGACACCCCATGACGGCTGCAGCCCGTAGAGACCGCACGTCCCGATCCCCGCGCGCCCTCGGCACGGGGGCCCGGCCGGTCCTCGCCGTCTCCGTGGTCGCGGTGCTGGCCCTCGGCTCGACCCTCGTCGTGCTCGACCAGCTGCCGGCCGAGGCCGCCGACCCGCCGGTCTCGCTCGGCACCACCGGGAGCTTCTCTGTGCTCGGCGCAGAGACCGTCACCAACACCGGTCCGTCGGTCCTGGGCCAGAGCCTGGGCGTCCACCCGGGGACGACTGCACCCGGCTTCCCGCCTGGGATCGTCGGCGGCGAGGTGCACCTCGGAGACGCTGTGGCTCTCCAGGCCAAGTCAGACCTGACCGCCGCCTACGGCGACGCCGCGGGCCGCACGCCCTTCATCAACCTCCCCGCCGAGCTCGGTGGGCAGACCCTCACCCCCGGCACCTACAGGCTCCCGGCCGCGCAGCTCACGGGGACGCTGACCCTCGACACCCTCGGTGACCCCGCAGCCGTGTTCATCTTCCAGCTGACCTCGGGCCTGACGACGGCGACGGACAGCGAGGTTGCCTTCCTCGGTGACGCCGCCTCGTGCAACGTGTACTGGCAGATCGCCGAGAGCGCCGTGATCGGCACGGGCACCGACTTCGTCGGCACCGTCATGGCGTCGACGTCGATCAGCATGGACTCTGGCGCCACGCTCGAGGGTCGGGCACTCGCGCAGACCGGCGCGGTCACGCTCATCAACAACACGATCACCGCACCTGTGTGCGACGTCCCCACGCCGACCGACACCCCCACCGAGACGCCCACAGAGACGCCGACCGAGACGCCGTCTCCCACCGACACCCCGGCACCGACCGACACCCCGACCGTGACACCTGTCCCGACGGTCGTCCCCTCGGACACGCCCGCACCTGTGACCCCTGCGCCGCCGACGGGCCCGACCCCGGGTGCTGGCGTCCCCCCGGGCTCAGGTCAGGGACCGAGCACCCCCGCCGGAGCCCGACGCACCTCGCCCGCGGTCTCGGACCGCTACCGCGACGAAGACCTCTCTGCGACGGGCGCGGGCTCGACCCCGCTGCTGCTCGCGGCCGGGGTGCTGGTGGTCCTCGGCATCACCACGCTCGCCGTGCGTCGCAGGAAGGGCCAGAGCTGACGCTGCTGGCCGGAACCTCCGCCTGAACCGGCACCTCAGGACTGTCGCCCACGCCGCCGTGCAGGGCGCTGTGCTCGAGCACGTCGAGCGTCTCGGTCGGCTGGCGCCGGGGCCGCAGCCTCGGCCCGGGCCCGTCGGCGACGACGCAGCGACGTGAGCGCGAGCGTCCCGCGCAGCCGGCGCCAGGCCGACCCGTGGGTGCGGATCGTGTGCACGGTCTCGTCGACCGCGGCCCAGTAGCGCGAGACCCCTCGAGAACCGGCGCCGTCGGCCGAGAACACCGCGGCGTCGGCCTGGTCGGCGAGCAGGGCCACGGGTGCCTTCGGGAAGGTCTCGAGCAGCGCCTTCGACGCCTCGCGCCGGGTGGCGTCGGCGGGCGGGGGAACCTTGAAGTCGTGCGCGGTGTCGAGCACCTCGTCCCACCCGCCGCTGATCTGCAGCTCGGCGGTCGCGGCCCGACGGCGACGACGCCGACGGCGCGCCTTGAGCGCGACGACCACGAGCAACGGCGTGAGCAGGAGCAGCAGCGGGATGGCGACGGCGGCGACCACGAGCAGGACGGCGCGCAGGTTCCCCTCGGCGGCGGTCTCCTCCTCGTTGGTCGTCACCGACGGGTCTTCGGCGTCCTCCGACGGCGGGGAGACAGGCTCGGCGGGCGGCGGCGGAGGCTGGACGACCTGCGGCTGCGGCTCGTTCTGCACCTCCTCGTCAGCCGTCTCGGGCGTCCGGTTGGTGTCGGGCGTCGGGAAGTACGGCACCCAGCCGACACCCTCGTAGGCGATCTCCGTCCACGCCTGGATCTCGCCCCCGGTGAAGGTGATCGAGTCGTCGCCGCGCTGCTCCTCGGACGGGACAAAACCGAGGACCACCCGGGCCGTCAGCCCGGACTGGCTCGCCATGAGGGCCATGAGCGAGGCGTACTGCTCGGCGTCGCCCACCATGAGGTCTTCGCCGAGCAGCAGGTTCATGCGGTACGCCGAGTGCCCGGCGAGCGAGGGGTAGTCGTCGCCGTGGCTGAAGTAGCCGGTCTCGTGCAGGTACGTCTCGATCGCACGCGCTGCGCCGGCGGGGGACGTCGCGCTCGCGGTCACCTGCTTGGCGCGCTCGACGACGATGTCGGGCACCTGCTGCGGTGCGGGGACGGCGAGGCTGCTCGCCTGCGCGTCGCCGATCTCCTGGTCCGTCACCGGAGGCGGCACCACCGCGTCGAGGGTGTACGTCTGCCCGGGGACGAGCGAGGTGCTCAGCACACCGGTCCCCGTCGCGTCGTTGAAGCGGAAGGCCTCACGGGTGCGGTCGGCGTCTGGGCCTGAGAAGGTCACGCGTCGGGTCTCGCCGACGGTCGGCAGCCACGGTCCGCGCAGCTCGCCGACCTCGACCTCGACCTGTGCCTCGGCCCCGGCGACTGTCACCGGGATGACGTCGCCGACCTTGCGGAAGGCACCGGAGGCCTGCGGCTCGCCGTCGCCGACGACGTTCCAGACGACCCCGTCGAAGCTGTCCATCGTCGCGACCCTGACGAGCCCGTCCTCGGGGAGGCCGTCGACCGTCAGCAGGTCGGCCTCGCGCTGGTCCTTGATGAAGGCCCTGTAGGCCGACAGCGGGCTGGCGTAGTCGCGCGGGTCGAAGGGCGGGACGATCACGCTGCGCAGCACGAAGCGCGGGGTGTCGCCCGCGACGACAGGAGCGAGGAGGACGCCTCCGCCGATCGAGAGGATCGCGAGCACGGCGAGCGACGGCACCCGCTGCGGGCGCCACGCACCCCGCCGCCAGGCGACCCACACGACGAGCAGGACCGTCATGCTCGCACCGACCACCACAGCGAGGGTCCGCTCGACCGTGCCCAGCAGGATGGACAGCACGAGGACGGCGGGCGGCACGGCGACGGCGACGAGCAGCCGGGCCGTCGCGGCGCGGCCGGAGGCCTGCCGGCTCGCAGCGAGCAGGCCGCCCCCGAGCACGGCGGCGAGCCCGAGCACGAAGGGCGCGACGAGCCCTGTGCCGCTCGACCCGAGCGGCGGCTCGAGGGTGAGCACCTGCTTCCACGAGGTGACGACACCCTGCCCGAGGGTCACGAGCGTGCTGCCCGTCGGGAGCACACCGGCTGTGGTCGTGGCGGGGGCGGCCAGCGGACCGCCCAGCAGGGCGTAGGCGAGCACGGCTGCGGCGAGGGTCACCACGACAGGCCAGCGGCGCACGACCGCGGCGACGGCCAGGACCGCACCGACCACCACGCCGCCGACGATCGCCGGGGCCGCTGCACCGAGACCGAAGACGGGCACGAGCGGGACGAGGGCGAGCAGGACGGCGACGGCGACCACGAGGACGTCGACGAGCAGACCCGCGGCAGGGCGCGAGCCGGCGGGCGCACCGACGATCCGGATGCTGCGCCCCTGGGTGTCTGTCGTCGTCTCGGGCGGGCGGGTCGCGCCCAGCAGGCCGGTCATCCTGTCACCAGCTGGCGCAAGAGCCGCGGGAGGTCCTCGACGCTCCCGAGGGTCGACACCGAGAGCGTGCCCTGCGTCCGCAGGCTCAGCTCGGCGCCGGGGTCGCACTGGACGAACACCGTCCGCAGGCCCGGGGGCAGATGGGACGAGCTGGTCCGCAGGTCGGCCCGTGTGGGCACCGTCCCCGTCATGACGACCGCCATCGAGGCTGACGGCGCGTTCCGCGCGACGACCCTGGAGAGGTCGTGGGCGTCGGCGGCCCGCGGCGTCGCGACGAGCGCTGAGCAGTCGTCGAGCAGCCGGCGCGGGGTCTGGGTCCGCAGGCGCTGGTCCCCGGCGAGCGCCGTGATCTCCAGGCCCTCGCGGATCACGTGCGTGCCGAGCGACGCGAAGGTGCTCACGGCGAGCTCGAGCTCGTCCTCGTGGCGGTAGTCCTCGGTGTCCGTCGACACGGCGAGGGCTGTGTGGGTGCGGCGGGTGTCCTCGAACTGGCGGACCATGAGCGTGCCGGTGCGGGCGCTCGTGCGCCAGTGGATGCTGCGGCGGTCATCCCCGGGGATGTACTCGCGCAGGGCGTGGAAGGACATGTCGTCGTCCGACAGGCTGCGGGTCGACTGCCCCTCGAGGTCGCGCAGCAGCCCGGCGCGGGTCCCGGTCAGCGACACGGTGACAGGGTGGACGTAGAGCTCGACGGGGTCGGTCCACAGCACCTCGCGGCGCGCGATGCCGAACGGGTCGGCGCGGACGGAGCGGACGGGGCCGACGACCACGATGGCGCGTCGGGTGGTCGGGATCGCGTAGACCTCTTCGTGGACGGCGCCCGCGGCCATGCTGGGCAGCGCGAAGCTGGCCGAGCCGATGCCGACGGGCAGCTCGATGCGGGCCGGGAGCAGACGGCGACGGCCGACGTTGCGCACCTCGATGCGACCCATCGCGCGCTCGCCGACGGTCACGGCGTCGTCGGCGAGGTCGACGTCGACCGCGTAGTGCGAGCGCCCGACAGTCATCGCGGCCGAGACGAGCACGGCGACTGCGAGCACGCAGGCGGCGACGACGAGCTCGGCCCACCCGTAGCGGCGGCCGACGACGAGCGTGACCGCCGCGGCCACGACCATGCCCCACCCGAGGCCTGTGAGGCCTCCCGTCCTGGCCCGCACCCCGCGCACGGCGGAGCGCGCGAGACGACCTGTCGAGCCCCTCCTGCCGCCGAGGGCTGCGGGTCCGCTCACGTCAGACGGCCCGCTCCGTCGGAGGGACGGTCTCGCCGAGGATCCGCTCGACGATCTCCTCGGGGGTCACACCCGCGAACTCGGCCTCGACGTCGAGCACCAGGCGGTGCGAGAGGACGGCGACGGCGAGCTCTTTGACGTCGTCCGGGATGACGTAGGCACGGCCCTGGGCGGCGGCCCACACCTTGGCGCAGCGCACGAGCGCGAGGCAGCCGCGGACGCTCACCCCGAGGCGGGTCTCGGCGTCGGTGCGCGTGGCCTCGGCGAGGCGGGCGACGTAGTCGTTGATCGAGGTGTCGACGTAGACGGTGGCCGCGAGGTCGGCCATGCTCGCGACGGCCGCCGAGGTGATGACCGACGTGATGGCCGACGTCCGGTCGCGGGCGGCCGACCCTGCGAGGATCTGGACCGTCGACGCGTGGTCGGGGTAGCCGAGCGAGGTCTTCATGAGGAACCTGTCGAGCTGCGCCTCGGGCAGGCGGTACGTGCCAGCCTGCTCGATGGGGTTCTGCGTCGCGATGACCATGAACGGTCGCCCGACGGGGTACGAGGTCCCGTCGACGGTCACCCGTGACTCCTCCATGACCTCGAGGAGGGCCGACTGGGTCTTCGGCGAGGCGCGGTTGATCTCGTCAGCGAGGACCACCGAGGCGAAGATCGGGCCCTTGTGGAACTCGAAGACGCTCGTCTTCTGGTCGTAGATCGTCACACCCGTGACGTCCGAGGGCAGGAGGTCGGGCGTGAACTGGATGCGGTGGTGCGTGCCGT
The DNA here is from genome assembly GCF_013415325.1 of Sanguibacter inulinus. Taxonomy (GTDB): domain Bacteria; phylum Actinomycetota; class Actinomycetes; order Actinomycetales; family Cellulomonadaceae; genus Sanguibacter; species Sanguibacter inulinus. Next base: position 15,630 of record NZ_JACBYE010000010.1, on the reverse strand, counting down.
CGACGGTCGCGGCGAGCGCCCTGGCCAGCATCGTCTTGCCCGTGCCCGGGGCGTCCTCGAGCAGGATGTGGCCCTCGGCGAGCATGGCCGTGAGCGTCAGGCGCACCACGTGCGTCTTGCCCAGGACAGCCACGCCGACGTTGTCGACGAGCGTGCTGAAGGTCTGGGCGAACCAGGCCGCCTGCTCGGCCGTCATGGGGCCGGGCGTCGCGTTCGAGGTCATCGGGAGGTGCTGCTTTCTGTCGGGGGCAGCGAGGCTGCTGGTCTGTCGGACGTCATCATGGCCGGTCGGCCGGGGGCGCTGCGGGACGCGCGGCGCGGGTCTGGTCTAGCCGCCGCCGGGGTCGGGCGTGGGTGGCCCGGAAGACGCTTCGACCACAGCATTGATCCGCTGGACCGCGCCGAGCCCGCGATCACTTCGAGCGGCCACCTCGATGATGTAGCCACCTGGGCTGATCCCCTGCGACACGGTGACAGATCGGCTGGATGCCTGGTCCCCTGACGCATCGGTCCATCCGGGAGCCGCAGCATCGGTGCGATAGACGCGGTAGACGTACCCGGAGACATCACTCCCGTGGGTCGTGGGCTCCCCCCAAGAGAAGCTGATCGATGGCGGCTCCGTGACTGTCGACGCCGTCAGGTCCGGCGGCGCGTCTGGAGCCGTCGGCACGGTCGGCTTTCCACCCCCGCTCCCGATCTGGCTGTCACCCTGGGCATTGACTGCCACGACCTCGACCGTGGTGCCTGCGTCAGCGATGAACTCCGTGAAGGACACAGAGGTCTGGGTCGGAGGGACGTTCTGCCAGGCACCACCGTTCACCCGCACGCGATATCCGCTGATCGAGCTGCCACCGTCGCTGCCCTCACCGTTCAGGCTCCATGATCCGGTGACGCGTGAGAAGACTCCTGGGGTAGCGGTGACCGAGACAGCAGGGGTGGTCGGGACGGTCTTGATCTCGACGCCCGCGATCGTCATCCAGTCTCCGGCGGGTCCGCGGTCGTTGACCGCGCGTACGCGGTACGAGGGAGAGGTCCTACCACCGAACAATCCACCGACGGTCGCAGTCCGAGTACCGCCAGGGACCTCGCCTACACCTTCGATCTCGTACTTCACGATCCCGACACCGACACCTCCGGTGCTGCTGGGAGGGTTCCAAGACAGCGTGACCTGACCGTCCGCGAAAGGCCGGCCCGAGGCAGCAACTGCAGTGCCACCTGTCGGTGCACCAGGCGGCGCGTACGTCGACGTCGGAGCGCTGGTCCCTGCGGCCCCCGCACCCACGGTGTTCTTCGCGGTCACGGAGACTGTGTAGTCAGCACCATTCACGACCGACGAGAATGTCGTCTCGCGCTCTCCTCCACCTGCCTGGTACGTCAGCGTCGGCTGACCAGGACTCTGCGCGACGACCGTGAAGCCTGTGAGCGCAGAGCCGTTGGCATCAGGCTCGGTCCACGTCGCCTTGATCTTCCCGCCGAGCGGGTCCTCGACCCGCGACGCCCCGACCTCGGGCGTCCCTGGCAGCCCGGCCGGGACAGCCTGGCGCGATGCACCGCTCCATGCGCCGCCCTCGGGCGGCGTCGCGGAGTTGTGGGCGCGGACGCGGACCGTGTAGCCCGCGCCGTTCTGCAGCCCGGAGAAGACGATGGTGGTCCCGGCGACCTCGCGGGAGACGATGCCCTGCGGCCCGGAGAGCTCGGCCGTGTACTTGGTCACGGGGGTGCCGTCGTTGGCCGGCGCAGCCCACGTCGCGGTCACCTGGCGGTCACCGGGCTCGAGGTTCGGCGACCCGGGGACGCCGGGGACGGCGTCAGGGGTCGCGCGACCGCTCGCTGGCGACTCGGCCGACCAGCCGAGGGCGTTCTGCGCGGCGACCGTGAAGGTGTACTCGGTGCCGTTGGTCAGCCCGGTGATCGTGCAGGCTGTCGTCGCGCACTGGGTGGTCTGGCCACCCGGTGATCGGGTGACCCTGTACCCGGTGATCGGCGAGCCGTTCGTGGCCGGGGCGTCCCAGCTGAGCGGGACCGCGCGGCTCGACACCTCGCCGACCCGCGGGGCGGAGGGCGCCGCCGGGATGTCGCGGACCGCCACCCGGATGGTCCCGTCGACCTCGCGCAGCGGGTCGCCGGTGACGTCACGGACGCGGTAGCGGACCACCATGAGCCCTGTGAAGCCCTCAGCGGGCCGGACGACGACGTTGCCACCCGAGACCCGGGCCGTCCCCTGCTCGGCGACAGCCGGGGAGGCGCTGAGCAGGGTGAGCGGCTCGCTGAAGGGGTTGCCGGCGCCGGCGAGCGCGTTGACAGTCACGTCGCGGCCCGCGGCGCCGTCGGCCTCGTGGACCTGGAGCGTCGCGAGCTGGCGTGAGCTCGCCGCGACCTTGAAGGTCACCTGGACGTCCATGGTCCCGACGGTGCCGTAGCCCAGCCGCACGGTCGCCGTGCCGAGCGTCCCTCGGGCGACGTCGGCGGGGACGCTCACGGCGAGGCGCGTGGTGCCCGGGGTGATCGAGGCGAGGAACCCGTTGCCTGGAGCCTGGACGACCTCGTAGGTGTACTTCTGCTCGGCCGAGGCGCCCTGGGGGCCGCGCGTGAAGCCGAGCAGGTCGACGCTCGTCGACTCGCCCTGCGGTACGAGCAGCTCGCTCGGCGTGAAGGTCGGCGGCCGCTCGTCCTCGGTGAAGACCGTGATCGGGAGGGTGAGCACAGAGCGTCGGGAGGCGGGGTCGTCGCGGGTCGCGCCGTCGGTCACCTCGACGGTGATCGACGCAGGGCCTGCGTACCCGGGAGCGGAGACGTAGCGCAGCGTGGTGTCGTCGACGACCAGCTCGCCCTCGTCGGAGTTGGTCGCGGAGACCCTCTCGGCGTCGCGGACGCGCGCGGTCTTGCCGGTGCCCACCTGGACGAACTCGGCGAGGGAGATGACCAGCTCTTCGCCCGAGGCGACGCGCAGCTCGCGCGCCTTGGGCCGCAGGGTCGGCGGGAAGTCACCGAGGGCAGGCACGACGATGAAGGCGTAGGCCCCCACGCCGTCGGCCTCGGGCCGGGTGTTCGTCAGCCTGTACGGGATGGTCTGCGTGCGGTCGGTGAGCGTGACGAGCACCTGCCCGTCGCCGATCACCTGCGCGACGCCCGAGTGTGACGAGGGGATCGACACCTCGAGGTCGCTCAGCGGTCCGGAAGGGTTCTCGGCGAGGGCGAGCACGTCGACCTCGACGCTCGTCTTGTCGACCACCTCGATCGGGGCGACGGTCACGTCACGTGCGATCGGGGCCGCGATCGGGGCGTCGTCGACGACGTGCAGGGTCAGGGTCGCCCGGGCTGTCGAGCCGAGCGTGTTGGTGACCGTGTAGACGATCGTGAGCGCGTCGACGGGCTCGGCCGGAGCGGTGACGACCACACGCCGCTTGTCGACGTGGGCGTCGACACCCGGGGGGACCTCGAGCTCGGGGGCGAGCGTCAGCTCTCCGCCCGAGGGGTCCACGTCGTTGCGGAGCACCCGCACCTCGACGCGCTGCCCGGGGCGGACCGTGGCCTCGTCGTTGCGCGCCACGATCGGCTGGCCCTGCACGCTGCGCGGGGAGATCCCGACGCGGACGGTCGCCTGGGCCCGCTGCCCGGTCCAGTCCTCGACCGCGTACTGGAAGGTGTCGGTCCCGTAGGAGCCGGGGTACGCCTCGTACTCGAGATAGTCCGCGCCCACAGCCACGACACGGCCGAGGCTCGGCACGGAGTCTCCCTGACCGAGCAGCGTGACGCCGTCACCGTCGGGGTCGATGCCTGTCAGCGGCACCGGGATGCGCACGGTCTCGCCGTCGAAGGTGCGCGCCGTGAGCGCGCGAGGCCGCGGGGCGGCCTTCGTCTCGGGGTCGGAGGCGTGGACCGAGATCGACAGCCTCGCCGTGGTGACGTTCCCGCCGGCGTCCTGGACGCTGTACGTGGTCTCGACGGTACCGGTCTCCCCCGAGGCCTGGAAGCGCAGCACGTCACCCGAGGCGAAGAGCAGGCCCTTCTCGGCCGGCAGGGTCTCGAGGAGGTCCGGGACGATGCTCATCTCGTCGCCGTCAGGGTCGACCGCGCTGTCGAGCACGGGGACCGTCACCACGCCTGTGGTGCGGACCGTCGCCTCGAGGTCTTGCAGCACGGGCGGGTGGTCGAGGCCGCTCGGCTGGACGGGCTGGACGAGGATCTCCCCGGCGACCTCTTCGAAGCCGTTCGACACCCTGTACTCGAGGGTCTCGGGCGCGTCGAGGTCGCGCTGGGAGCTGATGCGCACGTACCTGTGGTCCACGACCACGGCCTGGAGGGCCGAGCCCTCCGCGGCGGACACCGCCGTCACGACGAGGACGCCGCCAGCCGGGTCGACGTCGTTGGCGAGGGGATCGACGAGCACCTCGCCGCCCCGCGGCAGCGGTGCGAGGTCGCGGACGGCGACGGGCCGCTGGGGTGCGGTCGACGGCTCGACGACGTCCACCCGGACCAGGCCCTGGGCCTGCTGCGGCGAGGCGACGACTGTGAACGGCACGTAGTACGTGGCGGCGTTGGTCGCGGTGAAGGTGAAGGAGCCGTCGTCGAGGTTCGGCGAGACCGTGGTCCCGGCAGGCTCGTCGACGCTCGCGAGGCGGGCGGGCTCCCTGGAGAGGCTGTGGACGGACTCGAGGACGTCGACGTCGACGTCCTTGCCGGCCTCGGTCACCACGTGGATCGGGTCGATCTTCGGCGGGAGCGACCCCGTCGCGCGGACGTCGACGGCCACCTGGCCGGTCGTCTGCTCGATGCCGTCGCTCACCACGAGGGTGACGGTCTGGCGGCCGAGGGTCTCCCCCTCGGCCGTGACGGTGAGCATGCCGTTCTGGCGGGCGCGGACCGTCGCGGTCCCGTCGGTCACGGCGTCGAGCAGCACGAGCTCGTCGCCGTCCGGGTCGACGAAGTTCGCGAGGGCGTCGACGTCGACGGTCGCGCCCTGCTCGACCTCGACCGATCCTGTGCGCAGCTCGAGCGGGGCCGAGTTGCTGTCGGGGTCGGAGGCGCGCAGCGTGACCGTCGCGGTCGAGGGCGGGCTGTTCCCCCGTCCGTCCGAGATCGTGTAGGTGATGCTCGCGCTGCCCTGCGCCTGGGGTGACACCACGGCCTGCAGCGCACGCCCGCCGTAGATCGTCTCGACTGTCGCGAAGCCGGCGTCCAGGGTGGTCGTGTCGATCTCGTCGATCGCGATGATGCCGCAGTCGCCGGCGGTGTCGTTGTTGAGGACCTCGAGGATGGTCGAGCGCCCGGGGCGGACGGCGAGGTCATCGTCCACCGCGCCCGGGGCCGCAGACTCCGGCGTGCACTCGGTGAGCTGCTGCTGGGTGGTCTCGACCTCGTCGGACTCGTCCTCGGTGTCCGTGGTGTCGTCGTCCTGCTCGATCTGGTCCCAGTTGGGCACCTGGACGCGCGGCATGTCGTCGGGCAGCCACAGGAGGCCCTGGAGCGTGTCGTTGAGGGCGACGACCGAGCGGTTCACGCGGAACACCGGGGTGCTCTGGGCTGTCATGCGCTCGAGGTCGATGAGGGTCGGCTCGTCGTCGCCGCACCTGACGAGATAGCTGCCCGTGGGGCTGGCCCACGCGCCGTAGAGGCAGTCGCCGAGCCGCACGGGGGCCGCAGGCGTGCCCTGCCCGGAGGTCGGGGTCACCGCGACGTCGCCGGACCGGAGGTCCACCTCGAGCAGGTGGGTGGTCGTCCCGACGGCGACCGACGTGCCCGAGGTCGAGGGCTGCTGGAGGACAGGGGCGGCGCCGTCGACCAGGTCGGTCGTCCAGCCGTCCCCGTGGAGCGTGCCGTCGGCGAGCATGACGAGCGTCCCGTCGACCGCAGTGACGGCCTCAGGCTCGACACCGGCCGCGCCCTCGAGGGTGCCGGCGTCGGTCACGGCGAGCGCGCCGTCGACCATCTCGCCCCGGTGGACAGTGCCGTCGGTCGGGTCGAGGGCCAGGATCAGGCCGTCTGGGTCGACCACGGCCATGCCGCCGTCACCCAGGTCGATGTCACCCGGGGTGTCGCTCGTGACCGAGGCGAGGGACGTCATGGTCCGCACCCACACCGAGCCCTCGGGCGAGGTGACGGCCACGACACCCGCGCCCATCGCGACCTGCGATCCTGCGGGGACCTCGGCCTGGGTGGTCAGGGCCATGGTCGCGGGGTCGACCGTCGAGACCCTGCCGGGCTCGACGAGCAGGACGTCCTGCCCGGACTGCAGCACGTCGAAGGACGGGTCTGTCGCGACGAGCCCGCCGTTGAGCTCACGGACCGTCGCGTCGTAGCGGCCGAGCTTGAGCTCTGACCGGTTGGTCACCCACACGGCGCCGTCGTTGAGGTCGACCTCGGCGATCTTCACGCCGGGGTCGATCACGGCCATGATCGCGAGGACCGCCGGGACCGTGACCCCGGCGACGACGGCCGAGGTCGACCGGACCCGCTCGGCGCGCGTGGTGCCACGACCGAGCCTCATCGGGAGCACTCCTGCACGGGCATCGTCGAGGCGCGCCCGTCCTGGCGGACGATGGACACCTCGATGCAGACCACGCCCGTGGTCTCGTCGAGGGGGACCTCGACCTGGGTGACGGTGGTGCGACGTGCGTCGCCCTGACCGTCGACGGCGACCTCGCGCCACACGTAGGAGTCGCCGTCCTTCTCGTCGGGGTTCTCCCAGGTGAACAGCGCAGAGCCGTCCCCCTGGTCGACGCCGGTCAGCTTGGCCGGACCGGGGACCGTGGCCTCCTCGACGGAGGTCGGGGTGGACGTGGGGTCGTCGCCGGCCTGGGGGTTCTCGTCGGCCCCGCGGCCGAGGGTGAGCACCCCGACGACCACGAGCGCGGCGACGACCAGGGCACCCGCGCCGACGAGCCACCCGCGGTGCGGGCCGCGACGTCCGGGCTCCTCGTCGGAGGACGGCTTGCGGTAGTGCTGCGACCGGATCTCGGCCGGGGTGGGCGAGAAGGCCGTGGCCGCCGGCCTGAAGGGGGCCTGGGGCAGACCGAGCGGACCCTGCTGGCTGAGCGGGGCCTGCGGACCGCGCGGGAGCGGCAGGTGCTGCTGGCCCGGCGCCGGGTAGCCCTGTGCGGCGGTCGGCACGCCAGGCTGGGCACCATGGCCTGCCGGGGCGTGCCCTGCCGGGGCGCTCCCCTGGTACCACGGTGCCGCTGGCCCGTCCCCGGGCCGGCTGTCGGTGGGCGCGGCACCCTGAGGCGCGCCTGCGTAGCCGGAGGGAGCCTGCTGCGGGTAGGGCTGCTGAGGCTGCGACGGGCTCGACGGGTGGGACGGGTACGACGGGGACGAGGGGTACGACGGGTACAGCGAGTCGTCGTGCTGCGGCCCGGTGGGCCCAGACCCTGTCTGCCCGAGACCTGCCTGCGCCGGGTCTGCGTACCGGAGGTCGGCGTACTGCGGGTCCGCGTACTGCGAGGCTGCGTACGGCTGCTGCCCCGGAGAACCTGCAGGGTGCTGCTGCGCGGCGTCCTGCGCAGGCCCGCGTGACGCGTCGTCGCGACGCGCAGCCGTGCCGCCCGTCGTCGTGCGCACACCGTCGGTCGAGCCCCAGGACCGCGCGTCGCGGCCCGGCTCGGGGACGGCCGTCTGCGCGGTGATCGTCGTGATGGGTCGCAGACGCGTGGCGTCTTCGTCGAAGGCGCGCGGGGCTTCGTCGGCCGGCGGCGGTGGCGGTGCCTGCGTGCGTCGTGCGGCACGGGCCTGCGCCCGGGTCGAGGGCGCAGGGGCGCCCTGCGACGCGAAGCTGCTGACACCGCCAGTGCCTCCAGCGCCACCTGTACCGCCGTCGGGGTCGATGCTCACGACGGGGCGCAGACGGGTCACCTGGTCGTCGCGCGAGCCGTCGCCGGGCGGTCCGCCGAGGTCACCACGGCTCGCCGAGGAGTCCGGGAGGATGTCCTGCGACAGGTCGATGCTCGTCACGGGCAGGTGCATGGACCGCTCGACCTGCTGGAGCGCGTGCGCGAGCGCGAGGGCGCTGAGGAACCGGCGGTCCGGGTCTTTGGCCATCGCGCGGGCGAGCACGGCCGAGAGGCCTGGCGGCACGTCTTCGCGGTCGATCGTGGGCAGCGGCGAGCGCTCGATCCGCGAGAGCAGGTCGGCCGGGCTGTTGCTGCGGCCGGGCACCTCGAAGGGCGAGCGTCCCACGAGCAAGGAGTAGATGGTCGCACCGAGGGAGTACACGTCGCCGCGGGCGTCGCCCGTCGGACGCTCGGCGAGCAGCTCGGGCGCCGCCCACGGGATCGACATCCCCGTCGCCGCAGCCGAGGAGCCGAGGGTCGAGGCGATGCCGAAGTCCGTCAGCGCCGGCCAGCCGAAGTCTGTCGCGAGGATGTTCGCGGGCTTGATGTCGCGGTGCAGGATCCCGAGGTGGTGGGCAGCCTCGACGGCCGACGCCACCCGGATGCCTGTGCGCAGCACCTCGGCGACGGTGAACCGCTCCATGCGGTAGCGCGTGCCGAGCCCGGGGCGGGAGCAGTACTCCATGACGAGGTACGGGCGACCGTCCGAGGCGATGTCCGCGTGGTACACGGTGACGATCGACGGGTGGTGGGACAGCTGGGCCATGACGTTGGCCTCGGCGAAGAAGGCCTCGCGGGCCTCCTGGTCGAGCGAGCCCGACAGCAGCACCTTGACGGCGACCGACCGGCGCGGGAGCTCCTGGCGGTACTCGAAGACGTCGGCGAAGCCGCCCATGCCGAGCAGGCGGACGAACTCGTAGCCCGGGATCTTCGGGGGGACCGAGGGCTGCCGGCGGGCGCTCACCTGTCACGTTCCAGCGTGAAGGTCACGCCGTCGCCCAGGTCCACGAGGGCGCCCGGGGCGATCGGGGTCGGCTCGCCGGAGCGCAGCCTGCGCGGCGGGTGGCCGGCCTCGGTGAGCAGCATGCCGTTGGTCGAGTTGAGGTCCGTCACCAGGACGTCTTCGCCGTCGGTGTGCACCTGGGCGTGGGTCCTCGAGATGTCCTGGTTCGGGCTGACCACGGTGACGAGCCTGGGCAGGTCGCGCGCTGCGACGCGCGAGACCACGGGCGCACGCCCGATGAGCACCGCACGGTCGAGCGGCACGAGCAGCCCTGAGGACATCCGGATCTTGTGGACCCTCGGGACCGCGGGCACGGGGAAGGGCCCGGGGAGGGCGTCCGGCTCGCGGTTGTTCATCTGCCGACGGATCTCGACGAGGCTCGTCGAGAGCACCGTGCTGCCGTACCTGTCGTCGTCGTCGACGAGCGCAGAGACGTCAGGCCCCGTGAGCTCGAGCGCGACGGGCTCGGGCTCGGCGGCCGGGACCACGGTCATCTCGGCGAAGGTGGGGTCGACGAGCGCGGGGTCGAGGCCGCCCGGCGCAGGAGCGGTGGGCGCGGGTGCTGCTGGAGGCACCGGCACGGGGGTGACCGACGGCACGACCGGCGCAGAGGTCGCGGGCGGGGGCGGCGGTGCCACCTCGTCCGCGCGCGCCACGAGGGGCGAGGCGGAGGTCGCCGACGTCGCGGGGACCACGACGGGCTCCGCGCGGCGCGCGGCGTCGTAGCCGCGGCGCGAGGTGGCCGGGGCTGCGTCGGGGACCGAAGTCCTGTCGCGGAGCGGTGCCTGGGCGGCTGTCGCGCGGGCCCGGCGGGCGACGTACTCGCGGGCACGCTCGGCGTCGCGGACCGGGTCGGGGCTCGGCTGGGGTGCCGCCGGGGCTGTCGCCGCGTGGCTGGTCCGGGCACCGGCCACGGGCTCGTCGGTGACCAGGGCACGCCGGGCGGCGCGGCCCGGGACCGGGATGCTCGGGTCGAGGGGCTGCTCCCCGTCGAGGGCGTCCGCGTCGAGCCCGTCCTTGGTGGTCGTCTCGGAGGCAGCCGGCGCCCCGGCCGCGGGCTCGCGGACCGGCGGGACGGGTGAGGGTGCCTCGACGCCCGCGCGCAGGCTGACCTCGACGCTCGACGCCCGCACGACGGCCGCGAGCGCGGGCATCCGGGGTCCACGACGCTCGGGGGCGACCTGGGCGGGGACGGCGACAGTCACGGCTCCGGCGTCGGCGACGTTGATCTCGGCCCAGGTGGCCACGTGCGCTGCGGAGTGCTCGTGGGTGCCGTCGGCGTCGGCGGTGAAGAGCCTGACGTCGCCGCGCAGGAACCCGCGCACGTGCCCGTCGACGACCGAGACGAGCGCGAAGGGCGGCAGGCCCACGAGACCGCCGCGGGCGAGGACCGTGAGGCTGTGGGTGAGGTCGGAGCTCTCGCGCAGAGCGTCCCACACCTGGGTGAGGCGGTCTTCGTCGATGGTCGGCGGGAGCAGCGCGACGGCGCCGTCGGTGACCACGGCCACCCAGTCGCCCGGGGTGTAGACGGGGACGATCATCGCAGGCCTCCCGTGGCCGTGCGGGGTCCGCCGGTGCGGGGCAGGGTCGCGCCGTGCTTCTGCTCGTCCCACACGACGGCCGCGTGCTCGTCGCGGCTGACCGTCGTCTCGTGGTCGTTGGTGAGGTCGGTCGAGCCGAGGTGGTTCCAGACCGTGGCGACGTCGACGACGACGACGCTCACGTTGTCGCGGCCGCCAGCCGCGAGCGCAGCCTCGACGAGGGACTCGGCGGCGGCCTGGGGGTCGGCCTCGGTCGAGAGGATGCGGTGCAGGGCGGCGTCGTCGAGCTCGTCGGTGAGACCGTCGGAGCACACGAGGAGGCGGTCTTCGGGGGCGACGGGGATCAGCCAGTAGTCGGGCTCGAAGGAGGAGTCTGTCGCGAGGGCCCGGGTGACGACGTGGCGGTCGGCGTGGGTGACGGCCTCGTCCTCGGAGAGCCTGCCGGAGTCGAGGAGCTCCTGGACGACGGAGTGGTCGACGCTCACCTGCGCGAAGCCGTCGGTCGAGAGCCTGTAGACCCTCGAGTCGCCGATGTTGAAGACGAGCCAGTAGGGCGCGCCCTCGTGGGTGGCGACGGCGGCCCCGGCAACTGTCGCGCCGCCGCTGCGGTCGCCGAGGATGTCGTGCATGCGGGCGACGGCGCGCTCGAGGCAGTCCTGGACGTCCTCGATGGTCACGGAGGTGCGGCCCACGAGGACCGAGCACTCTTCGACGACCACGCGGCTGGCGACGTCACCGGCCTCGTGCCCGCCCATGCCGTCGGCGACGAGGAACACCGGGGGCAGGGCCAGCAGGGCGTCTTCGTTGAGGGTGCGCACGCGTCCGGTGTCGGTCGCGGTCCCCCAGGTGGTGTACACGGCAGCCATCTCAGTCCTGCTCGACAGCGTCGGCGACGAAGCCGAGGTCGCCGAAGGACACCGTGGCCCCCGCGGGGACGCGGACGGTCTGGGACTCGCCGCAGAGGATCTGCTGGGCGTCGGGGAGCGTGACGACGGTGCCGTTGGTCGAGCGGCGGTCCTGGACGAACAGCCCGCGGGCGTCCATGCCGACGAGCAGGTGGGTCTTGGAGACGGAGCGGCCCGGGTCGACGACGGAGACGAGGTCGGTGATGACCTCTCCGGGCTCGGCCTGCGGGCTGCGGCCGACGAGGGTCATGCCGCGCAGCCTGTGCTCGGTGCCGTCGGAGAAGCGCAGCACGATGTGGCCGTGCCCGGGGTGCACAGGGTGCCCCTGCTGCAGGGCTGGTCCGGCCTGCGCTCCTGGCGCACGTCGACCTGTCGGCTCGCTCACGGTCCAGTCCCTCCCGATGGTGGTACCGCTCCACCGGCCCTCCCCCTCGTGAGCGAGGCGGATCGGGCACAGGGCAGTCGTGCGAACTTTACCGTGCTGCGCAAGAGGCGACCAGGACGAACTTCTCCTTGTGGACGACAGGTGTCGGCGAGCCGTCGGGCTACGCGGGCAGGGTGCCAGATCGGCCCTGGCACGGGGCGCCGGAGCCGCCTCTGTCGTCGTCGGCTGCACGCGGATCTCGGTGCCTGAGGGCCACTACGCTGGTCCGATGGATTCTGAGTGGTTCGCGCCGACGGCGCTGAGCAGCGACATGGGCGCCGCCACGCTCGCCTTCCCGTGGGAGCAGACACCGCTCGGTCCGATCTCGACCTGGGACGAGTCGCTGCGGCAGACCGCCCGGATGTGCTTCAGCACGCGCTTCCCCGTGATGTTCGTGTGGGGGCCCGAGCTGACGATGGTCTACAACGACGGGTACCGCGAGATGCTCGGCACGCAGAAGCGGCTGTGGGCCCTCGGCGCACCGGCGCACGAGGTGTGGGCGGAGATCTGGGACGACGTCGGCCCGCTCTTCGACGAGGTCCTCACGACCCGCCGTCCCACGTGGAGCGTCGACACCCCGCTGCTGATGAACCGCTCGGGCTTCGACGAGGAGACCTATTTCACCTTCTCGTACTCCCCTCTCGTCGACGACGCCGGTGAGGTCGTCGGTGTCCTCGACATCGCGACGGAGACGACGAGCCAGGTGGTCGACCGTCGGCGCCTCAGCACGGTCGACGCGCTGCACGTCGCGCTCCAGGAGCACCGGGGCAGCACCGAAGACCTCGCCCGGACCGTCGTCGACCTGCTCGGCGGCACGGCCGACGTCGAGGCCTGCGCCGTCTACCTGCCGTCGCCCTCGGGGATCCGGCTCGCCGCGACGAGCGACGACGCGCTGCTCGCCGAGCTCCCGACCGGGTTGGTGGACAAGGTCCGCACGACAGGCCGCCCCGTCGTGCACGAGAGGACCTTCGTCGCCCCGCTCGAGGTGGACGGAGACAGCGCCCCCGGTGGCGTCCTGGTGATGCGCGCACGTCCGCACAGACCCTTCGACGCCTCGCAGAGGCAGTTCATGATGCTCACGACCTCCGCGGTCGCCTCGGCCGTGCGCGCCTCGGAGTGGCAGCGCGCGCAGATCGACTACCTGCGGGCCCACGCCGAGCTCAACGAGATCCGCGCCCGGCAGGCCCGCGAAGGGTCGATCGAGCTGCAGCACTCGCTGCTCACCCCGCCGCCCACGCCCCGCGACCTCGAGGTCGTGGTCCGCTACCAGCCAGCCGGTGACGACCTCGAGATCGGCGGGGACTGGTACGACGCCTTCGTCACCAAGGACGGCGCGACGACAGTCGTCGTCGGCGACGTCACCGGGCACGACCACCGGGCGGCCGCGACCATGGCCCAGCTGCGGGGCATCGTGCGGACCATCGCGTACGTCACGGGCGGCTGCCCCTCGGCCGTGCTCGAGGAGACCGACAAGGCCGTCCTGGGCCTCGCGCTCGGGAGCGGGGCGACAGCCACGGCCGTGGTCGCACGCATCGAGCAGAGCGAGGCCGACAGGGCGCGCGGGGTCCGGACCCTGCGGTGGTCGAACGCCGGGCACCCCTACCCCGTCCTGCTGCGGGCCGACGGGACCGTCGAGCTGCTGCACCGCCCCAACGACGTGCTCGTCGGGCTGCTGCCCACGGCCGAGCGGCACGACCACGAGGTCGAGCTGCGCGACGGCGACACGTTGTTCCTCTACACCGACGGGCTCGTCGAGCGTCGTGGTGTCCTGCTCTCCACGAGCATCGACCTGCTGACCCGCACCCTCGCGGGCCGGCAGGACCTCTCGGTCGACGACCTGGCCGACCACGTCCTGGCGACGCTCGCCCCGGGAGCCGAGGCGGACGACGTGGCGCTCGTGCTGGTCCGGGCGATGCCGCAGGACGTCTAACCGTCTGCCACAGCCCGGGTCCGCGCCGCGCTCAGGTACGAGCGCTGTGGCCCCGCGCCGGCTGGTACGGCGACGACGCCTCGGCCTGGCGGATCCTGGCGACGTGGAAGGGACGGTCCCCGCCTCCGCTCGACCCCACCCAGTCGCCGACGCGCGCCAGGCCCATCCCGTGCAGCACGCGCTCGACGAGCGAGCGGTCGGGAGTGGGGGCTGCGCGCGGCGGGAGCGTGCCTTCCGCGAGGGCCCGCCCCTGGTGGTCGAGCAAGGCCATGCGCCACACCGTCCCCCCGTCCGACGTCGCCGGGTCCGCCAGCACGACGGCGTCCGTCTCGGCGAGGACCTGCGGCTCGAGCGAGACCATCCCCAGGATCCCGGACCACCGGCCGACACCGTCGACCCACGTCCCGTCGGCCGCCTCGACCTGGACGACAGCACCGGCCGGGGCCGTGCCGACCTGACGGACCAGCTCGCACGCGTCGTAGGTGGGCCTGTAGAGGACGTGCCCGTCGACGTCCACGACCCTGAAGTGGCGCCGGTCCGGCGCCGTGGCCGGGACGAGGGGGTCGGACAAGAAGGCCGCCACGACGTGGGAGTGCGCGCTCCCCGCCCTCGACAGGTCGTCGACGATCCAGCGGCTGAGGTTCTCCACGGGCACGCCGTGCACCTCGGCGCAGCTCTCGAGCAGGCTCCGCGCCTCGGAGGCTGGGAGGCCGAGGCACTCCATCACCATGCCGACGGCGTGCTCCCGGAGCTGGGCCGACCACACCGCTGTGGTCATGTCGCGCTCGGCGGTCGCTGGGTCTGGGGACGGGTCGCCCCGGACGGCACGTGCCGCCGAGGTCGAGGTCGAGCTGGTCATCGCCGGTTCTCCCACCTGACGTCGTACCAGCCGCGTCATGACCAGACGACCAGCCTAGGTCGGCAGAACTTCACCCACAAGCCCCCCGGTGCCCCGGCGGCCTGCCCGCACCTCAGCCGAGGTGCTCCCGGGCGAAGCGCAGGTGCTCGACCTCCTGGAACGCTCCGCCGTTCTCGTGGCCGTTGTAGGGGTACACGACCATCTCCTTTGGTCCCGCGTAGTGGTTGTAGGCCGCGTAGACGGTCGACGGCGGGCAGATCTCGTCCATGAGACCGACCGAGAACATCGCCGGGACCGTGGTCCGGGCAGCGAGGTTCACGCCGTCGACATAGCTGAGGGTGCGGAAGGTCTGCTCGATGCTGTCGCGGTGGGTGTGCAGGTACTCGACGAGCTCGCCGTAGGGACGGGCGGAGGTGAGCACCGACGCCCGGCGGACGTGCGCGAGGAAGGGCACGTCGACGATCGCGCCACGCAGCGCAGGCTCGCCGAGACCGTCGCGCAGCTCGGTGAGCGCTGCTGCGGCGAGGGACAGCGCGCCGCCCTGCGAACCTCCCGAGACCAGGACCGCCGACGAGTCGACCGCTGTGTGCCGCCGGGCCGCGCGGACCGCCCGCTCGGCATCGGTGAAGATACGTGTGTAGAAGTACGTCTCGGGAGACTCGATCCCGGCGGTGAGGAAGCCTGCCGCGTGCGAACCTGTCGGCCCCGCGTCGCCGGTCGCCCCGACGCGGTGGCCGCTGCCCTGCCCCCGGTTGTCCATGACGAGCGTCGCGTGCCCGGCCGCAGCGTGCAGCACGGACTCGTGGCTCAGGCCGCGACCGCCGCCGTAGCCGATGTAGGTGACGACAGTCGGCAGGGGGCCCTCGAGCCGGACCGGCCTGTGGAACCAGCCCTTGACCGGTTGCCCGCCGAAGCCCGTGAAGGTGACGTCCTCGGTGACGATCTCGGTCAGGCCGGTGTCGACCCTCTCGAAGGTCACGTCGAGGGGGTGCTCGGCGTCCTGCTCGGTCAGGGTCCGGTGCCAGAACTCGTCGAGGTCGGCGGGTTCCTCGCGGTCGGGCAGGTAGGTGACGAGCTGGTCGAGCGGGAGGTCGAAGTGCGGCATGACAGGTCCTCGGGGGGTGTGGAGGGTGGGGTCGAGA
>NZ_JACBYE010000109.1 GCF_013415325.1 Sanguibacter inulinus | reverse complement strand
CTCACCCGTTCGCCACTGATCAACCAGAGCAAGCTCTGATGTCACCGTTCGACTTGCATGTGTTAAGCACGCCGCCAGCGTTCGTCCTGAGCCAGGATCAAACTCTCCGTAAATGTTTGCTATCAACTGGCCGAAACCAGTTAACAACCATACGAAGCAAGCCTCCCTGCAAAGAGAGAACTTGATTAATCAAGGCTACAAACCGAAAACTTGCGTTTTCAATTCATACCAAATAAACCTTGCCATCAGACCAGCCCC
>NZ_JACBYE010000108.1 GCF_013415325.1 Sanguibacter inulinus | reverse complement strand
CGTCCGCTCCTTGAGAACTCAACAGTGTGCTTAATAGTCAATGCCAAGACCCCTTGTCTTGGATTGGTGCTCGGCTTTTCGGTCGGGGCTGGTCTGATGGCAAGGTTTATTTGGTATGAATTGAAAATGCAAGTTTTCGGTTTGTAGCCTTGATTAATCAAGTTTTCTCTTTGCAGGGAGGCTTGCTTCGTATGGTTGTTAACTGGTTTCGACTGGTTGATAGCAAACATTTACGGAGAGTTTGATCCTGGCTCAGGACGAACGCTGGCGGCGTGCTTAACACATGCAAGTC
>NZ_JACBYE010000107.1 GCF_013415325.1 Sanguibacter inulinus | reverse complement strand
GACCAGCGCACGGTCAGGATTATCAATCGCCTGCACGGCACCCGCCGGTAAGCCGCAGGATTTCAGGGCGTCCTGAATCACCGCCACCGTTGCAGCGTTAGTGCGACACGTTTCTTTGCCACCGCGCAGGATCACCGCATTACCGGTTTTCAGGCACAGCGAAGCGACATCAACCGTCACGTTCGGGCGCGCTTCATAAATCACGCCAATAACCCCCAGCGGTACGCGACGACGCTCAAGACGCAGGCCGCTGTCCAGTACGCTGCCATCGATTACCTGCCCCACCGGATCGGCGAGGTTACACACCTGGCGCACATCATCGGCAATGCCTTTCAGCCGTGCGGGCGTCAGTGCCAGACGGTCAAGCATCGCTTCGCCAAGGCCATTGGCACGCGCGTCAGCAACATCCTGGGC
>NZ_JACBYE010000106.1 GCF_013415325.1 Sanguibacter inulinus | reverse complement strand
GTTCATGACGATGGACGGAACCTTTGGTAACCCGGCCTCTCGTTCTCACCGTTTCGGCTGGCAGGCTGAAGAAGCGGTAGATATCGCCCGTAATCAGATTGCCGATCTGGTCGGCGCTGATCCGCGTGAAATCGTCTTTACCTCTGGTGCAACCGAATCTGACAACCTGGCGATCAAAGGTGCAGCCAACTTTTATCAGAAAAAAGGCAAGCACATCATCACCAGCAAAACCGAACACAAAGCGGTACTGGATACCTGCCGTCAGCTGGAGCGCGAAGGTTTTGAAGTCACCTACCTGGCACCGCAGCGTAACGGCATTATCGACCTGAAAGAACTTGAAGCAGCGATGCGTGACGACACCATCCTTGTTTCCATCATGCACGTAAATAACGAAATCGGCGTGGTGCAGGATATCGCGGCTATCGGCGAAATGTGCCGTGCTCGTGGCATTATCT
>NZ_JACBYE010000105.1 GCF_013415325.1 Sanguibacter inulinus | reverse complement strand
CTCCCGCTCCTCCCGCCGCCGGACCGCCGGCCTCGAGGCCGCTGCCCGACGAGGGATCGCCCGAGCACGCGGTACGCAACCCACGACGCACAGCCCTCCTGGTCGCCGTCCCCGTGGCCGTCGTCGTCCTCGGTCTCGCAGCCGTCGCCCTCGGCGTCTCGGGCCGCTCCGACGCGCCGCAGGGAGACGGCTCGGGCAGCGGCACGGCCTCCGCACCGCAGGGCGGCGGCGGCGCGGAATCTCCGGCGACAGGTCTCGACCCCGAGCTCGAGCGGCGGTTCGCGCTGGCCGTCGAGGCCGCGGCCGCCGACGGTGTCGCGCTCACGCTGACCTCCGGGTGGCGCTCCGCCGAGGACCAGGCCGCTCTCGTGGAGTCGGCCGTCGAACGCTACGGCTCGCTCGAGGAGGCCCGGCGGTGGGTGCTGCCGCCGGAACGCTCTGCGCACGTCGCCGGTCGTGCGATCGACGTCGGCCCGACAGACGGAGCCCTGTGGCTCGAGCAGCACGGAGCCGACCTGGGCCTGTGCAGGGTCTACGCGAACGAGCTGTGGCACTTCGAGCCGGTGATCGAGCCGGGCGGTGCCTGCCCGGCTCTGCTC
>NZ_JACBYE010000104.1 GCF_013415325.1 Sanguibacter inulinus | reverse complement strand
CTCGTGGGCTCGGAGAGGTGTATAAGAGACAGCCCTCGCCGTGACCTGCTTCGTCACCCTGCTGAGCGAGACCCTCCCTGCGGGGCTCCTGCTCCAGATGAGCGACGACCTCGGGATCAGCACCTCGACCGCCGGGCAGACCGTCACCGTCTTCGCCGTCGGCTGCCTCGTCGGCGCCATCCCGCTGACCTCCCTCACCGCCTCGCTCCCCCGACGCGCCGTCGTCGTCGGGATGCTGCTCGGGTTCGTCGTGGTCAACACCGCGACGGCCCTCGCACCCTCCCTGCCGATCTTGCTCGCGACGCGGTTCCTCGCCGGTCTCGGCGCCGGGATGACCTGGGCCCTGATCCCCAGCTATGCCCGCAGGCTCTCACCCCCGCACCTGGCCGGTCGGGCGATCGCCCTCACCGCGCTGGGCAGCACCCTCGCGCTCGCCGTCGGCGTCCCGGCCGGGACCGCGCTCGGCGAGGCCGTCGGATGGCGGTGGACCTTCGGGGTGCTGTCGGTCGTCGCGCTCGGGCTGGTCGTGTGGGTGCGGCTCGGGACAGCCGATGTCCCCGGGACGCCCCGGTCAGGCTCCGGTGGCATCCCTGCGGCGCTGCGGGTCCCCGGTGTCCGGGCGATCATCGTCACCACCGCAGCGGTGATCGTCGCCCACAACCTGCTCTACACCTACGTGGCGCCGTACCTCGTGGACGTCGGGCTCGGGGAGAGCCTCGGGCAGTCGTTGCTGGTCTTCGGTGCAGGGTCGATCGTCGGCGCGATCCTCGTGGGCATCTTCGGAGACAGTCACCTCCGCCAGCTCGCCGTCGGGGGCACGGCGGCGCTCGTCGCCTCCCTCATGCTGCTCGGGACGGTTCGCGAGCCCGTGGTCCTGCTCGTCACGGTCGCCGTGTGGGGAGCCGTCTTCGGGAGCATCGCCCCCGTGCTGCAGACGGCCTCGGCGGGGGCTGCGGGCGCCTCGGCCGATGCCGCGCAGTCTGTCGTCGTGACGGTGTGGAACCTGTCTCTTAT
>NZ_JACBYE010000103.1 GCF_013415325.1 Sanguibacter inulinus | reverse complement strand
GTCGCCGGCTGCCCTGACGCTCCGCCGCCGCCGACCTGCCGCTCCGCCGCCCCGTCACCGGACAGTCGAGATCGTGACTTCGGAGCGAGATCGACCAGTAGAAGCATCGATCTCGCTCCGAAGTCACGATCTCGCTCGGCCTCGGCTTGGAACTCGACGTCCTCCTCGGCTGATCGCCGTCCTGTTGGTCTGCCTCGTCGACAGCCGTCCGGCTGGGGACGCTGTGAGCGCATCGAGATGGACCTGGTCCGGGGACACTGAGGGTGCGGCTACTTCTCCGCCTTCTGCCGGCGGCGTGCGCGAGCCACCAGGTTGGCGGTGACTCCTGCTGCCACGATGCAGGTTCCTGCGCCGATGTAGAGGGCGGCCTGTTCTGTCGACGAGATGCCCGTCCTGTTCGCGAGGAAGATCAGCGCGATCATGATGGCCAGCTCGACGGCCAGGCTGACGAATCCGACGATGCGCTGGCGTCGGGAGCGGTTCATGCGCACCGGTTCCGCTCCGGGACGAAGGGGTAGACCAGGAGTCGGTTGGAGCACTTTCCGGAGGCTGCGATGAACACGGAGGCCGCAGTGATGATGGCGCCGCTGACGGTGCACAAGGCCAGGCCGACGGCAGGGATCAGGCAGATTGCCGTGGACAGAGCGAAGCCAGCGCCTGCGTAGATGAGATCCTGCTCGGTCGGGGTGAACTTCACGAAGACTCCGTAGCTGTTGCTCCCACCGGACATGCGGGGTGAGAACGCGGGCTCCTCCGAGGTGTACTCGAGCCCTCCAGGGAGGGTGTAGACCGTCGTCTGCGTACCTCCGATGATCGAGACCTCACGAGGGAACGGGGAGGACGCGAGGTCCTTGATGAGTTCCTCTTCGTCTGGGAGGTCTGAGGGCATGCCTATGGTGAGATCGAACGAAGACTGGTCGGCTGGTACCAGGCCTGTGGGCGGTTCAGAGGCAGTCGCTGGAGATGTCAATCCCCAGACGGAGAGCGCTAGGACGACCGTCGCTACGATACCTCTGTGTGATTGCCGCATGACATCCCCTTTATTATGGTTGTCCGCCTTTGGGCAACCTTGTGCTGCCAGACTAGACCCTTGGGTCGATTCGGACAATAGTCATTCAAAAGAGCAAAGTGGAGGACTAGCGCTGATTCGCGCTTTGGACCCTGCTCGAGGCTCGGGCACTCAGGCACCGAGACGCACGTCGCGGCAACAGGTAGGGGATTGCCTCCGGAGGTGATGCCTCCGACCAGACGACAGGAGCTTTCTCTTATACACATCGGACGCTGCCGACGAGGTGTAGGTTTTGTTGGG
>NZ_JACBYE010000102.1 GCF_013415325.1 Sanguibacter inulinus | reverse complement strand
GTGAAGGTCTGTCAGGAGGTGGGGACGGGGGCGGCTGGAGCGGAAGGCGGGTTCGGGCAGGAGTCTTCGGAGGCGCTGGACCAGGAGCAACGACCGTCCGAGGTCTGCGGCGGTGGCGCGCAGGACCCGCCAACCTTCGTCCTCCACGGCGTGCTGTCGGCGTTTCTCCGCCATCAGGGCGGAGGTCGCCGCACGGTCGTCCCCGGAGTACTTCGTCGCTCCGTCGAACTCGACGAGGAACCGCCACTGCCTCCAGCCCAGGTCGGCGTAGAAGCGACCGAGGTACGTGTCGACCTGCACCTGTGTCTCCGGTGCCGGGAGGCCGACCGCCTGCAGGAGCACACGGCAGACGCTCTCCCAGGGAGACTGCGCCCCGGCGTCCGCCAGGTCGAGGAGCTCGCGGCCACGAGAGGCCCCACGCCGACCGCTGACGCTGGTCAGGAGGCGTTCGATCTCCCCGCGGTCTGCCCCTCGTGCCAGCGCAGCGTCGGTGATGACCAGAGCGTCGAGCGGAGGTGCTGTCCTGAGGCAGTCGACGACAGTCTGCTCGAGCCTCGTGACGCAGAGCCCGGAGAGCTGCAGCGTCGGGCGTCCACCTGATCCGGCCTCGTGCCAGGTGATGTCCTTCGCGCTCCGGCTCGACCTCCGGACCGGGTGGAAGAGATGGACTGTCGTCGGCAGGTGCCAGGTCGGGAGTCCCCAGACGAGCGCCGCTGACTGGTGGCTGACGACAGCAGCGGCTCTGGTCTGGGCGAGGACTGCGGCGACCCGGGCGAGCTCCAGGCGCCGACGACCATCGGCGGTCTCTGTCGGAGACATCCCGTCGCGAGACACGTAGGCGCCGCGCCGGACCCTGACGAGGCGCCCGTCTCTCACCCCGGCATCGAGAGTCCCGCGCGGCAGGTCGCGAGCCAGGACGACGTCCGGGATCACCACTCGCGGGACGACGAGCGGCGTGGGGCGGTCGTGCTGGCCCTGGTCGAGGTGCGGTCGTGCGGGGAGGAGGTCGAGTCTCATGCACAGATCCCACGGCTTCTGACCACCGATCGCACCCGTTGACAGAGCGCCTGTGCACCCGCCGTCGGCACGGCATCCTGTGGACGCCGCCCGCCCGACGCCGACGGACCGGGCACAGCGTCCTGTGGACGCCGCCCGCCCGTCCGACGCCGAGGACCGTCCGCCGTCCGTGATCTGTCAGCAGCCCCTGCAGGGCGTGAATCCTGGAGACCGTACCCCGCGGGTTGCCGCACCTTCGACGGAGGCCCGGCGAGATCGTGACTCTGGAGTGAGGTCGTGCCCTTGAAGGGTCGATCTCGCTCCGAAGTCACGATCTCGACCGAATTCCCGTGGGGCGAGGGCTAGATGGGGCGAGGGCTGGATCTGTCTCTTATA
>NZ_JACBYE010000101.1 GCF_013415325.1 Sanguibacter inulinus | reverse complement strand
GGGGTAGGGACTGCGGGGTAGGGACGGGGCCCGAGGCGGCGCTGTGGCGATGGGGGATCTGGAGGCGCGGCCGAGGTGGCGTCGTCGAGCGGGCAGCATAGAGCGGCCAGGGTCCGGAGACATGGCCGCAATGGCGCTAGATGAGGTCGCCGAGCGAGCCGTCGCTGGTGGCACGCTGATCGGTGAGCCATGCAGGCGCAGCCGGGTGAGGTACGTGCCGGCCCACCCCGGTCAGGTGTGCGCAGGCACCCCGGTCAGGTACGTGCAAGCACACCCGGTCAGGTACGTGCAAGCACACCCGGTCAGGTGTGCGCAGGCGCAGCCGGCGACGCGACCCACAGCTCGTTGACGAGCGGGCGCAGGACCTCCGCGTGCTCGTCCTCGAGACCGTCGTCCACGACGACCCTGTCGACGGCGTCGAGGTCGACGACGGTCGTGAGGCCCACCCGCCCCCACCGCGTGTGGTCGGCGACGACGGTGACCGAGCTCCCCGCGCTGATGAAGGCGCGGTTCGTCTCGGCCTCGAGGAGGTTCTTCGTGGTGAAGCCAGCGTGCTGGTCGATCCCGTGGACGCCGATCATCACGACGTCGCAGTGCAGGTGCCCGAGCGACCTGACGGCGACGGGTCCGACGAGCGCGTCGGCGGGAGTCCGTACACCGCCCGTGAGCACGACGGACTGGGCCGCCGAGTCGTCGGCGGCCGAGACCCGCTGGAGCAGGTCGGCGATGCGCAGCGAGTTGGTGACGACGGTGAGGTCCGGCACCCCGACGAGGGCGCGGGCGACCGCGAGCGTGGCAGAACCCGAGGAGAGGCCGACTGCCATCCCTGGTTCGACGAGCGTCGCGACGAGTTCCGCCACGCTCGCCTCGGCGGCGTCCTGCTCGGCCTGGCGGGTCGCGGCTGCCGGGTCACGACGCAGGCCAGGGTCACGGCGCAGGCCAGGGTCGTGGCGCGACCCCAGGTCGTGGCGCGGCCCCAGGCCGCTCGGGTCGTACGTGCCGAGCCCCGTCGAGCTCCGGGGCGCTGTGGCTCCGCCGTGGACCTTGTCGAGCACACCCTGGCGGGCGAGCACGTCGAGGTCGCGACGCACCGTCATGCCCGAGACGCCGAGGATGCTGGCGAGCTCGGCGACAGTCACCGAGCCGCGGCGGGTCACCTCGTCGAGGACACGTGCCCTGCGGTCGTTCACGAGCACGCCAGCATCACCGTCACCCAGTCGTGCGCGGGGACCGTCCACCGCGTCGAGGTCGTCGAGGGATCAGTCTGGCACGGGCCGGCCTGGGGCGACGTCGCCACCACCCGGCGTCCGGTACGAGCCCAGTGGGTGACACGACCCCTGTCCTTGACAGGCACCCAGTACATGACTGACCTCATCGCTTCTCAGACCTCAGCGCCCGACAGACCCCGGTGCCCGACAGCCCTCGGTGCCTCACAGACCTCTGTGTCCGAGGCCACCTCAATGCCCGGCACGACCTCGGTGCCCGACGCCTCAGCACCCGACAGGCCCCAGCGCCTGACGCCTCAGCACCCGGCACGACCTCAGCGCCAGCCGGCCGCCACCCGCAGGAAGATGTCGGTCGCCTCGTGCTCGCCGACAGACACGCGGATGCCCTCACCGGCGAAGGGCCGGACGATGACACCGGCCGCGGCGGCCTCGGCAGCGCGCTCGGCGGTGCGCTGCCCGAGCTCCATCCAGACGAAGTTCGCCTGGGACTCCGGGAGGTCCCAGCCCTGGTCGCGGAGCCCGTCGGCGAACCGGGTGCGCTCCGCGACGATGGTGTCGACACGGGCGAGGAGCTCGTCCTTCGCCTCGAGCGACGCCAGGGCGGCCCGCTGGGCGAGGTGCGAGACGCCGAAGGGCGTCGACGCCGAGCGGATGCCGGTCGCGAGGCGGGGGCGCGCGACCGCGTACCCGACGCGCAGACCCGCGAGGCCGTAGGCCTTGGAGAAGGTCCGCAGGACGACGACGTTGGGGTGGGCCGCGAGCGCCGCCGTGCCGTCGACCGGGTCGTCCGAGCGGACGAACTCGAGGTAGGCCTCGTCGACGACCACGAGGACGTCTGTGGGGACCGTGCGGAGGAAGTCGAGGAGCTCGG
Organism: Sanguibacter inulinus; assembly: GCF_013415325.1. Lineage (GTDB taxonomy): Bacteria > Actinomycetota > Actinomycetes > Actinomycetales > Cellulomonadaceae > Sanguibacter > Sanguibacter inulinus. The sequence continues at coordinate 633 of NZ_JACBYE010000101.1, read as the reverse complement.
TCTGGGTGAGCGCTGCGCCCGTCGGGTTGTTCGGCGTGCAGACGAGGACCACGCGGGTCCTGTCTGTCACGGCTGCTGCCATGGCCTGGAGGTCTAGGCGTCCGTGGGCGGCGAGCGGCACGGGGACCCCGGTCCCGCCTGCGACGCTGACGACGATCGGGTATGCCTCGAAGGATCGCCACGGGTAGACGACCTCGTCGCCGGCGTCGACGACAGCCTCGAGGATGTGCGCGAGCACGGCGACCGAGCCGTTCCCCACGACGACCTGCTCGGCCGAGACCGCTCCGTGGTCCTCGAGCGCCTGGGGTGAGAGGTCTGCGGTGAGGTGCTGGGCGAGGGCCTCGGTGAGCTCCGTGGCGAACATGTCCGGGTACCGGTTGACGTCCGACGCCGCGTCGATGATCGCGGCCTGGACCGAGGCGAGCGGCGGGTACGGGTTCTCGTTGGACGAGAGCTTGAACGCTGCTGCGCCGACCGGGACGCGGGCGCCCGGGACGTAGGCGGGGAGGGCGGAGACGGCAGGGCGGAGAGGGACACGTCGAGTCACGCGATCAGTCTCGCACCTCCGTGGTGTCCGTAGGACTAGCACCGCTGTCTGTGTCTGTGGCTGGCCCCGGGGGCCAGGGTCCGGGG
>NZ_JACBYE010000100.1 GCF_013415325.1 Sanguibacter inulinus | reverse complement strand
CTGGGGGCGGGTGCGTGCTCGCTGGGTCCCGGCAGAGGACCGCCCGGAGCGGACGAGCTCGAGCTCGCCACGCTCGAGATGCCCGCGATCGGCACCTCCGCGCTCGACCTCGCCGCGCTCGACCCCTCCGCGACCGGCACCCCATGGCTCGACACAGTCCTGCCCCGTCCCGTCCGGCCCATCTCAGCCAGCAGCGCTGTCGTCGGTGCCGACGGTCAGAGCCCCGACCTGCTTGACGACGTCAGACACCGCGGAGACGTTGCGCACCCCCGCCTCGGTCGCGGCGAAGGGGATCACCACGTACCGCTGCTCCTGCACAGCGTTCAGGTTGGCTGTCGCCGGGTTCTCCTCGAGCATCGCGATCTTGCTGTCCGCGGTGTTCCACGCGGCGTCGACGAGCACGATGACGTCGGGGTCGGCCGCGACGACGTCCTCCCAGCCGAAGGGGGTCCAGGTGTCGTGGACGTCGGCAGCCACGTTCGTCAGACCGGCGGCCTCCATGATCATCTGCGGCGCCCCGATGCCCGCCCCGACGTAGGGGATATCGGTCCCGGAGGAGTACCAGAGCGCTGTGAGGCCCCGCTCGTCGGGGACGACAGCCTCGAGCTCGGCGCGCTGCTGAGCCACCAGCTCGGCGGCGGAGGCCTGCACGTCGAAGATCGTCCCGACCTCGGTGATGTCCGCGAACACGTCGTCGAAGGTCAACGGGTCGGGCATGTACCCCTCGCCCTTGCACGCCGACGGTGAGACGTAGCTGGCGACGCCTAGCGTCGCGAGGGTCCCGCGGTCGCCGGCGCTCTCGGCGGTGAGGTTCGACTCCCACCCGGCGTAGACCAGGTCAGGCTCGACCTCGGTGACGGCCTCGGCGCCGGGCGCCTGGGTCGAGAGCGGCGAGGTCACGGCGTCGTTGCCCTCCGCGGCGTCGGTCAACCACTCCGGGACGGGTCCGTCGAGGAACGCCGTCGCGGCGATCCTGTCGGACAGCCCGAGGGCGAGCAGCATCTCGGTGGTCGACGACTTGATCGTCAGGACCCGCTGCGGGGCGGAGTCCACTGTCACCTCGAAGCCGCAGCTGTCGAGGGTCAACGGATACGTCGTGGCCGAGGCGCTGGTCCCCGACGAGGCTGTCGCCCCGCCCGAGGACGAGCTGTCCGCAGCGTTCCCCGTGGCCGGCGCGCTGCTCGCCGAGCAGGCTGCCAGCGTGAACGCTGCGACTGTCACGAGCGCGAGAGGAGCGAGACGGGCGAGGGGGCGGCGGGGTGCACGGGGACGGCTGGGCAGCACGAGGAGACTCCTGATGAGGTGTGGTCAGCGGGAGGCACGGCTACTGCGTACCGACGATCAGCACCCCATCGAGCGGGGCACGCCACCAGGCCAAATCAGGTCCGGGATCTGGGGATACTCTACCCGCGGCCCCACCAGGAAAGCCGGGACTGCAGGTCAGCCGCCCGCGTTCATCTCCCTGTCGCGGTCGATGGTCGCCTTCACGCCGTGCGCGACTGTCGACAAGAACCCGCGGTCCTCGAGCGCGAGCAGTCCGGCGACGGTCGTCCCGCCGGGGGAGCAGACGGTGTCGATGAGGTCCCACGGGCTCTTCGGGGACTCGCGGACCATCTTCGCCGAGCCCAGCACAGCCTGGGCGGCGATCTGGGTGGCCTGCGCCTTAGGCATGCCACCCGCGACGGCAGCCCGGGAGAGCGCGTCGATGAACAGGTAGGTGAAGGCCGGGGACGAACCCGCGATGGCCGTGTAGGTGGAGAACTGCGACTCGGGGATCTCGACGACCTCGCCGACAGCCTGGAAGATCGCGACCACCGTGGCCACGTCGTCGGCTGTCGCCGCAGCGTTGCCGGTGACAGCGGACATGCCGGCGCCGATCATCGCGTTGACGTTCGGCATGACGCGCACGACAGCAGAGTCCGACCCGGGCGCAGCGTCGGTCGTCAGGAAGGACTCGAGCCTGGCGAGCGGTGTGCCCGCGGCGATCGACAAGACGACCCGTCGCCGCTCCGCGATCCGCCCCGCGAGACCCCTCAGCAGCGCGGGGATCCCCTGCGGCTTGACCGCGACGACGACGACGTCCGAGGCGTCCACGAGGTCCTCGGCCGAGCCGGCCACCTGCACGCCGAGGTCGGCGCCGAGCAGCTCGCGCTTGTCGGCGTTGCGGTCGAAGACCACCACCTCGTCGGCGGGGAAGCCGCCCGACCCCACCATCCCGCGGACGATCGCGTTCGCCATGTTCCCGGTGCCGATGAATCCGACGGTCATGAGCTGTGGACCTTCCTGACGGGGGTGAGACGAACGGGAGACGAGTGCGGCGAAGGTGCAGCGGGTGCACCCGACGCCGCCGTGCGACGCGGGTCGGCACGAGCCGACCGCGCTGGGGCGGTGGTGGCGGCGGGCAGGAACAGCCCCGGCCAGCACCGACGTGCTAGACCAGTACGGTACCCGCTCGTCCTCGAGGAGAACCCGTGTCCCAGCAGCAGACCGACCCGTCCCAGCCCGTCCCGTCTGGTGATCCCGCAGGCACGCAGGTCGCCCGCTCGACGCCGCTCCGCGCTGTCGTCACCGGAGCCTCCTCAGGCATCGGTGCTGCGACGGTCCGCCACCTGTGCCGTGCAGGGTGGGACGTCGTCGCCGTCGCCCGGCGGGCGGACCGGCTCGCCGCGCTCGCGGAGGAGACCGGTGCGCAGGTGGTCGTCGCCGACCTCACCGTGGCCGACGACGTCGCCCGGCTCGCCGCCGAGGTCACCGCCGGAGGTCCCGTCCACGCGCTCGTCAACAACGCCGGGGGAGCGCTCGGCACCGACAGGGTCGAGGTCTCGGACGTCGAGCGCTGGCGCCGCATGTACGAGATCAACGTCCTCGGCACCCTCCAGGTCACCATGGCGCTGCTCCCGGCGCTCCGGGACTCAGGACGCGGCGACGTCGTCGTCCTCACCTCGACCGCCGCGCACGGCACCTACCCGGGTGGTGCCGGCTACGTGGCCGCCAAGCACGGGGAGCGCGTCATCGCCGACACCCTGCGCCTCGAGCTCGTGGGGGAGCCTGTCCGCGTCATCGAGATCGCGCCGGGCATGGTCCGCACCGAAGAGTTCTCGCTCACCCGCTTCGACGGCGACCAGGCCAAGGCCGACGCGGTCTACGCCGGCGTCGAGGAGCCGCTGACCGCCGACGACGTCGCCGACGCCATCACCTGGACGCTCACCCGCCCGCACCACGTGAACATCGACCACCTGATGATCCGCCCGCGTGCGCAGGCCTCGAACACGCTGGTGGCGCGGAAGAGCTGAGAGGGCCTCCGGTGGCCGGGGGAGGGTGAGGCAGCACCGCACCCTCCCTCAGGCCGCAGGTCGTCCGCGTGGAAAGGCCCGGGCCAGACGGCGCTGCCTCGCGTCCTGGGTCCGGCCGTCCCACCCCTTGCGCACCGGACCGTGCCCCTGGCACCATGCTCTGGTGACCACCACCCAGACCTCCGCCGCGCGTGCCCTGCACGCGCCGGTCTGCGGTGCGCTGTGCGCAGCTGCTGCGTGTTGTTGAGGCTCTGACCTCCTCCGCAGTGCATCCCGTCGACCACCCGCAGGTCGCCTCAGTCGTCTGAGGACCGTCGTACCTGCCCCTGGTCCGGGATGCGTCCAGCCACGCACCCCCAAGGACCTCACATGTCTGTCACAGCCCTCGACCTCTCCGTCGTCACCATCGAGTCCCTCGTCGCCCAGGACATCTCGGCCTTCTCGCTGCGTCGCCTGCGCGGCGACAGCACGCAGGCCTCGTCGAGCCGAGCCGCCACCGTCCCGATGGAGCAGCCCGTGGCCGCCGTGCCGCTCGTCCTCGCTGCGGCGGCAACCACGCCCGCACCCACCC